>NZ_JXSS01000025.1 GCF_000855665.1 Lysobacter sp. A03
GTCATGGGCGCCGGACCAGAAGCACATCGCCTTTACCCACATCGACAATGCCTCCGGCCACGTCGAGCTGTGGATCGTCGATGTCGCCTCGCGCAGGGCGCATCGCCTGCTGCAGCAGCCCTTGAGCGCGGTGGCGGGGACCGGTTTCGACTGGATGCCCGACAGCCGCAGCCTGCTGGTGACCCTGCGCCCGCAAGGCCAGGGAGCCGCGCCCGACGCCGATGGCGTCCCGGCCGGCCCCAGCATCCAGCAAACCGAGCAGGGCGCAGCGGTTCGCTCGATCCGGACCTACCAGGACCTGCTCAAGAACGAGCAGGACGCGGCGATCTTCGCCCACTACCTGACCAGTCAGCTCGGCCGCGTGGACCTCGCCGGCAAGCTGGACCTGCTCGGCAAGCCCAACCTGGTCATCGGAGCATCGCCGTCGCCGGACGGCAGGCACCTGCTGGTGCAGACGGTGGAGCGTCCGTTCTCCTACCTCGTCCCATTCTCGCGTTTCCCGCGCCGCATCGAGGTGCTCGACCGCGACGGCAAGCAATTGCACACGGTCGCCCGCCTGCCATTGGTCGAAGGACTGCCAACCGGCAACGACGCGGTCGCCACAGGCGTGCGCCGCATCTCCTGGCGCAGCGATGCGCCCGCCACCCTGGTCTGGGCCGAAGCCCAGGACGGCGGCGACCCGGCGCGCGACGTGGAAGTGCGCGACGTGGTGTTCGCCCACGCCGCCCCGTTCAGCGGCAAGCCGGTGGAGCTGGCCCGACTCGGCCTGCGCTATGCCGGCGCGACCTGGGGTCGCGACGACCTCGCGCTGATTGACGAGTTCTGGTGGAAGACCCGCCAGACGCGGCAGTGGCGGATTGCTCCCGGGCAGCCCGACCAAGTGGCGGAGCTGATCTTCGATCGCTCCTACGAGGACCGCTACAACGACCCGGGTACCCCGGTAACCCGCCCCGACGACGCCGGTAACCAGCGCCTGGTGGTATCCAGCGATGGCGGCAGCATCTTCCTGATGGGCGCAGGAGCTTCGCCGGAGGGCGACCGGCCGTTCCTCGACCGATTCAGCCTCGCCGACAAGCAGGCCACGCGACTGTTCCACTCGGAAGAGCCGTGGTACGAAGCACCGGTCGCGATGCTGGACGATGACGGCAAGCGCATCCTCAGCTCGCGCGAGTCGCCCAAGCAGCCGGCCAACATCTACCTGCGTGACCTGGGCGACGCGGACGCCAGCCCGATCGCGCTGACCGATTTCCCGCATCCCACGCCGCAACTGCGCGACGTGCAGAAGGAGCAGATCCGCTACCAACGCAAGGACGGCGTGGAGCTGACCGCCAACCTGTACCTGCCGCCCGGTTACGACGCCAAGCGTGATGGTCCGCTGCCGACGCTGCTGTGGGCCTACCCGCGCGAGTTCAAGTCCGCCGATGCGGCCAGCCAGGTGACCGGATCGCCTTACCGCTTCAACGCGATCAGCTACTGGGGACCGCTGCCGTTCCTGACCCGCGGCTATGCGGTGATGGACGGACCGACCATGCCGATCGTCGGCGAGGGCGACCGCGAACCCAATGACACCTACCTTGAGCAACTGGTGGCCGGCGCTGAGGCGGCGGTGGACGAGGTGGTGCGACGCGGCGTGGCTGACCGCAACCGGATGGCGATCGGTGGCCATTCCTACGGCGCGTTCATGACCGCCAACCTGCTCGCGCATACCCGCCTGTTCAAAGCCGGCATCGCCCGCAGCGGCGCCTACAACCGCAGCCTGACGCCGTTCGGTTTTCAGGCCGAGGAGCGCAATTACTGGCAGGCGCAGGACACGTACATGCAGATGTCGCCGTTCAACTACGCGCACCGGATCAAGGACGCGTTGCTGATCATCCACGGCGTGGACGACAACAACTCGGGCACCTTCCCGGTCCAGAGTGAGCGCCTGTTCGCGGCGATGAAGGGCCTGGGAGGCAACGCGCGGCTGGTGATGCTGCCCAACGAGTCACATGGCTACCGCGCGCGCGAGTCGATCATGCACATGCTGGCCGAAGAGGATGCCTGGTTGGACAAGTACGTGAAAGGCGCGGGCAGCGATGATGGCAAGGCGGCTGCGGCGCAGTAACGCGAGCTGTATTGCCAATGGCCGGATATTCCGCGCCACGAATGAAACGGGCCGCATCGCGGCCCGTTTTTGCTGGTGCTTCGCTCATCCGAGGGGAAAAAGCGCCGCATCTGCGGGTTGACCGGGGCACCGCGAGCGCATGCCATTGGGTGCGAATGTCCCCCGGCACCGATGAAGCCGGTGCCTCCTCCTTTACTTCGCCCCAACGGCATTCGCTCCCGTTGTTCCAGCATCATGGCTGTCGTGGCACCGCAAGCACGGCTGTTTAATGTTCGTGTACCGCGACGATCCGGCAGGTCGCGCCCCGGCCGACGACCTTTTTGGCCCCGGCCAACCCGCCCGCCCCGCTACCAATCGGTCGGTTTGTAGTCCTTCAGGAACTGGCCCCACACGTGGGTGCCGGTGTTGAAGCCATCAATGATCGGGTCCACGATCCGCGCCGCCCCGTCGATGATGTCCAACGGCGGATGGAAGCGCTCTTGAAGCGTCTTGCGCGCCGCCAGCTCGGCCGGGTCTTCGTCGGTCACCCAGCCGGTGTCGACGCTGTTCATGTGGATGCCGTCGCCGTGGTAATCCGCCGCCGAGGTGCGCGTCATCATGTTCAGCGCCGCCTTGGCCATGTTGGTGTGCGGGTGCCTCGTGGTCTTGAAGTTGCGATAGAACTGCCCCTCCACCGCCGATACGTTCACGATGTGCTTATCGCGGGTCGGCTCGCCACCATCGACCGCGCGCAGCATCAACGGCTTCAACCGGGCGTTGATCAGGAACGGCGCGATCGCGTTGACCAACTGTACTTCCAGCAACTCCACCGACGGCACCTCGTGCATCTGCAGGCGCCAGGAATTGCGTCCGCGCAGATCCACCTGCTGCAGGTCCTGATCCAGCCGGCCTTCCGGGAAGAGATGCTTCTGGCCCAGCAGTTCCTCGGCCAGCAGCGGCACCTGTGACAGCTCGGCGGCGCGGACCAGTCCAGCCATGTCGCTGCCGGTCGTTGCCATCTCGCCGCGCGCCGCCGCGGCCTGCACCGACGCGGTCGCCTCGCCGAGCAGGTCCTGGCTGCGCAGGCCCTCGTACCGGCCGATAAGTTGGCGCACCACTTCGGGCGTATCGCGGAGCGCCGCAGTCTCGCCGGCCATCATGTGGGCGTAGAACTCCGGCGGGCGACGCACCGTCTGGCAGGCGTTGTTGATGATGAAATCCAGTCGCGGCCGCGTCGCCACCAGCTCGGCACAGAATGCTTCCACGCTGGGTGTATGGCGCAGATCCAGACCGAAAATCTCCAGCCGGTCGCTCCACTCGCCAAAGTCGGGCTCCTGCGCGTAGCGAGCGGCGGAATCGCGCGGGAAGCGGGTCGTCACGATCAAGCCGGCGCCGGCGCGCAGCAGCTTCAGGCCGGCCTGATAGCCGATCTTGACCCGCCCGCCGGTCAGCAGGGCGACCCGGCCGCTCAGGTCCGCCAGCTCGGTGCGCTTGTGGAAATTGAACGCCGCGCATTCCGGACACAACTGGTCGTAGAAGTGATGGACCCGCGTGTATTTCTGCTTGCACACGTAGCAATGCAGCAGCTCCGGGGATTCCGTGTCGGCGGCTGTATCGGTTTGCGACCAACCTTCCGGGCTGTGCGGCGGGAAGTAGTTCAACGCGGTAAATACGGGCTTGCGGCGCAGCGCGCGGATGCCCGTCTGGTTCAGGACCGCGTCGGCACGACGGATGTTCTCGGCATTCCGCTCGCGCTCCTGCGCCTTGAGCTTCTGCCGGCGCTGTCCGGGCTCGGGGTGGTAAACCCTTGCCACCGCCTGGTGCAATCGGGAACGGTCCGTTTTCGGCAGCTCGTCTAGGAGCGTGCGATCCGCCGCAACCGCCTCGAGCAGATCCAGCGCCACCTGCAGGCGCTGGGAAAGGGTGGTCGATTCAGGACTGTCGGTGGCAGGCGAGGGGTGTGGCGGGGGGGCGTCAGCGCTGGGCAAGGTGATGGTTTTGATCGGGACAAGACGACCAGTTTACCGGCCGTCGCCACGGGCGGCCCCGATCGATCAGCAATTCCCCGGCCAGCCACTGGCGGCGTCGGCTCGGGGCGAGCAGGTCAGTCGATGCCCAGTTTCTTCAACTTGTAGCGCAGCGCGCGGAAGGTGATGCCCAGCGATGCCGCCGTGCGGGTCTTGTTGTAACGGTTTTCCTGCAACGCATGCTGGATCGCTGCCCGCTCGATCTCTTCGATGTAGGAGGGCAACGCACTGGTCGCGGTGTCGCGCGGATCGATCGTGCGCGGGTCGATTCCCGCCGCGGCTGCGGCCGCCTGCGGCGTCTGGGCGCCCGATGCGGGCGGCTGCAATGGGGCTGCGCCAGGTTCGCGCGGGGCCGGCCGGGGTGCGCCGTGGGCGGCAGCGTGGACCGCGGCGGCCTGTGGCAGGTGCAGATCATGCACCTCGAGCCGGTCACCGTCGGCCATGGCCATGGCGCGCTCGAGGATGTTCTCCAACTCGCGCACGTTGCCCGGGAAGGCGTACTGGCCAAGGGCATCCATGGCCTCGGCGGAAAGCGCCGGAGGCTCGCGACCCAGGTCGGATGCCAGGCGCTGGAGGATCTTGGCGCACAGGCCGGGCAGGTCGGAGAGGCGCTCGCGCAGCGGCGGCACACGCAACTCGATCACATTGATGCGGTAGTAGAGGTCCTGGCGGAAGCGGCCTTCGGCAACCAGGCCGGCCAGGTCCTTGTGCGTTGCGGAAAGAATGCGCACATCCACCATCGCCTCCGCGTTGGCGCCCACCGGCTTGATGGATTTCTCCTGGATCGCGCGCAGCAGCTTGACCTGCATCGGCAGCGGCAGCTCGGCCACCTCGTCCAGGAACAGGGTGCCGCCGTCAGCGCTGTGGAACAGGCCGGGCTTGTCGGCGTAGGCGCCGGTGAAGCTGCCCTTCTTGTGGCCGAAGAACTCGCTTTCCATCAGTTCGTTGGGGATCGCGCCGCAGTTGACCGGCACGAACGGGCCGCTGCCACGGCTGCCTTCGGCGTGGATCGTGCGCGCGACCAGTTCCTTGCCCACGCCCGACTCGCCGGCGATGTACACCGGGGCCTGGCTGCGCGCGACCTTGGTGATGGTCTCGCGCAGCTGCTGCATCGCGGGCGATTCGCCGTACAGGCGGGTGGCCAGGTTTTCCGGGGTGGACCGTACCGTCGGCTTCTCCTTCAGGTCCAGCGCATGGCGGACCAGGGCGCGCAACACCGACAGCTCGACCGGCTTGGCGACAAAATCGAACGCACCCGCCTTGAGCGCCTCAACCGCGGCATCCACATTGCCGAAGGCGGTGATCATCGCCACCGGGGTGTCGGGAAACTTCTCGGTGATCTCGGCGATCAGGTCGATGCCCGATCCATCCGGGAGGCGCATGTCGGTCAGGCACAGGTCATAGCGGTTGCTCGCCAGTTGCGCGCGGGCATCGCCCAGGCTGGACGCGGTATCGCAACGCAGTCCCATGCGGCCCAGGGTCATCACCAGCAACTCGCGGATGTCCCGCTCGTCATCGACTACCAAAGCGCTGCGTGTCTCAGCCATCCCGTCCTCCGATCATGAAGGCTAGCTTAAGCGATCACGACGTATGGAGGCAGTGGAGGACAGACGGATCCGGAAACAGCTGCCACCGGCGGGCAGGGCGATGAAGTCCAGCGAGGCCTGGTTGGCCCGGATCAGTTCCCGCGCGATGTACAGGCCCAGGCCGGTGCCGTGGCCGGATGTGGTGAAAAACGGCTGGAACAACTGCTGGGCGACTCGCTCGGGGATTCCCGGGCCGCGGTCGGTGACATCGATGATGGGATGACGGCGATCGTCCTGGTGGACATGCACGCTCACCCGCGCCGGCTCGCCGGGCATGCGCCCGTAGGTCAGCGCGTTGTGCACCAGCACGGTCAGCACCTGCAGCAGGTGGCGCGGATCGACCAGCGCCTGCACCTCCGGCCGTTCAGACGTCGCCACGAGGGTGTCGTTTTCCAGTGGATGGCCGGCGCGGTATTCGTTGACGAAACGGTTTACCAGCGCAACCAGGTCCACGTAATCGGGTGAGGCGGGTTCGCGCCGCGCCAGTCCCAGGACGTTCTCGACGATGCCGTTCATGCGCTGGCCCTGCTGGCGGATGATCTCCAGCAGGCGGCGGTCGGAGACGGCGATCTGGTCGGACTCCTCCAGTAGTTGCACCGCGTAGTTGATCGCCGCCAGCGGGTTGCGGATCTCGTGCGCCAGGCTGGCCGAGAACCGTCCCAGCGTCGCCAGGGTCATGGATTCGGCGCGGCGCGACAGCAAAGAGGTGTCGTCGAGGAACACCAGGGTCTGGTCGCTGCCGGCGAGCAGACGGGTGAAGCGTGGGATCACATCGTTCTGGTCGGTCGCCACCTGCAGCGGCCCGTCGTCGACCACGCCCGACTCGCGCCAGGCGGCAAGGCGGCGCGAAAGCTCGGGCAGTGCCAGCGCCAGGTCGCGATGGCCGTCGCCGGATTCGCCCAGCAGCAGCAGGGCGGCCTCGTTGGCCAGCCGCACCCGGTTCTGGCCATCCACCAGCAGCACGCCGGTGCGCAGGCGGCGGATGATCAGCTCGTTAACCTCGGTGAGATGTGCGGTCTGTACCCCGCGGGTCTCGGCCAGTTCGTAGCTGTCGCGCATCTGCCGGCCCAGGATGCTGGTGGTGGTCGCGACGGCGAGATACCCGACCGAGAACATCAAGGGCTCGGTGATCGCGCGCTCGCTTTCCTCCAGCAGCGCTGACCAGAAGTGCTCACCGACGATCCCGGCCACGGCCACCATGGCCGCGCCCAGGCCCAACCGCGGAGGCAGCAGCAGCGCCGCGGCGCCGACGTTGAACAGCAGCATCAGGGCGATGCCGGTGCCTGCGACCGGGATGGCATGGATGGCCAGGATCCCGAACAGGAGGTCGCAGCAGATGCCCGCGAGTGCCTGTCCACGCAGTTCGCCACGACGACCGAACGCAAACAGGACGGCGCCCAGGAACAGGTAGGACAGCGCGACCACGCGTGCAAGCAGGTCGTGCCTGGGCGGCTCGAGCATGTCTGTCACCGGCCCGAACAGGACCAGTACCAGCAGCGAGCCTTCCAGCAACCGGTAAAGCGTGAAGAAGTAGAGTTCGCGGCGCAGCGCGCTGTCGGCGTCGTCGTTGGGCTGGACGGCGAGGGCTGGCGACACGCGTTTCATCCTTGGGCAGTGTTGGTTCGCACGAGTATAGGCACGCGTGTTGCGATGGCGGCCAGACCGGATTTTGCGGGGGGCGGCGCGATCGGCCACAATAGCTGGCCCCTCGCTCCCGAGCCGTTTCCGGCTGCGCCAGCGAGGGATGTCTTCCACTCCCCTCGGTGACGCATGAATTTTCACGAATACCAGGCAAAGCAGCTGTTTGCCGACTACGGCATTGCCGTGCCGGCCGGGCGCATCGCCCGCACTCCTGAAGAAGCGGTCGAAGCCGCCAAGTCCATCCCGGGCGACCTGTGGGTGGTGAAGGCGCAGATCCACGCCGGTGGCCGCGGCAAGGCCGGCGGCGTCAAGCTGGCCAAGACCTTTGACGAGGTCAAGCAGTACACCAAGGCGATGCTCGGTACGTCGATGGAGACCTACCAGACCGCCGGCGTCGCCCTGCCGATCGACTCGGTGCTGATCTGCGAAGGCACCGACATCGACAAGGAGCTGTACCTCTCGGTTCTGGTCGATCGCAGCACCCAGACTGTGACCTTTATTGCCTCCGCTGAAGGTGGCATGGACATCGAGCAGGTCGCCGCCGAGAAGCCCGAGGCGATCAAGACCATCCACGTGAACTACGTGGAAGGCCTGCAGCCCTACCAGTGCCGCGCGCTGGGCTTCGACATGGGCCTGAACGCCAAGCAGGTCAACCAGCTGACCAAGATCATGACCGGCCTGTTCAAGCTGTTCCACGAGAAGGACCTGGCGCTGGTCGAGCTGAATCCGCTGGCGATCCTGACCAACGGCGACCTCGCCGTTCTCGACGGGAAGATCAATTCCGACGACACCGCGACCTACCGTCATCCCGACCTGGCCGACATGCGCGACATCCGCCAGGAAGACGAGACCGAGGTCAAGGCCAGCCAGCACGACCTGAACTACGTGACCATGGACGGCAACATCGGCTGCATGGTCAACGGCGCAGGCCTGGCAATGGCGACGATGGACGTGATCAAACTGGAAGGCGGCGAGCCGGCCAACTTCCTCGACGTGGGCGGCGGCGCGACCAAGGAGCGCGTGACCGAGGCGTTCAAGCTGATCTTGTCCAGCGACAAGGTGAAGGCGATCTTCGTCAACATCTTCGGCGGCATCGTCCGCTGCGACATGATCGCCGAGGGCATCATCGCCGCGGTCAAGGAAGTGGACGTCAAGGTGCCGGTGATCGTGCGCCTGGAAGGCACCAACGTGGATGCGGGCAAGGAGTTGCTGAAGAACTCCGGCCTGGCGATCACGTCCGCCGACGACATCAACGATGGCGCCCGCAAGGCCGTCGCCGCCGTTGCCGCCTGATCCACATCACCAGGATTCAATATAAATGAGCGTTTTGATCAACAAAGACACCAAGGTGATCGTGCAGGGCTTCACCGGCTCGCAGGGCACCTTCCATGCCGAGCAGATGCGTGACTACGGCACCCAGGTCGTCGGCGGCGTCACCCCCGGCAAGGGCGGCACCACCCACCTGGACCTGCCGGTCTTCAACACCGTTGCCGATGCGGTCGAGCAGACCGGCGCCAACGCCTCGGTCATCTACGTCCCGCCGGCGTTTGCCGCCGATGCGATCCTTGAAGCCGCCGATGCGGGCATCACCGTCATCGTGTGCATCACCGAGGGCATCCCGGTGCTGGACATGCTGCGGGTCAAGAACGTGCTCAACGACTATGAGGACGTGGTCCTGATCGGGCCGAACTGCCCCGGCGTGATCACCCCCGGCGAGTGCAAGATCGGCATCATGCCCGGTCACATCCACACCGTGGGCAAGATCGGCATCGTCAGCCGCTCCGGCACCCTGACCTACGAGGCGGTCAAGCAGACCACCGACGTGGGCCTGGGCCAGTCCACCGTCATCGGTATTGGTGGTGACCCGATTCACGGCCTGGACTTCATCGACTGCCTGAAGCTGTTCCAGGACGATGAGCAGACCGAAGGCATCATCATGGTCGGTGAGATCGGCGGTAGCGCTGAGGAAGAGGCGGCCGAGTTCATTGCCCAGTACGTGACCAAGCCTGTCGTCGGCTTCATCGCCGGCGCCAGCGCCCCGGAAGGCAAGCGCATGGGCCACGCCGGTGCGATCGCGTCGGGCGGACAGGGCACGGCGGAAGGCAAGTTTGCCGCGATGGAGAAGGCGGGCGTGACCACGGTCAAGTCGCCTGGCGATTTGGGCGCGGCGATTGCCAAGCTGCTGGCCAAGTAAGCACGCCAGCCCGTGACGTGCCGCCGGAGCCACGGCAGCGGGATCGTTGCAGGGAATGCAAAAGGCCACCTTCGGGTGGCCTTTTTTGTGCGCTTTCGCCGGACGCTGGCGGCAGTTAAAGCATCGTGCGGTCGCGGGGTGAATGTGGTTCCCCGAGGGGCGTGACCTGTATGTCTTCCGGGCGAATGTCCCCCGGCTCCCGCCTGCGGCGGGCGCCTCCTCCTTTATTTCGCCCCGAATACATACAGGTCACGCTTGCGCTCGCGGGTTTGCGCTTCTACAACCACCCGCCAGGCTCGAACGCGGGGGGTGGATGCCCTTGGGGCGAAGTAAAGGAGGAGGCACCGGCTTCACCGGTGCCGGGGGACATTCGCAGCCAAGGGCGTTCACCCCCGGCGCCTCGGCTACCGAGCAGCTGCGGCGCCTTCCTCCGCGTCACCGGCATCGGCCTCATCTTCCGCGCCCCACGGCGCCGGCGGAGCGGCAACCGGTTTGGTCAGGTCGAAGCCGACCCGGAACAGGCGGTCCTGGTCGGTGCGCGCCAGTTCGTAGACGAAGCGCTGCTCGGGCTCGATCTCGATCGCCCACACGTTGGTGTTGGATACGTCCATCCCTTCGCGGGTGAACATTTCCTGCGAGAAGGAATCCACCGGAAATTCCTGCCGGTTTGCGCTGCCTGGGTTTGCGGTCTCTCCGCCGTACATGGTCACAGGGTCGTCGCTGCCGTTCTCTAGGCGGTGATCGTGTTTCAGGCGCAATCCGTCACCGGTGCGGGTCAGGACCCAGGTGCGCGAGTAGTTGTCGCCGACGTTGAATGGAATGCGGATTTCCCGGTCGCTGCATTCACGCACGTGCATGGTCAGGGTGTGGTCGCGGAACGGGTCCGGGCCGTCGCTGACCGGGCGGTCGGTCAGCACGCTGCCCTCGAACGCCTTGCCGCACAGCTCGGTGATGTGGTCGAAGAACGCCCGCTGCGGATCGGCGGTCGCCGCAGTCGGCGCGTCGGTAGCGGTTGGAACGGCAGTGGACGTGTCAGGCGCCGGCGGGCTGCAGGCGGCAAGGGCGACGGCAAGCGTCGCCGGCAGGAGGATGCGGAAATTAGTCATCCGGTCACGCTAGCCGGTTTCACCCGGGCTTGCCACGCGGCGGTGCATGAAGCTGTCCATCGAAGGTCGATGCTCCTACGGAGGGAGGTGGGTTGGGTGGCGTGGTAAAGGAGCGACGCCCGTCCGTGGAGCCGAGCGCGCAGTCATGCGGTTGCTGTGGATTCCAGCAACCAGTCACGGAATGCCGAGTAGTCGAGACCCAGTGGCGTGGCCGTCGCGGATCGGGCCAGTGCAACGGCGAGGGCGGGTGGCGGCTGCACTTCGTGTCCGACAAGGGGTTCGACCACGCTCTCGAACTTGGCCGGGTGCGCGGTGGCTACGACTGCCCATGGTCGCTTGTCGCTCTGGACGCGCAGGCCCTCGAGTGCGCGCAGGGCCACCGCGGTGTGCGGACAGGGGACGAGTCCATGCCGGGCCGGCGCAGCGGCAATGACTGCGCGGATCTGGCCGTCGTCGACGCTGCAAGCCTGCATTGATGCGCGCACAGCGGCGTCATCCTCATGCCACCAGCGCAGGCGCTCGAAGTTGCTGGGTGCGCCGACATCCATCGCATTGGCGATCGTCGCCTTGCCGGGCTGCGGCTGGTAATCGGCGCCGGCGAAGTAGCGTGGCAACACGTCGTTGGCGTTGCTGGCCAGAACAATCTCGCCGATCGGCAGGCCCATGCTGCGGGCCAGCCACGCGGCGAGGGCGTTGCCGAGGTTGCCGGTGGGGATGACGAAGTTGAGCGGTTCGCCGTGCTCGGCGCGGAACTGCAGCGAGGCGTGCGCGTAGTACGCCATCTGCGGCAGCAAGCGGCCCAGACTGATGCTGTTGGCCGAACCCAGCACGACCGTCTCACGCAACGAGGCATCCGTCAGCGCCTGCTTCACCAGTCGTTGGCAGTCATCGAAGGTGCCGTCCACACGCAGCGCCTGCACGTTGTCACCGAAGCAGCCCAGGCCGTGGGCCTGACGCGGCGATACGCGGCCATCGGGGTACAGGATCACCACCTGGAAGCCTTCGCGGCGATGGAAGGCCGCACCGACCGCGGCGCCGGTATCGCCGGACGTCGCGACCAGGATGGTCGTCGGCGGAGCGTCGGGCGCGCGCAATCGCGACAGCGCCTCGGCGAGGAAGCGCGCGCCGATGTCCTTGAACGCGGCGGTCGGGCCGTGGAACAGCTCCAGCAGATAATCGCCGGACTGTTTCAGTGGTCGCAGCGGGACCGGGAAGTCGAACGCGGACCGGCACATGTCGGGCAGCTGTGCGGCCAGCCGCGAGCCTTCGAAGTAGGGCGCGAGCAGGACCGCCGCGGTATCCGCCAGCGTGGCGCCGGCATGTGTGATGGTGACCTGCGGGATGGTCACCGGCACATACAGGCCGCCATCCGGGGCCAGACCGGCGGCGAGTGCGTCGTCGATGCCGACCTTTGGCGCCTGTCCGCGGGTGCTGGCGAACTTCATGCCACCAGCTCCGCGCGGGGGCCGTTGACCGGCGAGATATGCACGTCGCTGTCGAGGCCGACGTCGGCAAAAGCCGCCTGCATCGCCGCCGCGGCGATCTGCGCCTGGGCCGCACTGGTAAACCAGCCAAACACGCTGGGACCAGCGCCGGAAATGCTCGCGCCCAGTGCGCCATGGGCGAGTGCGGCGGCCTTGACCTCGGCAAACCCCGGGACCAGTGACGCGCGGCGGGGTTCGACCAGCACGTCGCGCAGCCCTTCGGCGATCAGGGCGAGGTCACCACGCGCCAGACCGGTCAGGAACAGCGCCAGGTGCTCGCTGTGCTGGACCACCTGCCGCAGCGGGTAGGGGGCCGACAACGCCTCGCGTGCGAGCCGGGTCTCAAGCACATGGTGCGGATGCACCACCGCACACACCAACGGCGGTGCCGACAGTGGGATTGCCCGGGTCGGGGTCGCCAGCACGACACCGCCAAACAGCATCGGTGCGACGTTGTCGCCGTGCACGCTGCCGCTGGCCACCGACTCACCCAGCAGGGCCAGCGGATACAGCTGGTCGCGGGTCAGCGGCTGGTCGAGCACCGCATTGGCCGCCACCAGTGCCGCCACGCAGGAGGCCGCCGAGCCGCCAAGACCCGAACCCAGCGGGATGCCCTTGTGCAGGCGCAGCTCGAAGCCGTGCGCGATGCCATGTTGCGCACGCAACTCCATCAGCGCGCGGCCGGCGGTGTTGCGCTCCGCCTCGCGCGGCAGCTGCGCTGCGCCATCGCTGTCGCCGTCGATGCCGGTGATGGTCACCGAGGGCGCGTCGATCCGACGCACGAAGGCGCGGTCGCCCGGCCCCTCGATGCTGTGGCCGAGAAGGTCGAACCCCACGCCGATGTTGCCCACGGAGCCCGGCGCGAACGCCGTCGCACCCTCGCGGGCGGGCGAACGCGGACGTTGGGCGGAGGTACCCACCACCGCGCTCACAGCCTTGCCCCAAGTGCTTGTGCAATCGCGAGCACGTCGCCGAATACGCCGGCAGCGGTGACCTCCGGGCCGGCGCCGGGGCCCTGGACCACCAGCGGGTTGTCGGTGTATCGACGGGTGTGGAACTGGATCAGGTTGTCGGTCAGGCGGCTGTACAGGCTGGCGTGTCCCGCCGGCGGCACCACCAGCGCGACGCTGGCGCGACCTTCGTTGTCCATCCGGGCGAGGTAGCGCAATGCCCCCCCGCTGGCCAGCGCCCCGTCCAGACGCGCCTGCAGCGGTGCGTCCAGCTCCTCAAGCCGGTCGAGGAATTCCTCCAGCGGCACGTCGTGCAGGGCGGGCGGCACCAGGTTTTCGATGTCGACATCCTCCAGCGACAGCATGCGGCCGGCCTCGCGGGCGAGGATCACCAGCTTGCGCGCGACATCGATGCCCGAGAGGTCGTCGCGAGGGTCCGGTTCCGTATAGCCCAACTCGCGCGCCTCGCGCACCAGTGCGGAGAACGGCACGCTGCCATCAAAGCGGTTGAACAGCCACGCCAGCGTGCCGGAGAGCACTCCCTCGAAGGCGGTCAGTTCATCGCCGGTGTCGAGCTGGTTGCGCAGGGTCATGATCCCCGGCAAACCGGCACCGACCGTGGCTTCGTAGAGGAAGCGGCCGCCGTGGCGGGTGGCGGCGCGGATCGCCCGGTAACGGGCCAGATCGCCGCTGCCGGCGTGCTTGTTGGGGGTGACGACGTGGATGCCGGCGGCGAGCCACTGTGGGTAGTAATCGGCGATGGCGTCGCTGCCGCTGCAATCCACGATCAGTGCGTGCGGCAGATGGCTGGCGCGTACATGGTGCGCGAATGCATCCAGGTCCAGGGCTTCGCCCGCTTCCAGAGCTGCCAATGCCTGCTGCGGCGGCAGGTTGCGCGGCGCCAGGCTCATGCGGCGGCTGTTGGCGATCGCGCGCAGGCGCAGGTCGATGCCGCGCTGGCCGTCGCCGGCGAGACGCTGCAGTGATTCGGAGAGCTGTCCAAGCAGCGCGCGCCCGACCTTGCCAGGCCCGATGAGGCCAATGGAGAGTGTTTGCGGTGACAGCCAGAACGCGGAATGCACGGCGCGCAGACCACGCACGGCGTCGGCCGCGTCCAGCGCCACCGAGATGTTGCGCTCACTCGCGCCCTGGGCGATCGCCCGGATGTTGACCCGGGCCTTTGCCAGGCCGTCAAACAGCCGTGCGGCCACACCGGGGGAACCGACCATGCCGTCGCCCACCGCTGCGAGGATGACGATTCCCGGGGTCACGTCCACGCCGGCGACCAGGCCCTCCTCGATGGCGTCGGCGAAGGCACTGGCGACCGCCTCGCGCGCCTGCGCGGCCTGCGCCTCGCGCACCACGCAGCAGATCGAATGCTCACTGGAACCCTGCGAGATCATCGTCACCGAAACGCCGGCGGCGTGCAGGGCGGCGAACATCCGCTCGGCAGTGCCCGGCACCCCGATAAGGCCCGCGCCGCTGAGTTCCAGCAACGCCATTCGCTCCACCAGGCTGAGGCCTTTCACCGGCGAGGCGGCCGCGGCGGACTCCAGGCTGATCACCGTGCCTTGTGCATCGGGGTTGCGGGTGTTGCGGATCCGTATCGCCAGTCCGGCCTGCAGTGCCGGGGCCATGGTGCGGGGGTGCAGCACGCTGGCGCCGAAATAGGACAGCTCGTTGGCCTCGGCATAGGACATCGAATCCAGGCACACCGCATCGGGTACCAGTCGCGGGTCGGCGCTGAGCACCCCATCCACGTCGGTCCAGATGGTGAGCTCGGTGGCATTCAGCAGGCGTCCGAAAGCGGCTGCCGAATAGTCGCTGCCATTGCGGCCCAGCGTGGTGTTCGCGCCGTCGCCATCGCGGGCGACAAAGCCGGTGATGACGCGGCCACGCGCGCAGTAGTCCTGGCGCTCCGACCATTGCGCAAGGCGCGCCTGGCTGGCCTCCCAGTCCACGGTGACACCCAGCTCGCCGGGGTTGGCGACCAGCACGTCGCGCGCGTCCAGGCGGCCCCAGCCGGCATCGGCGCCACCCAGCGCGACCTGCAACAGCCGCGAGGAGCAGACCTCGCCCAGACCATGCACGCCTGCGATGTCGGCCTCGCTGCGCGCCTGTCCGGACGCCATCGCTGTCAGCGTGTCGCCCAGCGCGGTGAACTGCGCTTCCAGCCAGGCGTGCTGGCCATGCGTGGAGTCGGCGTCCAGCACATCGGCCGCTTCCAGATGGCGCTGGCGAAGTGCCATGAAGGCGGGCTTCCAGTCCGTACCGGACATGCTGGCATCGGCCAGGGCGATCAGGGTGTCGGTGACCCCGTGCATCGCCGAGACGACGACGAACTGAAGGCCGGGTGCGGCCGCATCCAGGCTGTCGAGGAGGGCGGCCACGCGCTGGTAGTGGGCGGCGTCGGCAAGGCTGCTGCCCCCGAACTTGTGCACGTGGACCGGCTTGAGGCCGGGTACGAGGGGCTGCCCCGGATCGGTGCGCGGCGGGGCAAGGGGGG
>NZ_JXSS01000061.1 GCF_000855665.1 Lysobacter sp. A03
CTGCTCGGCTACGGTATTGCGATGAGCATCTACGCCGCGCCGATGATCGCCTATGCGCAGGATGCCGGTGCCCAGCTGATGGTGCCGGGCGACTACGTCGGCACGCTGAAAGCCACCCCGCCGCAACGGAGGGCACCATGAATTTCCGCCGCGTGCTGCCGTCGCTGCCGCTGACCGTCACCGTCATCGCCTTCTGGATGATCATGGTCGCCGACCTGAGCCTGGTGCAGTGGTTGTTCGCCATCGTGCTGGGCGTGGTGATCCCGCTGTTCGCGGCGCGGCTGGACCGCGAGTTCGCCCGCATCGGCAACGTGCGGCTGGTGCCGAAGATGATCGGCGTGCTGATCTGGGACGTGATCGTGAGCAACGTCGAGGTTGCGCGGCTGGTGCTGGGCCGGGAGTCGAACATCACCCCGGGCTTCATCTGGCTGCCGCTGGACATCGCCAACATCCACGGCATCGCCGCCTTGACCAGTTTCATCACCCTGACCCCGGGCACCGTGTCGGCGGCGCTGTCGGAGGACCGCAAATACCTGCTCGTCCACGTGCTGAACCTGAAGGACGCGGACGCGGTGATCGCCGGGATCAAGCGTCGTTACGAGGTCCCGCTGATGGAGATTTTCCCATGAGCCACATCCACATAATGGGTACCAGCGTGCTGGATGCCGCCGTGCTCGGGTCCATGGCGGTCGTCGGCATTGCGATGTTGATGGCGCTGTGGCGCCTGCTGCGCGGGCCGACCGTGCCCGACCGCATCCTCGCGTTGGACACGCTCAGCGTGACCGCTATCGCGCAGCTGGTGCTGTTCGGCATGCATCTGCAGACCCCGGTCTATTTCGAGGCCGCGCTGATCATCGCCATGCTCGGGTTTGTGAGCACCGTGGTGCTGTGCAAGTACGTTTTGCGCCGGGACATCGTGGAATGAGCACCACGATCGACATCGTTTTCGAAGTGCTGCTGATCGCCTTGCTGGCGACGGGCAGCTTCTTCACCCTGATCGGCGCATTCAGCCTGATCCGGCTGTCGGAGTTCTTCAAGCGCCTGCACGGGCCGACCAAGGCCAGCACGCTCGGGGTGGGCTGCATGCTGGTGGCATCGGTCGGCTATCACGCGTTCAGTGGAACCGATCCTCAGCCGCGCGAATTGCTGATTACCGCGTTCCTGCTGCTCACCGCGCCGATCAGCGCGCACCTGTTGGCCAAGGCCGGCCTGTCACTGCGCCTGGATGAGCGCCCACGACTGCCGGGCAGCCCCGAGGACACCCATGTGCCGCCGCGTCCGGATGGCGCGCCCGACGAGAACCACTGAGCACCGCTGCTCGCGCGTGTCAGCCGTCAATGAACGCCAGCGACCACCTCGTCCAGGGCCTGCGCAACGATGCCGTGGCTGCCGACTGGCCTGCAATCAGCGACAGCGAGATTGCCTGGTTGAGCGGTCGGTTCCCCCAGATTGATGGCGATTCCCATCTGCTGTGGCACAGCCCGCGCCCGATGTCCGCCGCCGCCATTGTCGATAGCCGGGCAGGACGGGTTTTCGTCAAGCGCCAACACCGCAGCGTGCGCACTGCTGCCAGCCTGACGGAGGAGCATCGCTTCATTGCGCACCTGGCAGCCGCGGGGGTGTCGGTGGTTCACGTCCTGCCTGACCATGGCGGCAGTACCGCCCTGGAGCGTGGCGACTGGACCTATGAGGTGCATGCGGTAGGCACGGGCCTGGACCTGTATCGCGACGCGCCCTCGTGGGCGCCGCTGACCGACCTGCGCCAGGCGTGGGAGGCCGGCGGGATGCTTGCAACCCTCCATCGTGGTTCGACCGGCTACAGCGCTCCCCAACGCAGTACCCATCTGTTGGTGGCGCGAGACGACCTGATCCGCGCTGCGGATCCGATCGCGACGCTCAAGCGGCAACTGCACGATCGTCCGGCGCTGGCCGACTATCTGGCGAACAGGTCCTGGCAGAACGATCTCCGGCAATCGATGTTGCCGTGGCACGCGGGGATCGCTGCGCGGCTGCAAACCCAGCCAGTCCTTTGGGCGCACAACGACTGGCATGCGTCCAACCTGCTCTGGCGCCGTGAGGGAGACGCCGTGGTCGTCGACACGGTATTCGACTTCGGCCTTGCCTCGCCCACCAGCGCGCTGTTCGACCTGGCCACCGCGATCGAGCGCAACGCCATCGCCTGGCTGGCACCGCAGCGCGACGCGCATGCCGTTCATGCTGACACGGCACTCGCCCTGCTGGACGGCTACCGTCGCGTCCTGCCGCTGTCGTCCGAGCAGGTGCACCTGCTGGCTGATCTGCTGCCGGTGGTACACGTGGATTTTGCGCTGTCGGAAGTCGACTATTTCCACGGCGTAACCGGCTCGCGCGCGGACGCGGATCTGGCCTATCACGACTTCCTGCTCGGTCACGCAGACTGGTTCAGGACAGATGCCGGGCAGTCGCTGCTGGCGTTATTGCACGCGGCCGCATGAACCGCTGCGGGCGGGTGCGCATGGTTTGTGGTGAAATAGCGCCCTGAAGCGGGGGTGCCTGGTTTGAACAGGCTGAGAGAGTCCCTTGGAACCTGATCCGGTTTGCACCGGCGTAGGGAGCTTTGAGCAGCAGGCACACCGCCTTCGTGGCACGGTGTGCTTGCACGCCTTCGCTTCGTCTCCCTCCGCTGATGACGAATCGAATGAGCCGCTACTACCGAATCCCGCTGTTGACCACTGCGCTGTGCGCGGCGTTGCCGCTGCACGCCAACGACGCTGCAGCAGACGCCTTCGACCGCACCCCAACCGAGCTCGCCGCGGTCCGGGTGCAGGCCGACAAACCGGCCGCGCAGGACAGCCCCGCGCCATTCAGCAGCTTCGGGAGCGGCGACTGGAAGGACGCCCCGGCATCCATCCGCGTGCTGGACCGCGCGCTGATCGACGACCGCCAGGTGCGCACCCTGTCGGAGCTGGCCCGCAACGACGCCTCTCTGGGAGACAGCTACGCCCCGGTTGGCTACTACCAGAACGTTGCGATCCGGGGTTTTGCGCTGGATACCGGCACGGGATACCGGTTCAACGGCCTGGCCATCGCCGGTGAGCAACGTGTCCCTCTGGAGCACATCCAGCAGGTGGAAATCCTCAAGGGCGCGGCGGGACTGGCGGCGGGCGTCATGGCTCCGGGCGGCATCATCAACTACGTCGGCAAACGGCCCGCCGAGGTCCGCGCGCTGACCCTTGGCACGGACGCCGAAGGGTCGCGCTACGCCGCGGTCGATTTCGGCCACTGGTTGACGCCACGCTTTGGCGTGCGCCTCAATGCGGCCTGGGATGACAGTGTGTCCTGGATCGAGCACGCCGACGGTCGGCGCAACTTCTATTCGCTGGCCGCCGATTGGCTGCTCAGCGAGCGCGGCAAGCTGGAGGTCGACGCCAACTACCAGACCAGCGCGCAGCGCTCCGCTTCCGGCTACCAGTTGCTGGGCGGCGAGGCCCTGCCCGGCCGGATTGACCGCACCCATATGCTCGGCTACCAGGCTTGGCAGCAGCCCGTCGGGATCGACAGCACCAACATCACGGCGCTGCATACCTACGACTTCAGCCCGGAGTGGCAGTCACGCGTGTCCGCCAGCCACAGCAGAACGGTGATCGATGACAGCGTCGCCTTTGCCTACGGTTGCTACTACGCCGCGCAATGTGCCGACGGCAGCGTGCCGGGCAATGCCTTCGCGCCCAACGGCGACTACGACATCTACGACTACCGCAGCCCCGACGACACCCGTCGCAACCGCGAGGTGGGGGCCGAACTGCGCGGAAGTTTCGCGACCGGCAGCATCGGCCACCAGCTGACGCTCGGCGTGGACGCCTTCGACCGCACCGTGGACAAGCGCCGCAACGTCAACGACTACGTCGGCACCGGCAACATCCACGACGTTCAGGTGCCCCAGTTCGCACCGTCACCGCTGATGCCCGGCCCGTCGGTCCGGCGGTTGCACAGCCGGCAGACGGCGGCCTTCGTGCTGGACCGCATCAGCTTCGGCGACCACTGGCAGTGGCTGGCGGGGGGCCGCTATGTGCGCCTGGACGAGCGCAGCTACAGCAAGCGCGGCACGCCGGAGCGCAACGACACGCTGTCGCGGTTCCTGCCGCAGACGGCGCTGATCTGGAGCGCCACCAGCGACATCAACGCTTATGCCAGCTATGTGAGCGGCCTCTCGCTGGGTCAGGAGGCGCCGTTCTGGACCTCCAATGACGGCGCCTTCCTGCCGTCGGTGCGGTCGCGCCAGGTCGAAGTGGGCACCAAGATCGCCGCGTCGAATGCACTGACGCTCGGCGCCGCGCTGTTCCGCACCACCCGGCCCTTCCAGTACGCCAGGCCCGACGACAGCGATGCGGGTTACACCTTTGTCGAAGCAGGCCGCCAGGTCCATACGGGCCTGGAACTGACCGCCGATGGACGGATCACCGACCGCCTGCACCTGTCTGCCAGCGCAGCGGTGCTGCGGGCGCGGGCGCACGATACCGGCACGCCGGCATACCACGACCATCAATTGATCAATGTGCCCAGGACGCGAGCGAGCGTGCACGCCGACTACCAGCTCCCGTTTGCGCCGGGACTGACCCTCGCCGGCGGCTGGCGCCATGCCTCGGCCAATGTGGCCACCGCCGACGGCCGCATGCGCGCACCCGGCTACAGCGTCGTCGATGCCGGTGTGCGCTTCCGGCACCAGCTTCGCGGGCAGGCCGTGAGCTGGAACCTGTCGGTGGACAACGTCTTCAACCGGTTCTACTGGCGCGATACCGGCAGCAGTTCGGGTGACTACTACCTGTTCCCGGGTGCTCCGCGCCAGCTGCGGCTGGCGGTGACCTTCGCGCTATGAGCGCCACCGCGCTGGAATGGTCCGCCGTCGCTGTCAGCATCCTGGGCGTCTGGTTGATGGCGCAGCGGCGCATGCTCGCCTGGCCGGTCGGCGTGGTGTCCGTCGTGCTGTATGCGCTGGTGTTCACCAAGGCCAGGCTGTATTCGGATGCGCTGCTGCAGATCGGGTTCGCCGGCTTCCTCCTGTACGGCTGGTGGCACTGGTACCGCCAGGCGCAGCCCGGCGGGCGCATCAGCATCGCCCCGCTGCCTCGCGGACATGGCATCCGCGACCTGGGCATCGGCGTGGCGTTCGGGATCGCGCTGGGGGCGACAATGCACAACTTTACCGATGCCGCGCTACCGTGGCTGGACGCGATGCTCGCCGCGCTCAGCCTGGTCGCGCAATGGTGGCAGGCACGCCGCCACGCCGCCGCGTGGTGGCTGTGGATTGTGGTCGACGTGGTCTATGTGGGCATGTACCTGGTCAAGTCACTGGACCTGACCGCCGCGCTCTACCTGGTGTTCCTCGGGTTGGCGGTGAACGGGTTGCGGGCGTGGACGGCAGCCGGGAAAGAGTCGGGCAGCCTGGGCAGCGCGAACCCGTGACCGCGAAGCGCGACCGTCGACCAGGCCGGGCCGCGCTGCACGCTCAGCTGCAGCCTTCGACGTAATCCACCTGCGGCGGCAAGCCGACCCGCCATTCGGTCACGGTGCCGGCGGCATCGGTCTCGAAAACCAGCACGTGCGGGCCACCGCCTTCCTCGATCCGCAGATACTGGCCGTCGGCCACGTATTTGTGCGCCGTCGAGGTGACCTTGCCCGGATACAGGGCGTCGATCTGCGCGGCGTCCATACCGCGCTTGCCACCACCCGGGGCGACGATTTCCTCGTCGGACACCGAGTAGCGCACGAACGACCCGTCCTCGAGCATCATCGCAAAGCGCGAGATATCGGTCTGTCCGGCCGGGCTGAGGTGGTAGCAGCTGGACCCTTCCGCTGCCGAGCCCATGAGCTCGCCCGGCCAGACCAGTTTGACCTGCTCGTCGTCCATGCCGAACTGGGCGTCGCCAAAACCGTTCCAGTGCGCCTGACTGTCTGTCGCAGGGCTCTGGCCAGGCATCACGCTGCCCGGTGGCGCGGTGGCAGGGGGCACGTCTTCATAGGGCTGGTCCAGCTGACCGGCCGCGGGAGATTCCGTGTGGGCGACATCGGTCCCGGCGCCTTCCGGCGAGGGCACATTGCACGCTGTCAGGGCCACAACGACCGCCAGTGACACCGCGGTCGGAAACAATCGATAAGGGTGCATTCCATTCTCCCGTCAGCAATCACGGGGAGGCTAGCGCGTCGGCGTGAACGCGGCGAGAGGCCCGGCTAGCGGCGCTGTGCTGAGGGCGTCTTCGCTGAGGTCGTCAGCCGATGAAGTGCTTTTCCAGTCCGGCCCAGCACGCCTGGTAATCGCGCTGGCGGTGGTGGGCGGCCAGGGCCTGTGTCGTCGGCCGGATCACCGCACGCGTCTCGAACATGAAGGCCATCGTATTGCTGATGACATCAGGCGTGGAAAGGTCGGCGTTCGAGGCCTTGTCGAAGGTTGCCGCGTCGGGCCCGTGCCCGGTCATCGAGTTGTGCAGCGAACTGCCGCCGGGCACGAAGCCCTCGGCCTTGGCGTCGTAGGCGCCGTGGATCAGGCCCATGTATTCGCTGGCGATGTTGCGGTGGAACCACGGCGGCCGGAACGTGTCCTGGGCCACCAGCCAGCGCGGCGGGAAGATCGCGAAATCGATGTTGCTGGTGCCCGGCGTGTCGCTGGGCGAGTGCAGCACCAGGAAGATGCTCGGATCGGGGTGGTCATAGCTGATCGTGCCGATCGTGTTGAAGCGGCGCAGATCGTATTTGCAGGGAGCGTAATTGCCGTGCCAGCCCACCACGTCCAGCGGCGAATGGCCGATGTCGGCGCGCCAGAGGTGGCCCTGGAACTTGCCCACCAACTCGAACGGCTTGCCCTCGGGCGCATCGACGTCCTCGAATGCGGCCTTGGGGCTCAGGAAATCGCGCGGGTTGGCCAAGCCGTTGCTGCCGATCGGGCCCAGGTCCGGCAGCCGGAACATCGCGCCGAAGTTCTCGCACACGTAGCCGCGGGCGGTGTCGTCCAGCAGCTCCACCCGGAAGCGCACCCCGCGCGGAATCAGTGCGATCTCCTGCGGCTCGACTTCCAGTACGCCCAACTCGGTGGCGATGCGGAGGCGACCAAGCTGGGGGACGATCAGCAGCTCGCCATCAGCGTTGTAGAAATAGCGGCCCTGCATCGAGCGGTTGGCCGCGTAGAGATGGATGCCGATGCCGTTCTGGCTCGCCGCCGAGCCATTGCCCGCCATCGTGAACAGACCCTCGACAAAGTCGGTGGGCGCATCCGGCAGGGGCAAGGGGTCCCAACGCAACTGGTCCGGGGTAACCGGACCGGACTGGAAATCGTTGTGGAACTGCGATTGCTGGAACGGCGAGAACGCACCGTGCATGGCCGCCGGACGGATCCGGTACAGCCAGCTGCGCCGGTTGGCATGCCGCGGCGCGGTGAATGCCGTGCCGGTCAGCTGCTCGGCGTACAGCCCGTGGGCGACCTTCTGCGGCGAGTTGCGCCCTTCCGGCAGCGTGCCGGGCAACGCCTCGGTGGCGAACTCGTTGCCGAAGCCGCTCATGTATCCGTTTCCGTGCACGCTCCCCTCCTCACCCGATTTGACGACGAAGTGACCGCACCGCGGCCGTGACACCGAACCGCGACCGGCGCAACGCCGGCCACGGGTAACCGCTACCGCATCGCGATCAGAGCACGCCGCGCTTCATCTGGTCGCGCTCGATGCTCTCGAACAACGCCTGGAAGTTGCCTTCGCCGAAACCTTCATTGCCCTTGCGCTGGATGATCTCGAAGAAGATCGGTCCGATCGCGTTGGTGGTGAAGATCTGCAGCAGCTTGCGCTGCTTGGTCTCCGGATCGGCGTCGATCAGGATCTTGTTGCGGGCCAACCGCGCCACGTCCTCGCCGTGATTGGGGATGCGCTGGTCGATCACCTCGAAGTAGGCGTCCGGCGTGTCGAGGAACTCGACGCCCGCCTCGCGCATCTTCTCCACCGTCTCGTAGATGTCGTCAGTGAAGCAGGCGATGTGCTGGATGCCCTCGCCCTTGTACGCGTCCAGGTACTCGTTGATCTGGCTCTTCGGATCGTCGGACTCGTTGAGCGGAATGCGCACGATGCCGTCCGGCGCGGTCATCGCCTTGGACACCAGGCCGGTCTTCGCGCCCTTGATGTCGAAATAGCGGATCTCGCGGAAGTTGAACAGCTTCTCGTAGTACTCCGACCACTTGGCCATGTTGCCGAAGTACAGGTTGTGGGTCAGATGGTCGATGAAGGTCAGCCCGAACCCGACCGGGTTCTGGTCCGCGCCCTGCACCGGCAGGAAGTCGGTGTAGGCGCTGCCCTTCTCGCCGTACTGGTCGACCAGGTACAGCATGCAATCACCGATGCCCTTGATCACCGGTGCATCGATCACCTTGGTGTCGGCCTTGTCGGTGATCGCTTCGCCGCCGTTGCCCAGCACCGTGGAGTACACGTGCTCGGCGGGCTGCTTGAAGCGGATCGCGAAGCCGGTCGCGCAGGGGCCGTGGGCCTTGGCGAAGTCGGCGGCGAAGCTGTCGGGATCGTCATTGACCAGCAGGTTGACGCCACCCTGGCGGTACAGGGTGATCGGCCGGCTCTTGTGCTGCATCACGGCAGTGAAGCCGAGCTTGCGGAAGTAGTCGTGCAGCATCTCGCCCTGGCCCTGCGGCGCGGCGAACTCGACGAACTCGAAGCCGTCGATACCCAGCGGGTTTTCAAACGTGGTGACCTGCATGCCGAGGTTGGGCTGTGCGCTCATGGGGACTCCTGGGGGACGGGCGGCTGGGCGGGATTGCACCTGCGCCGGATAACAGCGTTATAGTTTCATATGAAACCATATGCAAGGTGCGATGCAGCATGAACAGCGAGCCTCCCGGCCCCGCGCAGCTCGAACTGGAGCGCTTTCTCCCCTACCGGCTGTCGGTGCTGTCGAACCGCCTCAGCGCCGCGATTGCGCGGCTTTACGCCGAGCGTTTTTCGCTGGGGATGACCGAATGGCGTGTGATGGCAGTACTCGGCCGCTACCCCGACCTGTCCGCCAGCGAGGTCACCGGCCGCACCGCCATGGACAAGGTCGCCGTCAGCCGCGCGGTCGCCCGGCTGATCGAGGCCGGCTGGCTGGAGCGCAGCCTGCATCCCGATGACCGCAGGCGCTCGGTGCTGCGCCTGAGCGCTGCTGGCCATGCCGTGTATGCCGAGGTCGCGCCGATGGCGCTCGCCTTCGAGCAGCGTCTGTTCGGGGACATCGACCCCGCGCAGCTGACCCGACTGTTCGATCTGCTGGACCGCCTGGATGCCCTCGATATCGAAGCTGATGCAGAGCAGGAAGCCGAAGCCAAAACAGAAACAGCATCCGCAAACCGCTAGGCGGGCATTTTACGGCCGCAAACCAGCCACAACGCAGGACGGCGGCCCAAGGGCCGCCGTCCTGTCTTCCGGGCCCGCCACCAATGACGACGACCCGGGTCACTTCCACCTACCGCGTTACTTCTGCTCGCGCTCCGGATGGGTACCGGCCGCCGCTGGCTCGCCGATTTCGTTCTGGCCCGCCAGTGCGTAGTCCACGCCGTTGCTATCCACGCCTTCGTGCATCAGGCGCCGGACCAGCGGCGATATAACGATCACGGCCACGCCAACGCCGATCGCGACCCAGCCGATGGTGGCGTAGACCGACAGCACGGGTGCGGCGTCGGTGAGACCCTCCTCGCCTCCGCCAGCGCCTCCGGTGGCGCTGGCGATCAGGCCGGCGATGAAGTTACCCGCCGCGCTGGAGAGGAACCACGTGCCCATCATCAGGCTCAGCATGCTCGCCGGCGCCAGCTTAGTCATCGCCGACAGGCCCACCGGCGACAGGCACAGCTCGCCCATCGTGTGCAGCAGGTAGATCAGGAAGATGAAGATCACCGGGGTCATGTTGTCGGTCCCGACCGCCGCGGCGCCGGCGACCAGCACCAGGAAACCTCCGCCCAGCTGGACCAGGCCCAGGCCGAACTTGGCCGGCGTGGAAGGCTCCAGACCGCGTCGCGCCAACCAGGTCCACAACCAGGCAAACACCGGCGCCAGGGTGATGATGTAGATCGAGTTGATCGACTGGAACATGCCCGCGGGCACCGTCCACCCGAACAGCACACGATCGACATGGCGGTCGGTGAACACGTTCAACGACGAACCCGCCTGCTCGAACAACGCCCAGAACAGCGGCTGCAGGCCGATCAGGAACATCGCCGCGAGAATCCGGTCACGCGCGATCTTGTCCAGTTTGGCCACGACGTTGTAGAGCAGCCAGATGACCACCACCGCGCCGGTCGCCCCCAACAGGCCACCGACCACGGACTGGTACTGGACCAGGAACCACACCAGGACCACGCCGCCCAAGGATGCGAGGTAGATCGCCCACTCGTTGGGCAGGCCAACCGGGCTGCGACGCTTCAACATCGCGGCGTCCGGCGCTTCGCCGTTGCCTTTCAGGTAGGGCCGTCCGAGCACGAAAACCACCAGTCCAAGCAGCATGCCGACACCGGCTGCGCCAAAGCCCCAGCTCCAGCCCCAGTCCGGGCTCATGCCCAGGTAGCTGACCAGCAAGGAACCCAGCGCCGCGCCGAGGTTGATGCCCATGTAGAAGATGGTGAACGCCGGATCACGCCGTGCGTCGCCCTGGCGGTACAGCTGCCCGACCAGTACCGAGATGTTGGCCTTCAGGAAGCCCACGCCCATGATGATGAAGGCCAGTGCCAGCCAGAAAATGTCAATGTACAGCGACGACTGGATCTGCTCGGCACTGATGCCCGACGCCGGCCCAGGACCCTCATAGGCCATCAGGCCATGGCCGATCACCAGCAGGATCGCGCCGAACTGGACCGCCTTGCGCTGGCCCAGCCAGCGGTCCGCGATATACCCGCCCACCACCGGCGTGATGTAGACCAGCGCGGTGTAGGCGCCATAGATGACGTAGGCCTTCTCTTCCGCGAACAGCCAATGCTGCAGCAGGTAGAAAATGAGGATGGCGCGCATGCCGTAGTAGGAGAAGCGCTCCCACATCTCGGCAAAGAACAGGACGAACAGGCCGCGGGGATGACCCAGGAAGGTCTTCTCTTCGACGCTGGAACTCGGATGGCTGGCCACTGCTTTTGCTTCTCCCCGGGGAAGTGGTCGACGCCGTGACGGCCGCCTGTCTGGAAATGCCCTGACCGCTGTGCGGCATTCAGTACGGGCGGGTCCGACCGGCAGCTCGCCGGACGAAGCGACTAGGTTTAACCACGGCGCGCTGGCGCGTCAACCGCGGTGAAGGCTGAATGGGGGTCAGCCCATGCCGATCCGGGTCCGGACCTCGAACAGCTCCGGGAAGAACGTCAGGTCCAGGGCCTTCTTCAGGAAGTCCACGCCGGATGAGCCCCCGGTGCCGCGCTTGAAGCCGATGATCCGCATCACCGTGCGCATGTGGCGGAAGCGCCACAGCTGGAACTGGCTCTCCAGGTCGACCAGGTCCTCGCACAGGTGGTAGGCCTGCCAGTTCTCGCCGGACTCCTCGTAGATCCGCTCGAGTACGGGCAGCAAGGCGGGGTCCGATACGTGGCTGCGGGTCCAGTCCCGATCCAGCAGGTGCGCCGGCACGTCGTGGCCGTGGCGGGCCAGATAGCGCAGCGCCTCGTCGTACAGGCTCGGGCCTTCCAGGGCGGCGCGCAGTGTGGCCTCGGCCGCCGGATCATGGGCGAAGACCTGCAGCATGCCGGCGTTCTTGTTGCCCAGCAGGAACTCCATCTCGCGGTATTGCAGCGACTGGAAGCCCGAGGACGGGCCCAGCGTGTCGCGGAATTTCATGTAGTCAGCCGGTGTCAGCGTTTCCAGCACCGACCACATCTCGGTCAGCTGCCGGAGCACCTGCTTGCAGCGCGCGAATCCTTTCTGGCAGGCGCCCAGGTCGTCGGCGCGCAGATGGACGATCGCCGCCTTCAACTCGTGGATGATCAGCTTCAGCCACAGCTCGGACACCTGGTGCTGGACGATAAACAGCATCTCGTCGTGTTCGGGCGGATCGGACACCGGCTGCTGCGCATCGAGCAGGCGATCCAGCCGCAGGTAGCCGCCATAACTCATCCGTCCGGCCAGGTCGGTGTGGATGCCGGTTTCCAGTGCGCGCTCGTTGGTGTCCGAAGTCATGACAGCTCCCTCAGGTAACTCCCAAGCCTAACCCATCAAAACGGCGTAGCGACGGGTTTTGCCGCAGCGCGCAACGGCCTTTCAACGTTGGGCCAGTATCATGGGCGACTTTCGTAGGCTCCTGGGAATCAAGCAATGAAGGTTGCTGCGACATTTGAAATCAAGTACATGCAATACCTTGGCGAGGACGGCAAGCCGGTCGGCGAACTGCCCGAGGCTTTCCGCGATCCCAAGACGCTGCTGCCGTTGTTCAAGCAGATGCTCTTCGTGCGCACCTTTGACAGCAAGGCCATCAAGCTGCAGCGCACCGGCAAGCTGGGCACCTACGCGGCCAGCCTGGGCCATGAGGCCACCCACGTCGGCATCGGCGCCTCGATGAGGCCCGAGGACGTGTTCGCCCCCAGCTACCGCGAGTACGGCGCCCAGTTCATGCGCGGCGTGAAACCGCGCGAAGTGTTGCTCTACTGGGGCGGCGACGAGCGTGGCAACGACTTCGCGGACGCGCCGCACGACTACCCGTGGTGCGTGCCGATCTCGACCCAGTGCCTGATGGCGGCGGGTGCGGCGCTGTCGTTCAAGCTGCGCAAGCAGCCGCGGGTCGCAGTGGCCTGCTGTGGCGACGGCGGCTCCTCGAAGACCGATTTCTACGCCGCACTGAACTCCGCCGGTGCGTTCACCTCGCCGCTGGTGCTGTGCGTGATCAACAACGGCTGGGCGATCTCCGTGCCCCGCCACGCCCAGACAGGCGCCGAGACGCTGGCCCAGAAGGGCATTGCCGGCGGCCTGCACTGCCTGCAGGTGGATGGCAACGACCTGATCGCGGTGCTGGAGGCGATGCGCCTGGCCACCGAGCGTGCGCGCAACGGCGAAGGCGGCACCGTGCTGGAGTTCATGACCTACCGCCTGCACGATCACACCACCGCCGACGACGCCCGTCGCTACCGTGAAGAGGCCGAGGTCAAGGACGGCTGGACGCGTGAGCCGATGCTGCGCCTGCGCACCTATCTGACCGACCAGGGCCTGTGGTCGGAAGAGCAGGAAGCCGAATGGATCGAGGAGTGCGGCCGCCTGGTCGACATCGAGATCAACGCCTATCTGGAAACCCCGGTGCAGCCGGTGGAGGCGATGTTCGATTACCTCTATGCGGATCCGCCGCCGGACCTGCTGGAACAGCGCCAACAAGCCATCGACCGGGAGGGCCGGGCATGAGCACCACCACCAATGCAGCTGCCGCTGCACCTGCCGCTGCACCTGCCGCGATCACCCTGATCGAGGCACTCACCCAGGCCATGGATTACGAGCTGCGCGCCGATGACAGCGTCGTGGTGCTGGGCGAGGACGTCGGCGTCAACGGCGGCGTGTTCCGCGCGACCGCCGGCCTGCACGCGAAATTCGGCTCCGAGCGCATCATCGACACCCCGCTGGATGAGACCACCATCGCCGGCCTGACCGTCGGCATGGCCAGCCAGGGCATGCGTCCGATCGCCGAGGCCCAGTTCGACGGCTTCATGTACCCGATGGTCGACTTCATCGTCTGCCATGCCGCGCGCATGCGTTACCGCACCCGTGGCCGGCTGACCTGCCCGATGGTGCTGCGCGTTCCGTGGGGCGGTGGCATCCGTGCGCCGGAGCATCACAGCGAGGCCAACGAGGCGATCTTCACCAACGTGCCCGGCCTGCGCGTGGTCATGCCGTCGTCCCCGCAGCGTGCCTACGGCCTGCTGCTGGCGGCGATCCGCGAGCCCGACCCGGTGATCTTCTTCGAGCCCAAGCGCATCTACCGCCAGTACAAGGAAGTGGTACCCGATGACGGCGAGGCGCTGCCGCTGGATGTCTGTTACGTGCTGCGCGACGGCACCGACGTGACCCTGGTGACCTGGGGCGCGCAGGTGAAGGAAGCACTCGAGGCCGCCGAGAAACTCGAAGCCGAGGGCATCAGCGCCGAGGTCATCGATGTCGCCACCCTGCGTCCGCTGGATTTCGCCACGATCGCCGAGTCGGTGTCCAAGACCGGTCGCTGCGTGATCGTGCACGAGGCCCCCAAGACCGCGGGCTTCGGCGCCGAAATCGCCGCGCGTCTGGCCGAGGAATCGATGTACGACCTGGTCGCCCCGGTCGAGCGCGTCACCGGCTACGACACCCACATCCCGCTGTTCCGCCTGGAGATGAAGTACCTGCCAAGCGTGGAGCGGGTGGTCGAGGCGGCACGGCGCGCGATGGCGGCCAGCTGAGTCACCGCGCCAGAATTCCACCGATGCCATGCCGGGCGCAAGCGCGCCCACGCAGATAGGCCCAAGCACATAGAAGGACTGCCATGAGCAACAAGAACACGTTCTACCTGCCCGACCTGGGCGAGGGCCTGCCGGATGCGACCATCGTGGAATGGTCGGTCAAGGTGGGCGACACGATCCGCCTGGACGAGGCGCTGGTCTCGATGGAAACCGCCAAGGCCGTGGTCGAGGTTCCCTCCCCGGTCTCGGGCAAGGTGACCAGGCTGGCCGGTGAAGCCGGCGACGTCATCACCACCGGTGCGATGCTGGCCGAGTTCGAGGTGGACGCCTCGCTTCCGCAGCGCTCCGCCGG
>NZ_JXSS01000104.1 GCF_000855665.1 Lysobacter sp. A03
GGGTATCGCCGAAGCATTCGAAGCCGGGTTGCAGACCCTGCTCGGCCTCGGTTACCAGCGCGTGGACTTGCCCGCTCCGGCCTTCGCACCCGGCCATTCGCGCCGCGCCGGCCTGCTGGTCTGCGAGGCGGAAATGCTGATCGAACACGCCGATGACTGGCAGCACCAACGCGAGCGCTTCTCGCCGCTGCTGCAGAAATTGATGGCCTACGCCGAGCGCAAGTCCGCCAGTGATCTGGTCGACGCGGTGCGCGTGCTCGATCAGGCCCAGGTACAGCTGCAGCAGTGGCTGGCCCAGTGCGATGTGCTGGTGATGCCGACCACCCCGCAGCGCGCTTTCAGCTTTGACACCGCCACGCCGGCCAATCAGGCTGACCTGACCGGCTATGCCAACTTCGCCGGCAATCCGGCGCTGTCGGTGCCGCTGGCGGTGGCCGACGGTGAACTGCCTCTGGGCCTGCAGCTGGTCGGCGCTATCGGTGATGAAATGCAACTGATCGCACTCGCCGAGGCCTTCCAGCAGACCATCGGCTGGCAGCCCTCACTCCCGCAAGCCTGCAACGACTGGTGGCCGCAATGAAACCTCTTGATGGCGTGCGCGTACTGGATCTGTCGCGCATCCTCGCCGGCCCGTGGGCCACCCAGGTGCTGGCCGATTTCGGCGCCGACGTGATCAAGGTCGAGCGTCCCGAAGGCGGCGACGACACCCGCGGCTGGGGTCCGCCGTGGCTGCACGACGCGGACGGCGTGCCGACCGCGGAGTCCGCCTATTACCTGTGCGCCAACCGCGGCAAACGCTCGGTCGCTATCGACTTCACCGGCGAGGAAGGCCAGCGCCTGATCCGCGAAATGGCCAGGCATTGCGACGTGCTGGTGGAGAACTACAAGGTCGGCGGTCTGGCCAAATACGGCCTCGACTACGCCAGCCTGAAGGCGGTCAATCCCAGGCTGGTGTACTGCTCGATCACCGGCTATGGCCAGACCGGACCGTATGCAAAACGTGCCGGCTATGACGCCGCGATCCAGGCGATCGGCGGACTGATGAGCATCACCGGGGAGCCGGAAGGCAGCCCCGGCGGCGTCCCGCAGAAAGTCGGCGTCGCCGCGACCGATCTGATGACCGGCATGTACGCGGTGTCAGCGATCCTGGCTGCACTGCGTCACGCCGAGCGCCACGGCGAAGGCCAGCATATCGACCTTGCCCTGCTCGACACCCAGGTCGCCTGGCTGGCCAACCAGGCGTCCAACTACCTGGTTGGGGGCGTCGTGCCGCAGCGCCAGGGCAGTGCGCATCCCAATATCGTTCCGTATCAGGTGATGGCGACGGCGGACGGCTACTTCATGCTGGCGGTCGGCAACGACGGCCAGTTCGCGCGCTTTTGCGAGGTCCTCGGTGATCCCGAACTGGCGGGCGATCCGCGCTACACCACCAACGCCGCGCGGGTCGCCAACCGCGACCGGCTGGTGCCGTATCTGGAGCAGCGTCTGACGACCCGGCCGAGCGCGCACTGGCTGGCCGAGCTGGAGCGCGCCACCGTGCCGTGTGCGCCGGTAAACCGGATTGACCAGGTGTTCGATGACCCGCAGGTGCAGGCGCGCGGCATGCGTATCGAGCTGCCGCATCCGACCGCCGGCCACGTGCCCGGCGTCGCCAATCCGGTGCATTTCTCCGCCACCCCGGTCCAATACACCCACGCCGCGCCCGGGCTGGGTGAGCACACCGGCGCCGTGCTGTCCGAGTTGCTTGGCCTGGATGCGGTCGCGCTGGCCGCGCTGGACGCGTCCGGCGTGGTTGGGCTGCGCGCGGCCGACAAGTCGTCGTCCGCCTGAATCGCGACCCCAGGATAAATTCGAGGCATAATTTCACCGCGTCCACAGGGGGCGATAAACAGGGACACCAAATGCAGGATCACGATCTCGAGTACGTCGGCTTCTGGCCGCGCGTTGGCGCTAATATAGTTGACGCAATACTGGTGGCGTTAATAACGACGCCGCTTCTGGTGTCTATTTACGGATGGGCGCACTTTACAGACGATAGCGGCCCGTTTATTGCAGGTCCGGCCGATTTCCTTATCTCGTGGGTGCTTCCAGCGGCTTTGGTGATCCTGTTCTGGGTGTACAAGCAAGCTACTCCGGGAAAAATGCTTGTCCACGCCAGAGTTGTTGACGCAAGAACAGGTCAAGCACTCACCGTTGGCCAATCGATCGGGCGATACCTCGCTTACTTTCTTTCAACCCTCCCTCTTTTTCTCGGATTGATTTGGGTAGCATTCGACCCAAGAAAACAGGGTTGGCACGATAAGCTTGCCGGCAGTGTGGTAATCCGTTCGCGGAACCGTGGCCCGGAGCGGGTAAAGTTCAGCGATAGCTGACTGCACAAGCGCCAATTGCAGCCATCGGGCGTGAGTGTCGCAGTGGGCGTTGCCACCGCGACGCCGTTTTTGGCGATGCTGGTAAGCAGCAAGCCGCGGTGACCGGTGGAAGCTCGCGGTTAGGCGCATGGCCTCACCGCTCCTGTAAGCATTGAATCGTTCGTTGGAGCCGGTCATGGATGATCCGCGGTCGCGCCCGTTTCTCGGGTTCCTGACGTGCTTGACACTCGTGGTGGTGCTGTCATTCGCCGCGCTGGTCGGCTACTACGCAGCGGCGTGCAATGACAGCGGCGGCGCGGTCGGCTTGGCGCTGCTTGTGGTGATGTTCGGGCCGCTCGCGTCTCCCGAGACAGCCCTTGGCGTGCTGATTCTGGGGACGATTGCCGCATTTGCGGGGTCGGTCTTCCTGCGACCGGCCGATTCCCTTCAGCGGTTCGGGACGACCTGCATGGCGGGCGTCGCCGCGGCTCTGGTCGTTCTGGTGGCCAGCGAGAAAATCGCGAGCGCGGTCAATGTCTACGAACGGTGCAGCATCGGCTTCTGAGCGAGGGCGCTCCGGCGCGGCCCGTCAGGCGTCCAGCACCAACTGTACGTGCTCACCTGCGGGGCCGACGAGTCCCGCATGATGCTCAATGCCGACTTTCTCATCGCCGATCAAGTTCCAGCCGGCCGATGCAAGGCCGTCGGGCAGTGCCGCAAGTCGCAGGGCGATGCTGTGCTGGCCGGCAAACCGGCGCTTCGCATCCACTGAATCAACGCGGGCCGCTTGGATGCCTGCCGGCGCATCGCGCGCCGCCTCCAAGCCGGAATCGTCAGGCAGCTCCACTTGGTCGATCTCGACCATGCACTGCCCCGGCAGCGCGACGACCGCAACGGGGTAGCGGTCGCCTAGATCCCGCCCGAACGCGTCGTTGAGCACGGTGATCTTCGTCTCGAACGCCCAGCCCGGATGGTCGGCGAGCGCCGCCCACGCGGCCTGCGAGGCGTCGCGGTCCGGGGTGGACATCACACCGATGAAGGTGTGGGACACGCGCTCATCGCTCATCGGCAGGTCGAAAGGCGGTACCGCTTCCTTGATGCTGGTGAGGTAGAGCATTTCCCCACAGGGTCCCAGTACCTGGCTGGCGCGGATCGCCGGACTCAGTTCCAGGTCGGCGGGCGGGCGCAGTACGCGGAAGGGCGGGTGCAGGTCGGCGACCAGCGCATCGACATCGGCCACCAGCACCTCAAGTGACAGCCAGCCGTGCCGGAACATCGGCTCCAGCGGTCTCGCGTGCGGGTCTTCCACCAAACGGAGAATGCACTCGCCGGCCGGGTTGGCGAGCCAGGCAACGGGCGCGCCGGCAAGGTCGGCAACTCCCAGGACCGCGGCAAGGTCAGCGCCGAGCGACTCGCGGGAGGCGACAGTCAGGCCCAGTTGTTCGCGGTATGCAGCGCACGCGGCATCCAGGTCCGGCGCGATCAGGGTGACATGGAGGATGCCGTTACCACGGAACTTCAGCCTGGACGGGTCAACCCCACTCAAGCCGGATCACCGGAAGTCCCGTCCGCGCCGGAAGCCGCGGATTTCGCGTCAGCTGCCAGTTTGCGCGCCAGCCACGGCATCAGGCCGCCGACGTTGACGATGTCCATCAGCTCCGGCGGAATGCTCTCGCACCGGTACTGCTTGCCGCTGGTGTGGTTGATTAGCAGGCCGTCCTGCGGGCGCACTTCCAGATCGTCACCGCGCTCGGCCTGCAGATCGGGGCAGGTGAGCGCGGGCAGGCCGAAGTTCAGCGCGTTGCGGTAGAAAATCCGTGCAAACGAGGTGGCGACAATCGCGCCCACTCCCAGCACCACCAGCGATTGCACCGCCTGCTCGCGCGAGGAGCCGATGCCGAAGGATTTGCCGCCCACCACGATGTCGCCGCGCTGCACCTCGCGGGCAAAGTCCGGATCGATTGCTTCCAGACAATGACTGGCCAGCACCTCGGGGGACTCGCGCATGTACGGGCCCGGGGCCAGCAGGTCGGTGTCGATGTTGTCGCCGAACACGAATGCCCGACCGCGCCGGCTCAGGGCGGAATCGACGTCGGGGGTGCTCTGGTTGCTCATAGAATCCTCCGTGGCCGGTTTGGCATTGCCGGCGGTCACGCCGGTTCCGCCAACAGTTCGCGCGGGTCGCAGATGTAGCCCTTCACCGCGCCGGCGGCAACGCTGTACGGCGAGCCCAGGTAGACCTGCGCCTTCGACGAGCCCATGCGTCCCTTGAAGTTGCGCGCGGTGGTGGACAGGCCGACTTCGCCGTCCGCGTACATCCCCGCGCCCATTCCGGCACAGGCCCCGCAGCCGGTCGGCAGCATGATGGCGCCGGCTTCGGTGAGGATTTCCAGGGTGCCGTCGGCGGCCGCCGCGCGGGTCATCGCCACCGACGCCGGGGCGATCAGCAGGCGCGTATTGCTGGCGATCTTGCGGCCCTTGAGCACTTCCGCAGCCATGTGCAGGTCGGACAGCTTGGCCCCGGTGCAGGCACCGATATAGCCCTGGTCGATGTGGATTGGCTCGTACTCGGTCACCGCGCGGCTGTTGGCCGGGCTGTGCGGCGCGGCGATCTGCGGTGCCAGGGTCGCCGCGTCGTAGTGATGCTCCGCCTGGCAGGGCGCGTCGGCGTCGCTTTGCCACTGGGCGATATCACCGGAAAACGGCTGGCCGGCCGCGTCAAGAGCGGCCAGGGTCGTGGCATCAGCTGCGACGATGCCAGTGTCCGCGCCAAGTTCGGCCGCCATGTTGCACAACACCATGCGCTCGGACATCGACATGCCACGAACCGTCGAGCCGTCGTATTCCATTACCTGATCCGCGTTGCCCATGCCCAGCGTGGCGCACAGGAACAGCATGATGTCCTTGGCGCTGACACCGTCGCCCAGCGCGCCATCCCAGTTGATGCGCGTGGTCTGCGGAACCTTCAACCACAGCTCGCCGGTGACCAGCGCGCCGGTGATGTCGGTCGCACCGACGCCCATCATGAATGCACCGTAGGCACCGCCGCTGGGGGAGTGGGAGTCGCCGCCGATGCAGAACATGCCCGGTTTGATGTGGCCGCCTTCCTGCAGCACGACATGGCAGATTCCGAGCATGTCGTAGTGACGCACGCCCGCTTGCTGGGCCCAGCGCCGCGTAAGCGCCAGGATCTCCGCGCTTTCCAGGTCCGTGGCGGGGACGAAGTGGTCACTGACCACCACCACCTTCTCCGGATCCCAGACCTTCGCGCCGAGTTGTTCCAGCCGCGAGGCAACCCGTCGCGGTCCGCCCGAGTCATGCATCATCAGCAGGTCCAGCGATGCGGTGACGATTTGCCCGGGGCTGACGCGGTCGCGCCGACAGGCGTGGGCGATGATTTTTTCAGCAAGGGTCAATGACAAATGAAGCTCTCCCCGTTGGGTGGTCCGTTCGCCGGGACCACGGCCGGGTGCGGTGACACGGCCAATATGACCTAATGATATGACTTTAGTGCTTTATCCGCGAGGGCGCTAGAAGACGCCCTTTGTGGTGCCAAGCACGGCGGCGATGACCAGTGCGATCCAGATCACCCAGACAGGGATCTTGACCATGGCCATCAGCCGTTGCAGGGCCGCGTCGTCGGCGGGCGTCGCGCTGCCGTCGACCACCTTTGCGAGCATCGGACCGAACGGCTTGAGCTGGACGCGGATCACCAGGCCCATCGCGATCGACAGCGCCATCATCGCAATCTTGATGCCCAACCAGGGCGCCGGCGTGATCAGCCCGCCCTCGCGGGTCGCATCGAATGCCAGCCAGAACCCGGCGGCCACCACCAGCAGGCGGAACAGGAAGTCGATCCGGCCCAGACGGCGGCCCCATGCGCTGTTGCCCAGCTGGTGCACCGTCCAGGTCAGTGCCAGCCACGCCAGGCTCACCACCCATGCCACCGGCAGCCAGCGCTCCAGCGCAGGCATCAGCCCGATGCCAACGGTGAGCGTGAGGCCGGTCGCTGCCGTCAGGACCAGTGCCGTGCGCGGCACCATGTCCAGAATCAGCATCGCCTTGGTGGCGAACATCCGCACCGCTGTCGGCTTTTTGGGATCGACAATGAAGCCGCTCAGGTAATACACGGCCAGGTCGGTGCCCAGCCAATAGCCGATCAACAGGATATGAGCGGCGCTCCACAAACCGAGGTTCATCAATGCTGCGTCCTCAAAATGCTTTGGCGGCGCCGATCAGGCATACCGTGGAGATGCCGATCCAGTAGAAGTAGGCCAGGCCGCGACCGATCCTGATCGAGCGCTCCAGCGTGGCTTCCACTGCGGCGTCCGGTGCCTGCTCCAGCTTGCGGAACATCACCGTCCACTCACGCATGATGAAACGCAGCTTCAGGCCGATCACCAGCAGGCCCGAATAGATCAGGATCTTGGTTGCGTACCAGTTCGGGCCGTCCTCGCCACCGCTGAAGGGGCCATGGCCCATCAGCGAGGAGATTGCGCAGATCGCCAGCAGCGGAATCAGGATGAAACGCACCGCTTCATCGATCCGCGTCAGCCGGATGCCGGTGTCGGTGTCGCGCTTGACGAATGCCGCCCAGCACAGTCCCAGCCAGGACAGGCCGAGCACCCAGAACAGTACGAGCCAGCTGCCATTGAGCGGATTCACCCCCCACAGCGTGCCCAAGTGCAGGCCCAGCGGCAGCAGCAGGATGATGCCGGAACGCGCCAGGATGTCGATGCGGTATGCGGTCTCCATGTGGCGGCGGCGTTCGGCCAGCGGCAGCGACCGGTTGATCACCTGGTAGCTGGACTGGAACACGCCCCATTCGCCTCCCAGCCAATAGACCATGGCGAGGATGTGGAACCATTTGAGCAGGATGATGGTGTGGAACATGCGGCGGTCTCCCCGGGAGTTGGTACGGCTGGCGTAGTGCGGCTGGCAGCCGTGGCTGTGGATCAGTCTTGCCTGGTCGGTGGCGCTGGAGCAGCGAGGCGAAGCCTCAGTACGGCGATTCCAGCGGCAGCGGTGGTTGCGCGATTTCCTCCAGCTCCGGCGGCAGCACCGGCTGGTACGCCTGCTTGTAGTCGAAGTGGTGCTGGTCGCTGCTCCAGTGGTTGACGTGCGCGCCACCCACAAACCGGATCAGGCTCAGCGAGCCGCCGCGTGAGCCATACGGCCCATGCGGGATGCCCGGCGGACGCCAGAAATACGAACCCGGCCGCATCGTGCCGTACTCGCCGGTCAGGTCGCCGGCGATCAGAAATGCCTCTTCCGGCGTCGGGTGATGCTCCTTGGGCCCACGCCAGTTGGTCGGGTGGGTCTGCGGCGCGGTCATGAACAGGAAGGTCTTCTGTTGCGTGATCGGGTCGATGCGCAGGATCTTGCGGCCGCACGCCAGGTGGTTGAGCCGGTAGTCGAGGACGCTGCGGTCCCACACCATGCGGTAGGTGTCGACGAACGGGATCGCCGGCGCGCGGTCGTCGGGGGCCGGCTCGTCGCTGGCCATCAGGCGCGGACGGCTGTCGAAGAAGCGCAGGATCACCGCGCCTTCCGAGGAGTACGCACCGGCGCGGGGGTGGCCGGCCGGGTAGAAGCCGTAGCAGCCCTCGGCGTACTCATAGCCGTTGAGGTAATAGCAGCCCGAGAGGACGTAGAACTCTTCGTCGGCGGCGATCCGGCTGCCCTGCTCGAAGTGCAGGCCCGGATCCATCTTCGACAGCAGTGTGCAGGCGCCGGTCTCGTCATCCACGCTCAGGGTGCGGGTCCACGCGCCCGGCAACAGCTCCTCGGGTTCCCAGGGCAGGGACTGGTTTTGCAGGAACTCGATGTGGGGCCGGGCCATGGGGACTCCTTGTGACGGGTGGATCAGCGCAAGCGCAGGCAGCGCGGGCGCAAGCAGGAAAGGCGGACGCGCTGAGTGCGGCGCAGGGTCACGCCGTCGGGGCGGTCTGGGTGGCGACCTTCTCGGCTCCGGCGATCTCCACCGCGGCGCGCAGGCCGGAGGCCAGCGCGGCCTCGATGCCGGGCTGATCGAAGGAGGTGTGCTCGCCGGCGAAATGGACCCGGCCCAGCGGGTGTGCGGTCCACTGCGCGGTGTCGGCGCAACGGCCCGGCGCGATCTCCGCGAACGCGCCCATCGTGTAGGGGTCGCGGCCCCAGCTGCGAACGGCCAGCACCTCGGTGGCGCCTTCGGCTGCAGGACGCCACTGGGCCAGTTCGCGCTGGGCCCAGCGACCGATCTCGCCGTCGTCCATCCGGTCGATGGCCTGCGCGCCACGGCCGTTGACCCAGACCAGGACCCGCTCGATCCGGTTGTTCGCATCGGGCACGCCGAAGACGCGCTCGATGGAACCGTCCAGCCACATGTTCAGCGGCAAGCCGTCCGCTTCCCAGAACGGCTTGAGCGGCTTGAGGTGTATCGCCGTCACGGCAGTGAGCTCGCGCTCGGACCAGGCCTTGCGCTGCTCGGGCGGCGGCTCGGGTGAGAAGCTGATCTTCCCCAGTGGGCCGGGCGGCAGGGCGACCACGACCCGCGGCGCACGCCAGCGGCGGCCATCGGCGGTGACGACCACGACGCTGTCGTCCTGCTGCGCGATCTCGCTGACCTGGGCACCGAACACCACCGGCTGCTTGAGGCGGGAGGCGACCGCCTCGGGCAGCGCCTGCATCCCCTCGGCCAGCGATCCGACCGTTTGCGGGCCTCGTCGCAGCATCGCGTTGCGGCGAAGCACGTCCAGCGCGCTGACCTGGTCCAGACCGTTGTACGTCGCGCCAACGTCCATGTAATCGATCGCCTTGGCCGACCAGTCGCGTGCAGCCAACCACTCGCTCAGCGGGATGTCGTGTGGGGCCAGCGCGGGGGCAAGCCATTCGTTGATGTTGGTGACAGGGTTGGCTTCGCCGCCGGTCGCTGCCGACAGCAGCGCGGGTGGGGGGATCGCCCGCTCACGCCCGCTGAACGGATTGAGCGTACTGCCCGCCCATTCCCTGGCGTTTATCAGGGTCCCGCCCACGCCAACTGCGGAGGCGCCGCCAAAACGTGCGGCCAGGGCCTCGGGCGTGGGATCCTGGATGTTCAGGCCGACGCGGGGAGCGAGTCCCCGCGTCATCCAGTAGTTGCCGCCGATATCGGTCGCGCCGACATCAAAGCGCTGACCGCCCGCTTCGACGGTCTGCATCCTTCCGCCGACGCGCTGGCTGGCTTCCAACACCACCACCCGGCGACCCGGGTTCTGCTCTTCCAGCAGCATTGCGGCGTGCAGGCCGGCAATGCCGGCGCCCAGGACGAGGATGTCAGCGTCGGTTGCCTCGGTCGCACCGGCCTCGGTAGCGGAGGGACCCGTGCCTGTCCCACCCCAGCCGCAGCCCTGCAGGAGCAGAGGCGTGGCACTGGCGGCGGCAAGCATCTGCAGGAATCGGCGTCGTTGCATCGGTAGCCCAACCAAAAGACCTAATGAGCTATCTATATAGCAACTTCAGCGGAAAGTCAGTTTGATCTGGATCAATTGATGCCCTTCAGGCTCGCCGGTAGATCTCCAGCAGCTCACCGTCGGGGCCGAACAGGGTCGCGACATCGCAGTCGCCAAAGCCCGGAAGGGCGAGCCTGGCGCGTGCTACAAGCTCGCCGCCCAGCGACTGCAGGTGGGCGAGGCTGGCGTCCACGTCCGTGCTTTCGAAGCTGGCCGAAAGGATGCCGATGTTGGGCGGTACCGCCTTGTCGCGCAGCGGCGCGTCGGGCAGGTGGTCCATGTCCAGGTAGGCGAACATCTCGACCCGTCCGGGAATGATGGTGCCGTCCTTGAGCAGGTTGATGTTGTGGATGCGCACCGGCTTGTCGGTGCCCAGCAGGTCCTGCAGCTCGGGAAAGTCCAGGGTCTGGTCGAACAGCGTCTGATACCCCAGCGCGCGGTAGAACGCCGCCGAGCGTTCGACGTCGCGGGTGGCGATCGCGACCGTCTGCAGGACGCTGACTTCAGTATCCAGCGGGCCGCGCAGCTCGCCGCCGCGATCGTAGGAAAACACGTCCAGGCGGATGCCATCGGGATCGTCATTGATCGAGTCGCGCACCGAGACGTGCTCGCTGACCTCCCAGGCGCTGGGCTCCTTGCCCGAGCTGCCGCCGGCGGCCTTGACCGCATTCATCGTGTCCAGTGCGTCGCGGCTGCGGAAGTTGAGCGCGTAGAACCCGGAGCCGTTGTACAGATTGTCCTTGTTCCAGATGCGCTCGCCGGGCGCGTCGAAGGACACCAGGCGAAGACGGCCGAGGCCGGAGTCGTCGGCGGCGATGATCGCGTAGCGGCCGCTCAGCGCTGGATCGAAGCGCCACAAAGCGGCCAGCTCGGGCGAGATCGGTCCTGATTCCTTGACCTGGTACTGCAGCGCAGCGGAGTAGAACGCACACGCGTTGTCGAGGTCGCTGACCCCGAGGGTCACCAGCTTCACTTCTGAAAGCATTGAGTAGTCCTCAAAGACGGGAGGGGTGTGCCGCGTCGCGCGTCAATCGGCGCTCGGCGGCTCGTCAAGGTCCAGCGTCATCTGGTAGGTGAACTGGTCCGGGCGATAAAGGATGCTGAGCAGGTCGACCAGGCGGCCTGACTCGTCGTAGGAGTGGCGCTCCAGCGCCAACAGGGCACTGCCTGGCTCCATGTCCAGGTGCATCGCGACCACTGCATCGGCATTGACTGCGGACAGGGTTTGTCGCACCTGCCTGAGCTGGATGCCGATGCGTTCGAACAGCTTCAATCTGGAGGTCGTGGCCAAGTTGTGTTCGTTGAATTCGCCATGGCCGGTGAGGGTCCAGCTGGTGTAGTGGCCGAAAGGCGTGCCCGCCCGGCTGCGCACCCGCACCGCGCGCGCCAGGGGCTCGCCCGGATCCAATCCGAACAACTCGCGGACCCGCGCCGGCGGCGCGACGCGGCCGAACTCGACCACTTTGGCTTCGGTCTCCTCGGCGAGGATGTGCAGGTTTTCCAGCAGGCCGATCAGCGGTCCACGCACCGGCTTGGGGCTGGCCCGATGGATCACGTGGGTGCCGCGGCCGCGTTGGCGCTCCACCAGGCCGGCGTTGGCCAGCTCGTCCAGGGCACGCTTGGCGGTGATGCGCGATACACCGAAGGTCTCGGCAAGGCCGAATTCGGTCGGCAGTTGCGCCCCGTAGGGCGGGTCGCCGGACAGCACGCGCTCACGCAGGATGTTGAATATCTGGTGGTATAGCGGCAACGGCAGGTCCGGACGCAGCAGTTGCCTGAGATCGGGGGACTGCAATGAATGAACTACCTGGCCGGCCATCAAGCGCTTCCATCCTTGCCATAATGCTATAACTATAGATCATAAGTGCGCGGCGAAAGGAGCGGCATGCAAGCGAGCAATGAAGTGGTCGGTTGGCGGCTTGACGACAGGGTTGCGCGACTGCGGATCGACCGCCCGGAGAAGCGCAATGCGTTGGCAGGCGTGCATTGGGCGGCCATCGAGCGCTGCCTTGCCGAGGTTCACGCCAGCGACGCCCGCGTCCTCGTGCTGGAAGGGGTGCCGGGTGCGTTCAGTGCCGGTGCCGATATCGACGAGCTGGCCGAACTGCTGGTCAATCCTTCCGGCTTCGCCGCCAGCAACGCCCAGGTGCAGCGCACCCAGTTGGCCCTGCAGCGCTCGCCGTTGACCACCATCGCGGTCATTGATGGCGTCTGCGTGGGCGGCGGGCTGGGGTTGGCGCTGGCGTGTGATTTCCGCCTCGGCAGCACCCGCAGCCGCTTCGGGCTCTCCCCGGCCAAGCTCGGACTGGTCTACAGCCCCGAGGACAGCCGCCGCCTGGTCAACACCGTGGGCCTGGCGCGGGCGCGGGAGATGCTGCTGACCGGACGCCTCCTGTTTGCCGCCACCGCATTGGAGTGGGGTCTGCTCAACCGCATCGCCGGCGATGACGGCGTGGATGCCGCGCTGGCCACGCTGCTGGCCGAGCTGGAATCCGGATCGACCAGCGCACGCGCCGGCATCAAGCAGGTGCTCGCCTATCTGGGCGGCGACGCCGAGGCCGGCCACGCGGCCGCGACCGCCGCCTTTGACGATGCCTTCGCCAGTGCCGATTTCGCCGAAGGCGCGGCCGCGTTTCTGGCCAAGCGCAAACCTGATTTCCAGTGAGCCCCATCGCATCCACAGGACCGAATACATGACCGACGTTTACCGCGCGCTTGCGCTGCAGACGGCGTGCTACGCCGTGAATGCTTCCAAGGACGTCGCTACGGCGCGCAGCAAGATCGCCGCCAATATCGCCCGCATCGACCGCCAGATCCGGGCCAGCAAGCAGTTCATCGGCCAGGACCTGCGCCTGGTCGTGCTGCCGGAATACTTCGCCACCGGTTATCCGCTGGGCGACACCATTCCCGGCTGGGCGCAGAAGGCCGCCTTCGCGATGGACGGTCCCGAGTACGACGCGCTGGCCAAGGTCGCGCAGGACAACAAGGTCTATCTGGCAAGCAACGCCTACGAAACCGATCCGAACTTCCCGGATATCTACTTCCAGGCCAGCGTGGTGTTCGATGACGCCGGCAATACCGTGCTGCGCTACCGCCGCATGGTGTCGCTGTTCGCGCCGACCCCGTATGACGTGTGGGACAAGTACCTGGACGTGTACGGCATCGACGGCGTGTTCCCGGTCGCGCATACCCCGCTGGGTCGGCTCGCCTGCGTCGCCTCCGAGGAGATCCTGTACCCGGAGATCGCCCGATCGCTCGCGCTGCGCGGTGCCGAGGTGTTCCTGCACTCCACCAGCGAAGTCGGCAGTCCGGCCCTGACCCCGAAGGATGTCGCCAAGCGCGCCCGTGCCTTCGAGAACATGGCCTACGTGATCTCGGCCAATACCGCCGGTATTCTTGACGTCGATATCCCCAACCAGAGCACCGACGGCATGTCCAAGATCGTCGACGACCAGGGCCGGGTGATGGTGGAAGCCAGCGACGGCGAGTCCATGGTCGCCTTCGCCGATATCGATATCCGGGCGTTGCGTGGACGCCGCGAGCGCCCGGGTATGGGCAACATCCTGTCGCGCCTGCCGCGCGACGCGATGGCCCAGGGTCTGGCGCCCGCGGCACTGCAACCCAACGCGTTGCTGCCGGACGGCAAGTTGCGCGTTCCCGAGCGCGCCGATTTCGCCCAGCGCCAGCGCGCGACCATCGATGCATTGAAGACTGCAGGAGTGCTCGGCAATGACTGAGTCAGCCCAAGCCGCTACCAGCGGCGCCCAGACCATCCCGCTGCGCGACCCGGCCACCGGTGAATGCGATGGCCAGCTGGCCGTTGTCTCCAAGGCCGAGGTCGACCGGATCGCCCAGCGCCTGCGCGCCGCGCAAGCCGATTGGGCCGCGCAGGACGTGCACAAACGTTGCGACGCGCTGTTGGCCTTGGCCGATGCGCTGGAGCGCCACCGCGAGCCGATGGTTGAAGCGCTGCTGCGTGACACCGGCCGCTGGCAGGAGTCGCTGATCGAAGTGGACAGCACCGTCGGCGCACTGCGCCGCTGGGCCGCCGATGCTCCGGCGCTGTTGCAGGCGCCCGAGCCGGTGGCCAGCAGCATGGGCTTCCTGCACAGCCGCCAGAACCTGGTGCCGTATCAACTGGTCGGCGTGATCAGTCCGTGGAACTTTCCCCTGCTGCTGAGCCTGATCGACGCCATTCCGGCGCTCGCCGCGGGATGCGCGGTGTTGTGCAAGCCCAGCGAGGTGACCTCGCGCTTCGCCAGCGTGCTGGACGACGTGATGGCCGAAGTCCCCGCGCTGCAACCGGTGTTTGCCATTGTCACCGGTGGGGGCAGTACCGGTGAGGCGGTGCACCACCC
>NZ_JXSS01000055.1 GCF_000855665.1 Lysobacter sp. A03
CCCATCCCGAACTCGGAAGTGAAACGCACATGCGCCGATGGTAGTGTGGCTTAAGCCATGCAAGAGTAGGTCATCGCTGGGCATTTACACCAAAGGCCGGATCCCAAAAGGATCCGGCCTTTTTCTTTGTGCGCTGGCAGCGTTGGCGAGCCGCCGGACAAACAAGCCTCCAGCGACAACCCCGGGGATCTGGTTGCTGCCGATGGCGAACTCAGACCGGCGACGCGACGTGCATGGCTGCCTGCACAAGCAGTGCTACTACGCACACCAGGCCGATGAACCAGGTGCCGGTGCGGAGGCTTGCCTTGTCGGTGACGTAGAAGATCCCGTGAAGGATCCTCGCAACGACGAAGATGAGCGCCAGCAGCGCGATGCGAGGATGCTCGACTCCGGCAAGCTGGGCAAGAATCACTGCCGCGGCAAATGCAGGGAATGCTTCAAACGCATTCATTTGTGCCGAATTCGCTCGCGACGTGCGCGGATTATCCTGCCGGGCCAACCACGCGCGAGGGTCGTTGTTGTCGAATCTCCCTTTGCCGGAGAGTTTGGCCACCACCGTCCAGACGTAGGGCAGCATCGCTACAACAAGAACGCACCAATAGGCGGTGGACAGGGTCATCGGCAATTCTCTGGTGATGCTGGTGCCCAGCGTGGGTTTCAGCCTATCGGAAATGACAACGGCACCGTGAGGTGCCGTTGTCATCGGCTGATCTGGAGCGTTGCGACCTGCATGGGTGGTGCAGGATGTCTGCTCCGCCGGAACCTTTATTGAGGGTTCTTCTGCATCATGGCTTCACGCGCGGCGCGAAACGCATTGCCCTCGTACCAGTTTGGCCACTGGTCATTGCTCGCCAGGTCGCGGCCGACGCCATACAGCGCTTGGAGATCCTGGACCACGCCTTGCAGATTCCAGTCCGGGTCGAACTCGTCGCCTGGCTGGTGGTAGCGGTTGAGCCCGTAATCCCGGGCGGCCGCCTTGCCCGCCTCAATGCCACCATCGACCAGATCCTCGCCGCCGCTGGCATACAACGCCGGCACGCCCGCCTTGGCGAAGTTGAAGTGGTCCGAGCGGAAGTAGAAGCCGCTCTCCGGGGTCGCCTCGGCGGTCAGTGTCCGTCCCTGGGCGTCGGTGTGCCGGCCGAGGATGTCCTCCAGTTCGGAGCTGCCCTTGCCTACGACCGTCATGTCCCGCGAGGGTCCCGCGACGGACATCGCGTCGATGTTGATGACAGCGACCGTCTTGTCCAGCGGGATGCTTGGATGGGCAACGTAGTACTTGGAGCCCAGCAGACCCGACTCCTCCAGGGTGACGGCCAGGAACAACACGGAGCGCTCAGGCGCGGGCTCCTGGGCGACGAAGGCCTGGGCGATGGCGAGAATGCCGGCCACGCCGGTGGCATTGTCGATCGCCCCGTTGTAGATGGTGTCCACTGTTGGGTCGGTGGCCTCCTCACGGTGGTCGCCCAGATGGTCCCAATGGGCCATGTAGACGATGGCCTCGTCTGGTCGGCTGCTGCCGGGGAGGAGGGCCATGACGTTTTTCGACGACTTTGTCGTCACGGTGCTGGTGAGGTCCACCGTCATCGACGCATCCAGCGGGATCGCCTTGAAGCCAGGCTTGTTCGCCGCGGTGTAGAGCTCATCCAGGTCCTGGCCGGTGTCGGCCAGCAGACTGCGCGCTACGTCCGCGGTGATCCAGCCCTGCGCCGGCAGGCGCGGCTCGGGATCGTCGGCCGCAGCCAGGTCGAATTGTGGACCGGACCAGGAGTTCTTGACCACGTCCCAGCCGTAGGAGGCGCCGTCGCTGTCGTGGATGATCAGCGCCGCCGCGGCGCCCTGGCGTGCGGCCTCTTCGTACTTGTAGGTCCAGCGGCCGTAGTAGGTCATCCGCTTGCCTTCAAACAGCTCCGGATCGTCGGTATGAAAGCCCGGGTCGTTGATGAACATGACCACGGTCTTGCCCTTCACGTCGACTCCCGCGTAGTCGTTCCAGTCAAGCTCGGGCGCGTTGACGCCGTAACCGACGAACACCAGGTCGCTGTCGTTGATGTCCACCCGGGTTTTGCCGCTGCGGGTACCGATCACCATGTCGCTCCCAAACGCCAGCTGACGTGGCTTGCCGGCGACCTGTAGTTTCAGTTTGGTGGACTCGTCGGCGGTGGTCTCCACCATTGGCACGTCCTGAAAGTAGCTCTCGCCATTGCCGGGCTTCAGGCCCAGGCTGCGGAACTGCTCTTCCAGCCAGGCGACGGTCTTCTCCTCACCAGCGCTGCCGGGCGCGCGGCCGCCGAATTCATCCGAGGACAACACCTTGACCCGCTCGGCGAAGTCCGCAGCAGAGATGGCGCCGGCATTGGCCTCGACGACCGTTTGCTCAGCGGCGGCGGCGGCGGCGGCGGGCGGCGGGTTGTCGTCGGCTTTGTTGCATGCCGCGAGAACCAGTGCGGCGGCGACCAGCGAGGTCGCTGGCAGGAGTGGGAAACGGGACATGCGGACTCCGGATCGATCGGGACACCCGATACTATCAGCCCGATTCCAGCGCAATCCCAGGTCCATCAGGGACGTTAGTGTCCGTCCCGGGTCAGTCCTTCGGCGGCGGTTCGCTTCCGGACCAGGCCTTCGCGGTCGCCCCGGTCACCTTGCCGATGCGCGCACTCTCGTGCACGTACAGTTCCACGTCGCGCTCGAACACCATCGCACCTTCCACCTGCGCAGCCGGGCCCACGACGACGCGTGGCGCCTTGTTGCCCAGGCTGAACCACTGGAAGCCGGGCTTGTCGTAGTGGATTCCACCCATCACGTTCGAGTTGGCGCCGACGGTCAGGTCGCCGTTGACCATCTCTATCCCGCCTTCGACCCGCGTCCCCACCAGGCCGATCGCGCCGTTGACGGTGCTGATGTTGCCGCTGACGTCGCTGCCGCGATCAATGAAGATCTGACCATTCACGGTCGAGGCCGAGCCGGCGTGCGTCTCGCGGCCACCCCGGATGGAACCGTTGACGGTCGAGAGCTGGCCGGCGCGCACGCCGTTGGCCAGTTTGATGCTGCCGTTCACGGTCGCCACGTTGCCGACTTCCGAGTTGGCGCCGATATCCACACTTCCATTTACGGTGTTGATGCTGCCCACGTGGGCGCCCGCTTCCACGTTGATACTGCCGGTGACCTTGCTGAGGTTGTCCTGCGCAGCCTGCGCAGGAAGAGGCCAACCGTTGCCGACGGCGACGGACAGACCAACGGCGAGGACGATGGTCAAGGTGCGGGACTGCATGGCGTTCTCCCAGAGAGGATGGAGGATTCTGAAAAGCGGGTGGTGCGGCAATGCATGTCAACGCCGACGCGACCATGAGCCGGCCAAGCGCGGCGCAGCCCCTTCGCTACAATCGTGCACTGCCCATCGTAACCGGACCCGACCCGTGCCCGTAACCGCGCCCAACGCACTCCGCCCCGTCGTGCTGCTGATCCTGGATGGCTGGGGGCATCGGGAGGAGCGTGAAGACAACGCGCTGGCCCAGGCGCGCCTGCCGAATTGGCATGCGCTGCTGGCCGATTCGCCGCACACGCTGATCCACACCGAGGGTCGGCACGTGGGCTTGCCCGATGGGCAGATGGGCAACTCGGAGGTGGGCCACATGAACCTGGGCGCCGGCCGGGTGGTGTACCAGGACCTGACCCGGATCGACGCCGCGCTCGAGGATGGCAGCTTTTTCCGCAACGCCGAACTGCTCTCGGCATGTACCGCGGCCCGAGACAACGACTCCACCTTGCACCTGCTGGGGCTGCTTTCCCCGGGCGGCGTGCACAGCCACGAGAACCACCTGTTTGCCATGATCGACCTGGCCCGTCGCGAGGGTGTCGGCCGGGTGGCGGTGCACGCCTTCCTGGACGGACGCGACATGCCACCGCGCTCGGCGGCGCCTAGTCTCTCCAGGCTGCAAAGTGCCTGCGACCAGGCGGGCAATGCGCGCATCGCCAGTGTCTCAGGCCGTTACTACGCGATGGACCGCGACCGCCGTTGGGACCGCGTGCGCAAGGCGTGGGACGCGATCGTCGAAGGGCTGGCGAATCAGCGTGCCGACGACGCCGAAGCGGCGCTGGCGGCCGCGTACGCACGTGGCGAGAACGACGAATTCGTCGAGCCCACGGTGATCGGCGCGCCGTCACTGATCATGGACGGCGATGCGGTGGTGTTCATGAACTACCGCGCCGATCGCGCACGCCAGTTGACGGCCGCATTCGTGGAGCCGGGTTTCGACGGGTTTCCGGCGCGCCGGCTCGCGCTGTCGCGTTTCGTCTGTCTGACCGAGTACGACGCCAGCCTGCCGGCGAAGGTGGCCTTCGGACCGGAGGAGCTGCACAACACGCTGGGCGAGGTGCTCGCTGTTAACGGCCTGCGCCAGCTGCGGATCGCCGAGACCGAGAAGTACGCGCACGTCACGTTCTTCTTCAGCGGTGGTCGCGAGGCACCCTACCCGGGCGAAAGCCGCATCCTGATTCCCAGCCCGGACGTCGCCACCTACGACCTGCAGCCGGAGATGAGCTGCCCGGAAGTCACCCGCGAGTTGGTGGCCGCCATTCGTTCCGGTGAGATCGACGTGGCCATCTGCAATATCGCCAATCCCGACATGGTGGGGCACAGCGGCAACCTGGCGGCGGCGATCAAGGCGGTGGAGGCGGTGGACGTGGCGATCGGGGCGATTGTGGCGGCGGGGCGCGAGGTCGGCGGGGGGCTGCTGGTCACCGCCGATCACGGCAACGTGGGAATGATGCGCGATGGGAACACCGGGCAGCCGCACACCTCGCAGACCGTTGGGCCGGTTCCGCTGGGGGATGTGGGTGCGCGACCCGCCGGCCTCCGCCCGGGCGGCTCGCTGCGCGACATCGCCCCGCCCATGCTTGATCTGCTGGACCTGCCAACGCCGGCGGAGATGACCGGTCGCAGCCTGCTCATGGACGGGCGCCCCGGCTGATGCGCAAGGCACGCGCGAGCGCAACCGTCGCCCTCGCATTGGGGCTGATGTGCCTGATGCCCGCGCTGGGGTTGGCGCAGGACCGCGGCGATGCCGAGCGCAAACTGCAATCGGCGAAGAAGGAATTGAAGGCGGTCGCCAGCGAGCGTCGGGAAGTGGAAGCCCGCCGGGGTGCGGCCACGCGCGAGCTGCGCCAGGCCGACGAGCGGGTCGCGGCTGCCAACCGGCGGCTGGTGGAAACCCGCCAGGCGTTTCAGGCAAGCAACGAACGCATGCAGCAGCTGCAGACCCAACGCGCCGGCATGCAGGACAAACTGGCCGGTCGCCGAGACGAGCTGTCGCGCCTGCTGCGCGCCGCGTACGCGCAGGGTGACGCCGCGCCGCTGAAGGTTCTGCTGGCACAGGACCGGGTCGCCGACGCCAACCGGCTGCTGGCCTACCACCGCTATCTGCAGGCCGATCGTGCGGCACGGATCAAGGAACTGGGCGATCAGCTGGCCGGACTGGATCAGGTGGAGCGCGAGATCGTCGAGCGGCGCGCAGAGCTGGATGCGCAGATGGCAAAGCAGGCGCGGCAGGTCGACGAGCTGGAAAAGGAGCGCAAGGAACGCGGCATCCTGGTCGCGACCCTGGACAAAACCTACAAGGATCGCCAGAGCCGTGAAAAGGCCCTGGGCCGCGATGTCCAGGGACTGGAACAGGTGCTCAAGCAGCTGCGCGCGGCTGCCGCGCGCGCCGAAGCCCAGCGCAAGGCCGCGGCCGCGAAGGCCGAACGCGAAGCCCGCCTGGCGCGCGAGCAGGCCAAGCGCGCGGGGCAACCGGCGCCGACGCCCACACCCGCGCGGCCGGCGGCTTCCGTCAGCGGGCCCAAGGTGGGCGGCGCGGGATGGCCACTGAGCGGCAGCCTGATTGCCGGCTACGGGGCCAAGCTTCCCGACGGCCGGCCCAGTCAAGGCATGTTGATTGGCGCCAATGCCGGCACGTCGGTTCAGGCTGTCGCGGACGGCACCGTGGTGTATGCCGAATGGATGAGCGGCTTCGGCCTCATCCTCATCATCGATCACGGCAACGGCTACATGAGCCTGTACGCGCACAATGACGCGGTGTTGCGCGACGCCGGTGATGCGGTGCGCCGCGGCGATCCGGTATCGACCGTGGGCACTTCGGGCGGCCACGGCCGGCCGGCCCTGTATTTCGAATTGCGGCGCAATGGCGAACCGGTGAACCCGAATGTGTGGCTGAATCGCTGAGCGCCGCGGCTCGCCCTTTACCCAAAATTGGGGTGCTGCGGACTACCGTGGTTCCCATCGGCCATCCCCACCGTCGGGAGCGCCCAACCGTTGTCTCCGGAGTTTGTTCATGTCCAAGCGCCACCTGAGCCCGCTCGTCCTTGCCATCGCCCTGGCGCTGTCGCCTATTGCAGCCGCTGCCCCGGTTGGTGCGTCCCAGGATCCGGTCCTTGAGCAGAGCCCGCTCGACGCCCCTGCGGAACCGGCGACGAAAGACGCGCGCACCGACCAGAGCAGCGATTCCAAGGTGCCGCTGGATGAGATCCGCCGCTACGTCGCGGTGTACAAGGCGGTGAAGGCTGCCTACGTCGAGCCGGTGGATGACCACGAGCTGATGCAGTCCGCGATCCGCGGCCTGTTGCTGGACCTGGACCCGCACAGCGCCTATCTGGAAGGCGACGCGGCGGAGAATTTCGACGAACAGTCGCGTGGCAATTACGAGGGGATCGGTGTGGAGATCCAGCGCCAGCCCGACGGCACGCTGCGGGTGATCGCACCGATCGACGACACGCCTGCCGCTCGCGCCGGCATCAAGTCCGGCGACCTGATTGTGGCCGTGGATGGCGCGCCGCTGACGCCCTCCGACGAGGCGGCCAGTTCACTGCGGGGCGAGGCCGGCACCATCCTGGAGCTGACAGTGATCCGCGACGGTGAAACCGAGCCGCTGACCATCAAGGTCGAACGCCAGGTCATCCGCATCGCCAGCGTGCGCACCAGGATGCTCGAGCCGGGATACGGCTATGTGCGGGTGAGTGCGTTCCAGGCCGACACCGCGGCGGAGTTCGAGCGCCAGCTGGAAGAGCTCAAGCAGAAGGCGGGTGGCAAATTGCGTGGCTTGGTGCTGGACCTGCGCAGCAATCCCGGCGGTCTGCTCACCGCCGCGGTGCAGATCGCCGACTCGCTGCTGGATGAGGGCACCATTGTCAGCACCCGGGGCCGGATCGCGATCAGCGATGCGGTGTTCGGCGCCACCCCGGGCGACCGTCTGGACGGCGCGCCGCTGGTGGTGCTGGTGGACGCGGGCTCGGCCAGTGCCTCGGAGGTGCTGGCCGGCGCCCTGGCCGACAACGGTCGCGCGCTGGTGATGGGCAGTCGCACCTTCGGCAAGGGCTCGGTGCAAACACTCCTGCCGCTGGACAACGGCGACTCGGTCAAGCTCACCACCGCCCGTTACTACACGCCCAGCGGCAAGTCGATCCAGGCCCTGGGTATCGTCCCGGACATACTCTTGAAACCCGACGCGGACGCCGGCAACGGCGGTCGCAAGGGCTATACCGAGGCCAGTCTGCCAGGCCATCTGGGAGGCGACGGGGAGGAGTCGGGTGACGCGCTGGAAGGCGAGGTGCTCGAAGGCGATGGTTACATCGACCTGGCGCTGGCGGAGCTTAAGAAACTTCCCGCTGAGTCGGTGCAGAAGCCGGCGCCGAAGAACGCCAAGGGCGCGAAAGCTCCCGATCAGTAGCCGCGTCGGCGCCGCAGACGGCGGGCAATGCCCGCCCTGGCAATCAGCGCGAACGCACCGCCGAAGGCGAAGCCGGCGACGTGCGCCGACCACGCCACGGCGCCGAATGCCGGTCCGATATAGGTGAACACGATCTGCAGCAATGCCCACACGCCGATCAGCAGCGGCGCGGGCATCTTCACGAACTGCAGGAACAGACCCAGCGGCACCACCACGCCCAGGCGTGCTGCCGGGAACAGCGCGAGATACGCGCCAATCAGCGCCGACACCGCTCCGCTGGCGCCGATGATCAGGCGGTCCGGTGTGGAAATCGCCAGCACCGCCGCCAGATTCGCCACCGCGCCGCCCAGCAGGAACAGCAACATGAAACGCCACGGCCCCATGGCCCGTTCCGCCGGCAGGCCGAAGATCAGTAGAAACACCAGGTTGCCCAGCAGGTGGGCCCAGTCGGCATGCAGGAAAAGGGCGCTGACGAGGCGAACGAGGTTGCCGTCCGCCAATGCCTCGCGCCACGCCAGTGGTGTGGTCAGTCCACCCGAGAGCGCTCCCCACTCCAACAGCAACGCGTGTTGCTCGCTTGCCGGCAGCAGGGTGCCCCAGGTGAAGCACAGCCACAGACCCGCGAACAACAATGGGGTGGCCCATCGGAGCGGTGGCTTCTGGCGTGAGGGGATGGCAATGAACACGTGCGGTTCCGGCAGCCGGGAGAGTGGATGATACGGGTCACCCGCTGGCGCCTTCGAGCGTGAATGCCTGGCCGCGACATACCGTGACGTACGTCATTGTTAGCGTAAGGTTAATTGCCACGTTATAGTGCGGACGGCGCCGTATGGCGGCAACCCCGGCGCCTGCCGGAATCCGGCCCCCGCCGGCGATCCAGGCGGGCGCGAAAACCATGGTTCTGGAGAGAATTCGCATGCAGCACGTACACAGCATCACCCGCCTTTCGGCATTGGTTATCGGCATCGCCGGGGCACTGGCGATGGGCCACGCACACGGCGCCGCGTTCCAGCTCAAGGAGAACAGTGCCAAGGGTCTGGGCCGCGCATTCGCCGGTTCCACCAGCGCCGCTGGCGATGCCTCCGTCGTTGCGACCAACCCGGCGGCGATGCGCCAGCTCGACGGCCGCCAGATCCAGGCCGACCTGAGCGCGATCAGCTTTTCGGCCGATTTTGACGGCAGCGGTCGCCACGTCGGTCCCACCGGTCCGGGTACCGGGATGCCGGTTTCGGGCGGCAACGGCGGCGACGCAGGCATGATCGCGCCCGTCCCGGCGGCGTACTTCCATATGCCGATGGGCGAGAGCGCGCACTTCGGCGTCTCCCTGACCGCGCCGTTCGGCTTCAAGACCGACTACGACCGCAACTGGGTCGGCCGCTACAATGCCGTCACCACCGACCTGAAGGCCATCGACCTGGGCCTGTCGGCGTCCTACGACATCAACCCGTACCTGTCCTTCGGCGCGTCGGTGTTCGTTGAGCACCTGACCATCGAGTTGAGCAACGCGATCGACTTCGGCACCGCGATCTACGCCCAGGGCGGCGGCGCGGCCGGCTTTGCTCCGGGCAATGCCGACGGTTTCGTGACCATCGAAGGCGACAACAACGCCATGGGCTACACCATCGGCGGCCTTTTCAGCCCGAGCGAGAACACCCACATCGCGCTGAGCTACCGCTCCAAGGTCAAGCACAAGATCACCGGCGGCGACGCCGACTTTACCGTGCCGGCCAATGCCGCCGCGTTCCTGTCGGTCTATGCACCGGGTCAGTATGTCGACACCAAGGGTCGCGCCGAGTTGACCCTGCCGGCGTCGGCCACCCTCAGCGTGACCCACAACGTCAACGACCGCTGGTCGGTGATGGGCGACGTGTCGCGCACCGCGTGGAAGACCGCGTTTGACAGCGTGACGGTTGAATTCGATTCGGCACAAGCCGATAACGTCCTCGCCTTCCGCTATGACGACACCACGTTTGTCTCGCTTGGCACCGAATACCGCTTGAACGACACCGTCACCCTGCGTGGCGGCGTTGCCTACGACGAGACCCCGACCAGCGATGCGCACCGCGACGTGCGCGTGCCGGACGTGACCCGCAAGTGGCTGTCGCTGGGCGTCGGCTGGACCCCGTCGGAGCGGATGGAGTTCAACGTCGGCTACACGCACCTGTTCACGAAGGACCCGACCATCAACAGTGTGTCGGCTACCGCCAGCACCCTGGCCGGCAGCTACGAGGTCGGTGGTGACATCCTGGCCGCGTCGATCAACTACAAGTTTTGATTGAGCTTCCCGGTTGACGAAAACCCCGCTCCGGCGGGGTTTTTTTTCGTCAGGTTCTGCAGAATGCGCGCGAGCGTCGTCGGGGAATATTCGATGCCGACGGCCGTGTCCCCGTTCGGCGGCGGTGCATCGGCGGCTCTCAGCGTGGCTTCCAGTCCGCTGTCTTCGGCGTAGATCGGGGCATTCACTGCCAGCGGACCGGCGGCGGGGAGCTCACCGCGCAGCGCTTGATAGATCACGATCGCGTTGAGCAGCGTCAGATGCCGTCCCGGATGCATTCCATCGGCGGCAAACCACGCCAGTTCAGGCTCCGCCCCGGTCAAGTGGCGCAGCGTTTCAGACACCTCCGCGTAGCCGATGCCAGCCGCTTTGCTGGCAGCCGTCTCTGCCTCAACCAATCGCCTGGAGATTTCCGGGGTTGGCTGGTAGCTGCCCAGCATGACGACTTTGACGCCGTGCCCTCTGGCGATGCTCGCCAACGCCTTTGTTGCCGCGCGCGACTCGATGCAGGAATCCGGGCCGAACGAGCACAGCAGGTCTCCGCCACGTTCCTGGATGACCAATGTGTCGTAGCGTCCAGTCTGCAAGGCCTGCTCGATCTTGCCGTCCGCGACCCGCTGGTCGAGCGTGGCCCCGCCCTCCACGATCATGTCGCTGGACGCCGGGTACCCGTTCGCCGTGCTCAGCGCCGCGTAGACGGCCGGAGCGTTGCCGTAGTAGGTCAGGCTATTGCCAACAAACAACACCTGTTCCGTGGCGGATCTGGCTTCCGCTGCGGGGCATGCGCTGGCGGCAAGACAAAGGGCCAGTGCCAGCAAAAGGCCTGATCGAATATTCAAATATTTTCGCTCCCGGGTACACCATTGCCCGATGCTCCGGACGTCCAGATATCAGGATGCAGTTGGGGCGCGTTGCCGGCAACCTGTCGGCACGCTAGGGTGAACATCCAGTTTCATGGAAGAGAAAACGAGTATGCGGCTATCAACGGCAATGCTTGCCATCGCGATGATGTGCCTTGGTCCTGTGGCGGCGAAGGAAAAACCGGCCCCCGTCTATGAGCTGCAAGCTACCGGAACGATCGAGATCGGACCCGATGGGCAGGTCGCGGAGTACCACCTGGACAAGGGGCAGCCGGCGGTCATCGAAAATGCTCTTGGGCGCAGCATCGCCCAGTGGCGTTTTGAGCCCATCGTGGTGGACGGCAAGCCGGTGATCGCGAAAACCCGGATGCGGCTTTCGCTTGAGGCATTGCCGACTCCGGACGAGGACTACCAGCTGCGCCTGGCTGGTGTCTGGTTTGGCGAGCCCGGTCGCGACGTCCACCATATGGCCCCGCCGCGGTATCCGGAGGGACTGGCGAGGGCTGGTATCGGAGCCAAGGCCGTTCTGGTGCTGCGGCTGGATGCCGACGGGAGCGTCCAGCAGGTGCACGCCGAGCAGGTGAGCCTCGATCAGGACATCCGATCGTCATCGCAAGCGGAGCGCTGGCGTGACCTGTTCGCCAGGGCGAGTGTTTCTGCCGCCAGACAATGGAAATTCGACATCAGCGAAAGGCTTGCTGGCGAGCCGATCGGAACGAGCATCAAGGTACCGGTCGAGTTTTTCCTGGACGATCCTGTCGCGCGCGGCAAAGATCCGGGTGCCAACCAGTGGCGCAGCTACATTCCAGGACCGCTCGTTCGCGCTCCCTGGCTGAAGGATACGGCTGTCGCCCCGCAGGATACGGACCAATTGAAGGACGGCGACGTGCGGTCACTCGCATCGCAGTTCAAATTGAAGGATGACGTGGTTGGAAGCATGCTTTAGCCGCAGCTGCGCCATGATGATGAAAAACGCCCCGCAATGCGGGGCGTTTGTGTATCAGTGACGCGTCGACTCAGCGCTTCATCGAGGAGAAGAACTCGTCGTTGGACTTGGAGCTCTTCATCTTGTCGAGCAGGAACTCCATCGCGCCGATCTCGTCCATTCCGTGCAGCAGCTTGCGCAGGATCCAGATTTTCTGCAGCAGCTCGGGCTCGATCAGGTAGTCCTCGCGGCGGGTGCCGGAGCGGTTGATGTCGATCGCCGGGTACACGCGCTTCTCGGCGATGCGGCGGCTCAGGTGCACCTCGGAGTTGCCGGTGCCCTTGAACTCCTCGTAGATCACCTCGTCCATCTTGCTGCCGGTATCGACCAGCGCGGTGGCGATGATGGTCAGGCTGCCGCCTTCCTCGACGTTGCGGGCCGCGCCGAAGAACCGCTTCGGGCGATGCAGGGCGTTGGCGTCCACGCCGCCCGACAACACCTTGCCCGAGCTGGGCAGGACGTTGTTGTAGGCGCGGGCCAGACGGGTGATGGAGTCCAGCAGGATCACCACGTCCTTCTTGTGTTCGACCAGGCGCTTGGCCCGCTCGATCACCATCTCGGCGACCTGCACGTGGCGGGCGGCCGGCTCGTCGAAGGTCGAGGAGATGACCTCGCCGCGCACGGTGCGCTGCATCTCGGTCACTTCCTCGGGCCGCTCGTCGATCAGCAGCACGATCATGTGCACGTCGGGATGGTTGTGGCTGATCGCGGTGGCGATCTGCTGCATCATCATCGTCTTGCCGGCCTTGGGCGGGCTGACGATAAGGGCGCGCTGACCCTTGCCCTGCGGGGCCATCAGGTCGAGGATCCGGCCGGTGATGTCCTCGGTGGAACCGTCGCCGCGCTCGAGCTGGAACTTGCGCCGCGGGAACAGCGCCGTGAGGTTCTCGAACAGCACCTTGTTCTTGGACGCTTCCAGCGGCTCGCCGTTGATCGTATCCACGATCGAGAGGGCGAAATAACGCTCGCCATCTTTCGGAAAACGGATGCGGCCTGACAGGTGGTCACCGGTACGCAGGTTGAAGCGGCGGATCTGGCTGGGCGAGATGTAGGTATCGTCCGGCCCGGCCAGGTAGGAGGCTTCGGCGGCACGCAGGAAACCGAATCCATCCGGGAGGATCTCCAGCACGCCGTCGGCGGCGACACCCTCGCCGTGGCGCGTGAGCACCTTGAGCACGGCGAAGATGACGTCCTGCTTGCGGGCGCGGGCGACACCTTCGGAGATGTTCAGCTGCTCGGCGATTTCCAACAGCTTGTGCGCCGGCATGCGCTTGAGGTCGCCGAGCGAATAGGTCGGGAAGCCCTCGGGCACCTGCGGGTTGGAGCGCGGGATGAAGGGCTCGTTGCCGCCGTCGTCGCTGGGCAGGCCGT
>NZ_JXSS01000057.1 GCF_000855665.1 Lysobacter sp. A03
GACCACGCCGGCTGCAGCCAGAGCCAGACTCAGGTAGGCCATCAGCAACCAGGCCCAGCGCACCGGGCCGTGTGGATCGCGGCCGATCGGCATGGCGGCTAGCGGGAAGCGGCAGTCTCTACCGCCAGCTGGTCGAGCATGAAGGCGTACATCTCGGCCAGCTCGCGGTAGCGTCGGAAGCGGCCGGACTTGCCGCCGTGGCCGGCGTCCATGTTGGTCCGGAACAGCACCGGCGCGCTGCTGGTGTCCAGATCACGCAGGCGGGCGACGTACTTGGCCGGCTCCCAGTACTGCACCTGCGAATCCCACAGGCCGGTGCCGATGAACATCGCCGGGTAGGCCTGCGCGACCAGATTGTCGTACGGGGAATAGGCCAGCATGACGTCGTAGTACGCCTTGTCCTCCGGGTTGCCCCACTGGTCGTACTCGTTGGTGGTCAGCGGGATGCTGGCGTCCAGCATGGTGGTGACCACGTCCACGAAGGGCACCTGGGACAGGATCACCCGGTAGTCCTGCGGGGCCTGGTTGGAGATCGCGCCCATCAGCAGACCGCCGGCGCTGCCGCCGTAGGCCGCGACGCGGTCCTTGGCCGCATAGCCCTCATCGACCAGGAAGCGGGTGACGTCGATGAAGTCGTTGAAGGTGTTCTGCTTGTGCTTCAGCTTGCCGGCGTCGTACCACTTGCGGCCCATCTCCTGGCCGCCGCGGACGTGGGCGATGGCGTACACCATGCCGCGATCGAGCAGGCTGACCACCGGCAGGTTGAACGCCGGGTCCATTGAATAGCCGTAGCTGCCGTAGGCGTACTGCAGCAATGCCGCCGTGCCGTCCTTCTGGAAGCCGTTGCGGTAGACCACCGAGACGGGCACCTTGCTGCCGTCGCGCGCGGTCGCCCACAACCGCTCGGTGGTGTAGAGCGCGGGGTCGTAGCCGATCACCGGCTGCTGTTTGAGCTGGCGGCGCTCGCCGGTGCGGGTGTTGAGCTCGTAGGTGGTGTCCGGCGTGGTCAGCGAGGTGTAGCTGTAGCGCAGCCAGTCGGTGTCCGGCTCGGCGTTGGTCGCCAGCCCCATCGAGTAGGCACTCTCGTCGGCCTTGACGTATTCGGAGGCTGCATCGGTCTGGCCGACTTCGCCGCGGATCAGCCGCAGCCGCTCCAGCCCGCCGGAGCGCTCGGCCACGGCGGTGAAGCCGTCAAACAGCTCGAAACCGTCTATGTACACGTCCTCGTCGACGCCGATCCACTCCTGCCACTGGGCGCGCGAGGTCGCATCGCTGGGCGCGGTCATCAGCTTGAAGTTGTCGGCCGGCGTGCCGTCCGCGCCGGGGGCGTTGGTGCGGATCACCCAGCGACCGTCGTGGTGGTCGGCGCTGTACTCGACATCGCGCTCGCGCGGGGCCAGTACGGTGAACTCACGCGGATCGGCGGCCAACGCGCAGCGGCTCTCGCTGGAGACCGTGCTCTCCACGCCGATGCAGATGTACTTGTCATCGCGGGTGCGGCCGATGCCCATGTAGAAGCTGTCGTCGTGCTCCTCGTAGACCAGCACGTCATCGGCGACCGGGGTGCCGAGCACGTGCTTCTTGACCCGCACCGTGAGCAGCGTTTCCGGGTCGTTCTCGACGTAGAACACGGTGCGGTTGTCATCGGCCCAGACGATATTGGCCGACACGCCGGGGATGGCATCGTCAAGGAGCTCGCCGGTGTCCAGGTCCTTGAAACGGATCACGTACTGACGCCGACCGATGTCGTCATCGGCCCAGGCCAGCAGACGGTTGTCCTGGCTGACCGCGAAGTCGCCGACGCTGAAGTACTCCTTGCCGGCGGCCATCGCGTTGACGTCCAGCAGGACCTGCTCGTCGGCCTCCATGGAACCCTTGCGACGGGCATGGATCGGGTAGTCCTGGCCGGTCTCGAAACGGGTGTAGTACCACCAGCCGCGTTCGCGATAAGGCACCGAGCTGTCGTCCTGCTTGATGCGCCCGACGATCTCCTCGTACAGCGTGTCCTCCAGGCCCTTCAGCGGCGCCATCACGGTATCGACGTAGGCGTTCTCCGCTTCCAGATAGGCCAGCATCGCCGGGTCCCTGCGGCTGTCGTCGCGCAGCCAGTAGTACTCGTCCTGGCGGGTTGCACCGTGCGGGGCGGTGACCAGATGCGGGCGCTTCTCCACGTCGGGAGCGGCGGCGGTGAAGGTGGATGACTGTGGGGGAACGCTGGAAGGCATGGAAAGACTCTGGGCGGAAGCAGGAGTGGCAGCCACAATCAGGACCGATGTCATCACGGTGGCGGCAAGCAGAAGTGGCTTCATCGGATCGGATCCGGGCGGGTGGCTGATTCAGTCGGCCGACTTGTCGTCGGCGAGCTGATTCCACAGGAAGGTGTAGGCCAGCGCGCTCATGTGCGCGGCCTGCTGGTTGTTGGCCGCGCCGCCGTGGCCGCCCTCGATGTTCTCGTAGTAGCGCACGTCCTTACCGGCCGCCAGCATCTTCGCCATCATCTTGCGGGCGTGGCCGGGATGGACGCGGTCATCGCGGGTGGAGGTGGTGAACAGGGTCGGCGGGTAGTCCTTGTCCGCGTCGAACAGGTGGTAGGGCGAGAAGGTCTGGATGAACTCCCACTCTTCGGGCTTGTCCGGATCGCCGTACTCGGCCATCCATGACGCCCCTGCGAGGAGCTTGTGATAGCGCTGCATGTCCAGCAACGGCACCTGGATGACCACCGCACCAAACAGCTCCGGGTACTGGGTCAGCATGTTGCCGGTGAGCAGGCCGCCATTGCTGCCGCCCTGGATGCCCAGGTGTTTGGCCGAAGTGACCTTGCGTGCCACGAGGTCCTTCGCCACCGCGGCGAAATCCTCGTACGCCTTGTGCCGGTTGGCCTTCAGCGCGGCCTGGTGCCAGCGCGGGCCGTACTCGCCGCCGCCGCGGATGTTGGCCACCGCGTAGGCGCCGCCCTTCTCCAGCCAGCCCTTGCCGACCGCGCCGGAATACCCCGGCGTCAGCGAGATCTCGAAACCGCCGTAGCCGTACAGCAGGGTCGGCGTGCTGCCGTCCAGCGGCATGCCCTTGGGGTGGACGAGGAAGTACGGCACACGGGTGCCGTCCTTGCTGGTGGCAAAGTGCTGCTCGACCACCTCGTTGGAGGCGTCGAAGAAGATCGGCATGGTCTTCAGCACTTCCGGCGCCTGGCCGATGGTCGCCAGCGACAGGGATTGCGGGTTGAGGTAGTCGGACGCCATCACCCACAGATCGTCGTTGCTGTCGGCATCCACCGCCGAGACAGTGACCGTGCCTTCGGGCTGGTCGACAAAGGCGCTGCGCGTCCATTTGCCGCCCGCATCATCCGGCGGGGTCAGGACGCTGAGCCGGTTCTTGACGTCTTCCAGCACGTTCAGCACGAGGTGGTTGGCAGTCCAGGTCGAGCTGGCCAGAGAGGTCGTCCCGGTCGGCTCGAACAGGCTGGTGAACCCGCGCTTGCCGGCCATGAAGTCATCGAAGTTGATCGCGATCAGGCTCCCCGCCGGCCAGGTCTTGCCGCCGGCTTCGAAGGGCTCGCGCAACTCCAGGACCATCCAGTCCTTGTGCACGGATTTCATCGCCGAGTTGGGCGCATCGACCTTGGTCAGCTTGCCGTCGGCGCCGCGCAGGTACAGCTCGTCGTTGTAGAACGCCAGGGTGCGGATGACGAAGTCGCGCTCGTAACCGGGCGTATGGTCGCGACCGGCGGCGATGTACATGTCGTCGGGCTTGCCCTCATAGACCAGCTTCGCGCTGTCCAGCGGCGTACCGCGCTGCCACTGTTTGACGATGCGCGGGTACCCCGACTCGGTCATCGTGCCGGGGCCGAAATCGGTGAACACGTAGACGCTGTCGCGATCGATCCAGCCCAGGCCGCCCTTGGCCTCTTCGCGGAAGAAGCCATCCTCCACCCAGCCCATGCTGCCCAGATCGAACTCGCGGGTGACGTCGGCATCGGCGCCGCCGCGCGACAGCGCGACCAGGCAGCGCTGGTACTCGGGCTTGAGGCAGTCGGCGCCGTGCCAGACCCAGTTCTCGCCCTCGGCCTTGTTCAGCGCGTCCAGGTCGATCACGGTCTGCCACTGCGGCTGGTCCTTGCGGAACTCGGCCAGCGACGCGCGACGCCACAGGCCGCGCTGGTGCTGCGCGTCCTTCCAGAAGTTGTAGTAGTAGTCGCCGATTTTCTCGACGTAGGGAATCTTGGCATCCGAATCGAGGATCGCCAGAATCTGCGATTCCAGTTGCTTGAAGGCCGGGGTGGCGGCCAGTTCGGCCTCGGTCGCGGCGTTACGGGCCTTGACCCACTCCAGCGCCTTGGGCGCTTCGACTTCTTCCAGCCATTGGTACGGGTCGGACACGGGGGCCTCCTGGGCATGGGCACTGCCCATCGCCACTGCGAGGCCGGCGACAAGGATGGCGGCCCGACGGGCCTTCAGCAGCTGCGACATGGGCGCTCCGGTGTGCAAAGTGGGACAGGGCGAGACAACCATGGAAAGTTAGCACAGCACCGCTTTCCCCCAAGACCCCCGACGCCCGGTTATGCGGCTTCGGCGATGCCCCGTCGCCTGCCGCCGCGCTCGGAGCGCTGCGGAAGCGTCGCGGAAGTACGGCGATTGGCTGTGGGCCATGACTGCGTGCCGGCACGTGCTCCACGGCGCAGCGTCGGGGCCGCATCCTGTCGACGGCCGAGCCAGTGCAGCACCGCCAGCGCGCTGAGCGGCATACCCAACAGCCACAGCGGCAGCCAGCCGATCAACTCGTGCGAGCCGCGCGACGCCGGCAGCAAGATCAGCAGCGTGACGCCCACCGCCAGTCCATGGCACAGGGCCGCATGCAGGCGCGGTGCCAGGCGGTGGGCGGGCAGCGGGCGGTTGACGGGACGGGTCATGGCGGATCTCCTCGGTGACGATGCGCCGAGGATTGCGCTGGACCATCTCAGGGGCTGCGACCGTGCGGCGGACCGGCCACCGTCGGCGTCAACGCGCGAACCGGCGGCTCAGGCGGGATCGCGGTCGTAGTTGCTGATCGCCAGGCTCAGCAGGGAGCGCGCCTGCTCGCGCAGGGACGGAGGAGCGGTGATCTCCGCGTCGCTGCCGTAGTGCAGCACGTCCATCAGCAGCTCGCGGCCGGAGCTGAAGGGGATCTTGAGCTCGTAACGCCCGTCCGGCAGGAAACGGCCTTCCTGCTGGGAGTGCCAGTGCTCATCGGCCACCCAGCGCGCCGCCTTGGCACTGAACACGATCGTCGCCCAGCCTTTGGGGGTGCCCGAGAAAATGCCGTAGCTGGAGGCCAGCTGGCGGTCGAGCTCCTCGTTGGGTACGTCGCGGGCGACCTCCTCGAGCTGGCGGGCGGCGCTGATCCGGTCCACGGCGAAGCTGCGCAGCGCGTCGCGGTCGTGGTCGAAGGCGTCCAGGTACCAGTTGTCGCGGTAATGGGTCAGCCGCTGCGGCGAGACCGTGCGCCGGGTGAGCTGGTCGGTGGAGCGCGCGCGGTAGTCGAACACCAGCTGGCGCCGGTCCAGCACCGCGGTGGCCACGTGTCGGAACGCGGTTTCCTCCAGCCGCCGGGTGCGATGGGCCACCACCCGGACCCGCTCCACCGGCACCCGTCGCCCGCCGGCGTGGTCGTCGAGCAGTTTCTCGATGCGCTGCTGCAGCGGCGCCAGGGCATTGGCCAGCACCCCACCGCCGCTGCGCAGCATCAGCTGCTGGGCCGCCAGCAACGAGTGCAACTCGTCCGAGCTCAGCCACAGGCCGGGCAGCTCGAAGCGGTGGCTGTCCTCGGGGTCGTAGCGGAAGCCGGCCTCGCCGTTGCCGATCACCGGCGCCATCAACTGGTCGCGCAGGTAGGCCAGGTCGCGGTACACCGTGGCCCGCGAGCACTCGAGCTCTTCCTGCAGGCGCGGCACCGTGACCGGATAGCGAGCACCGGTCAGGATGCGGTGCAGGGCGTGGATGCGTTCGATGCGTTCCATGTTGCGCACTTTAGACGTTTCCGGGGCGTCCTACGCCAACAGCGCGCTGCGGCGCAACTCGCCCAGCCTCCCGCCTGCGGGCACAATGCGCCACATGCATGACAGTCCCCGCCCCATGACAGCGCAGGCCCCCGCCCTGCGAACCATGCCCGAGCCCAGCACCGCGCGAGCCAGCCGCTGATGCAGATCGACCTCTGGCTGACGCTGGCCGTCCTGGCCGGCGCGGTTTACCTGTTTGTCAGCGAGAAGCTGGCGACCGACGTGGTCGCCCTGCTGGTGCTGGCCTCGTTGCTGGTGCTGGGTCTGGTGTCGCCGACGGAGGCGCTGTCGGGTTTCAGCAGCGAGGCGACGATCACCGTGGCGGCGATGTTCGTGCTCAGCGCCGGCCTGCAACGCAGTGGTGCGCTGGAGGGGCTGGGCGAAGCGCTGGCGCGGATCCGTTGGAGTTGGCTGTTCGCGCTGGTGATGATGGTGGTGATCGCCTTCATCTCCGCCTTCGTCAACAACACCGCGGCGGTCGCGGTGTTCCTGCCGCTGGTGATCGCGGCCGCCATCTCCCAGCGCCGCGCGCCCTCCAAGCTGTTGATCCCACTGTCCTACGCCGCCCAGTTCGGCGGCGTGTGCACGCTGGTGGGCACCTCGACCAACCTGCTGGTGAACTCACTGGCGGTGCAATCGGGCCGCGAGGGCTTCGGCCTGTTCGAATTCGCGCCGCTGGGAATCATCTTCGTCGGCATCGGCATCACCTACCTGATGCTGTTTGGCCGATTCCTGCTGCCCGACCTGGGCGTGCCGGAAGTCGATGACGGCGGCCTGGACGGCATCTTCCTGGTCGAGCTGCTGGTGCCGGAAGGATCACCGGTCATCGGCACGGAAGCGATGAAGGCGCTGCCGGAGGACATGGCATCCAGGATGACCCTCAAGCTGGTCCGCGACGGTGCGATCCGGCCGCGCCGCAACACCAGCGTCGAGGCCGGCGACCGGCTGCTGCTGCGCGGGGAATGGAGCCTGATCCAGCGCCTGCGCAAGCAGCTCAAGCTGGAGTTCAACCACGTCGCCCGCGATCTGGAGGGCGACGTCGAGGCGGCCCGCCTGCACGCCAAGGTGATGATCGCGCCCGGATCGCACCTGGTCGGCCACACCCTGGCCAGCCTGCGTTTCGGCCATGTCTATCGGGCCCGCGTGAGGGGTATGCAGCGGCAACAGCGGGCGCCGTTCTGGCAACACATCGACCATGCGCCGCTGGCCGTCGGCGACATCCTGCTGGTGGACAGCACGGAGGCCGCGCTGTCGGCCCTGCGCGACGACGCAAACTTCGTCGTCCTCGCCGAGCGCGCGCAGCCACGGGTGGACAAGCAGCGCGCCTGGACCTCGTTCCTGGTCATGGCCGCGGTCATCGGCGCGGCGGGCCTGGGCCTGTTGCCGATCGTGGCCTCGGCGATCCTGGGCTGCGTTGCGCTGATCGTCCTGCGCTGCCTGGAGCCTGACGAGGCGTACGCCGCGGTGGACTGGCGGGTGGTGATGCTGCTGGCCGGCGTCCTCCCGCTGGGCATCGCCCTGGAACGTTCCGGCGGCGCGGACTGGCTGGCCCACAACGCCATTGGCCTGGTCGGGCACATGGGCCCGGTGGTCTCGCTGGCGGTGATCTACCTGATGACCTCGGTGCTGACCGAGATGATGAGCAACAACGCCGCCGCGGTGTTGATCGTGCCCATCGCGATCGCCACCGCCGAGTCGCTGGGGGTGGATGCCAAACCGTTCCTGGTCGCAGTGGCCTTTGCCGCCTCGACCGCCTTCGCAACTCCGGTGGGGTACCAGACCAACGCCATGGTCCATGCGGCCGGCGGCTACAAGTTCTCCGACTTCATGCGCATCGGCCTTCCGCTGACTGTGATCTTCTGGGTCACCGCGGTGCTGCTCATTCCCGTCTACTTCCCGTTCTGATCTCGCGCCGCCCGCCACGACGGGACCGGCAACCGGCCAACTGGCCGACGACGCCGCAAGCGGGGACAATGGCCGCATGGAAACCAACGCTGCACTGCTCGAGACGGTCGAGCACGAGACCGGCCCGGCGCCGGAATGGTCGGTCATCTGGCTGCATGGCCTGGGCGCCGACGGCAATGACTTCGCCCCGATCGTCCCCGAACTGGTGGGCCGCGACTGGCCCGCGCTGCGCTTCGTCTTCCCGCATGCGCCGGTGCGCGCGGTGACGGTCAACAACGGCGCCCGGATGCGGGCCTGGTACGACATCCGCGATTTCGACCTGGCCAACCGCGCCGATCAGTTTGGCGTGGAAGAGTCCATCGCCCAGGTCGAGGCGCTGATCGCGCGCGAGGTTCAGCGCGGGGTGCCGGTCGGCCACATCCTCCTGGCCGGGTTTTCGCAGGGCGGCGCGATCGTGCTGGCCACCGGGCTGCGCCGACGCGAGCCGCTGGCCGGGCTGGTCGCGTTGTCGACTTACCTGCCGATGGCCAACCGCGCCGGGGAGCTCCTGCAGGCCGGCGCAAGCGCACAGCCGCTGTTCATGGCCCACGGCACGCACGATCCGGTCGTGCCCTTCCAGGCCGGCGAGCGCAGCGCGGAGGCGATGCGCAAACTGGGCTTCAACGTCGAGTGGCACGCCTACCCGATGGCGCATCAGGTATGCGCCGAACAGATCCAGGCGCTGGGTGAGTGGATGGCGGCGCGTTTCGCCGCGGCTTGAACGGGGCAGCGGCTGCACGGCCGCAATGGGGGAGAAGCGATGAAGGTGGTCATAGCCGACGATGAGCCGCTGGCCCGCACGCGGCTGCGCAGCCTGCTCAAAGACATGCCGGGGATCGAGCTGGTCGCCGAGGCGGGCGACGGGCACCAGGTCCTGCAGGCATGCGCCGAGCATGCACCGGATCTGGTCCTGCTGGACATCGCCATGCCCGGTATGGACGGCCTGGAAGCCGCGCGCCACATGGCGACCCTGCCGGCGCGCCCGGCGGTCGTGTTCTGCACCGCCTACGACGCGCATGCCCTGTCCGCCTTCGAGGCCGAGGCCATCGACTACCTGGTAAAGCCGGTGCGAGCGGAACGATTGAGCGCGGCTCTGGAGCGCGTGCGCACCTTCCGCGCCGGCGTCGCCCGCAGCAGGAGCACCCTGACTGAGGCGAACCCGACGTCCACTGTGGATGCCGCCCCGCGCAGCCACCTGTGCGCGCGGCTGCGCGGCGGCCTGCGGCTGATTCCGCTGGACGAGGTGCGCTACCTGTTTGCCGACGAGAAGTACGTCGTCGTCCACCACGCCGGCGGCGAGGACCTGATCGAGGAATCCCTGCGCTCGCTGGAGGAGGAATTCGGCGAGCGCTTCGTGCGCATCCATCGCAACTGCCTGGTGGCACGCGACCGCATCCTCGAGCTGCGACGCAGCCCGGAGGGCCAGGTCACGGTGATCCTCCGCGCGGTGGAGCAACCGCTGGAGGTCAGCCGCCGCTGCGTGCCGGCGGTTCGCGAAACCCTCCTCCAGCTGTAACCGGCGATAATGGCGGCATGACCACCCTGCGCATCGCCACCCGTAAAAGCCCGCTCGCCCTGTGGCAGAGCGAACACGTTGCTACCGCCCTGCGCGCCGCCCATCCCGGCCTGCAGGTCGAGCTGGTACCGATGAGCACCCGCGGCGATGAGGTGCTGGACCGGCCGCTGGCGGCGATCGGCGGCAAGGGCCTGTTCCTGAAAGAGCTCGAGGTCGCGATGCTTCATGGCGAGGCCGACTGCGCTGTTCACTCACTGAAAGACGTGCCGATGGACCTGGAGCCGGGCTTCGCCCTGCCGGCCATCCTGGAGCGCGCCGACTACGCCGATGCGTTCATCAGCAACCGCTTTGCGGATATCGGCAGCCTGCCCGACGGCGCGGTGGTCGGTACGTCTTCCCTGCGCCGCCAGGCCCAGTTGCGTGCGCTGCGTCCTGACCTGCAGTTGCGCGACCTGCGCGGCAACGTCAACACCCGCCTGGCCAAGCTGGATGCCGGCGACTACGACGCCATCGTGCTTGCCTGCGCAGGCCTGCACCGGCTCGGCCTGGGCGATCGGATCCGCTCCCGGCTGCTGGTGCCTGACTGGCTCCCGGCACCGGCCCAGGGCGCCATCGCGATCGAGTGCCGGGATGACGATCCCGCAATCGCCGCCCTCTGCGCGGCACTGGATCACGCACATACCCGCACCTGCGTTGAGGCCGAGCGGGCGATGAACCGCGCGCTGCACGGCAGTTGCCATGTGCCGGTCGCCGGCTACGCCGCGCTGGACGGGGATGCGTTGTCCTTGCATGGCATGGTGGGCTGCGCCGAGGACGGCCGCTCGGTGCGTGCGTTCAGCACCGGCCGCGCCGATGACCCCGCCGCTGTGGGCCGCGACGTCGCCGAAGGTCTGCTCAGGCAGGGGGCGGGCGAGTTCCTGCCGCCGCGCAACTGACGTCCACGCCACGCCACGTCACCTCATCTCGCCGCCTTCGCGGCAGCGGTCGCGATCACGCGGTCTGACCGAGGCAATCAGAAGCGACGGCGCAGCTTGAGCGTCGACTCCGCGGACTCTGACCCGGTTTGCCCGGTTTCCCGGTGGCGGATCTGGACGTCGCTCTCCAACGTCCATTCCGGCCACAGTGACACGTCCAGCCCGAAGGACTGTTTGACGAAGGTGCTGCCGTCCTGGCCGGCTTCGAACTGGATCCGCTGCGACCAGTTGGCCCGGTCGTTGATGCGGTGGCCGAAATCCACTGCCCCGCGCAGCACCGCGCCACGATGCTCAATGCCGTCATCGTTCAGCGGCGCCAACCGGTAGCCCGCCCCCACCTGCAGGCCAAGCCGCGTCGGGCCGTCGCGCAGGGCATCCACGTGGTAGCGAGTGCCGACCCGCCAGTTGTTGGAGTAGCTGGCGGTGCGATCCCGCGGCCGTGCCGGTGCCCACAGGCTGATCCAGCGCTGGCTCCCCGGCAGCGTCGGCCGCGCCTTGCGCTTGTCATGGAAGGTCAGTGACGGCGACAGCGCGGAGCCCCGTCGCCACTCCTCATCGCCACAGCGGGTGGAGTAGCAGAACTGCCGCAGCTGCGCCGGATCGCTTCCCAGCTGCACCAGCGTGGGATCACCGGATACGGCGGAGGCGGCGGGCAAGGTGGTGAACGGAATGACCGCCAGGGCCATCCCCAGTACGACGCTCATCGTTGAACATGCTTAACGGCGGCACATGAGTATGCCCGGTAGCCCACGCCAGGTTGAATACCCCGCTTAAACGGACCGCCCGCCGCCGATGCCGACCTCAGGGTTCTTCGCGCGGGCGCTCGTCGGGCAGATCGCGCTGCGCACGCACGATTCCCCACGCGCCCAGGGTCATGCCCAGGGCGACGAAAATGCCGGCGGCAAACACCACGCTCGAACCCAGCACCGCGAGCGCCTTGTGCAACCACACGAAGGTGAGGTCGCCGCCTCGATAGACCACCGTGTCGATTACCGCCTTGGCCTTGTAGCGCGACTCCCGATCAACGCGCGTGTAGAGCGTCTCGCGGGCCGGCTTGGCCAGGGAGAACTCACCCGACCGGGTCACCACCTGCACGATCGCCACCATCAGCGGCAGCGGCGAGGCCGCCAGCAGGCAGTAACCCAGCAGGATGGCAATGGCCGGGCCCAGCAGCGCCGGCGCCACGCCGAAACGCTGGAGCAGCGAGCGGGTGACAAAGACCTGCACCAGCAGGGTCACACCGTTGACCGCCCAGTCCACCGTCGCGTAGTACCACGTGCCCGCCTCGGCGCCGGGATAGAACTGCTTCACGATTGCCGCCTGCTCGTTGTAGAGCAGCGTGCCCACGCCGACCCCGAAGAACATGGTGACCGCCAGTGCGCGCAGCAACGGCCGCTGCCAGACGAGTTTCAGCCCGGCCAGCATCGAACCACCCATCGCCTGGTCGCCGCCGCTCTCGCCGTGCTGCGCCTCGCGCCGCCGCGCCCACGGCCGCAGCTTGAGGATGCACAGCAGGCATATCGCCAGGAAGCCGGCGGACACCAGCAACAGGTTGGCCACCCCGATCACCTCGACCAGCAGGCGGGTGATGCCAGGGCCGACCAGCGCACCGATCGTGCCTCCCGCGCCGATGTAGCCGTACACCAGCTTGGCCTGCTGGTTGTCGAACACATCGGCCATGAAGCTCCAGAACACCGTCACCGCGAACAGGTTGAACACCGCCGTCCAGATGAAGAACGCACCGCCCCGGCCGGAGACGCCGGTATGGAAAAGGCCGAAGAAAAACACCAGGCAGGCGATGAAGAACAGGTACACGACCGGCAGGAACACGCGCCGCGGGAAGCGCGCGACCAGCGCGCCATAGACCGGCTGCAGGACCACCATGGTCACGAAGGTGCCGGTGAACAGCAGTTGCAGGGTGTAGTCGCCCAAGGCGAAGCCCGCGCCATCGGCCAGGGTCAGCAGCCACTGCGGGAACACGGTGCTGGCATCGCCGGAGGCACCCATCGCGTCGCGCACCGGACGCACCACGTAGTAGCCGCACAGCAGGCTGAAGAAATACAGCAGCGACCACCACAGCGGCGGCGACTCGGCCAGCGCCGCGCGCAATCGCCGGACCCGGCCCAGCCCGCTGGAATCGCTCACGCCTGGGCCAGCATCGGCGGCAACGGGCAGTGCAGCACGCCGCAGACCGTGCGCAGCAGCTCGGATTCGGCGACGGTGATCCGGCCGTCATGGCCGATGGCCAGCGCGATCGCCTCCACCAGCAGGCGCTTGGCCAGCGGATCGAGTGCATCCAGCGGCAACCAGACGTCCTCCAATGCAAGTACCCCGCGCGCGGGAACGCTGTAGGGGCGGGCGTCGTTGGGCAGAAGGCGGTGCACGCCTGCGGTTTAGGAGCGTCTCGCCTCGGGGGACTCCGGGAGGCCCGCGTCCGCCAACACGGCCAACAGGGGGGGGATCGCGTCATTCCACTATCCCCGCTTGCGGGGACACGTGACGGCCATAACGCACGGGTCCCGGGTATCGCGGCGCTTCACCGTCGGAAGGGGGGCACAGAAGGAATACACAA
>NZ_JXSS01000018.1 GCF_000855665.1 Lysobacter sp. A03
CGGGCGACGTTGGCGTGGCCGCCCGGGTCGGGGCGGCCAAACGGGCGGGGGCGCAACGGCGCGCCGCGCTGCGGGGGCTGCGGCGGGGGGCGGGTGCCGTGGCTCCTTCTCCCGCCGCTTCGACTGCGGAGGAGGCGTCCTCGTTGCCCGCATCGGCCACGGCCGGCACAATGCCACGGCTGCGTCCCTGCGACGCCCCCGCTTCCATCACACCTACGTCGCCCGAGGGCGATGGCTGAGCCTGCCTGTTGCCCATGAACCAGACCCGTTTATTCCTGATTTTCGCCTGGCTGATGGTGGCGACCCTGTTGTGGATGGAGTGGAACAAGGAGCAGGCCGCGCCAGAGCCGGTCACTTCCAGCCAGTCTGTCCAGCCCGCAGTTCCCGATTCCAGCGTCCCCGGTGCACCGGCGGCGCCGGGCGTCGCGGCGACTGGCGGCAGTCAGGAGGTGCCGGGTGTACCGGCGATGCGCGCCGCGCAGGCCGAACCGCCCAGCCCTGCCGCGGCCGCGGGCTCGACGGACGCAGTGCAGGTGCGCACGGATGTGTTGTCGGTAGCGCTCAATGGTGGCGCGGTCCTGCAGGCCGACCTCTTGCGCTACCCCAGCACGGCGGAAGATGACAGTCCGCCGGTTCGACTGTTCAGCCAGGACCCTGCGGACTTCTTTGTCGCCCAGAGCGGTTGGGTGAGGCAGGGCGCGCCGGCGCCGAGCCACCTGTCAGGCTTCGAGCTGGACCGCTCAGCAGCGCTATCCGGCACCGAATTCACCCTCGCCGCGGGCTCTGACGAGCTCGTTGTGCCGTTCGTCTGGCACGGACCGGACGGCGTCAGCATCCGCCGCACCTACACCTTCCGTCGCGGCGTCTACGTGGTGGATGTGCGCGATGAGGTCGTCAACCAGGGCTCGAGCCCATGGCAGGGATTTGCCTATCGCCAGTTGGCGCGGGTTCCCAGGGCGCTGGAAAGCAGCGCGCCGATGAGCCCGGAGAAGTACAGCTTCCAGGGCGGAGCCTGGTTCACCGCCGCCGACAAGTACGAGAAGCGCAAATACGACGACTTTGTCGATGACGGTCCGCTGGACAAGGCGAGCACCGGTGGTTGGATCGCGTTCCTGCAGCACCACTTCTTTGGCGCGTGGATCCCGGCGGCCAGCGACGAGGGTACGTTCTCGCTGGACACCAGCAACGTCGCCGGGGCGACCCGCTATGTCGTGCGTGACATGGGCAACGGCGTGAACGTGGCTCCGGGCACCAGCGCGGTCAGCGAGGCCCGCCTGTGGGTGGGTCCGAAGCTGGTCAACCAGATCCAGGCGCAGAACGTGCCGGGCCTCGACCGTGCGGTGGATTTCAGTCGTTTTGCACCGATGGCCGCACTGGCTGGCTGGCTGTTCTGGGTCCTGCAGTGGCTGCACGGCCTGCTGGGCAACTGGGGCTGGTCGATCGTCGGCCTGGTCGTCCTGCTGAAGGCGGTGATGTTCCCGCTGTCGGCCGCGCAGTACAAATCCATGGCGAAGATGCGCAAGTTCCAGCCGCGCATGGCCCAGCTCAAGGAGCGCTACGGAGACGACAAGCAGAAGCTGCAGCAGGCCATGATGGAGCTGTACAAGAAGGAGAAGATCAACCCGGTCGGCGGCTGCCTGCCGCTGTTGCTGCAGATGCCGGTGTTCCTGGCGTTGTACTGGATGCTGTCGGAATCGGTGGAGCTGCGTCACGCACCGTGGATCCTGTGGATCCAGGACCTGACCGCGCGTGATCCGTTCTTTGTATTGCCGGTGATCAACATCGCCCTGATGTGGGCGACGCAGAAGCTGAACCCGATGACCGGCGTGGATCCAATGCAGCAGAAGATGATGCAGTTCATGCCGCTGGTGTTTGGCGTCATGTTCGCCTTCTTCCCGGCCGGCCTGGTGCTGTACTGGGTGACCAACGCCGGCCTGGGCCTGATCCAGCAGTGGTGGATGATCAAGAAGTACAGCGAACCCGCGCCGGCCAAGGCGTAATCGCCCCGACCACGAAGCCCGCCTCCCGGCGGGTTTCGTGCATCTGGAGCCGCCATGGCTTGGCCAGCGTTGTCGTGAGCGGCCCCACCACACCATCCACACCTGCGTTTCCTGGATCACAATCACCGCATGACCGCTGCTGCCCAGACCGCCGACCGCGACACCATCGCCGCCATTGCAACCGCGCCGGGTGCCGGTGGGGTGGGGATCGTGCGCCTGTCCGGCCCGCATGCGCGGAGCATCGGCGAGACCGTATCCGCGCGGACGCTGACCCCGCGCTTCGCCCACTACGCGCGTTTCCTGGACCACGACGGCGTGGCCATCGACGACGGCATCGCCCTGTATTTCGCCGCGCCCGCCAGCTACACCGGCGAGGACGTGGTCGAGTTGCAGGGCCACGGTGGCCCGGCCGTGCTGCAGGCCGTGCTGGGACGTTGCATGGAACTGGGCGCACGCCCGGCCCGGCCCGGGGAATTCAGCGAACGCGCGTTTCTGGAAGGGCGCCTCGACCTCGCCCAGGCCGAGGCGGTCGCTGATCTGATCGCCGCAGGCGATGTGCGCGCGGCCCGCGCGGCCCGTCGCGCCCTGGACGGGGAGTTCTCGCACCGGGTGGAGGCTATCGCCGCCGGTTTGCTGCGCATGCGCATCCACACCGAGGCGGCGATCGATTTCGCCGACGAACCACTGGACACCCTCGGCGGCGAGGCGTTGCGCACGGGCTGTGCGCAACTTTCCGTTGACCTGGAGGCGCTGCTCGCCGCGGCACAGCGTGGCCGCCGCCTGCGTGATGGCCTGCACGCGGTCATCGTCGGCCCGCCCAATGCCGGCAAGAGTTCGTTGCTGAACCTGCTGGCCGGCAGCGATCGGGCCATCGTCACCGACGTCGCCGGCACCACCCGCGACCTGCTGCATGAAGTGGTGCGCGTGGACGGCGTCGAGCTGACCCTGGTGGACACCGCCGGGCTGCGCGAGGGCGGCGGAGCGATCGAACGCGAGGGCATGCGTCGCGCCCGGAATGAACTGGACCAGGCTGATCTGGCCATCGTCGTGCTGGACGCTCGCGAGCCGCTGACGGGCGCCGCGGCGCTGGACGATGCCCTGGCCCGGGTGTCGCGTCGACTGTGGGTCTACAACAAGGCTGATCTGATCGAACCTGGTTCGCCAATTACCCGGCCCGTGGCGGACGATGCAGAGAGGCCGCTGCTGGTCTCGGTGCGTACCGGCGCGGGAATGGACGATTTCCATGCCCGCCTGCGCGCGCTCGCGCTGGACGGGGCGGTCGATGGGGGCGATGGCGCATTTACCGCCCGCGCCCGCCATGTCGATGCCCTGCAACGTGCGGCGGCGGAGCTGGCCGATGCGCGGGAGCAACTCGATCACGGCGCGTTGGAGCTGGCCGCCGAAGCCTTGCGCGGCAGTCACGATGCGCTGGGTGAGATCACCGGACGTGTCCACGCCGATGATCTGCTGGGCCACATATTTTCCAGCTTCTGTATCGGAAAATAGCTGCCGACCGTACGCAGGGGGCTTCGTTCCAGCGCATTCAGCGACGCCTTGGCGATACGCGCGCATCACCGAAAACTTGACAAAACCGGCTCTGTCTCGCTTCCTTGTGCGCGTGCGACCATCAGGCCGTACTTCAGGGGAGCTTCGCCAATGACTGTTGTAACGCCACACGCCCGGCAATCGAGCCGGCTGTTGAACCTTTCCCGGCTCTCGCTGGTGCTGGCCCTGGGCCTGGCACTGGGCGCCTGCGGCAAGGACGAACCCGCGACCGACGCCACTGCGCCGGTAACCAGCGCCGATCCCGCACCGCCGGCCGCGACGCCGGAGACCGTGGTTTCCGATGCCGTCCAGGCGATGAGTGCCGATGAACTTCGCGACGCCGCACGCAAGGCCTACGGCGACAACCGCCTGTACTCGCCGGCGGGCAACAATGCCGTCGAGTACTACCTGTCGCTGCGCGAGAAAAGCGCCGGGGATGCCGGTGTATCGAGCGCGCTCACCGACCTGCTGCCGATGACTGTGATCGCCATCGAGCAGAGCATCGGCCGCGAGGATTTCGCCGAAGCCGAGCGGCTGACCGCCTTGCTGGAGCGCGCCGAGCCGCAGCATCCGGCCCTGTCCCGGCTCAATGCCAGCATCCAGTCGCGCAAGCAGGCCGTCGCCGAGCGCGCGGCACAGCAGGAGGTGACCGCGGAGCAACAGGCGACGCGCCAGGCGGAACTGGAGCGCCAGCGCCTGATCGACCAGAAGCAGCAGCAGGAGCAGGCAGCGAAAGCCCTGCAGGAGAAGCAGGCAGCCGATGCCGCCGCCCAGGCCGCAGCGGCCGAAGCGGCCGAGCAGGCCGAGAAACGTGCCCAGGAGCGCCGGACCGCCGAAGCCGCCAGGGCAGCCGAACCGCCGCCTCCGCCGCGCCCGACCCGACCCACCGCGGCGGACCTGCGGCCGCTGTCCACCCCGGCCCCGAACTTCCCGCCCGATGCCCTGCGTGCAGGCACTTCGGGAGAGGTCCAAATCGAGTTCACCGTCGGTACCGATGGTTCGGTAACCAGCGCGCGCGTGGTGAACGCCGAGCCGCGCCGGGTGTTTGACCGGGCGGCAATGGACGCCGTGCAGCGCTGGCGCTTCCAGCCGATCTCCGAGCCCGTCACGACCCGTCGCACCATCGCCTTTACACCGGGCGGCTGATCTCGCACGCGGTGGCGCCAGCGTCTCGGCGCCGCCATCGAGAGACATGCAGCAACCAGAAAACCCGGCCCAGGCCGGGTTTTCTGCGTTTCATTCACCGCAACCGCAACCGCAACTGGAACCGCAATCGAAGGCTCAGCCAGAGATCGCCAGCCGCTCCTGCCGGTAACGGTGTACCGCGGCCGCCCACAGGATCGCGGCCAGGCCGATGCCCGCGAGCATATACACCGCCCAGGCGTCAACGCCGATCGACTCGCCCCGGATCACCTTCAGGATCATCTGGTTCTGGGCCAGGAACGGTACCGCGTATTGCCACAACTCGGACTTCATCGGGTTAACCGCCAGCACCAGGATCGGCAGCATCGGCAGCAGCATCAGCCAGGTCATGTGGCTCTGGGCTTCCTTCATGCTTTTGGCGCTCGCGGCCAGGAAGGTCAGCAGGGTCGTGCCCAGGAACAGCGTCGGCAGCAGGATCAGCAGAAGTTTGGCGATTGCCGCGAAGCGCACGTCCAGCATCTGCCCCATGGTGCCGGCGAACTGGGCGCTTAGCTTGAAGGCCAGCAGGATCAGCACCAGCGAGACCAGGCCGACCGCGCAGGCGGCGGCGATCTTGCCGCTGACGATGGCCCCGCGCGGGGCCGGGGTGGCCAGCAGCGGTTCCAGAGACTGCCGCTCCCGCTCGCCGGCGGTGGCGTCCAGAATCAGGTAGGCGCCGCCCAGGAAAGCCATCAGGATCAGCAGGTAGGGCAGCAACAGGGACATCATCAGGCCGCGCTTGGCCTCCGGGGTCGCCAGGTCGCGACTGCCCAGTGCCACCGGGCTCATGATCGAGGCGTCGATGCCACGCGCATACAGGCGCAAGGCACCGACCTGGTTGCCGTAGCCGGCCAGCGCGCGCTGCAGCCGTTGCACCGGGATCTCGGCATTGCGCCGGGTGCTGTCCATGACCAGGTCAACGCGGGCCGGGCGACCTGCGGCCCAATCGGCGGCGAACTGCTCATCGATCTCCAGGGCGACATCGATGTCCTGCGAACGGACGCCGGCATACAGGTCAGCCGGCGGATCGATCGCCTTGATCCCGAGTGTCGCCAGGAAGGCGACCAGGTTCGGAGCCCGCTCGGAGCCCACCACCGGCACTTCCAGTTCGCTGTCGAGCTGGGTCTTGGCGCGATTCTCGGCCAGCCAGCCCATGCCCAGCAGCAGCACGGGGTAAAGCAGCGGCGCCAGCAGCAGGGTCAGCAGCAGGGTGCGGCGGTCACGGGAGAAGTCACGCAGTTCCTTTTTCATCACCGTCCACATGGCGGCGAACGCGCCCACGCGTGGGTTCCGGGAAATCGTGCTCATGCGTGCAGGCCCTCTTCGCTGCCGATCGCCTTGACGAAGGCGTCTTCCAGGTTGGTCTCGTGGAACTGCTCGCGCAGCTCGTCCGCACTGCCTGCGGCGACGACCTTGCCCTTGGCGATGATGACGATGCGGTCACACAGCGCGGCGACCTCCTGCATGATGTGGCTGGAAAAGATCACGCAGCGGCCCTCGTCGCGCAGGTGCTTGAGGAAGCCGCGCATCGCGCGGGTGGTCATCACATCCAGGCCGTTGGTGGGCTCGTCGAGGATGACATTGCGCGGGTCGTGCACCAGGGCGCGGGCAATGGCCGTCTTGGTGCGTTGGCCTTGGCTGAAGCCGTCGGTCTGGCGGTCCAGGATCTCCTCCATGTCGAGCGCCGCCGACAGCACCCGGGTGCGCTCGGCGATGGTGGCTGCGCCCAGGCCGTGCAGCTCACCGAAGTAGGCGATGTTCTCGCGGGCGGTGAGGCGCTTGTACACGCCACGGGCGTCCGGCAGTACGCCCAGCACCTGGCGAACCGCGGCCGGGTCGGCGGCCGCATCGATGCCGTCGACGGTGATCGAGCCGGCGTCGGGCTGCATCAGCGTGTAGAGCATGCGCAGGGTGGTGGTCTTGCCGGCGCCGTTGGGACCCAGCAGGCCGGTGATCTGGCCATCCAGCGCGGTGAAGTCCACCCCGTCGACGGCCTTGACGGTGCCGGACTTGGTCTTGAAGCCTTTGTGCAGGTTCTCGGCGGTGATCATGAGCGGCTCCATGCGTGCGAAGGAGGGTTCGGGACCGGCATGCGGTTGAGGCGCGGCGCGCCGGCCACGGTCACGACGACCACCCGTTGAAGTTGACGAACGGCGGCACGTAGCTGAGGTTGTCCAGGCAGCTGGCGTCCAATCCCTTCGCATCGGCGGTTTCCACGAACTGGCCCAGCAGCTTGGGCATGCAGCCAATGGCGGACACGTTGTGGCCCTGGCCCTTGAGCACCAGGTGGCGCCCATTGGGCAGGTTCGCGACGACCTGTTCGCCGTAGCGCGGCGGCGTGACCGGATCCAGTTCGCCGGAGAGCAACAGCACCGGCACCTCGGAGGTAAACGGCTTGTGGAAGCCTTCCGGCGCTTCGCCGTGCGGCCACTGCGCGCAGGGCGCAAAAAAGGCCTCGGAAAGTTCCGCCCCCATGATCGTCGCGGCGGCATCCGGATCGGCCACGTAGCGCGATGCATCCTCGCTGCACACCACCGACCACTGCATGCCACGGCTCATCTGGCCCTGCATCTGCTCCGCGCTCATTTGCACCAGCGACATCAACGGTGCGTAACGCCCGCGCGTCGCCTCGTCGATGGTCAATGGCAGCAGCGACGCGGTCTGCGGGAGGTAGGAGAACAGGAAGGCCAGGCTGCTCACCGCATCGGCGGTGATCGTGTCGCGCCGCGGCAGGTTGGTCCGTGAGTCGCGGTAATCGACTTCGACCGGGGCTGCGCGGAGCGTCTGCATGACGGTGCGCAACTGCTCGCGCATGTCGATCGGGTAGCGCTCGGCGCAGGCGTCGATCTGCCGGCACTGGGCAGACTGCAGGCGCAACGCTTCCTCCAGCGTGGTGGCGAATTCGCCGCCGACCACCAGCTCGTTGGGCGCCACCCCATCTAGCACGACGCTGCGGGTGTGCTGGGGATAGGTCGCTGCATACTGCTGGGCGACCCGGGTGCCGTAGGACACCCCGACCAGATTGATCTTTTCCACACCCAGCGCGGCGCGCACCGCGTCCAGGTCGCGCACGGCGTCGCTGGTGGTATAGAAGCGCGGGTCGGCGCGGCCCTCCAGGCCCAGCACGCACTGGCGTGTGTAGGCGATGGCTTCTTCTTCGCTGGGTTCACTCATCACATCCAGCGGCAGCGGGGCGCCATCCGCGCCGCGGCAGTCCAGCGGATTGGACTGACCGGTGCCGCGCTGGTCGACAAGGATGATGTCGCGCTGCTTGCCCACCGCACCCAACATCCGGGTGACGGACGCCGCATGCTGGGTCGCCGCCTGGCCTGGCCCGCCTGCGAGGAAAAACACCGGGTCCTCGGTACCGCCTGCATTGGCCGGCGCCAGCCAGGCGATGTTGAGGTCGATCGTGCGACCTTCCGGCTTCGCCGGATCCTCGGCGACCTGCAGGGTGCCGCAGTTGGCTTCGGTGCTCTGCCCGCCGTCGAGGCTGGTCAGGGAGCACGGCTCAAACGGGATGTTGCCAAAATGATGCGTGCCCGCGGGCTGACCGGGACCTTGTGTTTGTGCCGAGGGCACGCTCGCCGGCTGGCACGCGGCGAGGCCAGCCGCCAGCACCCCCGCGGCGATCAATGTCGCTGTGTTTCGCATGGTTTTCCCCTGCTTAAGGAAGCGTTGGATGAGTCCGGTGCCGCGCCCGGCGCGTTGTGACCGACACGCCTGTTTGCACCCCGGTCAGGATGATAGACGCGCCCGACGCGCGGAACGTGACACGTCCCAGGCGGCGCCGATGCCCGATGCCCGATGCCGTGAGCGGGAGGAACCAAACGCCGTCGGCCTGCGCGCACCGTGCATGATCGACGGGCCGGCAGTCCTCGGCCGACCGGTATACCTACTTGGACGAGACGTACTTCTCGCGGCGGATCTGGCGCGGCAGCAGGCCGGTTTCCCGCAGGGCTTCGGCGCAGGTATCGACCATGTCGGGGTTGCCGCACAGGTAGGCGATGTCGGTCTCCGGATCGGGGCTGAACTCGGGCAGGAACTGCTGCACGTAGCCGTGGCGAACATCCGCATGGGCGTGCGGGGAATCCGGCGCGGGCAGCTCGCGGGAGAAGCAGGGCAGGAAGCGGAAGTTGTCCGGGTGGCGGTTGGCAAATTCGCGGAACTCGTCGCCGTAGAGCAGCTCGGCGGGGTTGCGCGCGCCAAACAGCAGCACGACCTGGACATTGCGCTCGGCAATCGCCTTTTCCAGCAGCGGCAGCATCGCCCGGTACGGTGTGACGCCTGTGCCGGTCCCGATCATCAGGTAGCGCTGGTTGTTGTCGTTGGGCATCAGGCAGAAGCGGCCGAACGGGCCGGTGGCGTTGATCGAGTCGCCAATCTCCAGGCTCTCGAACAGGGCCGTGGCGGCGCCACCGGGGACATAGCTGACCGCGATCTCGACCAGGTCGTCGGGGCCCTTGACCGGGTCGGGAATGGTTGCCAGCGAGTAGCTGCGCCGGGTCGCGGTGCCGTCGGCGTACTCAAAGTGCACCTGGATGAACTGGCCCGGGATGAACGGCAGCGGCTGGCCGTCGTCGCGGGCGAAGACGTAATGGCCCACCTGCGGGGCAACCATGCGACGGGAGACGAGATTCAGGGAAAACTGCTGGACTGCCACAGGGCATCGGACCTTGTCTGGACGGTGGACGGCCCACCGGGGCGCGTTGCCGGCGGAACACTCCGTGGCCGGAGCGCGGCCACCAAGGCGCCTATACTACCGGGATCGCCACGCGGCTTCCCGCGCGTCGGCACCAGAAAAAGGGCCCAAGCCAGATGTCCCAACACCCGGTGGGTGACACTCCCGACGCCGCAATCGCGCCGTCCGCAACCTCCGGCGGCGACCCCGCGACGCGCGACCCGGCACGCTCGACCGCGGTTCCGGCGCTGCGGGTCACGGATCTGCGCAAGACCTACGGCAACGGCGTCGTTGCCCTCAAAGGTGTGTCGCTGGATGTCGCCGAGGGCGATTTCTTTGCCCTGCTGGGGCCCAACGGCGCCGGCAAGAGCACCCTGATCGGCATCGTGTCCTCGCTGGTCAACCTGACCTCGGGCTCGGTGGAGATCTTCGGTACCGACATCACCCGCCGCCGCAGCGATGCAATGCGCCTGATCGGGCTGGTTCCGCAGGAGCTGAATTTCAACCTGTTCGAAAAGCCACTCGACATCCTGGTCAACTACGCCGGTTTCTATGGCGTGCCGCGCAAGGTCGCATTGGAGCGCGCCGAGGTCGAGCTGAAGCGCGCGCACCTGTGGAGCAAGGCGCAGATGACCAGCCGCACGCTCTCGGGCGGCATGAAGCGCCGCCTGATGATCGCGCGCGCGATGATGACCCGGCCGCGCCTGCTGATTCTGGACGAGCCGACCGCCGGGGTCGACATCGAGATCCGCCGCGGCATGTGGGACTCACTGCAGGAGATCAACGCCTCGGGCACGACGATCATCCTGACCACGCATTACCTGGAGGAGGCCGAGCACCTGTGCCGCAACCTGGCGATCATCGACCACGGCAGCATCATCGCCAGTGGCCCGATGCGCTCGTTGCTGGCCGAACTGGACGTGCAGGGCTTCGTACTCGACACCGACGGCGCGTTGCCGGCGACCCTGCCGGTGATCGAGGGCGCAACCCTGCGGGCCCGCGACGCGCACACGCTGGACATCGACATGCCGCGCGAGATGGACCTCAACCACATCTTCGTCGCCCTGGATGCCGCCGACATCCGCGTGCGCTCGATGCGCACCAAGAGCAACCGCCTGGAAGAACTGTTCGTGCGCATGACCGCACGTCCGGAGCAGTCCGAATGACCCACCCCAATCTGGTCGCGCTGTGGACAGTGTCCCGCCGCGAGATCCACCGCATCCTGCGCATCTGGGCGCAGACCCTGGTCCCGCCGGCGATCACCATGACCCTGTATTTCCTGATCTTCGGCGGCCTGATCGGCTCGCGGATCGGGACCATGGACGGCATCGGCTACATGGACTTCATCGTCCCCGGGCTGGTGATGATGAGCGTCATCCAGAACAGCTACGGCAACATCGCCTCCAGCTTTTTCGGCGCCAAGTTCAGCCGTTTCGTCGAGGAGCTGCTGGTCAGCCCGATGCCCGACTGGGTGATCCTGGCCGGCTACGTCAGCGGCGCGGTGGTGCGCGGCGTGGCGGTGGGCGCAATCGTGCTGCTGATCGCGACGCTCTTCACCGACGTCCACATCCCGCATCCGCTGGTCACCCTGACCACGGTGTTGCTGGGCGCGACGATCTTCGCCCTGGCCGGCTTCGTCAACGCGATGTTCGCCACCAAGTTCGATGACGTGGCGATCGTGCCGACCTTCATCCTGACCCCGCTGACGTATCTCGGTGGCGTGTTCTATTCGGTCAAGCTGCTGCCCGGCTGGGCGGAGACCGCGACCCATGCCAATCCGATCTTCTACATGGTCAACGCGTTCCGATACGGCCTGCTGGGTGTCAGCGACGTGCCGCTGTGGATCGCCTACGCGTTGATGCTGGTATTCGTGGTGGTGCTGACCACGCTCAGCCTGTGGCTGCTCAAGCGGGGTATCGGCCTGCGCAGCTGACCCTGGTCTCGCCGCACTGACCCTGGCAATGCGCCGGGGTGGCCGGAGCTACCGGTCTGCGTTGGATGCGGTTGCCGCACCCGGTTCGGGCAGGCGGAAAAATTCCCTCGCGGTACGGGTGCTGTTCGCCGCCGTCACCGCCACGTCCTCGCCCCGATCGCGGGCAAGCTCTTCGACGATGTGGGCCAGGTACATCGGTTCGTTGCGGCGATGGCTGGGCGCCGGCTTGACGGTGCGGGGAAGCAAGTAGGGCGAGTCGGTCTCGATCATCAGCCGGTTGGCCGGGATATTTTTCACCAGCTCGCGCAGGTGCAAGCCCCGGCGCTCGTCGCACAGCCAGCCGGTGATGCCCACGTGCCAGTCGCGGTCGAGGTAGTCGAACAGCTCCTCGCGGCTGCCGGTGAAGCAGTGCACCACCACCGGGCCCAGGCGGCCATCGAACTCGCCCATCACGCCCATGAAGTCGGCATGTGCGTCGCGCTGGTGCAGGAACAGCGGTTTGCCAACGCCGTCGACCGCGAAATCGGCGGCAATCTGCAATTGCATTTCAAAGGCGCGGCGCTGGGCCGGCCGCGGCGAGAAGTCGCGGAAATAATCCAGCCCGCATTCGCCCACCGCGACCACTTCCGGATGCTGCTGCAATGCGCGCATCTCGGCGTCGCATTCCGCGGTGTACTCGCTCGCGTGATGCGGGTGTACGCCGGCGGTCGCAAACAGCTCGCCGGGGTGGGCGCGGGCCAGTTCGAGAGCCTGCGGCGAGTGCTCGCGGCTCGCGCCGGTGACCACCATCTGCACCACGCCGGCGTCGCGGGCACGTTGCATCACCGCGTCGCGGTCGTGGTCGAAGGAGTCGTGGGTGAGGTTGGCGCCGATATCGATCAGATTCATTGCAACAGTTTAGGTGGCTGGGACACGGGGGTGAATGTCCTTGTGTGCGAATGTCCCCCGGCACCGATGAAGCCGGTGCCTCCTCCTTTATTTCGCACCCAAGGGCATTCACCCCCGTTGCCACAGTGTCGCGGCGGGTCCCGCGACGCAAACTCGGCGGGGGCGCTGTGCGGGTGCGATCCGGTAGGACCGGGGTGGCCCGCGGGGCATCCGGGGGTGAATAAGGGGGGGGGCGCCGC
>NZ_JXSS01000114.1 GCF_000855665.1 Lysobacter sp. A03
GTGATGCGGTGATCGGCGCCGTGGACACCATCTGCTTCACCGGCAGCGTGCGCACCGGCCGTCGCGTCGGTGAGGCCTGCGCGGCGCGCTTCATTCCGTGCTCGCTGGAGCTGGGCGGCAAGGATCCCGCGCTGGTGTTGGCCGATGCCGACCCGGTCCGCAGCGCCCGTGCGATTGCCTGGGGCGGCTTTGTCAACGGCGGCCAGAGCTGCATGTCGATCGAACGTGTCTATGTGGACGCCAAGATCGCCGAGCCGTTCATCGCTGCACTGGTGGAAACCGCGAAGAGCCTCAAGCTGACCCACCCGGACCCGCGCGAAGGCCAGATCGGGCCGATCATCTCGGCCGCCCAGATCGCCATCGTCCGCGAGCAACTGGCCGACGCCAAAAAGCGCGGCGCACGCGCGCTGGCCGGCGGCGAGCTGATCGAACACGGCGGCACTTGGTGCCCGCCGACCGTCATGGTCGATGTGGACGAAAGCATGCCCATCGCCAGCGAGGAAAGCTTCGCTACAATCCTGCCGGTGATGGTCGTCGCCAACGAGGAGGAAGCGATCCAGCGGGCCAACGATTCCATCTTCGGCCTGTCCGCGGCGGTATTCAGCGGCGACACCGAGCACGCCGCGCGCGTCGCCTCCCGCCTGCATGCCGGCGGCGTCAGCATCAACGACGCCTGCCTGACCGGCATGATCCACACCGCCGAGAAGCAGAGCTTCAAACAGTCCGGCCTGGGCGGATCGCGCATGGGCAGCGTCTCGATCCGGCGATTCGTGCGCTCCCAGGCGGTACTCGTGAACTCGGGTGTCGACGATCCGTGGTGGTTTCCCGCCACGACGTGATTCCAGCTGGAAACCTGGCCCGGTGCAGCGAACCACTGCATCGGGCTTTTTTGTGTGTGCCGATTAAGGAACGTTGCTGCCGCTTGCGGTACAAATCCATGGTTGGCCGCACATCGCAACTGGGGCACACTTCGCGTGGCGGCTCGTGGGGATGGGTCGGCATACTGTCGTCGCGCCCACTATTGATTGCTTGAAAGTCACCTCTCCGATCCTCCTTTTGCGTCGGACGGGTCCGACATCTGCCGTGTAGGAACCCAATGAAAGTGAAGCATTTGCTTCCGGTAATCATCGTCGGAATGGTCGCGCTGTTCGGTTACGACGAGTACAAACAAAGCCTCTCCGAGAGCGCGGAAGCTTCCCCGTCTGCACTTGCGCGTGAGGCGACGTCCCGGCCTGCGCGCGTGCGCAGGACCCCGGCGAAGCCGAGAGAAGCAGCGCGGGTGTCGACCGCATCAGCAGGTGCATTCTCATGCGATGGCAGGACGCATTGCTCGCAGATGAGGTCGTGCGCGGAGGCGACCTACTTCATCAGGCATTGCCCCGACACCCGCATGGACGGGGACAATGACGGCAGACCCTGCGAAACGCAGTGGTGCAACTAGAAGTCGCGCTGTCGGCACGGACTTGAGCCCGGGCTTGACCCAGACGGTGACTGAGACATCGCAGAGATGCGGGTTAGAGCAATCCCTCGTTGCAAAGCTGCACCAGCAAAGGAGACGGCTGCTGGTGAGCTACGTCGTCCACGTGCTCTGGTTCCTGGCGATGGTCCTCACGGCGATTTTCCACGCCTCCCGGGCGGTTGCGACCATCTCGATCTGGCTGGCGTTGATCACAGTGCCGCCGGTGATTGTCTACGCGGCCTGTGTTCACAGGACCTGCCGCGCAATCGACCCGATGGCAAGAACCGTCGGCCTGGTGCCGATGATCCTGATGACGGTATTCCTGACGCCGTTCGAGTCGGGCCTGATCGTGCCGGCAAAGAACCTGCTGGTGTCGGCAAAGCTGCTGGCAAAGCTGCGGGAGCAATCCCGCGTCGGGGTACCCTAGGCACCACCATTCATTCCGGCTGCAGGCATCCGGGTGACCAACGTTACCCGGTCATTGCGCCGCAGGCTTCGACAGGACAACACGATGCGATCCAACTCACTCACCGGGGCTTACGTGCTGATCGCCGTCGGCACCTATTTCCTTCTCCAAAAGCAGGGTTGGCTGCCTAACATCCGACCACTGGTGTCGGAGTGGTGGCCGGCGGTCCTGATCGTCATCGGGGTGGTCATGATCGTGCAGCGTCGCTCGCGCGGTTGACCCGCGCACAAAGGGGCGGAGACCGATGACCAGGCTGAGCAGATTCGATGGCCACCATGCATAGCCTGCTTCTCGTCGGCTGCGGCGGATTCCTGGGCGCGATCGCGCGCTACTCGCTCGGCCTGCTCATCCTGCCCATGGGTGGACAGGACCGCTTCCCGCTGGGCACGTTGGTCGTGAACATCCTGGGTTGCCTGGCGGTGGGCGTGTTGGCCGGCGTCGGCGATCGTTACCAGGTGTTCGGAGCCGAGGCACGCCTTTTCCTCTTTACCGGTTTGCTGGGTGGCTTCACCACCTTCTCGGCGTTCGGGCTGGAAGCCTCGCACCTGCTGCGTCGAGGCGAACTGGCGTCGGCGGCGTTGTATGTGGGCTGCAGCGTGGTGTTCGGTATCGCCGCGGTCTGGCTGGGGCTCAAGCTCGCCGCTGCTCTCCCGCGCTGATGCGACCAATGCCCTGGGCTGACCCGGATGGGGCAATGCGCTTCCGATATGCTGTTTCCGATTCCCGCAATGGAGTTCGACAATGAGTGACACATGGCTGCCGACATTGATCACCGCCACGCCCCAGGAAGGCTTTGAGCTCGCGATCACCTTGAGTCGCCGCGGCGTCAAGTACACCCAGCCCGACATGGAAACGCTGCAGGAACTGCGGCCCGAATACGCGAACTCCGCCGATGGGCTGACAGCCGCATCGCAGGTCATCGCCATCAATTTCCAGACGGTATCGGCGGCCAACAACTACTGGCGCGACTGAGCCGGTAAGCAAGCCCGGAAGCCTGGCGTGCGACCGCGCGCTATCCAGCCATGGGCCCGGCGGGTAGGGTTGGCGGCAGACACCGGTGGATGCGAGGTATGACCTTGGACAAGAAGCAAGCGAACGTGGCATCCTAGGTGGTGATGTCGGAGGCGATCGTCGAACAGGCACGCCAACGCGAACGGCGCCAGCCCAGGCCTGTCAAACCCTGGTGGCGGGCGCTCGGCCTTGGACTGACCGGCTTCGGTGTTGGCCTTGCGATCGGCTCAAGTCAGGGCAAGGGGCTGCTGTACGCCTTCATCGGCTTCGGCATCGGTGTCGCGATAGTAGCGGTCATCACCCGCACCCGCCGATGAACTACGTCGACCTGGTCGCCGTCCTGGCCATCCTGCAACTGGTGTTCTTTGCCGTGCTGGTGGGCCGCGCCCGCGGCGTGTACAGCGTCAAGGCACCGGCGACGTCCGGGAATGAGATGTTCGAGCGTGCCTATCGGGTGCAGATGAATACCCTTGAGCTGATGGTCGCGTTCCTGCCTGCGCTGTATATCGCCGCCCGGTACTGGCCGGCGCACTATGTCGCCGCGGTTGGGGCGGTCTATCTGCTCGGACGGCTGGTGTACTGGCGCAGTTACACCGCCAGACCTGCGAGCCGGGGCATCGGTTTTGCACTGTCGATGATCCCAATTCTCGCGCTGCTGATCGCTGCGCTCGTCGCGATTGTGGGTCGCAGCGTGACCTGACCCATCAGGAGCGATAGCGGTAACCATTCCATCGGCCTGGCCTGGGTGGGCCTTGTTGTCGGCCTCCTTTGGGGCACTGACCGCGGTATTCGCCAAGGTCGGTATCCGCGGTCTCCACGCCGATCTGGCGACCCTGATCCGTACCGTGATGATCATTGCGGTACTCGCGCCATTCGTGTGGCTCACCGGCAAGTGGAGCAACCCGCTGTCGCTGTCGCCCAAGACCCTGATCCTACTGGCGCTCTTTTGCCATCATCCACGCTGCCTTGGGGTGAGTCATGAGTCGTTTCTCCCGGGTATCCGGGACCGGGCAAACGGGGCCGCCGCGTGGTGCGGGCGCATACTCGGGTTGGACGATGGGCCCGACGAGACATTCCCGCCATGAAACGGCCTTCCAGCCAATTGACCTCCACCGGCCGTGCGATGCGGCTGCTCAAGCGCATCGATGCCGGAGTGCTGATCGCCATCGTGGCGGCCATCGTGCTGTTGATCGTCGCCGGCGTCGTTCTTGGCGATCAGATCAAGGTCCATATCGGTGCGCTCCAGACATGGATCGGCGGGCTGGGGCCTTGGGGTGTGGTCGTATTTGCTGCGTTGATGATTCTGGCCACATCGGGGCTGGTGCCCGAGTCGGTTTTCGGAGTCGCGGCAGGCATCCTGTTCGGCCTGGGCTGGGGCATGCTGATCGCGGTGGCTGCCAACCTTGTTGCGGCAGCGTTTCAGTATGCGCTCTCGCGTTGGTTGTTCCGCCAGCGGGTCCAGCGCGCCGTCGACCGGCGGCCGTCGTTCCTTTCGATCCAGCGGGCAGTGATGAAGGATCAACTGTGGCTGCAGTTTCTGGTGCGGCTGACCCCGATCAACCCCGCCTCCATCAGTTACGTATTGGGCGCCACCGGCGTGCGCTTTTCCGCGTTCATGATCGCTTGCCTCGGACTGCTGCCGCATGTCGGTCTGGAGGTGTACCTGGGCCACGCGGGCGAGCACCTGGTGGAGGCGACCCATGCCGGTTCGCGATTCCGGCAGGGGCAGGATCTGGTCCTGGTCGGGGGACTGGTGGTGGGCGTCATTGCGATCGTGATCATCTCCAGGATCGCGCGCAAGGCGCTCATGCGTGCGGTTGCCGGCCAAGACCATCTTTAGTGTCTCAACAGCATTTCGATAGAAGGACAGCGATCCATGCGACACAGTGAACGCCATAGAACGCAGCGGACCGGGTGGTTGCGCGCCGCCGTATTGGGGGCCAACGACGGCATCGTCTCGACGGCCAGCCTGGTGCTGGGCGTAGCGGCGGCGGGTGCAGGTACCAAGGCCATCCTCGTTGCGGGTGTCGCCGGGCTGGTATCCGGCGCGATGTCGATGGCGGCGGGCGAGTATGTCTCGGTCAGTTCGCAGGCCGACACCGAGCGGGCAGACCTTGCCCGCGAGAGCAAGGAACTGGCCGCCAACATCGACCAGGAACATGAGGAGCTGGTGTCGATCTACATCAAGCGCGGACTTGACCGGCCGCTGGCGACCAGTGTCGCCACCCAGCTGATGGCGCACGACGCGCTGGGCGCACACGCCCGCGACGAGCTGGGCATCTCCGAGACGCTCACCGCCAGACCGGTCCAGGCCGCGTTCGCCTCGGCGGCGACCTTTGCCGCCGGTGCGGCGTTGCCATTGCTGGCCGCACTGCTGATACCGGAGGCCGTGCTGATGTGGGGTGTCGCCGGCTGCTCGCTGGTTTTTCTGGCCGGTTTGGGCCTGGTCGCTGCACGGGCGGGCGGCGCACCGGCGCTGCCCTCGGTGTTGCGCGTCGCCTTCTGGGGCGCGCTGGCGATGGGCCTGACCACCGCGGTCGGCTCGCTGTTTGGAGCGGTCGGGTGATTTACTCAGAGAAGCAACAAGGATTGCAGGCACAGCGGCGAGGTTGAACCAACTGGTGGGCGGCTGGATCGGTTGCTCAGCGGTGCACGCCATTCGGCCCGAGGGCCGCAGTCAGCGCGAGGTAGTCATGAACGCCGAGACCAGGGATTCACTCAGCAAAGTGCCCCAGGTGACGTTTGGCTTCTGGCTGATCAAGATCCTCGCCACCACCCTGGGCGAAACCGGCGGCGACGCGGTGTCGATGTCGATGAACCTCGGCTACCTGGTGAGTACCGCGATCTTCATGGGCATTTTTGTGGCGGCCGTGTTGATGCAGATCGCCGCCAAAAAGTTCCACCCCTTCGTGTACTGGGTCACCATCATTGCGTCGACCACGGTCGGCACGACGTTGGCGGATTTCGTCGATCGGTCCCTGGGCATCGGCTATCTGGGCGGCACGATCATGCTGGTCGCGTTGCTGATCGCCGCCCTTTTGGTTTGGTACAGATCCCTCGGGTCCATCGATGTCGGCTCGGTGCACACGCCCAGGGCCGAGGGGTTCTACTGGCTGACGATCATGTTCTCGCAAACCCTCGGCACCGCCCTGGGCGACTGGACCGCCGACAGCGCGGGGCTGGGCTATACCGGCGCGGCGCTGATATTTTCCGGACTGCTGGCGGTGGTCGCGGTCGCCTATTTCTTCTCCAGGATCTCGCACACCCTCCTGTTCTGGGCGGCATTCGTGCTGACCCGACCGCTGGGCGCCGTGGTCGGCGACTACCTCGACAAGCCCGCCACAAGCGGCGGACTCGAGTTCAGCCGTTACACCGCTTCGGGGCTGCTGCTGGTGGCCATCGTGCTGCTGATCGTGGTGATTCCGCAGCGTGCGGCGGAGAAGTCGCACTGACGCTCTCTGGGCGTGGGCCTGCGGCGTCAATCGACAACAATAGCACCGTTTCCAATCACGTCTCTTGACCCATGTCAATGACGAACCTGAACCAGTGGTTCATGATTCAGTCAGGAGTGCTTGCGCGCCGACGATTCTCGCCGAATCCGCACAGGCACATAGCCGGCAACATCTCTTGGGGAGGTGCTTGACGTGGCGCAGCGACTGATTGACCTGACGATTGCGATCCTGGCCAGCATCGTGTCCTTCCTTCTGTCCTGGCCGTACTTCCGGAATTTTGAATACTGGGCCGAGTCACACGCGATGTGGCTGGTGTACTTCGTCGTCGGCTTCCTGCTGGCGGTGTACGTCTTCTACGTCCTGCTGCGGATCACCCGCACCCTGTTCGAACACGACGCGCTGGACAGGGCTGACACTGCTGCAGCTGCAGCCGCGGCAGTCACTGACCCGGGCGCAGATGCGAAGCGCGATACCGAGGCTCGGCCGTGAGCTGCGGGGAGGGCAAACCGTGCCGGGAAGCGTTACACCGGCGGACCGCCCTGGGCGTGCTGTTTTTCATGCTGTTGATTTTCCTCGGCCTGTCGTCGGTTTCCTTCATCGACTCGCGCGGCCAGGTGACACCGGATACGGTGAGTTTCAACTCGCATGAAGCCGTCGCCGGCAAGCGCGTGTTCCAGGCCTACAACTGCATGGGTTGCCACACCATGGTAGGCAACGGCGCGTATCTCGGACCGGACCTGACCAACACCTACGAGCGCACCGGAGCCGCCTGGCTCGCCGCGTTCCTGCCTTCGTCCGGCACCTGGCCGACCAGCACCGCCGTGAGGATCCAGCTGCAGGGGGCGGCCCTGGCCGCCGACAGTGGGTCGGCCTCGCTGGACGACTACCTCAAGAAGTACCCCGGTGCCGCCGAGCGCGTGCAGCGTCGCGGCGGCCATGCCTCGCTGATGCCCGACCTGCCGCTGAAAGCCGAGGAGGTGGCGAACCTGATCGCCTATCTCAAGTACACCTCGGCGATGAACACCGAGGGCTGGCCGCCCAAACCGAAGGTCGACGGGTTGACCTTCAAGTACGCATCGCCAGGCTACAACGTGGTGTCGACCGCCGCAGTCCCGGGCGTGGTCGCCGCCGCGACCGCCACCGTCGAGGCACTGCAGGATCCTGCCACCCACGGCGCGCAGCTGGTGAAGGATTACGCCTGCACCGCGTGCCATTCCCCTGACCAGCAGAAGCTGGTGGGTCCGGGCTGGGGCGGCCTGTACGGATCCAACGTGAGCCTCGCCGATGGCAGTACGGTGGTGGCCGATGACGCCTATCTGGGCGAAGCGATCCGCAACGCCAACAGCCAGATCGTGGCCGGCTACTCCCCCGGCACGATGCCCGACTACGCCGGCATGCTGACCGACGATGAGGTCGCGGCGATGACGGCCTACATCCGCAGTCTGCAGGAGCCGGGGCAATGATCAAGATCGAGTATCAAACCCAACGCCTGAGCCTGCGGTTCTTCATGTTGATGCTGGTGCTGTTCGTCTTCCAGGCCGGCTTCGGCATGGTCCTGGCACTGCAGCAGATCGATCCGACGCTGCTGGCGGGCAACCTCAACTTCAACGTGATCCGGGCCGAACATCTCAACCTGGGCATCATCTGGATCCTGTGCGGCTTCATCGGCACGATCCTGTTCGTGGGACCGCTGTTGTCGCATCGCGAGCTGGCCGCGCCGTGGCTGATCAAGTTCCTGTTCTACGCCGTGGTGGCGGTCACGCTGTGGAACGTGGGCACCCAGTACCTCGCCCAGACCGGCGTGGCAGGCTGGTGGCTCGGGCAACCGATGTTGCAGGAAGGGCTGGAGTACCTGGAGGCCGGACGGATTGCCGACATCGTGATCCTGATCGGCTTCTGCATCCTGTGCTACGTGGTGCTCAGGACGTTCCCGCCGCGGCGCGACTGGAACGAGATCCACTGGGCGCTCGGCATCGGCGTCATCGCGCTGACCCTGGTCTGGCTGTTCGGCTTCTTCTTCATCGAGCGCCTCGACCTGCAGGAGTACTTCCGCTGGTACGTGGTCCATTACTGGGTCGAGGGCGTCTGGGAGGTGATCCACATCGCCCTGGTCGGGTTCCTGCTGGTGCTGATGTTCGACGCCAAGGTCAAAAGCGTCGGATACGCCGTGTTCTGGGGCGTGGTGCTGGTGTGGCTGTCCGGACTGCTGGGCAACGCACACCACTATTTCTGGGTCGGCACGCCGGAGTTCTGGCAGTTCTGGGGGTCACTGTTCAGTGCGCTGGAGCCACTGCCGCTGATCTTCTGCTTCTGGCATGTGTATCTGGATGCGCATCACGACCGCAGGCCGCTGAAAAATGCGCCGGCTTTCTACTTCATTCTTGGCTCGGTGGTGCTGGAGCAGGTGGGCGCCGGCATCCTGGGCTTCACGATGACCTTTGCGCTGACGAATGTCTGGTCACACGGCACCTGGGTAACCCCGGCGCATGCGCACCTGGCCCTGTTCGGCACCTTCGGCATGCTCGGCATCGGCGCGGCGTACTACGCCGTGCCATTGATGCGCGGGCTGGCCGACTATGACCAGCGCTGGGGCAAGCTCTCGTTCTGGCTGCTGTTCGTGGGCATGCTCGGCATGGCGTTCGCCTTCGCACTAGGCGGCACCGTGCAGGTGTTCGTGTACCGCACGCTTGGGCTGGACTGGTTTGGTGGCGATGTGTTCCCGGCGATGAACCTGTTCAAGATCCTGGTGCCGGTGTTCGGGGTGATCTTCAGCATCGGAACGGTCACGCTGGTGTACGACCTGTTGACGCTGGGCCACCGGCATGTGGCCCCGGTTGCGGAGCTGCGTGGCGCCGTCCGCCGCGATCCGCCAATCGCCGGATGGGGTCGCTACCTGACCGGTTTCGAGGCTGGCATGTGGCTGCTGGCGATGTGGCTGTTCGGTGCGGTCATCACCTTCGGCCTGCTGAGCTTCAATCTGCCGGTCGTCCAGGCAGGGGATGCGACACTGCCCTACCTGCTGGCCAGCATCGGTTATCCGGGCCTGCTGCTGGTCACGCTGCTGTTTGTCTGGCGCTTCCTGGCGTCGCTGGAGATGCGCGGCTACGAGCCGGAATCCACCGGCACCGTGCTCCCGCCGATGGCGCCGGTGGTTGGCTGAGCGGTGCTGGCCGCGCTTGCCTAATTGGCGTCGCTGAAGACCTTGTCCAGGCTCTGCTCGAACTCGTGGTAGCCGATCCGGTCGTACAGCTCCTCGCGGGTCTGCATGGTCTCGACAACGTTCTTCTGGTGGCCGTCGCTGCGGATGGCGGTGTAGACGGCCTCGGCGGCCTTGTTCATGGCCCGGAACGCTGACAGCGGGAACAGCTGCATCGCCACACCCACCGAGGCCAGCTCGTCGCGGCTGAACAGCGGCGTCTGGCCGAACTCGGTGATGTTGGCCAGCACCGGCGCCTTCACCGCATCGACGAAGCGCTGGTAGGTCGGCAGGTCGTAGGCGGCCTCGGCGAAGATGCCGTCCGCGCCGGCTTCCACGAAGGCAATCGCGCGCTCGATGGCGTCATCCACGCCGTGCGAGGCGATCGCGTCGGTGCGCGCGATCAGGAAGAAATCCGGATCGGTCTTCGCATCCGCGGCCGCCTTGATGCGGTCGACCATTTCGTCCTTGGAGACGATTTCCTTGCCCGGACGGTGGCCGCAGCGCTTGGCGCCGACCTGGTCCTCGATATGGCAGGCCGCGCCGCCGGCCTTGATCAGCGACTTCACGGTGCGGGCGATGTTGAACGCGCTGGGGCCGAAGCCGGTGTCGATGTCGACCAGCAGCGGCAGGTCGCAGACATCGGTGATCCGGCGCACGTCGGTGAGCACGTCATCCAGCGTGTTGATGCCCAGATCCGGCAGGCCCAGCGAGCCGGCCGCGACGCCGCCGCCGGAGAGATAGATGGCGCGGTACCCGGCGCGTTTGGCGAGCAGGGCGTGGTTGGCGTTGATGGTGCCAACGATCTGCAGCGGTTTCTCTTCGTTGAGTGCTTGGCGAAACCGGGCGCCGGGGCTGGTCATTGCGGTCATGGGGCTCTCAGTGGGGATGAGTGAGAGGCCCATGGTACCGCCGCGTCACATCTTGGCGTAGTTGGGACCGTCGCCGCCGAGCGGGGCGACCCAGACGATGTTCTGGGTTGGATCCTTGATGTCGCAGGTCTTGCAGTGCACGCAGTTGGCGAAGTTGATCTGCAGCTTCTCCGCGCCCGGCTCGCCGACAAACTCGTAGACCCCGGCCGGGCAGTAGCGCGCTTCCGGACCGGCATATTCGGCCAGGTTGACGGTCACCGGCACGGCCGGATCCTTCAGCGTCAGGTGCGCCGGCTGGCTCTCATCGTGGTGGGTGCTGCTGAGGAACACCGAGCTGAGCCTGTCGAAGGTCAGCACGCCGTCGGGCTTGGGGTAGTCGATCTTCTCGCGCTTGTCAGCCGGATCCAGGCACTCGTGGTCGGCCTTGGAGTGGCGCAGCGTCCACGGCGGATTGCGGATGCCCAGCTTGGGCAGCAGCCACTGTTCGATGCCGGTCATCAGGGTCGCGATGGTGCGGCCCTTCTTGAACCACTGCTTGAAGTTCTTGGACTGCTTGAGCTCGTCGTGCAGCCAGCTGGCTGCAAAGGCCGCCGGGTAGGCGACCAACTCGTCGTGGGAGCGTCCGGCGGCCAGCGCATCGAAGGCGGCTTGGGCGGCCTGCATGCCGGTCTTGATCGCCGCGTGGCTGCCCTTGATCCGGCTCGCGTTGAGGTAGCCGGCCTCGCAGCCCACCAGAACGCCGCCGGGGAAAACGGTCTTGGGCAACGACATCAGGCCGCCGGCGGTGATGGTGCGGGCGCCGTAGGAGATGCGCTTGCCACCTTCCAGGTGCTTGCGGATCGAGGGATGGGTCTTGAAGCGCTGGAATTCCTGGAACGGGCTCAGCCACGGGTTGGTGTAGTCCAGTCCGACCACGAAGCCGACCACTACCTTGTTGTCGTCGGCGTGGTAGACGAACGAGCCGCCGTAGGTGTCCGAATCCAGCGGCCAGCCGGCGGTGTGCACCACCAGTCCGGGCTCGTGTTTGGCCGGGTCGACCTCCCACAGCTCCTTGACGCCCAGGCCGAAGCTTTGCGGGTCGCAGTCCTTGTCGAGCTGGAAGCGTTCAATCAACCGGCGACCCAGGTGGCCGCGCGAGCCCTCGGCGAAGACGGTGTATTTGGCGTGCAGCTCCATGCCGCGCTGGAACTGCGGACCGGGCTCGCGGTTCTTATCCAGGCCCATGTCGCCGGTGGCCACGCCGATCACCGCGCCGGCGTCGTTGTAGAGCACTTCGTCAGCCGCGAAGCCGGGGAAGATCTCCACCCCGAGTTCTTCCGCCTGGCCGGCCAGCCAGCGGGTGAACTCGCCCAGGCTGATCACGTAGTTGCCGTGGTTGTCGAAGCACTCGGGCAGGAACGCGGCCGGGGTCGCCCTGGCACCGGTCTCGCTGAGGAACAGGAACTCGTCTCGGGTCACCGGCTGACGCAGCGGCGCGCCGCGCTCCTTCCAGTCCGGCAACAGCTCGTCCAGCGCGCGGGTGTCCATGATCGCGCCCGACAGGATGTGTGCGCCCGGCTCGGAGCCTTTTTCCAGCACGCACACCGAAACCTCGTTGCCCTTGCTGGCGGCGAGCTGGCGCAGGTGGATCGCGGTGGCCAGTCCGGCCGGGCCGGCGCCGACCACGACGATGTCGTACTCCATCGATTCGCGGGGGCCGTAGGTGGCGAGCAGGTCTTCCGGGGTCATGGCGGTTCCATTGCTGTTGGTGCGCCGGGGGGCACCTTCCGGGGTGGGTGGGGAACCGCTTGGGAGGGGGGGGGTGCCCGCCATTTTTCCCCCCCCCGGCCGGAAAAGGAGAAACGGGTACTTTGAGCGGGGTCCTTTCGGTTGGTGGGGCGCCCCGGTAAGGGGCACGGACGGGCGTGGGTTCCAAATGCCC
>NZ_JXSS01000002.1 GCF_000855665.1 Lysobacter sp. A03
GCCGAAGCTGCGTTGCGCGCGGGCGTGGGACTGGTTGACGTCGTTACCCGGGATGCCCACGTCGGGCCACTGCTGAACCGGCTGCCGGAGGCCATGGTCCACGGCGACGACAACGACAACGGCAGGGCCCCGTCAGGGCTGGACGCGCTGATCAGCGAAGCATCCGCCATCGTGGCAGGCCCGGGACTGGGTCAGGGCGCGTGGGGCCGGGAACGGCTGCGCGCGATCTTCGCCTCCGGCCTGCCAGTCGTGCTGGATGCGGATGCCTTGAACCTGATTGCCGCCGGTTTCGTCCCGGCCCCTGCCAACGCCGTACTCACGCCGCATCCGGGCGAGGCGGCGCGACTGCTTCAGACCGCAATCACTGATGTGCAGCGCGACCGCTTCGCCGCGGCGCGTGCGATCGCCTTGCGCTACCAGGCGGTGGTGGTGCTCAAGGGGGCCGGCACGATCGTCTCCGACCCGTCCGGAGCCGTCAGCCTCATCGATGCCGGCAATCCCGGCATGGCCGTCGGTGGCATGGGCGATGTGCTGAGCGGGGTCATCGGCGCGCTGCTGGCGCAGGGGCTCGCGCAGTCGGACGCCGCAGCCTGCGGTGCGCTGTTGCAGTCGGTCGCCGGGGATTCCGCGGCTGAAGAGGGCGGCGAGCGCGGTCTGCTGCCGAGTGACCTCATGCGCTGGCTGCGATGCCACGCCAACCCTGGAGGCCGTTGATGCAGGTCTTCGCGCTCGTCGACAGCCGCTGGACGGATCGTCTGGGACAGGCCCTTGCACGGACCCGCCCCGAGCATGCGGTAGTTCACCTGGAGGGGGATCTGGGTGCCGGCAAGTCGACCCTGGCCCGTGCGCTGCTGCGAGAGCTGGGCGTGCACGGCGCCATCCGCAGCCCGACCTACACCCTGGTCGAGCGCTACCCGCTGGCCGGGGGCGGCGAGGCGTGGCACCTGGATCTGTACCGAATCGGCGATCCGGCCGAGCTGGAATACCTCGGCCTGGACAGCGCGGATGTAACCCTGTGGCTGGTGGAATGGGCGGATCGGGGCCGTGGCGGTCTGCCACCGGCGGACCTCCAGGTCCAGCTGGAGGTCGAAGGTGACGGACGCCGCGCCCGACTTTCCGCGCACACCAACGCCGGGACGGCGTGGCTGCAGCGTCTCTCGCAGGACAACGAAATCACCGCCGACTCCTGAACCTTTTGGCAGGAAGATGCGGCAGGTGTCGGATTAATAAGGGAAAAAGTGCTTGCAATAGCGTGATCGCGATGGTTGACTAGCCGGCATGCGAGTCCAATCCCCCAGCCTCCGCCGCCTCCTGCTCGGCTCTACGTTGATCGCCGCCTGCGCGGGCGCGGCGGTGCATGCCAGTGAAATCAAGGGCCTGCATCTCAATGCGGGCGCCACCGGCACCCGTGCGGAGATCGCGCTGGATGCGCCAGGGGAGTTCAAGGTCATCAGCCTTGCCGGCCCGGATCGCCTGGTGATCGACATGCCGGCGTCTTCCGTTTCGCCCACGCTGTCGGTTCCGGCAGGTACCGGCGTCGTGAAGTCGGTACGCACCGGCAAGCCGGTCCCGGGGACGGCGCGCGTGGTGTTCGACCTCTCGCAGACTATTACGGCGCTCAAGCCGCGCATTGAGCAAAGCGGCAGTGGCCCCGTGTTGGTGGTGGAGTGGCCGGGGGATGGCGCTCCGACCTCCGTACCGGGGGCTGCGGTTGCGGCTTCACCGGCTCCGGCGCAGCCGGCGGGAGGGGACTCAACCGCCGCCGCCGCGCAGATGATGGCAGCGGTAGCCGCGCCGGCGACGACTCCGGTAGATACCGCGGCCTCCGCTGAAGCCACCAGCCGACTCATCTCGCAGATTGCCGCGGCCAATGCCGCCACCTCGGCCAGGGAACTCGCGAACCGGCCTTCGCCACAGACTGCCGCGATGCCGAGCATGGTCGCAGTCGCTCCCGCCCCAGCGCGTGCGACTCCGCCGCCCCCAGCGTCGGTGCCGCCTGCTGCGACTGCGCCGGTCAAGACGATCCAGCAGGTCATGCAGGGCCAAGGCATGCGCCCGTTGGTAATCGCGATCGATCCCGGCCATGGCGGCCAGGATCCGGGGGCGATCGGCAAGGGCGGCACGCGCGAGAAGGACGTGGTACTGGCGATCAGCAAGGAGTTGGCCCGGCAGATCAACGCCACTCCCGGGCTGAAGGCCTACATGACCCGCGAGCACGACGTGTTCATCCCATTGAACAAGCGCGCCGCCCTGGCTCGGGCGGCCAAGGCCGACATGTTTATCTCCATCCACGCCGACGCGGCCGAGAACCGCAGTGCGGACGGCTCATCGGTGTACGTGCTTTCGCTGCGCGGCGCGTCTTCGCAGCGCGCCCGCTGGCTGGCGGACAAGGAAAACTCCGCCGACCTGATCGGTGGAGCGCGCATGTCGGCCAACACGACGCTGGCCTCCGTGCTGCTCGACCTTACCCAGAGCGGGCACATGAAGGCATCGGAAGACGCGGCAGGGCAGATCCTTGATGGCCTCAAGCGTGTGGGCAATGTCCACAAGCCGAGCATCGAGCGGGCCAACTTCGCCGTTCTGCGGACCTCGGACATGCCGGCAATGCTGGTCGAGACCGCCTTTATTTCCAACGCAACCGAAGAGATCCGGCTCAAGGATCCCGCGTTTCAGCGCAAAGTTGCCAGCGCTGTCCTGGACGGTGTCAACACCTTCTTCACCCGTCAGCCGCCGCCGGGCACGATGTTCGCTGCCCGAGCCGCGGCACTGGAAACCGCATCCGCATCGATCACCGCCGGCGGAAGTCCCTGACCAGGTGATGTTGCGCCGGGTGCAGGTAATTTCCTGACTCAGTGGTACAGCCCGCGTTCGCTATGATGGCCGGTCAGTCTTGCCAGGACCTGCCGCCCCGTGTCGATACGCCCGCTCCCCGATACCCTGATCAACCAGATTGCCGCCGGCGAGGTCGTCGAGAGGCCGGCATCGGTGGTCAAGGAGCTGGTCGAGAATGCACTCGACTCGGGCGCGCGTCGGATCGACATTGATCTGGAGGAGGGCGGGGCAAGGTTGATCCGGGTGCGCGACGACGGCTCCGGTATCGGCCCCGGGGAACTGCCATTGGCGGTGTCCCGCCATGCCACGAGCAAGATCGCTTCCCTGGACGATCTCGAGGGCGTGCTGACCCTGGGCTTCCGTGGCGAGGCGCTGCCCTCGATCGCCTCGGTCAGCCGCTTCGTGATGACCTCGCGCCCTGCCGACGCCCAGCACGGTGCCTCGTTGGAAGTCGGCGGTGGCCAGGTGGGAAACGTCGCGCCCAAGGCGCATCCGGTCGGAACCACGGTCGAGGTTCGCGATCTGTTCTTCAACGTCCCCGCGCGGCGCAAGTTCCTGCGCGCGGAGCGCACCGAGTTGTCGCATATCGAGGAATGGCTGCGGCAACTGGCGCTGGCGCGCCCGGACGTCGAGCTACGCGTGTCACACAACGGCAAGCCGTCGCGGCGCTGGAAGGGTGACACCGACATGCTGGACAAGGCCGGTCTGTCGGATCTGCGCCTGCACGAGACCCTGGGCGAGGAGTTTGCCAACAACGCCATCGCCGTCGACCACAGCGGCGCCGGGTTGCGCCTGCACGGCTGGATAGCCGAGCCCTCCTACAACCGGGCCTCCACCGACCAGCAGTACCTTTACTGCAACGGCCGCGCGATCCGCGATCGCAGCGTCGCCCATGCGGTCAAGCAGGCGTATTCGGACGTGCTGTTCCACGGCAGGCAGCCGGCCTACGTGCTGTTTCTCGAGCTGGATCCCCGGCGGGTCGATGTCAACGTGCACCCGGCAAAGCACGAGGTGCGGTTCCGCGATTCGCGGCTCATCCACGACTTTGTCTTTAGGACGTTGCAGTCGGTGCTGGCGGCTACGCGTGCCGGCCAGCCGGCCGCGCTGCACGGAATACAGCACGCAGAGCACCTGGGTGGACCGGACCCCAGCGGGGGCGCATCGCAACAGGGGAACGCGTACCCCTGGCACCGCTCGCAGTCGCCGCTTGGGCTGCAGGTGGCCGATCAGCGCGCGGGGCTGGCGCAACTCTACGGTGCGTCGCCTTCAGCAGCGCGATCCGACGGCGCCTCACCTGACAGTCCCGCCACTGCGGGTCACCACTCACTGCCATCGAGCAGTGAAGCCACACTGCCGCCACTGGGTTACGCCATCGCCCAGTTGCACGGCATCTACATTCTTGCCGAGAGCAGTGCCGGCTTGATTGTGGTGGACATGCACGCCGCCCACGAGCGCATCGGCTACGAGAAGCTCAAGCGGGCGCATGACGGCGAAGGACTGCGGACCCAACCGCTGCTGGTCCCGGCGACCCTGGCGGTGTCCGAGCGAGAGGCGGAGGTCGCCGAGCGCGAGGCGGAAGTGCTTGCCACTCTCGGGTTCGAGGTCACCCGCTCGGGACCACAATCGGTGACGATGCGCTCGGTACCCGCGCTGCTGGCGCACGGGGACGTGGAGGCGCTGCTCCGCGACGTGCTGACCGATCTGCGCGAACACGGCGGCGCGTCGCCGCTGGGGGGCATCCGCGTGTCCGCGGCCCGCGACGAGCTGCTTTCCACGATGGCCTGCCATGGCGCGGTGCGCGCGAACCGGCGGCTCACGGTGCCCGAGATGAATGCTTTGCTGCGTGAGATGGAAATCACCGAGCGCTCAGGCCAGTGCAACCACGGCCGACCGACCTGGGCGCATTTCAGCCTGCCCGAGATCGACCGCTGGTTCCTGCGAGGACGTTGAGATGAACCACGTACCGGGGCATCGCACTTCCCTCGCTGCGCTTGCGCTGGTCGCAGGTCTTCTGTTCGCCCTGGCTGCCTGCGATGGCAACCGACTTTTCAACGCCAAACAGGAGCCCGATGTGGCTGCGCAAGAAATCGATTTCGATGCCGACCAGCAATCCTGGCGCGCGCAGCGCCGCGCCGCGCTCGTGGCGCCGGATGGCTGGACCACCCTGGTTGGCCTGCATTGGATCACCCCCGGAGCGCACTACGTGGGCAGCAACCCCGGCAACGGCATCCAGCTCTCGATGGGCCCGGCGCATCTGGGCATGCTGGACCTCCGCAACGGCCAGGTGCGCTTTGTTCCCGAGTCCGGCGGCGACTCGAGCATTGACGGTGTGCCAGTCAAGGGCTCTGTCGTCCTGCGAAGTGACGACGACCCCGCCGGCCCGAGCGTGCTCGGTTTTGATGGTGGCCGAGGACAGGCGACGGTGATCCTGCGTGACCAGCGCCACGCCCTGCGCGTGCGTCACGCGGATGCGCCGACCAGGACGGGTTTCGGCACACTGGAGTACTGGCCCGCCGACCAGGACTGGGTGGTCAGCGGTCGATTCATTCCGCATCCACCGGGACAGACCATCGAGATCGCCAACATCATTGGTACCTTTGACGCGATGGCAAATCCGGGCTCGGTGGAGTTCGAACGCAGCGGCGAGCGCTACCGGCTGGAGGCCATTGACGACGGCAGCGGTGGGCTGTTCGTGGTGTTCGCGGACGCTACCAATGGTCACGGCAGCTACGGCGCGGGCCGCTTCCTGGACGCGCCGATGCCGGATGCCGACGATGGCGTGCTGTTGGACTTCAACCGCGCCTACAGCCCGCCGTGCGCCTTCTCCGACTTTGCGACCTGTCCGTTGCCGCCGCCACAGAACCGTCTCGATCTGGCCGTGACCGCAGGTGAAAAGCTCTACGTGCCGAGTACCTCGTCCAGATGACCCGTCGCCGGATCCGGGAAACCCCCATGCGCAGGACCAAAGTCCTGATTGCCAGCCTCGTGCTGCTGTGCGGCACCGCTCTCGCGGTTGTCGCGCCCGACCGCTGGACATCCACCGACAGCGCCGACAGTACGCAAGCACCGCTGGCGCAGGTCGAGACCCCGGCGTACGTACCGCCGGTGCCGCTGCTGTGGAAGGTGTCGGACCGGAACAATGCGGTGTACCTGCTTGGCTCGATCCATCTGCTCAGGGAAGACGACTACCCGTTGTCGGCCGATATCGATGCGGCTTTCGACGATGCCGCCCGGATCGTATTTGAGGTCTCCCCGGACGAGTTGGGAAGCCCCGCGGCCAGCGCGAGCTTCAGGGACGCGGCCAACCTGTCCGAAGGCCGCACCCTGTCGGATCTGATCTCGCCGCGGCTGCGCGAGAAGCTGGATCGACTCCTGGCCCGCCAGGGTGGATCGCTGGACCAGGTCAACCGGTACAGCCCGTGGTTCGTGAACCTGTCCCTGATGCTGGGCCTTTCGCACTCACTCGGTTTCAGCCCCGAACTGGGCGTGGATCAGCACCTCATGCAGCGTGCTGAGGAGGCGGGTAAACCCACCGCTGGCCTGGAGACGATCGACGATCAGTTGCGCGCCCTGGCCGACTCGCCGATTGCCGAACAGGTGCTCGGGCTGGAGGACTTCCTCGACCGTCCCCAGGAAATGCCGGGCGAACTCGCCGATCTGCACGAGGCGTGGCGGGCGGGCGACGTGCCGGGACTGGAAGCGATCGCGCTCACCGAGATGATGACGAAGACACCGCGCACGTACCAGTTGGTGAACGTGGACCGCAATCAGGCGTGGCTGCCGCTGCTGCGGAAAATGCTCGACGGGCGTGGCCGGGACAACGTGCTGGTCGTGGTTGGAGCGATGCATCTACTCGGTGACGACGGGTTGCTCGCATTGCTTGGGCAGGCCGGTTACACGGTGGAGCGCATCTGCAGCGCGTGCGGCACCCTCGAGGATCCCGCGCTTGAGGATGCTGGGGAACCGGTCAGCCTTCCGATCGGATCCTGAGCTCCAGCGGCCGGTCGCCGCTCATCATGTCTATGCAATCCACGGGGCACGCCGGAACGCACAGCTCGCACCCGGTGCAAAGCGACGCCAGCACCGTGTGCATGTGTTTGGCACCGCCGATGATCGCGTCCACCGGGCAGGCCTGAATGCACTTGGTACAGCCGATGCAGTCCTCCTCGATCACCAGCGCGACCAGGCCCGGATTGCAGTCGCCGCGGCGGCGGTCAAAGGGCACAGGGCGCGTGCCGAGCGCAAGGGCCAGCGCCAGCGCACCGGCGTCACCACCGGGCGGGCAGCGATCGGTCTCCGCCTCTCCCAGCGCCATCGCCTCAGCGTATGGCCGGCAACCCGCATAGCCGCACTGCCCGCACTGCGTCTGGGGCAGCAGGCGGTCGAGGCGCTCGGTCAGGCGTTCGGTGTCGTCCGGCGGCTGCATCGAATCACCGCACCGGCATTCCTGCGCTGGCGCCGCTGTCTGTACCCAGCAGGGCGAGGGCGCCGGCATCGAAGCCCGCCGACAGGATCATGCCTTCGCTCATGCCGAAGCGCATCTTGCGTGGCGCCAGGTTGGCAATGAACACCACGTTGCGTCCGACCAGCGCGTCCGGGTCGTCGTAGCTGGCGCGGATGCCGGAGAAGATCTGCCTCTGGCCGAGCTCGCCAGCATCCAGCAGGAAGCGCAGCAATTTGTCGGAGCCCTCGACAAACCCGCACTCCAGCACCTTGCCGACCCTGAGATCAAGTTTTGCGAAATCGTCGATGCCGATGATCGGGGTCGACAATTCGGCAGGGTCGGACCCGGTTGCCGATGGCGTGGTGGCGGCAGGCACGGCCGGCGTGGGCTTGGACGTGGCGGGAGCAGCGGTTGGCTGCAGGGATTCCTTGCTGGCGTCGGTCATGGCGTCAATGAGCTTCGGGTCGATTCGGGTGAACAGAGGGGTATAGGGCTGGATCCGGTGCGCGGTAAGCGGCGCGGCGAGGTCGTCCCAGTGGGCGATCGGCGCGTTCAGGAACGTTTCGGCCTGGGCAGTGACGCGCGGCAGCACCGGCTTGAGCGCTGCGTTGAGCACGCGGAACAGGTTCAGTCCCTGGCTGCACACGGCCTGCAACTGCGCGTCGGCGCCTTCCTGCTTGGCGATCACCCACGGCTTGTGGTCATCGATGTAGCGGTTGGCCTCGTCGGCCAGCGCCATGGTCAGGCGCAGCGCGGTGGCGGCCTCATTGCGTTGGTAGGCCGCTGCAATGGGTGCCAGCTGCTCGACGAAGCGGACGTACATCGCCGGGTCCGGCAGGCTGTCAGCCAGCATGCCGTCGAAGCGCTTGCTGATGAAGCCCGCGCATCGGCTGGCCAGATTGACGAACTTGCCGACGATGTCGGCGTTCACCCGCGCGGTGAAGTCGCCCAGGTTGAGGTCCACGTCGTCGACGCCACCCGACGTCTTGGCAGCGAAGTAGTAACGCAGCGCCTCTGGATCCAGTCCCGCTTCCAGGTAGGTGCGGGCCATCACGAAGGTGCCGCGCGACTTGGACATCTTCGCACCGTCCACCGTCAGGTAACCGTTGACGTGCAGACGGGTCGGCGCACGGAATCCGGCGCCATGCAGCACCGCCGGCCAGAACAGGCCGTGGAAGTTGACGATGTCCTTGCCGATGAAGTGGTGCAGCTCGGCGGGGCTGTCGGGAGCGAGGTAGCTGTCGAAATCCAGTCCCTCGCGTTCACACAGGGCCTGGAAACTGGCCAGATAGCCGATCGGCGCGTCCAGCCAGACGTAGAAGTACTTGCCCGGATGCCCGGGGATCTGGAAGCCGAAGTAGGGCGCATCGCGGGAAATGTCCCACGCGCGCAGTCCGCCCTCCGCGTCCAGCCATTCCTTCAACTTGGCCTTGACCCCGGGATTGGCGACATCACCGCTCAGCCAATGACGCAGGAAATCGGTGAAATCACCGACTTCGAAAAAGAAGTGCTCCGACTCGCGCAGCTCCGGCTCGGCGCCGCTGACCACCGAACGCGGCTCCTTCAACTCGGTCGGGGAGTACGTCGCGCCGCAGCTCTCGCAGTTGTCGCCGTACTGGTCGGGCGTGCCGCAGTTGGGGCAGATGCCCTTGACGAAGCGGTCGGGCAGGAACATGCCGCGGACCGGGTCGTACAGCTGGGCGACAGAACGGCGCTGGATATGGCCGTTGGCATCCAGCTTGCGGTAGATGGCCTCGGTCAGTGCCTTGTTGCGCGGCGAATGGGTCGAGTCGTAGTGATCAAACGCCACGCCGAAGTCGGCGAAGTCGCGCTCATGACTGGCCTGGATCCCGGCGATATAGGCCTCGGGCGTGGTCCCGGCCTTCTCGGCCGCCAGCATGATCGGCGTTCCGTGGGTGTCGTCGGCGCAGACAAAATAGGCGGTGTTTCCTGCCAGCCGCTGGGCGCGGGAAAACACGTCGCCCTGGATGTAACCCACCAGATGGCCGAGGTGCAGCGGACCGTTGGCGTAGGGAAGGGCGCAGGTGACGACAAGCTCGCGGGACATGGATATGGCTGTAGCGAAGGAGCCGGTGAGTATCGCATGCGTCGCGGCGTCCATGACCCGGCCGGCCCGGCTCACCATAAACGACGACGGCCCGCATCAGCGGGCCGTCGGGGTGGCGTGTCAGGGCCTTCCTGGCGCGCGCACTCGCCTAGCGGCGCTGCCAGGTCTGGGTCTTGCCCAGCAGCGAGAAGCCCATGAAGCCACGGACCTCCAGCTTCTGGCCGTTGTCGGCCAGGCTCATCTTCACCGAGTAGACCTTGCCGGTGGCCGGATCGAGGATCTTGCCGCCCTTCCACTCATTGCCGATGCGGGCAACGTCCCACAGCATGACCATGCCTTCGATCGGCTTGTCCTTGCGGTCGCCCTCGCAGTTGCTGCACACGGGATTTGGACCCTTGTCCGATTGCAGCACTTCGACGACCTTGCCGGCGAGGCTGCCGTCCTGGGTCTCGTAGATCTCCACGACCGACTTGGGCTGGTTGGTTTTGTCGTCGATCGTGGTCCAGGTACCGACCGGCGTCTGTTGGGCAACTGCGGCCAGCGGCGCGGCCATCAGAGCCACCGCAAGTACCAGCAAGATGGAGATTTTCCTGTGCATGTTTCCCTCCGGAAGACAGTGTGGATGCCAGGCACGAGGCGCTGGGACTGGTTCGTTATACCGTATCCAGCGATATTGGGACGATGGCTGAATCCGCCAAGGAGGCTGCCGGTCAGGTCCTACCGAGGCATCCTGCGGGCAGATCGTGTCCATCTTTGTCGTCCCTGTGTTGATCCAGGTCACCCCCACTCACTGGCGCCGCTGCGACAATGCTTGTTCCGCAATACCCCACGAGGAACGCCGTGACCGATTCTTTGCAAAACCTGATCGGCAGCGTGCTGCTGCCCGGCACCGATACCTCCCTCGCGGCCACCCAGGCACGGATCCGGGTCGCCCGCGACGGCGCCAATGTGGCGGTGACCGTGGACGTCGGAGTGCCGGTGGGAGGCATGCGCAGCGAACTGGAAGCCGCGATCCGCGCCGCGATCGAGGCCGAGGGCTCGCAACTGGCGCGTCTGGAACTGGGCCAACGCATCACCAGTCATGCCGTACAGCCCAAGCTTTCCCCGCTGCCTACCGTGCGCAACGTGATCGCGGTGGGCTCGGGCAAGGGCGGTGTCGGCAAGTCGACGACGGCGGTGAACCTTGCGCTGGCACTGGTCGCGGAAGGCGCGCGCGTCGGGGTGCTGGATGCGGACATCTATGGCCCCAGCATTCCTATGATGCTGGGTCTGTCGGGCAAGCCGGACAGCCCGGACGGGAAGTCGATCGAGCCGATGCGCGCGCACGGCGTGGAGACGATGTCGATCGGCTTTCTGGTGGAGCAGGACACGCCGATGATCTGGCGCGGGCCGATGGCCACCTCGGCCCTGACCCAGCTGCTCAACGACACCCGCTGGGGCGACCTCGATTACCTGATCGTCGACCTGCCGCCCGGCACGGGCGACATCCAGCTGACCCTGGCGCAGAAGATCCCGGTGGCTGGCGCGATCATCGTCACCACGCCGCAGGACATCGCCACCCTGGACGCGAAGAAGGCCTTGAAGATGTTCGAGAAGGTCGAGGTGCCGGTGCTGGGTCTGGTCGAGAACATGGCGGTGCATGTATGCAGCAACTGCGGTCACGCCGAGCACATCTTCGGCGAGGGCGGCGGGCAACGCATGGCCAGCCAGTACGACGTGCCGCTGTTGGGCAGCCTGCCGTTGCAGCGTGAGATCCGTGAACAGGGCGATGCAGGCGTACCGATCGTGTTGGCCCAGCCTGATTCCACGGCAGCGGCGGCGTACCGCGACGCGGCCCGGCGGATCGCGGTGGCGTTGGCCGAGCGGCCGCGGGTGACCCCCTCGATCTCGGCGTCGCTGCTCTCATAAGGGCCACGTGGACTGCCGCGGCAGCCTCCCGCAGCGCGGCGGTCTACAATCGGGGGCTTTCCGCCGGGAATTCTGCCCGGCCGGAACCGATCGCATCCGGGAACCCAACGCATGAGCATCAAGTCCGACCGCTGGATCCGCCGCATGTCCGAAAAAGACGGAGGCATGATCGAGCCGTTCGAACCGGGGCAGGTAAAGCACCTCAACGGCGAGCGCATCGTCAGCTACGGCACGTCCAGCTATGGCTACGACGTGCGGTGCTCGCGCGAGTTCAAGATCTTCACCAACATCAATTCCACGATCGTGGATCCCAAGAACTTCGATCCCGGCAGCTTTGTCGACGTGGAGGCGGACGAATGCATCATCCCGCCCAACTCTTTCGCGCTGGCGCGCACGGTGGAGTACTTCCGCATCCCGCGCGACACGCTGGTGGTCTGCCTGGGAAAGAGCACGTACGCGCGCTGCGGCATCATCGTCAACGTGACGCCGCTGGAGCCGGAGTGGGAGGGCCACGTGACCCTGGAGTTTTCCAACACCACCCCGCTGCCGGCCCGGATCTATGCCAACGAAGGGGTGGCGCAGATGCTGTTCTTCCAGGCCGCGGCGGATGACATCTGCGAGACCTCCTACGCTGATCGTGGCGGCAAGTACCAGGGCCAGCGCGGCGTTACCCTGCCGCGTACCTGAGCGCGGTCGGGCGCCAACGTATAGGCGTCTTCAGTCGAGCGCGGCGTGCAGGAGCTCAATCCGCTTTATCAACAGCTCGGGTTTGTAGGGCAGGGCGGTCGCAGTGCCCCAGACGGGCCGCGGCCAGGCGATGTCCTCGCGGTAGCGGGCGATCACGTGGATGTGCAGTTGCTCGACCTGATTGCCCAGCGCGGCGACGTTGAGCTTGTGCGGCTGGAACGCCGTCCGCAGGGCGCGGCTGCAGCGGTCGATCTCGCGGGTCAACACGGCTTGCTGCTCCGCGTCCAGGTCGATCCATTCCACCGCGTGCTCGATGCGTGGCACCAGGATCAGCCACGGGTGGTTCGCGTCATCCATCAAGCGCAGTTCGCTCAGCTCCAGGTTGCTGACGGGGTGGGTGTCGTCGGCGAGGCGCGAATCCAGCCGCCAGCCCAGATCACGCGGCGGTCTCATCGCAGGTTCTCCTCGAAGAAGTCGATGCTGCGTTGCCAGGCCTGGGCCGCACTGGCGGCGTCGTAGTCGGCGCGCGGTTCGCAGTTGAAGCCATGCCCAGCGGGGTAGACGTGCACGGTGGCGGCCGGATATTTCTCCCGGTGCTGCTCGACGTCGGCTGCGGAGATGCTGCGGTCCTGGCTGCCGAAGTGGAACATCATCGGTGCGCGCAGCGGCTCGTCGAGGAACTGTACGTTGCGGCCGCCGTAGTAGCTCACCGACGGCAGTCCCAGGCGGGTGTTGGCGAGCAGCGCGATGGTGCCGCCCCAGCAGAAGCCAACCGCACCGGTGCGCAGTCCCTCGGCCTGCAGGAGGCTCGCGCTGGCGTTGGCAAGGTCGACGGCGCGGTCGATGCCCAGCGCACGCGTCAGCGCGAGTCCGCGGGCAATACCGGAAGCGTCGTATTCCAGCTCGACATCGCGCTCGACCGGGTCGAACAGGGCCGGCGCCAGCGCCACAAAGCCTGCCTGGGCGAAACGGTCGGTGACGTCGCGGATATGCGCATTGACCCCGAAGATCTCCTGCAGTACCACGATGGCCCCGCGCGAGGGTCCGGCGGGCTCGCTGCGCCAGGCGTGGATGCAGCCATGCGGGGTATCCAGATCGGTCCAGCGGTTCATTCGGCGCTCCGTTCAGCTGTCCGGCAGCTTGGGCTACGAGTTGATTCTAGCGCCAAGGCTATAATTGCGGTCCCCGAACACTGCGATGGCTCCAGGCACTCCTGCCCGGAGCCTTGCGCTATTCCGCTGACTGGTCACTCCATGCCCGTGCAAGACACTTTGTCCAAAAATCCGAAGGTCGGTTTCGTCAGCCTTGGCTGCCCCAAGGCGCTGGTGGATTCCGAGCGCATCCTCACCCAGTTGCGCGTGGAGGGATACGACCTGGTGCCGCGCTACGACGATGCCGACGTGGTGGTGGTCAACACCTGCGGCTTCATCGATTCCGCGGTGGCCGAGTCGCTGGATGCGATTGGCGAGGCCATGGCCGAGAACGGCAAGGTGATCGTGACCGGCTGCCTGGGCAAGCGCGCGGAAGTGATCCGCGAGGCGCACCCCGGCGTGTTGTCGATCAGCGGCCCGCAGGATTACGACAGTGTCCTGAGCGCGGTGCACCTGGCCGTGCCGCCGCGACACGACCCGTTCATCAGCCTGTTGCCGGACATGCAGGTCGAGGGCGTCGGCATCAAGCTGACCCCGAAGCACTACGCGTACCTGAAGATCTCCGAGGGCTGCAATCATCGCTGCAGCTTCTGCATCATTCCGTCGATGCGCGGCAACCTGGTGTCGCGGCCGATCGACCACGTCTTGCGCGAGGCGGAGAAACTCGCCATGGGTGGGGTCAAGGAGTTGCTGGTCATCTCCCAGGACACGTCCGCCTACGGCGTGGATGTGCGCTACGCCGAGCACGAATGGCGCGGCAAGACCTACCAGACCCGCATGAAGGCGCTGTGCGAGGGCCTGGGCGAGCTGGGCCTGTGGACCCGCCTGCACTACGTGTATCCGTATCCGCACGTGGACGAGATCATTCCGCTGATGGCGGAGGGCACGATCCTTCCGTATCTGGACATCCCGTTCCAGCACGCGAGCCCGCGGATCCTCAAGCTGATGAAGCGTCCCGGTGCGATCGACAAGACGCTGGCACGCATCCAGAGCTGGCGCGACGTGTGTCCGGACCTGACGATCCGCTCGACCTTCATCGTCGGCTTCCCGGGTGAGACCGAGGCCGAGTTTGAGGAGTTGCTCGATTTCCTCGACGAGGCCCAGCTCGATCGCGTGGGTGCGTTCGCCTACTCGCCGGTGACCGGTGCCAAGGCCAACGAGTTGCCCGATCCGGTCGACGAGGCGGTCAAACAGGAGCGGCTGGGCCGCTTCATGGAGCGGCAGGCGGAGATTTCCGCGCAGAAGCTCGAGGCCAAGGTGGGCACCGTGCAGCGTTGCATCATCGACGCGGTCGACGGCGAGCTGGCGATCGGTCGCTCAATGGCCGACGCCCCGGAGATCGACGGCGTGGTGCAGATCCAGAACGGCTACTTTGCCGGACTCAAGCTGGGCGACTTCGCCGATGTCCACATCATGGGCAGCGACGAGCACGACCTTTACGGCGAGGTCTCGTTCGAGGATTGAGCGTTCCGCGTTGCGGTCTCCTTAGGAAGGGCGGCATATGCGAAGTCCGCAAACTCAAGTTGCACGCGATCGGCCGGATCGTCGATTCTTCCGGATGCCACTCCAGTATCGTCGCCCATGCTGATCCTGCCGCTGCATCGCCCCCTGTCGCGCGCGACTTTCCCGTTGGTGACGACGGTACTGATCCTGGTCAACGTGCTGGTGTTTTTTGGTTGGCAGTCCGGTGACGAGGCGGCGATGGCCCGCACCCAGCAGCATTATCTGCAGTCCGACCTCGGGCGCTATGAGGTTCCGGCCTATGAGCGCTACCTGCTGGGCAAACGCCGGATGGATCTGCTGGAGCAATTCAACCAGGTGCCCGCATCGGCGCGGCCGGAGTACGTCGCGTCCCGAACTCTGACCGATATCGCGTTCATCGCTGCACTGCGCTCAGGCGAGCTGTTCACTGACGATGCGGACGCCGAGGCATGGGACGTCGCGCGCTCGGAATACGACGCCCAGATCGACCGGATATTCACCCTGCGTCACCTGTTGCGCAGTTCCGAAATCGATCCGTGGCGCATGGTGAGCTCGGCGTTCCTGCACGGCGGGATCATGCACCTGCTCGGAAATATGCTGTTCCTGCTCGCGTTGGGCCTGCTGGTCGAGGGCGCGATCGGTTCGGGCCGGTTCCTGGGCGTGTACCTGCTCGGCGCGGTTGGCGCCAGCGCGGCCTCGCTGATGTGGCGTTGGGGCGAAGCCGGTGGCGGACTCGGCGCCTCGGGCGCGGTGGCTGCGCTGATGGGTGCGTTCTGCGTGGTCTGGGGACGGCAACCGGTACGGCTTTTCTACTGGGTTGGAGTGGTCTTCGACTACGTGCGTGCGCCGGCGATCTGGCTGCTGCCGGTGTGGCTGGGCTGGGAGGTCTGGAACCTGATCGCCAGCGACCACCTGGAGATCGGCTTCGACGCGCACGCAGGTGGCATCGTCAGCGGCGCAATCATGGGCGCGTTGCTGGTCGTCACGAACCACGTCCGCCACGACTTCATTCGTGATGCCGAACCGGAGACGCGAACCGATGACCGCTGGCAGCGCGCGCAACTTCATCTGGGGCGGATGCAACTGGCCGAAGCCGAGCGATTGCTGGAAGAGCTGGCTCGCGAACAGCCGGCTCTTTTCGACGTCCGGCTGGCGCTTTATCAGGTTGCCCGCAACGGCCAGAGAGGTGGAGCGATGGCTGGGCGTGGCGCCGGGTTGCTGGCTATCAACACGCTTGATTCCGAAGAGGTGCGCGAGCAAATCGAGGTACTCGCCGAACTGGATGCCGCCGCGCTCGCGCTGGACCCTGCGGACCGCATTGCACTGGCGCGTCGATGGCTGGACGCGGGTCAGCTCAACGCCGCCGAGGCGGCGCTGTTGCCGGCGGCCGGCAACGATCCCGCGGAGCAAGCACACCTGTGGTTCCGGCTGGCCCTGGGTTGGCGCGACCGACATGCCGAGGACGCTCACCAGCGCGTGTTGCGCGTGTTGACGCAGCGCTATCCGCACCAGCCAGAGGCGGACAAGGCACGTTTCCTGCTCGCCGAATTGGTTGGCGAAGAGGAGCTCGAGCCCGCCGCAACGGTCGTTGGGTAAAGGCAGAGCGGAGATCAGCCGCGGTCGCCGGGGCGGATGCGATCAATGCAATGCCTCGCGAGATGGCTCACCCAGCAATCGTCTCGCCTTGCTCAAGCTTGCGCAGGCGCCTCGAGCGGGTCCGGCAATAGCTTTGTTGCTGCATCGATCTTCGCTTGCAATATCTCGTCTTCGCAGCGCTCGCGGGCCTGTGCGAGCAGCGCTCGCGCCTCTTGGTCGCGATCGCCGCGCTCCAGCAACTGCAGCGCGTTTTCCAGCGCCCATCCAGGTGCAGATGGGTCGCGGGGGTGCGCGCGCAGCAGCGCCAGCCGGGCGTCGAGTGCCAACTGTTTTTGGCCAGACAGGCGCGCGCGCTCGATAAGCTGTTCGGCCATCGGAACGTGCATCGGCACGAAGTCCGAATCGGCATCCAGGGATTCGCGCAGCAAGCCGATTGCCCGGCGATCGTGTTTTTCCATCACCAGTACATTGAGGTATTCACGCGCATGCTCGGACAGGCCTGCAGCGTTGCCAACTTGCTGCAGCAGACGGCGATACAGGCCGTGTGTTTCCAGACCAACCGCACGACTGCGGATTTCACCCCGGAGCAACTCCAGCGCGGTGTCGAGCTGGCCATCTCGAACGTAGCCTTCGGCCTCGGCCAGAAGGTCGGTGTCGGGGGACCGGCGACCGGGCAGGCTTTCGGTGCCGGTGGGAACGTAGCCCAGTACCTCGTGGTACTGGTACACGAGATACCCCATCAGGTGGAACGCTGCGAACAGGGCCCAGAACGACACTGCGCTCACCATCAGGTCGGCCACTACCGGAGGCATGACTTCAGCCAGCCAGACCGTGGCGGTGAACATGCTGGCCTGGATCACGAACAACAGGGCGAACACGGCCATGTACGGCCAGCCGATGCGCGAGACCAAAGTCAGGGGCGTGGCCGGGTTGAGGGCGTGTGGCAGGCTGCCATCCATCGCCAGTGACATGATGCAACCCGGTTGCAGGAACGCGATCAGGACGATCGTTGCCAGTCCGGTGACCGGTCCGCCCACTACTGTCGCCAGGAGGAGCACCGCGATGAAGATCAACTGCATGGCAATCAGGCGGATTACCACTCCATTATCGGTGCCGAGCACCACTTCAGGCGCTTCCATTCGGCCGTCGGCCGTCGTACGCAGGATCTCGAACGCGTATTTGTAAGCGCCGATCCAGACCACGATTGTGAACACCAGGCCGATCACCGGGATCAGCCCGAGCAGGCTGGTCAGGGTCAGCGCCAGCAGGCTGGAGAACGCCGCGCCGCGGAGCGGGTACGAGGTGATCGCGCGCAACCGCTGCCAGAAGGGCACCGGTGCGGCGCTGGGGCTGATTTGCATCGGGTTCGCTCCATGAACAGGGCATTCATTTTGCGGTAGATCAATGCGGCTTGGCAAAACTTTTGAAGTTAACGACGTGGCGAAGTCTCAGTCCTCGTAGGACACATCGACGATTGCAAAGCGGTTGCTGCCGCCTGGCAGCTCCGCGTCGAACTCGTCGCCCACGCGTTTCTTGAGCATCGCCCGCGCCAGCGGTGAGTCGATGCTGATCCAGCCAAGGGCGGCGTCGGTTTCATCGGGGCCGACGATGCGGTGGGTGCGGGTCTCGCCGCTGGTGATGTCCTCGACCTCCACCGTCGCCCCGAAGAACACCGCCTGGCGATCCTCCGGCGTGGTATCCACGACCCGAAGCGCCGGAATGCGCTTGCTCAGGTAGCGCACGCGGCGGTCGATCTCACCCAGCTGCTTCTTGCGATAGGTGTACTCGGCATTCTCGGAGCGATCGCCCTCCGCGGCCGCGGCAGCCAGGGCGCGGACCACTTCAGGACGCTTCCCCCGCCACAGCTCGTCCAGCTCGTTCTTGAGCAGTTCGTGGCCGGCGCGGGTGATCAGCGCGGTGCTGGCCGCGACCGGCGGGCGCCAACGGCTCATGGGCGACCCCGCAAGGTTACTGCGCGCCTTGGCGCGTCAGGCCGTAGTCCATTCCCGAATCCGCTTTGTTGCCGTCCGCGTCCAGCATGACGATGCGCTCCCTGGACTCGATCCCGTACAGCTGGTCTTCGTCCGTCTTGCTGTTGGGGTCCAGACGGATCACCCCGTCGTCGGACTCGACCGACCAGTGGCCGTCAATCGTCCAGGCACCATCGGGACGTTCCTGGTAGACGTGGGTGGTGCGGTAGGTGCCGTCGGGCTCAAGCACGAGGGTGACGTCGATGCCGGGGCAGTCCGCGCAGGGGAGCGTGCCGGTGAACGACCCGGCGAAGTCGCGCTGGTCGAAGGTCGCTGCCTCACCCTCGCCGGTGGGAACCACGTCCACGGCGGCAGGCTGGGAGGCCTCCACCGGGGTCTCACCAACGTCCGCGGCGGTCGACGGTGCGGCGGGCTGCGGGGTGCAGGCCGCCAGCGCGAGCGTCGCGATGCAGGCGAGGGCGATCAGGTTTCGGTTCATTGATTGAGCTCCTGGTGATTTCCGGTGATTCATTTCTTGCCGCCGAACAGGCCGCCCATGACGCCGCGCAGGATCTGCCTGCCGACCTGGTTGCCCACGGTCCGTGCGCTCTGTTTGGCCATGGTCTCAACCATCCCTTGGCGGCGCTTGGTACCGAAGACAATGTCGCGAATCGACTGGCCAAATCCGCCGGCCTCCTCGGTGATTGGTTTCGCCTTGGGGGCGTTGGCCTCGATCGCGGCGGCATCGGCCTTGCGCGCCAGCAGCTCCATTGCCGATTCGCGGTCCACGCGTTTGTCGTACTTCGCGCCGATCGGGCTGCCCGCGCGGACCTGGTCGCGCTCGGCCTCGGTGATGGACCCCATGCGGCAGCGGGGCGGCGCAATGAGGGTGCGCTCGACCGGCATCGGCACGCCTTTGTCCTGCAGCGTGGAGACGAGGGCCTCACCGGTGCCGAGGCCACCAATCGCCTTGGCGACGTCCAGATCCGGGTTGGCGACAAAGGTCTCCGCCGCCGTGCGTACCGCTTTCTGGTCGCGCGGGGTGAAGGCACGCAGGGCGTGCTGCACACGGTTGCCGAGCTGGCCGAGGATGTTGTCGGGCACATCGTCGGGAAACTGCGAGCAGAAATATACCCCCACGCCCTTGGAGCGAATCAGCCGGACGACCTGTTCCACGCGCTGGCGCAGCGCAGGCGGGGCGTCGTTGAAGAGCAGGTGTGCCTCATCGAACACAAACACCAGCTTGGGCTTGTCCAGGTCGCCGACCTCGGGCAGTTGCTCGAAAAGCTGCGACAGCAGCCAGAGCAGGAAGCTGGAATACAGACGCGGTTTCAGGATCAGGCTGTCGGAGGCAAGGATGCTGATCATCCCGCGACCATCGATGTTGGTCCGCATCAGGTCGGAAAGCTCGAGCGCAGGCTCGCCGAAGAAGTGGTCGCCGCCGTCCGATTGCAGACGCAGCAGGGCGCGCTGGATCGCGCCGATCGACGGACTGCTGACCAGGCCGTACTCGGTGGAGATCGTCTTGCGCTCGGCCGCCAGCAGGTTGAGCATCGCGCGCAGGTCGGGGAGGTCGAGCAGCAGCAGGCCGCGGTCGTCCGCGACCTTGAACAGGATGTCCATTACCCCCGACTGGGTGTCATTGAGCTCCAGCATGCGCGAGAGCAGGGTCGGGCCGATCTCGGTAACGGTGGCGCGCACCGGATGGCCGAGCTTGCCGAACAGGTCCCAGAACAGCGTGGGACTGCCTTCGCTGGTATAGCCGTCCACGCCGATCTCGTCGATTCGGGACTGCAGCTTCTCGTTCATCGTGCCGGGGACCGCCAGGCCGGCGACGTCGCCCTTCACGTCGGCCAGGAACACCGGCACCCCGATCCGCGAGAACCCCTCCGCCAGCGTCATCAGGGTGACGGTCTTGCCAGTGCCCGTCGCCCCGGCAACCAGGCCGTGGCGGTTGCCCAGGCGTGGCAGCAGGAATACCTTGCCGTCGGTTTCGGGCAATGCGTGGGGCGTGGTGACGGCCTTGCCGACGAGCACTGGCGGAAGAGTGGACATGCGGGTTTCCGGGGCGGGACTGCGGCTGATTCTATGGCCTAACGCGGCGGCGGTGCATGCGGTCGATTGCGGTGCCCGCTTGCCACAGACTACCCTGCATGCCGCTTCCCCTTGCCTGAGCCCATGCCCGCACAACACTGCTTTTCCCGCCTGCTCGCCGCTGTTTTCGGCGCCGCCCTGCTGACGATGTCCGTGGATGCCTCCGCCCTGTCGCGCCGCGACCAGGCCGCGGTCGATGCCATCACCGCCCGCATGGAGGCTGCCGAAACCGCCTACAAGCAGGCGCTGGTGAAGATGGGCAACGCCGATCCGGCTGGCAGTGGCGAGGCCGACAAGGCGCTGGAGGACATGGAGGATGTCGTGGCCGCCTGCTCGGGCCAGCGTGGCTGCTCGGTGCCATCGCTGCTGAGTACCTACAAGCGGCTGCTCAAGCTGACCGCCGACATCGAGGGCAGTGACCTGTTGTTTGACGAGTTGCCACCCGGCGTGGCTGGCCACCACATCACCTCGTTCGCCGAGGACGTGCCCGAGGCCGCTCGGGCCGCAGCCCTGCTGGATGACGATGGCCACCGCTTCGATCGCATGGTCCAGTACAACCCGGCGGTTCAGGAAGGCATACGCCGCTGGCTTACCGACATGCGCGGCTCGCTGCTGACCAGCTACGAGAACTATCAGTACATGCGCCATCTGATGTGGCCGCAGTACGAGCGCGCCGGGCTGCCGGAGGCCTTGTTGTTCGGCATCCTCGCCAAGGAGTCCAACGGCCGCGTCCACTCGACCTCGCGCGCCGGCGCCGCCGGGCCGCTGCAGTTCATGTACGCCACCGGCAAGCGGTTCGGCCTGGGCGACGATGGCACCGGTTTTGACACCCGTTACGACGCCTACGCTGCCTCCGAGGCCAGCGTCTCCTATCTCAATGAGCGGATGCGCGAGCTCAACGGCAACATCGAACTGGCACTTGCCGCCTACAACGGCGGGGAAGGGCGCGCATTGCGGGGGTATCAGGGCGCCGGTGGCAAGGGCTTCTGGGATGCGGACGTGTACGCGCAGTTCCCGCCGGAAACCCGCGACTACGTGCCGATGGTGATCGCGGCGGCATGGCTGTTCCTGCATCCAGACGAGTACGGTCTGACTCTGCCCAAGGTCGATCCCAAGCCGGCGCAGCTGCGCCTTGAGCAGCCGGCGTCGATCTACCAGTTGACGATCTGCCTGGGCAACCGCGGCGTGCGGGAGGGCTACATGCGCGCGCTGCGCAATTACAACCCGCGCTACCAGGCCGACGATCGCCTGCCCGCCGGCACCATCCTGCAGGCGACCACGCGTATTGCCGGCCTCTACAAGCGCCAGTGTATTCGCGGGCCGCGCGCGGACATGGCGCGGGAGCTGGTCGCCAGCGATCCGGGAGCGGCGATCAAGTAAGGCCGGGCAGGCCCGGTTCGCCGGACTGCGCGGTCAGGTCCGCAGGGTGGCCAGGGCCTGGCCAAGCTTGACCGGCGTCTCGGGACCCAGACCGGCGTCCAGTTCGGCGACACCCGCGGGCAGGAGTACGATCACGGTCGAGCCGTAGTTGAAGCGGGCCATCTCCTCGAAGCGGTCCACCGTGATGTCCTCGCCCCGATAGTCCTTGACCGTGGTGGTCGTGCCGTAGGCCGGGATTTCCTCGCCGCTCCAGACGGTCTCCACGCCGGAAACCAGCAGCGCGCCGACCATCACCACCGCCATCGGGCCGAAGTCGGTATCGAAGTGGCATACCAGGCGCTCGTTGCGGGCAAACAGCCGCGGCACGTGCTGCACGGCCGCCGGGCCGACGCTGAAAAGTCGCCCCGGGACGTGCACGGTCTCGCGCAGGCGCCCCGTCCAGGGCATGTGCACGCGGTGATAGTCGCGCGGCGATAGATAGACGGTGGCGAAGATCCCGTTGTCGAATGCCCGCGCGGCGTCGGCGTCGCCCAGCAGTTCGGCGGTGGTGAATGACTGGCCCTTGGCCTGGAAGATCCGGCCGCTGCCATCGGGATCGGCGGTGATCGCGCCGCATTGGCTGACGCGTCCGTCCGCCGGCATCACCAGCACGCGCGGGTCCGGATCGGCGACGCGCGCGCCGGGTTTCAGCGCACGGGTAAAGAAGGCATTGAAGGTCGGATAGTCGGCCGGATCGGACTTCGCCGCCTCCGACAGGTCAACGCCAAACCGCTGCGTGACCGTGTCGATCAGCCAGGCGCGCAGGCGCGGGTTGTCGGAGTAGGCGAGGCGCCGCGCCATCGACGAGAGCAGCCGGTGTGGCAACACATAGGTGAGTCTGGTGGTGAGGCTCATGGCAGTCTCAAGGCGCGCTGGCGGCGGTCAATGCGGCAAGGTCGGCGGCAAGCGCGGCCGGGTCGAAGGGCTGCTGGACCACGCCGGACATGCGGCCCTGCGGATCCAGCACGGCCATGGTCGCGCTGTGGTCGACCGAATACTGGTCCGCGGGTGCGCCGTCTTCCGGCGGCGCCTTGGCGAACACCAGGCTCAGCGAGCGGGCGAACTTCTCCAGCGAGGGGATATCCGCCGTCGCCGCCAGGGTGTCCTTGTGGAAGGCGTGTGCGTACTCGCCGATGCGGTCGGGCGTGTCGCGCTCCGGGTCGACCGAGACGAACAGCACGCGCGGTCGCACGGCGTCGGGAATCGACTCCCACTGCTGCTGTGCCTGGGCCATCTGTGAAAGCGTCAACGGGCAGATGTCCGGGCAGTGGGTGAACCCCAGAAACACCAGCGTCCAGTGCCCGTTGAGCTCGCCCGGGACCAGTTGGGTCCCGTCGGACTGGCGCAGGTTGAAGTCCGGCAGCGCCCGCGGCGGGTCAAACAGCTTGACCGCGCTGGTCTGCGGCCATGGCGATGGCGCAGGTTCGCCGAAGAAGTGCTTCGACGCGATCAGGCCCAGTCCCGCGGCCAAGGCAACGAAAAGGATGATGAGGGTGCTGCGGTTGAACATGGACAGCCCGGTGGTGGAGCGGATCAGCGGCCATGATAGCCGCCCGCTGCCGCTATAATCGCCGGTCTTCCGCAGAGCCTGCCGCCATGACCGTCGACCGCGCCGATTTCGGCTCCGCCCAGTTTGAGCAGATCTCGATCATCGACCTGATCCGCTTCGGCGGCAGCCGCCTGGGTGAGTCAGGCCTGACGTTCGGCCACAGCTATGACAACGCGCTGGACGAGGCGACGCAGCTCGTGCTGCACGCGCTGTCAATGCCGCATGACCTCAGCCCCGTCTACGGTGCGGCGCGTGTCACCACCGATGAGAAGCAGCGCGTGATGGCGTTGCTGGAGCGGCGCATCAACGAGCGCATTCCGGCCGCCTACCTGACCGGCGAGGCCTGGTTCGCCGGGCTGAGCTTCAAGTCCGACCCGCGCGCACTGGTGCCGCGTTCGCCGATCGCCGAGCTGATCGAAGCCGGTTTCGAGCCGTGGCTGGGCGGGCGCGAGGTCAACCGCGTACTCGACCTCTGTACCGGCTCGGGCTGCATCGCCATCGCCACGGCCCACTACCACCCGCACTGGCAGGTCGACGGCGTGGACATCGATGACGACGCGCTGTCGCTGGCGGCGGAAAACCGGCAGCGCCTGCTGGCCGACAACGTGCGCCTGCGCAAATCCGACCTGTTCAACGATCTTCAGGGCGAGGTCTATGACCTGATCGTGACCAATCCGCCTTACGTCACCCACGACGAGACCGATGCGCTGCCGGCCGAATACGCACACGAGCCCGAGCTCGGCCTGCGCGCCGGCGAGGATGGCCTGGACCTGGCCCTGAAGATCCTGCGCGACGCCCCCGGGCACCTGTCCGCCGACGGGTTGCTGATCTGCGAGGTCGGCGAGGCGGAGCGCGCGCTGGGCGAGCTGCTGCCGGAGCTGCCGCTGGCGTGGGTGGAGTTCAAGGTGGGCCAGATGGGGATTTTTGTCGCCGAGCGCGCCGATCTGGTCGCGCATCATGCGAGGATCAAGAACTTGGCCGACGCTCGCGGCTGAATCAATACCGGGTGCGGCCACGGCCCGGTCGTCGCCGCAGTGGAGGCATCATCTTGGCCAGCAACACGTTCGGAAAACTGTTTGCGGTAACCACCTTCGGCGAGAGCCACGGGCCGGCGATCGGCTGCGTGGTGGATGGTTGTCCTCCCGGTCTGCAGATCGATGCCGCGGACTTCCGCCACGATCTTGAGCGCAGGGCCACCGGCAAGTCGCGGCACACCTCGGCCAGGCACGAGAGCGATGAGGTCGAGATCCTGTCGGGTGTTTTCGAAGGCCGCACAACGGGCACTCCGATCGCGCTGCTGATCCGCAATACCGACGCGCGCAGTCGCGATTACGCGAAGATCGCAGAGCAGTTCCGGCCCGGCCACGCCGACTACACCTATTGGCACAAATACGGCATCCGGGATCCGCGCGGCGGTGGTCGCTCGAGCGCGCGCGAAACCACGATGCGCGTCGCCGCAGGGGTGATCGCCAAGAAGTGGCTGGCGCAGCGCCACGGCATCCGCATCCAGGGCTTTCTCTCCCAGCTCGGCGACATCCGCCCGGCCTCGATGGACCTCGCGGTAGTCGAGGACAACCCGTTCTTCTGGCCCGACGCGGCCCAGGTTCCGGAGCTGGAGGCGTACATGGACGCGCTGCGCAAGTCCGGCGACTCGGTCGGCGCACGCGTGGATGTCTGGGCCGACGGCGTTCCGGCCGGCTGGGGCGAGCCGATCTACGGCAAGCTGGACGGCGAACTCGCGGGCGCCCTGATGAGCATCAACGCGGTCAAGGGCGTGGAGATCGGTGCCGGGTTCGACGCCGTCGCCCAGAAGGGCAGCGAGCATCGCGACGAGCTGGGTCCCGACGGTTTCGCCTCCAACCATGCCGGCGGCATCCTGGGCGGCATCAGCAGTGGCCAGCGGGTCACGTGCTCAGTCGCATTCAAACCAACCTCGAGCCTGCGCCTGCCGGTGGACAGCCTGGACATCCATGGCAACACCGTTGAAGTGGTCACCACCGGCCGCCATGATCCCTGCGTCGGCATCCGCGCCGCGCCGATCTGCGAGGCCATGGTGGCCGCGGTCCTGATGGACCAGGCGCTGCGGCACCGCGCCCAATGCGGCGATGTCGAGATGCCCGCGATCCCTTCCCCCACAGCAATTCCCGGATAGTCCTGTCATGAGCAAGCTCTTCAACGTAGCCATCGCCGGTGCCACCGGCGCGGTTGGCGAAACCCTTCTGGCGATCCTCGCCGAGCGCCAGTTCCCGATCGGGGAGCTGCACCTGCTGGCCAGCGAGCGCTCGGCCGGCGAGAAGATCGACTACGGCGCGCGCAAGCTGGTGGTCCGCGATATCGCCCAGTTCGATCCCAGCGGCGTTGACATCGCCCTGTTTGCCGCCGGCAGCAGCGTCTCGCGCGAGTACGCGGCAAAATTCGCCGCGGCGGGCGCCGTCGTCATCGACAACTCGTCCGAGTTCCGTGGCGACGAGGACGTGCCGCTGGTCGTCGCCGAGGTCAATCCCGACGCATTGCGTGACCGCCCCCGCGGCATCATCGCCAACCCGAACTGCTCGACGATGCAGTTGATGGTCGCGCTCGCCCCGATCCACCGCCGCGCAACCATCGAGCGGATCAACATCGCGACCTACCAGTCCGTATCGGGCACCGGTCGCGCCGCGATGGACGAGCTGGGCAAGCAGACTGCCGACATGCTCAATTTCCGCAGCGTCGAAGCGAACGTCTATCCGGTCCAGATTGCGTTCAACGTCATCCCGCATGGCGGCGACTTCACCGACAACGGCTACACGACCGAGGAGATGAAGCTGGTCTGGGAGACGCGCCGGATCCTCGGCGACGACAGCATCGGGGTGAACGCCACGGTGGTCAGAGTGCCGGTCTTCTACGGCCACTCCGAGGCCGTGCACATCGAGACGAAGGACAAGCTCACGGCCGAGGAAGCCCGCGAACTGCTGCGGGCACAGCCGGGGCTGGAAGTCGTTGACGAGCACGCTGACGGGGGCTATCCGACCGCGGTTACCCATGCGTCGGGCCATGACCCGGTGTATGTCGGCCGCATCCGCGAGGACATTTCCCACCCGCGTGGCCTGTCGCTGTGGGTGGTGGCGGACAACATCCGCAAGGGCGCGGCCCTGAATGCGGTGCAGCTGGCCGAGTTGGTCGTCGCGGAGAGTCAATGAAGTTTGCGCGCGTGCATTGCTGCCCGCTCCCTCCGCCGTTAGAGTCCCCGGCAGGGGAGTCGAGGGGGTTTCTGTGAATCCATTGATGCGCGCCGCGTTCGCGCTGGTCCTGATGGTTGCCAGTGGAACTGCTGCGGCCCTGGGGCTGGGCCAGATCCAGTTGAAGTCCAAGCTCGGCGAGCCGCTGCTGGCCGAGATCATGATCGTGTCCAGCGATCCGTCCGAGCTGGAAGGCCTGCGCGCCGGCCTCGCGTCGCCGGAGACGTTTGCCCGCATCGGTCTGGACCTTCCGCAAGGCGCCGTTGCGGACCTCCAGTTCACGCAGGCGCTGAACGATGCCGGACGTCCGGTGATCCGGGTCACCAGCGTGGCGCCGATCGAGCAGCCACTGCTGAGCTTCCTGATCGAGGTTGATTGGGGCCAGGGTCGGCTGGTCCGCGAATACTCCACGCTCATGGACGCGCCGCGGACGCTGGCAGCGTCCGCGCAGCCGTCGATCCAGGCACCGACGCAGGCGCCAAGCAACGCGATTGTGCGTGACGCAGTGGCGGATCAAACCGAGCCGTCCGCGGCCGCTGATGTCGATGCCGGCGACGAGCAAGCGGTCGCGGCGAAAGACGCAGCCCCCCCCATGTCGGCGCCTGCGCAGCCGGCGCCACCGCCGACCCGCTATGGCGCGGTGCAAAGCGGGGAACACCTGTCGAAGATCGCGGCGGGGCTGGAGATGGACGGCAACCTCCAGCAGCGGATGATTGCGCTGCTGCAGGCCAACCCGGAAGCCTTTATCGGCGGCAACATCCACCTGCTCAAGCAGGGTGCGGTGCTGCGGATTCCCGGAGCTGACGAGGTCGCGGCGATCACTGCAGCCCAGGCAGCCGCGCAGGTGCGCGAACAGACCCGGGCCTGGCGGGTGGCATCCCAGCCGGTGCCGCAACCACAGGTGGCGAACGCGGTGGGCGAGGCTTCGGCTGCGGGCGATACCGTGGCTGCCGCTACTGCTGCCGGGCCTGCCGACGGTGCGCGACTGGAAATTGTTCCGCCCGGCGCCAGTGATGCGTCGCGCGCAGGTACCCAATCAGGCCTCAGTGCCGGAGGCGAGGGCGACATGGTGCGACAGGAATTGCAGACAACCACGGAAACCCTGGCGGCGCGGGATGCCGAGTTGGCCGACCTCAAGAGTCGCATCGACACCCTCGAGCAGCTCCAGTCCGACCAACAGAAATTGTTGGCGATGAAGGACGCCGAGCTTGCATCCGCGCAGGAACAATTGGCCCAGGCGCAGTCCACGCAGGCCGCCGCCCAGGCGGACCCGGCCGGGGGGTCGGCGGTGCCGTGGCTTCTGGGCGGAACGGTGCTGGTGCTGGCGCTTGTGGCTGTCTGGTGGTGGAGGCGACGCGTGGACGCGGTGCCGCGCTTCCGTGCCCCGGTGGCGCCGGCTGGCGCGCCATCGACCCCGGCACGTGGATTTGCTGCCGGCTCGGATGCCCCTGCCTCTGCGCCTGATCCGGAGCGGAGCCTGCTGACCCCGAACGTGGTGGATCGGACCGCTGAAAGGAGTGTGCAACCCGCCGTTGCTGTGGGCGCGGACACCCCGGGCCCGGGGCCGGCGGCGGTAGCCAGCGCTGCATCGACCGATATTGCTGCGGCGGCGGTCCCCGCATGGCACGGTGCCGCGAGCGCAACCGGCCAGACCCGCCTGACTGCCCCGTTGTCCGTCGCTGATGCATCGTCCGACGCGCCGCGCGGGCACGCAGTCTCGACTTCACGCCCCGTCGGTGGGGATGATGCGCCCGGCATGGAACGGCTGGAGTTGGCGCGCGCCTACCTCGACCTCGGCGATGAGGACAGCGCGCGGCAATTGCTCGGCGAATTGCAGGTCAATGGCAGTCTGGAGGCGCGTCAGCACGCCACGCGCCTGTTGCGGGAGCTGGGGTAAGCGGTGCCGACGGAAAACGGAACGCTGCCCGACACGACTTCCCCCGACTCTCCGGCCGCGAGGTCTGCGGATAGCCAGCCGACGCAACGTCGTTGGGTGCTCGGCGTGGAGTACGACGGCGGCAGCTTCTCGGGATGGCAGCGCCTCAACAAGCGCGACGAGCCGGAGCGGCGCGTGGAACCCACCGTGCAGGCAGCAGTGGAACAGGCCGTCAGCATCGTCGCGGGCCGGGAGATTGGCGTGGTGTGCGCGGGGCGTACCGACGCCGGCGTGCATGCCGCGACCCAGGTGGTGCATTTTGATGGCCCCGCGCAGCGCGATCCGCGTGGCTGGGTACTGGGCACCACCACCAACCTGCCGCCGTCGGTATGCGTGAAATGGTGTGTGCCCACCACCGATGAGTTTCACGCGCGGTTTTCCGCCCGGGCGCGGCGATACCGCTACACCATCCTCAATCGCCCGATTCGGCCCGCCTTGCAGCACCAATACCTGAGCTGGGCGCGCAAGCCGCTGGATACGGACACGATGCACCAGGCGGCACAGCATCTGGTCGGCGAGCATGATTTTTCCGCGTTCCGGACCGTGCACTGCCAGGCGCCGCACGCGCGCCGCGACTTGCACCATATCGCCGTATCGCGCGACGGCGACCTCGTCACCGTGGAAGTCCAGGCCAACGCCTTCCTCCACCACATGGTGCGAAACATCGTCGGCAGCCTGCTGTTGGTCGGGCAGGGCGAGCGTCCGGGCGACTGGCTGCAGGAGGTCCTGGTGGGGCGTGATCGCAGCCGTGCCGGGCCGACCGCGCCTTCGGCGGGGCTGGTGTTCGTCGGCCCGCGTTATCCCGCCCGTTGGCAATTGCCCGCTGAAGTCACCCTGTGAGCGACGCGACGTGCGTGTGCTTCCAGACTATATTCATGGTCCCGCCCAACGCGGAGCGGCCGGAAAAACCGGTCACCAGGAGTAAGTGTTGAGGATGTTGTCTTGAAGCGGACCCTGTTCCGCACCCGGATCAAATTCTGCGGTTTCACCCGGCCGGGTGATGTGCGGCTTGCCTGCGAGCTGGGCGCCGACGCGATCGGGTTCGTGTTTGCGCACGGCAGCAGCCGCCGGATTGCCCCGGCGGAGGCGCGGGCGATGCGCCAGGCGCTGGCACCGATGGTGGACTCGGTCGCCTTGTTCAGTGACAACCCCGCCGAAGAGGTCCGCGAGGTCGTACGCCAGATCCGCCCCAGCCTCCTGCAGTTCCACGGCAGCGAGGATGATGCGTTCTGCCGCGCGTTCGGTGTGCCCTACCTCAAAGCCATCGCGATGGGCAGCCCGATCAGCCAGGAACACCCTGCCGCCTTGCACCGACAGTACCCGGGCGCGGCGGGATTCCTGTTCGACAGCCACGGCGCCGGTACCAGTGGTGGTAGTGGCAAAGTGTTCGATTGGGCGCGCATTCCCGCCGGCGTCCAGAAACCCTTCGTGCTGGCCGGCGGCCTGACCGCGGACAATGTGTTCGAGGCGATCATCGCCACGATGCCGTGGGCGGTGGATGTCTCCAGCGGCATTGAAAGTGCGCCAGGGCTGAAGGACGGCGACCGGATGCGGCGCTTTGTCGAGCAGGTGCGCCACGCCGATTGCCACGTTCTGGACTGACGCGTCCGTCCAAACCCTCTCCAGATTCCGCCCAGAGACCGCGCGCATCGTCGCCCGCGGTTGCCAAACCTCCCCGGTGAAACCGAGTCATGACTTCCCCATTGCCATCCGATACCCCCATCGACTATCACGCCTATCCCGACAAGAACGGACACTTCGGGCGCTTCGGTGGCCGCTTTGTTGCCGAGACGCTGGTCGGGCCGCTGCAGGAACTCGCCGACGCCTATGACGCCGCGCGTGTCGACCCGGCGTTCATCGCGACCTTCGAGGACGACCTGGCCCATTACGTCGGCCGGCCGAGTCCGATCTACCATGCCCGCCGCCTGAGTGAAGAAGTGGGCGGCGCACGCATCCTGCTCAAGCGCGAGGACCTCAACCACACCGGCGCGCACAAGATCAACAACACGATCGGCCAGGCTTTGCTGGCCAGCCGCATGGGCAAGACCCGCATCATCGCCGAGACCGGCGCCGGCCAGCACGGCGTGGCATCGGCCACCGTTGCCGCCCGGCTGGGCCTGGAGTGCGTGGTGTACATGGGCGCGACCGACATCGAGCGCCAGAAGATCAACGTCTACCGCATGCAGTTGCTCGGCGCCCGCGTGGTGCCGGTGACCAGCGGCTCGGCCACGCTGAAGGATGCCCTGAACGAGGCGATGCGCGACTGGGTGACCAACATCGCCGACACCTTCTACATCATCGGCACGGTGGCCGGTCCGGACCCGTACCCACGGATGGTGCGCGACTTCAACGCGGTGGTCGGCCGCGAGGCGCGCGCGCAGATGCTGGCCGAATACGGCCGACTGCCTGATGCGGTGACTGCCTGCGTTGGTGGGGGCAGCAACGCGATCGGCATCTTCCACGCGTTCCTCAACGATCCGGGTGTCCGCATTGTCGGTGCCGAGGCGGCGGGCGAGGGCATGGACAGCGGCCGCCACGCAGCATCACTGGGCGCTGGCCGGCCCGGTGTCCTGCACGGCAACCGCACCTACCTGCTGTGCGACGACGATGGCCAGGTCATCGAGACCCATTCGATCTCCGCCGGTCTGGACTACCCCGGCGTAGGGCCCGAGCACGCCTTCCTGAAGGACACCGGGCGCGCCGAATACGCGGGTATCACCGACGATGAAGCGCTCGCCGCGTTCCACCAGCTGATCCGTACCGAAGGCATCCTGCCGGCGCTGGAGTCCAGCCACGCGGTGGCGCAGGCGGTGAAGCTGGCCCGCGAGCTGCCGACCGATGCGGTCGTGCTGTGCAACCTGTCCGGCCGCGGCGACAAGGACGTGCATACGATCGCGCAGCGTGAGGGGATGGTGCTATGAGCCGCATCGCCACGCGCTTCGCCGCATTGAAAGCACAGGGGCGCAAGGCGCTGGTGCCCTTCATCACCGCCGGGGATCCGTCCCTGGAGGCCACGATGCCGGTGATGCACGCACTGGTGGCCGCCGGCGCGGACGTAATCGAAATCGGCGTCCCGTTCTCGGATCCGATGGCCGACGGCACCACCATCCAGCACAGCTCCGAGCGCGCACTCGCCCGCGGGGCCGACATGGACTACGTGTTCGAGACTGTTCGCCAGTTTCGCGAGGACAACCAGGACACCCCGGTCGTGCTGATGGGTTACCTCAACCCGGTCGAGATCCGCGGTCCGGAAGCCTATGCCGCGCAGGCGGTCGCCGCCGGTATCGACGGGGCGCTGCTGGTCGACCTGCCGCCCGAGGAAGCGGTCGAGTACCGCGAGGCGTTCGACCGTCACGGCCTGGCGCTGATCCTGCTCGCCGCCCCCACCACCTCGGCGGAGCGCATGCAGCGCTTGTGCACGCTGGCGACCGGCTACCTGTACTACGTCACCTACGCCGGCGTGACCGGCGGGGACCATCTCGACACCGGCGCCGCCGGCGACCGCCTGCGTGCGATACGCGCGCTCGGCAAAGTGCCGGTGGTTGCCGGTTTCGGCATCAAGGATGCCGCCAGTGCGGCTGCCATGGCAGTGCACGCCGACGGCGTGGTCGTAGGCAGCGCGCTGGTCGCCGCCATGGCCGATGCACTGGATCCCGCCGATGCGGCGCGCAACGCCGCCGCGTTCCTCTTGCCCCTGCGTAAAGCCCTCGACTCCTTGCCCGGTGCCTGAGGAACGGCCGGACGAACGCCTGCGGTAAACTGCCGCGTTCGCCGGCGGTACCGGCAACCGTCCGTCGCCATTTTCTGGCGGCTGGCGGGCACAGACACCTCCGGATCATTGCACCGGACCAATTACAGGGAATCCGCAACGCATGTCCTGGCTCAAGAAACTCATGCCTTCCGGCATCCGGACCGAGACGCCCGTCGCCAAGCGCCGCAGCGTGCCCGAAGGCCTTTGGGAAAAGTGCGACCGCTGTGGCGCGGTGCTGTACCGCCCCGAGCTCGAAGAGAACCTGGAAGTCTGTCCGAAGTGCAGCCACCACCGCGCCATCCGTGCGCGGGCCCGGCTCACGGCCTTGCTGGACGCCGGCAGCACCACTGAGATCGGCGCGGAGCTCGGTCCCACCGATGTGCTCAAGTTCCGCGACCAGAAGCGCTATTCGGACCGTATCAAGGCCGCGCAGAAAGCCACGGGCGAGCGCGACGCGCTGATCGCGATGAAGGGTGAGCTCAAGCAGCGTCCGCTGGTGGCGTGCGCGTTCGACTTCGCGTTCATGGGCGGATCCATGGGCTCGGTGGTCGGTGAGCGGTTTGCCCTCGCCGCCGAAGCCGCGCTGGCGGCGGGCTGCCCACTGGTGTGCTTCACCGCCACCGGTGGCGCGCGCATGCAGGAGAGCCTGTTCTCCCTGATGCAGATGGCCAAGACCTCCGCCGCGCTGGGTCGCCTGCGCGCCGCGGGCCTGCCTTACATCGCGGTGCTCACCCATCCCACCACCGGCGGCGTGTCCGCGTCGCTGGCCATGCTGGGCGACATCAACATCGCCGAGCCCGAAGCACTGATCGGCTTCGCTGGCCCGCGCGTGATCGAACAGACCGTGCGCGAGACCCTGCCGGAAGGTTTCCAGCGCAGCGAATTCCTTCTGGAGCATGGCGCCATCGACCAGATCTGCGACCGTCGCGAGATGCGCGACCGACTCGCCGACCTGCTCGCCATGATGATGCGCCAGCCCGAGCCCGTCGATGATGGCGGGGAGAACGCGTAATGGGACGTCGTTATTTCGGCACCGACGGAATCCGCGGCCGGGTAGGCGAGAGCCCCATATCCGCCGACTTCCTGCTCCGCCTGGGCAATGCTTACGGCCATGCGCTCAAGCGCTCGGTCGAGTCCGGTCGGGCGTGGCGCAAGCCGGTGGTGATCATCGGCAAGGACACGCGCATATCCAACTACATGTTCGAGGCGGCTCTGGAAGCCGGCCTCGTGGCGGCTGGCGTGGACGTGCAGTTGATGGGTCCGATGCCGACCCCGGCGGTCGCCCACCTGACCCGCTCGATGCGCGCCGACGGCGGCATCGTGATCTCCGCCTCGCATAATCCGCACTACGACAACGGCATCAAGTTCTTCTCGGCCGAAGGCGAGAAGCTCGACGACGCCACTGAACTGGCCATCGAAGCTGCTCTGGATGAGCCTTTCAGCACCGTAGCGTCCGCCGAGCTGGGCAAGACCGCGCGCACCCGCGATGCCATCGGCCGCTACGTCGAGGCCTGCAAGACCTCCGTACCCAAGGGTTTTGATCTGGGCGGCATGCACATCGTGCTCGACTGCGCGCACGGCGCGACTTACCAGCTCGGGCCGCTGGTCCTGCGCGAACTGGGGGCCAAACTGGATACGATCGGCGTGGATCCCAACGGCCTCAACATCAACGACGGCGTGGGCACGACCCACCCGGAGGCCTTGGCCGAGCGCGTTCGCAGCACCGGCGCCGACCTGGGTATCGCCTTCGACGGCGACGGCGACCGGGTGATGTTTGTCGATGCCGACGGGACCGTCCACGACGGCGATGACCTGATCTACGTGCTCGCCAACGACTGGCGCGAGAGCGGCCGGCTTCAGGGCCCGGTGGTGGGCACGCTGATGACCAACTACGGACTGGAACGCGCCTTCGAGCAGTCGGGAATCGAGTTCCTGCGTGCCAAGGTCGGTGACCGCCACGTGCACCAGAAGCTGGTTGAGCACGGCGGCGTACTGGGCGGCGAGGCGTCCGGCCATCTGCTGTGCGTGGACCGCACCAGTACCGGCGATGGCATCGTCAGTGCATTGCAGGTGCTGGAAGTGCTGCGCCGCCGCGGCATCGGCCTGAAAGAGGCGCTCGCCGGTCTGGAACGGGTGCCGCAGAAAACCGTGAATGTGCGCTGCGGCGACGCCGTGAAGCCCGCTGAGCTGCCATCCGTACAAGCTGCTTTGGCCGAAGCGCAGCGGGCGGTCGCCGGCCGCGGGCGTGCCTTCCTTCGCCCGTCCGGTACCGAGCCGGTGGTCAGGGTCACGGTGGAGGCCGATGATGACGGACTGATGCAGTCGACGCTGGATCGCCTTGCCGGCGCGGTGCGCGAAGCGGCCCGATAGGCCGTCGCCGGTCGCGGCCGGCCCCGCTTCTTTGATGAGGTTTCAGACCCTATGAGCCCGACCCGTATCCCGATCTTCGACATCAGTCGCTTCGACGATCCAGCCCAGCGGGACGCCTTTGTCGCCGAACTGGGCGCTGCCTACCGGGAGTGGGGCTTCGCCGGCGTGCGTGGACACGGCATCGCGCAGTCGCAGGTTGACCGCAGCTACGAGGTGTTCCAGCGCCTGTTCGCGCTGCCCGAGGACGTCAAGCGCAAGTACCACGTCGTCGGTGGCGGCGGCGCGCGTGGTTACACGCCCTTCGGCATCGAGACCGCCAAAGGCGCGCAGCACTTCGATCTGAAGGAGTTCTGGCACGTCGGCCGCGAGATCCCCCGGGACTCGCGCTACGCCGAGTCCATGCCGCCCAATGTATGGCCCGAGGAGCTGCCGGAGTTCCGCGAGGTTGCTTACGGCCTGTACCAGTCGCTGGACCGACTCGGTGCCAGGGTGCTCAGTGCGCTGGCACTGCATATCGGCCTGGACGAGCACTGGTTCGACGACAAGATCGACAGCGGTAATTCGATCCTGCGCCCGTTGCACTACCCCCCGATCACCAGCCTCGAGGTCCCCAACGAGCGCGCCGGCGCGCACGAGGACATCAACCTCATCACCTTGCTGGTGGGCGCCAGTGCAGAGGGCCTGGAGGTGCTTTCCCACGCGGGCGAGTGGGTACCTTTTACCGCCGATGCCGACACCATCGTGGTCAACATCGGCGACATGCTGCAGCGGCTCACCAACCACGTGTACCCGTCCACGACACACCGTGTGGTCAATCCGCAGGGCGAGAAGGCGCGCCAGCCGCGCTACTCCACCCCGTTCTTCCTCCACCCCAACCCCGACTTCCTGATCGACGTGCTGCCGGGAACGGTCACCGCTGACAACCCGAGCCGGTACCCGGAGCCGATCACCGCCCAGGGATATCTGGAAGAGCGGCTGCGGGAGATCAAGCTCAAGTAGGTTTCAGCCGGCCGGCCAGGTCGGGCCGGACGGTACCGGAAACGGTGCGTTGAAACCCCCGTCGGTCGCCCATCATCCACGGTGCGGTAGAATCCTGCCTTTCACTCGCGGGGGTAGGCATGGCACGTCGCAGGATTGTCGCTGGTAACTGGAAGTTGAACGGAGATCGTCGATTCTCCGCGGAGCTGCTGGATGCAGTGGCTGCCGGCGAGGCGCGCCCTGGTGTGCAGCGCATCATCATCCCGCCGGCGCTGTACCTGGCCGAGCTGATCGCCCGCTATGCCGACAAGGGCCTGGAGTTTGGCGCCCAGGACGTCAGCGAGCATGCCAGCGGCGCCTATACCGGCGAGATCTCAGCGCAGATGCTGGCGGACGTGGGAGCCGGTTATTGCCTCGTCGGCCACTCCGAGCGCCGCCAATACCATCACGAGACCAGCGAGCTGGTCGCCGCCAAGTTCATGGCAGCCAAGGCTGCAGGCATCATTCCCATCCTGTGCGTGGGCGAGAGCCTGCAGGAGCGTGAGGACGGCAAGACCGAGGCGCGATTACAGGAGCAGCTGGCCCCGCTGCTGGTCGACGGTGCGAACGCCCTGGACGGGGCGATCGTCGCCTACGAGCCGGTCTGGGCAATTGGTACTGGAAAGACCGCCAGCCCCGAGCAGGTGCAATCGGTTCACGCATTCATCCGTAGCGGAGTCGCGTCGCAGGATGATAGAATCGCTGGCTCGCTTCCGATCCTGTACGGCGGCAGCGTAAAGGCCGACAATGCCGCCGCCTTGTTCTCACAAGCGGATGTCGACGGCGGCCTGGTAGGCGGCGCGTCGCTGGTGGCCGCCGACTTCAACGCCATCGCAGCCGCGCTGGCATCCTGACCTGCTCCGGGCCTGGCCCGGGCAACTGACCAAAGAGTCTTCCGATGCTGTTGTTCCTCAACGTCATCTATGTGCTGATCGCCGCCTCCATGATCGTGCTGATCCTGATGCAGCGCGGTTCCGGCGCGCAAGCCGGCGCGGGCTTCGGCGGCGGCGCATCCGCGACAGTGTTCGGCGCACGCGGCGCTTCGAGCTTCCTGTCGAAAGCGACCAAATGGCTGGCGATCTCGTTTTTTGTGATTGCCATGTTCATGGCGTGGCAGGCGACCAACGTCGCCGTCGGTCCGGTAAGTGAAGGGCAGGGCTTGGGTGTGATGTCGCAGGTGCCGGTTGATACCGCCCCCAGCGCTCCTGCCGTTCCGGGTCAGGCGCCTGTTGATGCGCCGGCTCCAGTGGTCGCCCCGGAGGTTCCTGCGGCCCCGGCCGTTCCCGAGACGACGGATTCGGCACCGCCCGAACCGGTCCAAAACTAGGTCGGTCGCGATAAGATAGTCAGTCACATCCGGCAAGGAAGCACGGGTGTCCGGTCGCCATGACCGGAAGCCGGATCCACCCGTTAGCGGGTGGAGCGGAGCAGGAGGCGTAGAGCTGGAGCATGTGCCCAGGTGGCGGAATTGGTAGACGCACTACCTTGAGGTGGTAGCGGCTTAGGTCGTGGGGGTTCGAGTCCCCCCTTGGGCACCACTCCACAGTTGTACCGTCAACGGCATCGACTGCTGCCACAGGCAGCATTGATGCCGCCGAGCCAAGGCCACGCACAAGCGTGGTGTAGCCGAGAGAACAGAAGTGCTGGGCGAATATCTGCCGACCTTGTTGTTTCTTATCGTCGCCAGCGGCATTGGCGTCGCCCTTCTGGTGGTGGGACATCTGCTGGGGCCCAAGCGCCCGAGCCTGGCGAAAATGTCCCCGTACGAATGCGGCTTCGAAGCGTTCGAAGACGCGCGCATGCAGTTCGACGTGCGTTACTACCTCGTCGCCATCCAATTCATCATTTTCGATCTGGAAATCATCTTCCTGGTGCCTTGGGCTACGGTGTTCCGTGACCTGGGTGTCGTCGGCCTGGTGGAGATGGGGATTTTCGTGAGCATGTTGCTGCTCGGCTTCATCTACGTGTGGAAGAAGGGAGCGCTGGAATGGGAGTGAGTGAGACCATCTCGGGCCTGATGCACAACCCGGTGCCCGAAGGGCGCCTGGACGACATCCTGCTCGCCGGCGAAGACAACCCGCTGCTGCAGCAGGGCTTTGTCACCACCAGCCTCGACGCATTGTGGAACTGGGCACGCACCGGTTCGATGTGGCCGGTGTCGTTCGGCCTGGCCTGTTGCGCGGTGGAGATGATGCACGCCGGCGCGGCACGGCTCGACCTTGACCGCTATGGCGTCATTTTCCGTCCTTCGCCGCGCCAGTCCGACGTGATGATCGTGGCCGGTACGCTGGTCAACAAGATGGCGCCCGCGCTGCGCAAGATCTACGACCAGATGCCCGAGCCCAAGTGGGTCATCTCGATGGGCAGCTGCGCCAATGGCGGCGGCTACTACCATTACTCATATTCCGTGGTGCGCGGCTGCGACCGGATCGTCCCGGTTGACATCTACGTGCCCGGCTGCCCGCCAACGGCCGAGGCGCTGGTGTACGGCATCCTGCAGTTGCAGAAGAAGATCCGCCGCGGCACCAACTTTGGCGAGAACAAGACCGGTGTCCGCGATGAGTGAGTCGATCACCGCGTACGCCAATCGCCTGCGAGCGCGCTTCGCCGAATGCACGGTCACCGTCGCCGAGCCGCGCGGCGAGATCGGCATCGAGATCGATCCTGCGCAGTGGCGCGCCACTGCACTGGCCCTGCGCGACGAGTTCGGGTTTGAGCAACTGACCGACGTCAGTGGCGTGGACTACCTGACCTGGGGCAGCGACGAGTGGAACACCGAGCCTTCTTCCGAGGGCTTCTCCCGTGGCGTGGAAGGAAAAGGCCCGGGTCGCTTTGTCTGGGGGCAGATGCCCAGTGGCGCTGCCGATGCGCCCAGGCGCCGGTTTGCCGCCGTGGCCCATCTGTTGTCCTTCCAGCACAACCAGCGGCTGCGCATGCGCACGTTCGCCGCCGATGACGAGATGCCGATCGTGGACTCGCTCACCTCGGTGTGGGCGGGCGCCAACTGGTTCGAGCGTGAGGCGTTCGATCTGTTCGGCATCGTGTTCGAGGGCCACCCGGACCTGCGCCGCATCCTCACCGACTACGGGTTCATCGGCCATCCGTTCCGCAAGGATTTCCCGCTGATCGGCAACGTCGAAGTACGTTACGACGCCGAGCGCAAGCGCGTGATCTATGAACCGGTATCCATCGAGCCGCGCGTGCTGGTACCGCGTGTGATCCGCGATGACTCGCGTTACCTGACCGCCGCCGACGAATCGGCTGCGCGTCTGGGGGTGAAGCCATGAACACGCCTGCCACGACCATGCCGCTGATCAACGAGACCACCGACAATCCGCACGGCGGCGTCACCGGCTCGGCGGAGATCCGCAACTACACCATGAACTTCGGCCCGCAGCATCCGGCCGCGCATGGCGTGCTGCGCCTGATCATGGAGATGGACGGCGAGGTCGTGCAGCGCGTCGATCCCCACGTCGGCCTGCTCCACCGTGGCACCGAGAAGCTCGCCGAATCCAAGCCGTTCAACCAGTCCATCGGTTACATGGACCGCCTCGATTACGTCTCGATGATGTGCAACGAGCACGCCTACGTGCGCGCCATCGAGAACCTGATGGGGCTGGAGGTGCCGGAGCGTGCGCAGTACATCCGCACGATGTTCGATGAGATCACCCGGCTGCTGAACCACCTGATGTGGCTGGGCTCCAACGCGCTCGACCTGGGCGCGATGGCGGTGATGCTGTACGCGTTCCGCGAGCGCGAAGAGCTGATGGACGTCTATGAAGCGGTGTCGGGCGCGCGCATGCACGCGACCTATTACCGTCCCGGCGGCGTCTACCGCGACCTGCCCGACGTCATGCCACGGTACAAGGAATCGCCGTGGCGCAAGGGCGGCAAGCTCAAGCGCTTCAACGCCTGGCGCGAAGGCTCGATGCTCGACTACCTGGACTCGTTCTGCGACGACTTCCCGCACCGTGTCGACGAGTACGAGACCCTGCTCACCGACAACCGGATCTGGAAGCAGCGCACCGTCGGTATCGGCGTGGTCAGCCCCGAGCTCGCCAAGGCCTGGGGCATGACCGGCGTGATGCTGCGCGGTTCGGGTATCGAATGGGACCTGCGCAAGAAGCAGCCCTACGCGAAATACGCCGAGATGGACTTCGATATCCCGCTGGGCACCGAGGGCGACTGCTATGACCGCTATCTGGTCCGCATCGCCGAAATGCGCCAGTCAACCCGGATCATCAAGCAGTGCGTCGCGTGGCTGCGGGTCAATCCCGGCCCGGTGATGGTCGACAACTACAAGGTCCGGCCGCCAGCGCGTGAGGAGATGAAGGAGTCGATGGAAGCGTTGATCCATCACTTCAAGTTCTTTACCGAGAGCTACTGCGTGCCTGCCGGCGAGACCTACTGCGCGGTCGAGGCGCCCAAGGGCGAGTTTGGCTGCTACCTGGTGTCCGACGGCGCCAACAAGCCGTTCCGGGTCAAGCTGCGCGCGCCTGGCTTTGCCCACCTGTCGTCGATGGACGCTGTTATCCGCGGGCACATGCTGGCCGACGCGGTGGCGATGATCGGTACCTATGACCTCGTTTTTGGCGAGGTGGATCGCTGACAAGGCGATCGCTGAGGATCTGAACGAATGAAAGCGACTGGAAATTTCGAGGCGTGCCGCAACGTCGACCCGATGGTCGCGCTGTCCGATGCGACACGCGCGTTCATCGACCACTGGGTGGCCAAGTTCCCGGCCGACCGCAAGCGCTCGGCGGTGATCCAGGCGCTGTTTGCGACCCAGGAGCAGAACGGCGGCTGGCTGAGCGATGAACTGATCGCCGCGGTCGCCCGCTACCTCGGGCTGCCCCCGGTGCTGGCCTATGAGGTCGCGACGTTCTACTCGATGTTCGTGCTCGAGCCGGTCGGTCGCAACAACGTCGCTTTCTGTACCAACATCAGCTGCTGGCTCAACGGCGCCGAGGATCTGGTCGCACATGCCGAGAAGACCCTGGGTTGCAAGCTGGGCGAATCCAGCCCGGATGGCCGGGTGTTTCTCAAGCGCGAGGAAGAGTGTGTCGCCGCCTGCTGTGGTGCCCCGGTGATGCTGGTCAACGGTCATTACCACGAGAAGCTCGACGCCGCCGCCGTCGACGCGATCCTCGCTGGACTGGAGTGAGGCAGAACATGTCCCACCACGATTATTCCAAGAGCACCGGCCCCGTAGGGCCGGCTCCCGAAGAGCACAACGTGGTCTACACCACGTTGCACTTCGACACGCCCTGGTCCTACGACAACTATGTCTCGATCGGCGGCTACAGCGCCTGGCGCAAGATCCTCGCCGAGAAGATCCCGCGCGCTGACGTCATCGAGATGGTCAAGCAGTCCGGCTTGCGCGGCCGCGGCGGCGCAGGGTTCCCGACGGGCCTGAAGTGGAGCTTCATGCCCAAGGACGACGGGGTGCAGAAGTACATCCTGTGCAACTCCGACGAATCCGAGCCGGGCACCTGCAAGGACCGCGACATCCTGCGCTACAACCCGCATGCCGTGCTCGAGGGCATCGCGATTGCCTGCTACGCGACCGGATCCACCGTCGCCTACAACTACATGCGCGGCGAGTTCCACCATGAGCCTTTCGAGCGCATCGAGCAGGCGCTCAAGGACGCCTACGCGAACGGGCTGCTGGGCAAGAACATCCTGGGCTCGGGCATCGATGCCGACATCTACAACGCGCTTGGCGCGGGCGCCTACATCTGCGGTGAGGAAACCGCGCTGATGGAATCGCTGGAAGGCAAGAAGGGCCAGCCGCGGTACAAACCACCATTTCCGGCCAACTTCGGCCTGTTCGGCAAGCCGACCACGATCAACAACACCGAGACCTACGCCTCGGTACCGGCAATCGTGCGCAACGGCGCCGACTGGTTCCTCAACCTGGGCAAGCCCAACAACGGTGGCGCGAAAGCGTTCTCGGTCTCCGGCCACGTCAACAAGCCGGGCAACTACGAGGTCCGCCTGGGCACGCCGTTCGCCGAGCTGCTGGAGATCGCCGGTGGCGTGCGCGACGGCAACCGGATCAAGGGCGTGATCCCCGGGGGTTCTTCGATGCCGGTGCTGCCGGGCGAGACCATGATGGGCCTGACCATGGATTACGACGCGCTGCAGAAGGCCGGCTCCGGCCTGGGCTCGGGCGCGGTGATCGTGATGGACGAGACCACCTGCATGGTCCGCGCATGCCAGCGCATCTCCCGTTTCTACTACCAGGAAAGCTGCGGCCAGTGCACCCCGTGCCGTGAGGGCACCGGCTGGATGTACCGGATGATCAGCCGCGTCGTCGACATGCGGGCGACCGTCGAGGACCTGCACGTGCTGCGCGAATCGGCCGGTCAGATCGAAGGCCACACCATCTGTGCCTTTGGCGAGGCCGCGGCCTGGCCGGTGCAGGGCTTCCTGCGCCATTACTGGAATGAATTCGAGTACGCGATCTTGAACAAGCGTTTCCTGGTCGATGACCAGCGCGACGGCCGGGTTGTGGAGACAGCGGCATGAGCACCACTCCGGACAAACCCACCGAAGACGCACCCGTCGTTCCGGAAGGCTACGTATCGATCGAGATCGACGGCGTGGCCACCTTCGCGCCGAAGGGTTCGATGATCATCCAGGTCGCCGACAAGATCGGCATTCCGATTCCGCGGTTCTGCTACCACGACAAGCTGTCGATCGCGGCCAACTGCCGCATGTGCCTGGTTGACGTGGAGAAGATGGGCAAGCCGGCGCCGGCCTGCGCGACGCCGGTCATGGACAACATGAAGGTCAGCACGCGCAGCGAGAAGGCGCTCAAGTCGCAGCGCAACGTGATGGAGTTCCTGCTGATCAACCATCCCCTCGACTGCCCGGTCTGCGACCAGGGCGGCGAGTGTGAGTTGCAGGACCTGTCGCTGGGTTACGGGCGCTCGGTCAGCCGCTTCAACGAGCGCAAGCGCGTGGTGGCCGACGAGGACATCGGTCCGCTGGTGGCAACCGAGATGACCCGTTGCATCCACTGCACCCGCTGCATCCGCTTTACCGCGGAGATTGCCGGCACTTACGAGCTGGGCGGCATGTACCGCGGCGAGGACCTGCAGGTCGGGACCTACGACGGCAAGCCGCTCACCACCGAGCTGTCGGGCAACGTGATCGACGTGTGCCCGGTGGGCGCGCTGACCAACAAGCCATTCCAGTTCCGTGCCCGCGCCTGGGAAATGGTCGCCCGCGAGTCGTTGGGCTATCACGATGCCCTGGGCAGCAACCTGTTCCTGCACGTTCGCCGGGGCGAGGTCATGCGCACCGTGCCGCGCGATAACGACATGGTCAACGAGTGCTGGCTGTCCGATCGTGACCGCTATTCGCACCAGGGCCTGTATGCCTCCGATCGGGCAATCGCCCCGATGCTCAAGGAAGGCGGCCAGTGGCGCGATGCAACATGGGAAGAGGCGCTCGCCGAAGCCATCAGGGTGCTTCGCGACAATGCCGGTGACAATCTCGGCATGCTGGTCAATCCGGCCACTTCCAACGAAGAGGGCGCGCTGCTCGCCCGCCTTGCCGAAGCGCTGGGGACCGGCAATATAGACCACCGCCTCAGCCAGGCTGACCTGTCGGATTCCGCCGTGGCGGAGGTTTTCTCCACCCGCGTAGCCGACATCGAAAGCGCCGACGCCATCGTCATCGTCGGCTCAAACCTGCGCCACGAGCTGCCGCTGGTCAACGTGCGTGTGCGCAAGGCGTGGCAGGGCGGTGCAAAGGTGTACGTCATCAATCCGGTCGACTTCGAGCAGACATTCGATTTGGCCGGCAAGCAAATCGTGGCGCCGTCGCAGATGGCTTCGGCGCTCGGTGATGCCGGACTGCGCGATGCCATTGCCGGCGCCCGGAACGCTGTCGTGTTCGTTGGCGCCTTGGCGGAAAATGGCCCGCATGCCGCGGCCATCCGTGGCGCCGTCGCCGACTTCGCCGCCTCGACCAGTGCCCAGGTGTGCCGCATCCCCCAGGGTGCCAACGCCGTCGGCCTTGCCGATCACGGTGTTTTGCCGACCTCGCGTGACGCAATGGCGATGCTGGCCGAACCGCGCGCCGCGTATGTCCTCTATGGCATCGAGCCGGGCCTCGACTTTGCCGATACCGCAACCGCACTGAAGGCGCTGTCCGGTGCGCCGGTCGTGGCGTTCAGTCACTTCGCCTGCGAATCCACCCTGGCGGTGGCGGACGTCATCCTGCCGATCGGCCTGCTGCCGGAAATCGACGCGACCCTGACCAATCTGGAAGGGCGCGAGCAGGTTGCCGTTGCCGGCGGCAAACTGCCGGGCCAGGCCGAGCCAGGCTGGCGGGTTCTGCGTGCACTCGCCGGTGACCTGGCGTTGCCGGGCTTTGATTTCACCGATCTGCCAGGCCTGCGCGCCAGCGTGGTCAAGCGCGATGTAACGCCGGTGGCCGGCAAGGCGCCGATCATCAGTCACGACGGATTGGAAGTCGCGCTGGGTACGGCGATCTACCGCTCCGACGCCGTGGTGCGCCGCGCCGCCGCGCTCCAGGTGCATCCTCTGAACGTCGGCCCGCAGGCCAGCCTGCACCCCGAGGATGCGCGCGAGCTTGGTATCGAGGACGGCGCGACGGGCAAGTTCGGCTCTGCGGCCGGAACGGCCGCACTGCCGGTGTTCGCCAACGACATGGTGGCGCGCGGCACGGTCTGGATCGAAAGCGGCCATGGCGCCACGGCGCCGCTGGGGTCCGGTCGGGTGACGGTCGGGAGGGCATCGGCATGATGAGCAGCGTTATCGACCCGTTCCACTCCTGGCTCGAGTCGTTCGGTGCCGTGGGCACGATCACCTGGCTGGTGCTGATGATCGTCGCGATCTGCGTGCCGTTGATCCTTGCCGTCGCCTTCTACGTGTTGTGGGAGCGCAAGTTGATCGGCTGGATGCACGTGCGTGTCGGGCCGAAGTATGTCGGTTTTGGCGGCTTCCTGCAGACCTTCGCCGACGTTTTCAAGCTGCTGTTCAAGGAGATGCTGCAGCCCGCGGCTGCATCGCCGTTCCTCTACCGGCTCGCTCCCTTGCTGGCCCTGATACCGGCGCTGGCGGTCTGGGCGGTAATCCCGTTCGATGCCCAGGTGGTTCTATCCAACGCCAACGCGGGTTTGCTCTACATCCTGGCGATGACGTCGCTGGGGGTGTATGGCGTGATCCTTGCGGGCTGGGCGACCAACTCCAAGTACGCCCTGCTGGGTGCGATGCGTGGTGCCGCGCAGATGGTGGCCTACGAGATCGCCATGGGCTTCTCGCTGGTCGGCGTGATGCTGGCCGCGGGCAGCCTGAACCTGACCGAGATCGTGATGGCGCAGTCGGGCAACGCGGGGCCGTTTGAGTGGTTCTGGCTGCCGTTGCTGCCGCTGTTCGTGATCTATTTCGTGTCCGGCGTTGCCGAGACCAACCGCCTGCCATTCGACATGGTGGAAGGCGAGTCGGAGATCACCGGCGGCCATCTGGTCGAGTACTCCGGCGCCGGCTTCGCGCTGTTCTTCCTGGCCGAATACGCCAACATGATCCTGATCAGCTTCCTGGTCCCGATCTTCTTCCTGGGCGGCTGGCTCAGCCCGTTCCAGGGAATGGGCATCCCGCTGCTGTCGGTGGACGGCTGGTGGTGGCTGATGGCCAAGGTGTTCTTCTTCGCCAGTTGCTTCATCTGGTTCCGCGCCTCCTTCCCGCGCTACCGCTACGACCAGATCATGCGTCTGGGCTGGAAGGTGTTCGTTCCGCTGGCGATCGTCTGGATCGCCGTGGTCGCGGTCATGGCGTATTTCGGCGTGTTTGAGCCGGGGCAATAAGGTAGAGGCATGAATCGCATCGTTTCCTTTTTCAAAAGCCTGCTCCTCATCGAGTTGCTGAAAGGCATGGGCCTGACGCTGAAATACGCGTTCAAGCCCAAGTACACGTTGATGTACCCGATGGAGAAGACACCGCAGTCGGTCCGCTTCCGCGGCATCCACGCGCTGCGCCGTTATCCGAACGGCGAAGAGCGCTGCATCGCCTGTAAATTGTGCGAGGCGGTTTGTCCGGCGCTGGCGATCACCATTGACTCGGAACGACGCGAGGACGGTACCCGTCGTACGACGCGTTATGAGATCGATCTGTTCAAGTGCATCTACTGCGGCTTCTGCGAGGAGTCGTGCCCGGTGGACTCGATTGTCGAGACCCATATCCACGAATACCACTTCGACCAGCGCGGACAGAACGTCGTCACCAAGCCGCAGTTGCTGGCAATTGGCGACCGGCTCGAAGCTGAAATCGCCGAACGTCGCGCCTCCGACGCGCCCTACCGCTGAGTGCACCCCATGGATTTCGTCTTCATCGCGTTCATCGCCTTTTCCATCGCTGCCACCGCGGCGGCGGTGGCTGTCATCAGCGTGCGCAACCCGGTGCATTCCGCGCTGTCGCTCGTGCTCACCTTTTTCTCGGTCGCCTGTGTGTGGATCGTGGGCGGCGCAGAGTTCCTTGGCGTGGCGCTGGTCGTCATCTACGTCGGCGCGGTAATGGTGCTGTTCCTGTTCGTGGTGATGATGCTCGACATCGACATCGCCGGGATGCGCGAGGGTTACGTGCGCTATCTGCCTGTTGGGCTCGTCGTGGCGGTTGTAATGCTGATCGAGATGCTGATGCTCATTGGCGCCCGGGCCAAGATGGCGCAGCCCTTCCCGGCCGACCCCGCGTTGGCGGCTGGAGTGGGCAATACCGAGTGGGTCGCGACCGAGCTGTTCACCCGCTTCCTGCTGCCGTTTGAAACCGCGGCCGTGATCCTGACGGTGGCGGTGATCGCGGCGGTGACGCTGACCCTGCGTCCGATCCGCGAGGGTGGCAAGAAACAGAACCCCAGCGACCAGGTCAAGGTGCGCGTCGCCGATCGCCTGCGGATGGTGAAGATGGATTCGTCCACGCCGGCAAGCCTGCGCGATGCGGTTGCACCCGACGTCAACCCGGAGGAGGGCGCGTAATGGAAATGGTCGACTCCAGCCTGGCCCTGGGCCACTACCTCGCATTGGGTGCGGTGCTGTTCTGCATCTCGGTGGCGGGCATCTTCCTCAACCGCAAGAACGTCATCGTCCTGATCATGTCGATCGAGCTGATGCTGCTCGCCGTCAATATCAACTTCGTGGGTTTCTCGCGCGAGTTCGGCGATCCGTCCGGCCAGGTGTTCGTGTTCTTCATCCTGACCGTGGCTGCGGCTGAAGCCGCCATTGGCCTGGCGATCCTCGTCACGCTGTTCCGCAACAGGCGCACGATCAACGTCGCCGAAATCGATTTGATGAAGGGCTGATCCGATGTCGGGTATGGAATTCGTCGTTTCCAAGTCGGCGCTGCTGGCCATCGTCCTCGCGCCGCTGGTGGGTACGGTCATCGCGGGCTTCTTCGGGCGCAGGATTGGCCGGGCCGGTGCGCACAGTGTCACCATTCTGGGTGTGGCGATCAGCTGCGCGCTGTCGGGCTGGGTGCTGTGGCAACTGGTGGGGCAGGGCGCGGCGCCTTTCAACGAGAACATCTACACCTGGTTCAAGGTGGGAGGACTGGAAGCGCACATCGGCTTCATGGTCGACAAGCTGACCGCCATGATGATGGTGGTGGTGACGTTCGTGTCGCTGCTGGTGCATATCTACAGCATCGGCTACATGGCCGATGACGATGGCTATCACCGCTTCTTCAGCTACATCAGCCTGTTTACCTTCGCCATGCTGATGCTGGTAATGAGCAACAACTTCCTCCAGTTGTTCTTCGGCTGGGAAGGCGTCGGCCTGGTGTCCTATCTGCTGATCGGTTTCTGGTTCAAGCGTCCCAGCGCCGTGTTCGCCAACTTCAAGGCGTTCATGGTCAACCGGGTCGGCGACTTTGGCTTCATCCTCGGCATCGCCGCGGTGAACTGGTGGTTCGGGTCGCTGGATTACGCGACCGTGTTTGCCAACGCGCCCGGCCTGGCCGGTGAAACCGTGGCGATTATCGCCGGGCACGAGTGGTCGGTCGCGACGGTGATCTGCATCTTCCTGTTCATCGGCGCGATGGCCAAGTCTGCACAGATACCGCTGCATGTCTGGTTGCCGGACTCGATGGAAGGCCCGACGCCGATCTCGGCACTGATCCACGCGGCGACGATGGTCACCGCCGGTATCTTCATGGTCGCCCGGATGTCGCCGCTGTTCGAGGAGTCCGGAACCGCGCTCCAGTTCATCCTGTTCATCGGTGCGACAACGGCGTTCTTTACCGGCCTGATCGGTATCGTGCAGAACGACATCAAACGGGTGATCGCGTATTCGACCCTGTCGCAGCTGGGCTACATGACCGTCGCCCTCGGTGTATCGGCCTACAGCGCGGGTGTGTTCCACCTGATGACCCACGCTTTCTTCAAGGCGCTGCTGTTCCTTGGCGCCGGTTCGGTGATCATCGGCATGCACCACGAGCAGGACATGCGCCGGATGGGCGGTCTGCGCCGGTTCATGCCGGTCACCTACTGGACGATGCTGATCGGCACCCTGGCGTTGGTGGGTACGCCGTTCTTCAGCGGCTTCTACTCCAAGGACACGATCATCGAAGCCGCGCACCACGCGACGATCGGTGGCAGCTGGGTCAACCAGTACGCCTACTGGGCGGTGTTGCTGGGTGCATTCGTGACGGCGTTCTACAGCTTCCGCCTGCTGTATCTGACCTTCCACGGCAGGGAACGCTTCCGTGATGCCCGGCCCGCTGTCGACAGCGAAGGCCTGACGCACGCCGATCACGAAGTCCACGAGCCGCACGAGTCGCCGTTGTCGGTCACCGTACCGCTGGTTTTGCTGGCGATTCCGTCGGTGCTGATTGGCTTCTTCACCGCCGGACCGATGCTGTTCGGTACCAACTGGAGCGGCGATGTGCATCAGTTGCCGTTCTTCCTGGGCTCCATCGATGTCAATGCCACACGGGACGTGGTCGCCGCGCTGGCCGCCGATGTCTGGCATGGCCCGGTGAAGTTCGCGCTGCACGGCCTGACGGCGCCGACGTTCCTGCTGGCTTTTGCTGGATTCGTGCTGGCTACGGTGATGTACGTGTGGAAGCCGGAACTGCCCGGCAAGGCACGCGCCGCGTTTGCGGTGCCGGTTCGCATCCTCGAAGAGAAGTACGGCTTCGATACGCTGTGGATCAAGGGCCTCGCCGGCGGCAGCGTGAAGATCGGCCAGGCATCCAGTGTGATTGACAGCAAACTGATCGACGGTGTCGCCGTAAACGGCAGCGTCCGGGTGGTCGAGCTGATCGCCAACCTGAGCCGCCGGATCCAGTCCGGCTACCTGTACCACTACGCCTTTGTGATGATTATCGGCCTGATCGTGATGCTGGCCGCGCTCATCCGTAACCTGATCTGACAAGGACCGCGACGTGACCCCTGAGCCCTTCCAGAGCGCGCTTCCCTTGCTGAGCCTGCTTGTTTGGCTGCCGATCATCGGTGGCCTGCTTACCCTCGCCCTTGGTAACGAGCGGGCCAATGCTGCCCGCTGGTTCGCCACGGCTGTGGCTGCCGCCACGTTTGCGCTGAGCATCCTGCTGTTCACCGGTTTCGACTTCAGTACGGCTGCGATGCAGTTCGTCGAGGACAAGCCGTGGATCCCCGCGTTCGACATCCGCTACCACTTCGGCGTTGACGGTTTCTCGGTCCCGCTGATCGGCCTGACTGCACTGACCTCGGTACTCGTCCTGATCGGTGCGTGGGGCGTGGACAAGCGCGTCAGCCAGTACTACGCCTCCTTCCTGATCCTGGAAGGACTGATGATCGGCATCTTCTGCGCGCTCGACTCGATGCTGTTCTACGTGTTTTTCGAGTGCATGCTGATCCCGATGTTCATCATCATCGGCGTCTGGGGCGGCCCTCGCCGGGTGTACGCCGCGCTGAAGTTCTTCATCTACACCTTCCTCGGGTCGGTGTTCATGTTGATCGCCCTGATCTACCTGTACATGAAGGGTGGCAGCTGGCAGATCGCCGACATGGTGCAACTCTCGCTGACGGCCACTGAGCAGACCTGGATATTCTTCGGCTTCCTGCTCGGCTTCGCGATCAAGATCCCGATGTTCCCGGTGCATACCTGGTTGCCGGACGCGCACGTGGAAGCGCCGACCGCAGGTTCGGTGATCCTGGCTGCGATCATGCTGAAGATCGGTGGCTACGGTTTCCTGCGCTTCGCGCTGCCGATCGTGCCCGATGCGGGCGCCGAGTGGGCGTGGCTGCTGATCGCCCTGAGCCTGATTGCGATCGTCTACGTCGGGATGGTCGCGCTGGTGCAGTCGGACATGAAGCGTCTGATCGCCTACTCGTCGGTCGCCCATATGGGGTTCGTGACCCTGGGTACGTTCCTTGCTTTCGGCCTGGTACGTGATTTCGGCAATGTCGATGCAGCGCGTCTTGGCCTGCAGGGCGCGATGGTGCAGATGGTCAGCCATGGCTTCATCTCCGCTGCGTTGTTCATCAGCATCGGCGTGCTCTACGACCGGCTGCACACGCGCCGGATCGCCGATTACGGCGGTGTGGCCAACCTGATGCCCGTGTTCGCGTTCTTCTACGTGCTGTTCGCAATGGCCAACTCCGGTCTTCCGGGGACCTCGGCGTTCGTCGGCGAATTCATGGTCATTCTGGCCAGCTTCCAGAAGAGTCCGCTGATCGCGCTGTTGGTTGCATTGAACCTGATCATCAGTGCCGGTTACAGCCTGTGGCTGGTCAAGCGCGTGCTGTGGGGTCCGGTGGCCAATGACAAGGTTGCGGCGATGAAGGACCTCAACGGGCGCGAGTATTTCGTGTTGGGTGTGTTCGCCGTCTGCACCTTGCTGCTCGGCGTATGGCCGAAGCCGTTGACCGACATGATGGAACCCAGCATCGCCAACCTGGCGATGCAGATCGCCGCCTCCAAGCTGTAACCAGTCCAGTCGGCCAATCGCGCCACCTGCGCCTGACCAATTTCGAGATAGCCAATGATCCACGTACGTTCCGCCGCCGAATTGATGCCGCTGTTGCCAGAGCTGGTCCTGGTCGGCGGTGCCTTCGCGCTGCTGATGCTCGATCTGTTCCTGGACGAGACCCGCCGCGCCGTCATCCATGTCCTGTCGATGGTCCTGTTGCTGGCTGTGGCGGCGATGCTGGCCACAGGCGTTGGAGAGCACGGGATCGTGTTCGACGGCATGTTCGTGCGCGACACTCTGGCCGATGTGCTGAAGATCGGCATTGCCCTGGCGTCGGCGTTGTCGATGGTCTACCTGTGGCCGTTCATGCGCGAGCGGGGCATCTACAAGGGCGAGATGTCGGTGCTGATGCTGTTTGCGACGCTGGGCATGATGCTGCTGGTGTCGGCCGGCAACCTGGTGATGATCTACATCGGTCTGGAGATGCTCGCGCTGTGCTCCTACGCGCTGGTGGCCATCGACCGGGACAACTCGATGGCGTCCGAGGCGGGGATCAAGTACTTCGTGCTTGGGTCGCTGGCATCCGGCTTGCTGCTTTACGGGCTGTCGCTGATCTATGGCGCAACCGGCGTGCTGGACATCCACGCGGTCGCGATGGCTGCGCAGGTGACCGAGTCGCCGACACTGCTGGCGACTGGACTCGTTTTCGTCGTCGCGGGCATCGCCTTCAAGTTCGGCGCCGCTCCGTTCCACATGTGGCTGCCTGACGTGTACCACGGCGCGCCCACCCCGATCAGCCTGTTCATCGGCTCGGCGCCCAAGCTGGCGGCCTTTGGTCTGACCTATCGCATGCTGGAGCAGGGCCTGGGACCGCTGGATGACCATTGGCGGATCATGTTGGGCGTTCTGGCCGTCCTGTCACTGGCGATCGGTAACTTCGGTGCGCTGATGCAGCTCAACCTGAAGCGGATGCTGGCTTACTCGACCATTTCCCACGTCGGCTTCCTGCTGATCGGCTTCGCGGCTGCCACGCCCGGCGGTTATGCGGCGGCGATGTTCTATGCCATCAGCTACGCGCTCATGGCGGCCGCGGCCTTCGGCGCGATCGTGGTGATGTCCAGGCGCGGGTTCGAAGCGGACGAGATCATCGATTACCGCGGTCTGAACTCGCGCAGTCCGTGGATGGCGGGGATGATCCTGCTGGTAATGTTCTCCCTCGCCGGCGTGCCTCCCTTCATCGGCTTCTGGGCCAAGCTGGCCGTTCTTCAGGCGGCAGTGCAGGGCGACATGCTCTGGCTGGCGATCGTCGGCATTGTTTTCGCGGTGATCGGCGCGTTCTACTACCTGCGCGTGGTCAAGGTCATGTACTTCGACGAGGCGGTGGGTCCCGTGCATCCTCCGTCCAGTAACCGGCCGCTGCGGATCGTATTCGGCGTGAACGCGATGATCCTGCTTGCACTAGGCCTGGCCTGGAGCCCGGTGATGGAGTGGTGCCAGCGTTCCTTCGGTATCTGAGTTCACGCAACGTGCCTTGCGCGCGGCGTTCGACCCTGAAGATGTGGATCGCATAACGATTGTTGTTCCCATTTTGGTGGCGAGCGGTTATGATTCCCGGCCCGAGAGGGTGCGAAGACGGTAAGACGGCTTCGGGCAATACCGGCGGACATCGTCCGTCGGGCAGGAAATCCCCAGAGGTCTTGGCGGGGTCTTGCGAAGTTTCAAGTCCGCCGATATAATGGGCGGCCTGATGCGGGGTGGAGCAGTCTGGCAGCTCGTCGGGCTCATAACCCGAAGGTCGCAGGTTCAAATCCTGCCCCCGCTACCAGCTTCAGATCAGATCGCCAAGTCAACGGCGTTCCACGGTCCGGCCTCCATACGGAGTCCGCTCCGTAAGGGTCGAAGCCTGGGCTTGGTGACACGCTCTGCTCGCGTGTCGCACCGACATCCAGGTGTTTGGACAAGGGGCCCATTGGGTCCTTTGTTGTTTTTGCTGGAATGGTTTGCAGATATCCACGTGCCACTCGCCATCGCAGGAGTCAGCCACGCGTGACGGACAAAGCCGCCGAAATCAGCCGCCTTCTCGCCCCCACTGTGTCTTCGTTGGGAGTCGAGTTGCTTGGCATCGAGTACCTCCCGTCACCGGGCGGTGCGGTGGTGCGGCTGTACATCGACGTGCCGGCCGACGAGGCTGATCCAGCTGAGACTGGCAATGGTGACGAACTGCCGCGCTCGGTATCGATCGAGGACTGCGAGGCGGTGAGCCGCGAGGTCTCCGCCCAGCTTGACGTGGAGGACCCGATTTCCGGCAACTACACCCTCGAGGTGTCATCGCCCGGACTGGATCGGCCGCTTTTCAGTCAGGAGCAGTTCTCCCGGTTCATCGGCGAGACCGCCAAAGTCACCCTGCGACTGCCGATCGACGGACGCCGCCGACTCACCGGCGTGATAGCCCGGGTCGACGATGAGGGCGTATCGTTCCTCGTGGATGGCGCCGAGTTCGCGGTCGCCGCAGACAATATCGACAAGGCGCGCCTGGTTCCCGACTGGGCCGCGCTGGGCCTGGCACCAAGCAAGCCCGGTGCGAAGCCGGGTGCTCGAAAGAATCCAACCGGAAAATCAACCAACAAGCCCGCGGCGGACGAACCGCCTGAGGCGGAGTGACGAGATGAGCAAGGAACTGTTGCTGGTCGTGGACGCGGTCGCCCATGAAAAGGGCGTGCCGGAGTCGGTGATCCTCGATGCCATCGAGGCGGCGCTCGCGTCCGCAGCGAAGAAGCGCTACCTCGATGAAGACGTGCTGGTCCGGGTCAAGATCAACCCGGAAGACGGCAGTTACGAGACCTTCCGGCGGATGGAAGTGGTCGCCGATGACGTCGTCATGGAATCGCCCGACCGCCAGATCCGCCTGATGGATGCCGTTGACGAGGTCGAAGGCGTCGAGGTGGGTGACTACATCGACGAGCAGATCGACAATCCGGAGTTCGGGCGCATCGCAGCGCAGGCCGCCAAGCAGGTCATCGTGCAGCGTGTGCGCGAGGCCGAGCGCGCGCAGGTGATTGATGCCTGGAAGGATCGCGTCGGCGAGCTGGTGACCGGTATCGTAAAGCGGGTCGAGCGCGGCAACATCTACGTCGACCTGGGCGGCAACGCCGAGGCGATCATCACCAAGGACAAGGGCATTCCCCGCGATGTCCTGCGTGCCGGCGACCGTGTGCGCGGTTACCTCTACGACGTGCGCAGCGAGCCGCGCGGGCCGCAGTTGTTCATCAGCCGCGCCGCGCCCGAGTTCATGATGGAACTGTTCAAGCTCGAGGTTCCCGAGGTCGGTCAGGGCCTGGTGTCGATCATGGGCTGTGCCCGCGATCCGGGCGACCGCGCGAAGATCGCGGTGCTCGCCCACGACAACCGTACCGATCCGATCGGTGCCTGCATCGGCATGCGTGGTTCACGCGTGCAGGCGGTCACCAACGAGCTCAATGGCGAGCGCGTGGATATCGTGCTGTGGTCCGACAATCCGGCCCAGTTCGTGATCAACGCAATGGCGCCCGCCGAGGTCCAGTCGATCATTGTCGACGAGGACAAGCACTCCATGGACCTGGCCGTTGCCGAAGACCGGCTGGCCCAGGCAATCGGCAAGGGTGGGCAGAACGTGCGACTTGCCAGTCGCCTGTCGGGCTGGCAGCTCAACGTGATGACCCAGGATCAGGTCACCGAGAAGTCGGAGGCGGAGCAGTCCACAGCCCGCCAGCTGTTCCAGGAGAAGCTCGAGGTCGACGAGGAAATCGCATCGATCCTTGTCGCGGAAGGCTTCAGCACGGTCGAGGAGATCGCCTACGTCCCGGTCGGCGAGTTGCTGGCGGTCGAAGGCTTCGACGAGGACATTGTCGAGGAACTGCGAACCCGCGCCCGCGATGCGCTGCTTGATGACGCGCTCGCCGCCGAAGAGGCGGTGGAGGACGACGGCGCGCCTTCCCAGGACCTGCTTACGCTGGAGGGCATGGACGAAGATCTCGCGCTGGTCCTCGCCGCGAGGGGCATCGTTACCAGGGACGATCTGGCCGACCTTGCCACTGACGAGCTTGCCGACGTGGAAGGCCTGGACGAGGCACGCGCCTCCGCATTGATCATGGAAGCACGCAAACACTGGTTCGAGTAAAGCGGCGAGGTTTTTGACCGGGTTCGAGCAACCCAGCCGCTACAATGCATCATCACGCACGGGCACTGGTCCGTGCCACAGGACACGGAAACCGAATGTCGCAGCAAACCACCATCCGCAAGTTGGCCCAACTGGTGAATACGCCGGTCGAGAAGTTGCTGGAGCAGTTGGCCGAGGCCGGCATGCCGTTCAGTGGCCCGGACCAGGCCGTAACCAGTACCGAGAAGGTCAAATTGCTCGGGTTCCTGCGTCGCACCCATGGCAAGCCGGAATCCGCGGACGCCAAGGGCGAGGCCCCGAAAAAGATCACCCTCAACCGCAGTCGCCGGCAGGAATTGACCGTCGGTGGTGGCAAGAGCCGGTCGACGGTTGACGTCGTCGTGCGCAAGAAGGTCACCGTGGTCCGGCCCGATGCCGGCGTGGTGGATCCGACCGATGAGCGCGCCGAGATCCTGCGCAAGCTGGAGGAGTCGCGCCAGCGCAACCTGGCCGAGCAGAAGGCACTGGCCGAAGCCGATCAGCGCCGCGCTGAAGAGGCCGAGCAGGCCAAGCGCGACGCCGAAGAAGCCGAGCGCCGCAAGATCGAAGAAGCCAAGGCGGCCGAAGCGGCGCCGGTTGTTGCTGCGCCAGATGAGATTCCGGAGCCGGCGCCAACACATGGCCACGGACACCCCAAGCCGCCGGCACGCGGCGATGACCGGCCGGCAGCGCCCCGCAAGGGTCGTGGTGCGGCCGCTCCGGCCGGCCGTGACGATGATCGCGGCGGCAAGCGCTTCGCCGGCCAGATGCACCTGAGTGCATCCGATCGCGCGCGCCGCTCGACCAATACCCGTGGCCGCGCCAAGCCGCGCCGTCAGAGCGACCAGAGCCGTACCGGAACGGGCTTCACCCGGCCGACCGCGCCGATCGTGCGCGACGTCGCCATTGGCGAGACCATCACGGTTGCCGATCTGGCGCAGAAGATGTCGCTGAAGGGCGGCGAAGTGGTCAAGGCGTTGTTCAAGATGGGCGTCATGGCCACCATCACCCAGAGCATCGACCATGACACAGCTGCGCTGGTGACCGAGGAGCTGGGCCACAACGTGGTCCGTGCCGACGCCGCTGACGTGGAGAACGTCCTGCTGGCCCACGTCGAGAACACCGACGGCGAGCAGACGTCGCGTCCGCCGGTCGTGACCATCATGGGTCACGTCGACCACGGCAAGACCTCGCTGCTGGACTACATCCGGCGCACCAAGATCGCCACCGGCGAAGCGGGTGGAATCACCCAGCACATCGGTGCGTACCACGTGGAAACCGACAAGGGCATCATCAGCTTCCTGGATACCCCGGGCCACGCGGCGTTCTCGTCGATGCGCTCGCGCGGTGCCAAGCTGACCGACATCATCGTGCTCGTGGTTGCCGCAGACGACGGCGTCAAGCCGCAGACGGTCGAGGCGGTGCAGCACGCGAAGGCCGCCGGCGTCCCGTTGATCGTGGCGATCAACAAGGTCGACAAGTCCGAAGCCGACCCGCTGCGGGTCAAGAATGAGCTGCTCGAGCACGAGGTGGTCGCCGAAGAGTTCGGTGGTGACACCCAGTTTGTCGAGCTATCGGCCAAGACCGGACAGAACATCGATGGCCTGCTGGACGCGATCACGCTGCAGGCCGAGTTCCTCGAGCTGTCGGCGGTCGCCGATGGCCGCGCCAGCGGCGTCGTCATCGAGTCCGCGCTCGACAAGGGCCGCGGCGCCGTGGCTACGGTGTTGGTGCAGCAGGGTGAGCTCAAGAAGGGCGACTACCTGGTCTGCGGCGTCCAATATGGCCGCGTACGGGCGCTCTTCAACGAGGCAGGTGAGCAGGTCGACTCCGCTGGGCCGTCCATTCCGGTACAGGTGCTGGGCCTGTCCGGGGTGCCCGATGCCGGTGACGATTTCGTCGTGGTCGAGGACGAGCGCCTGGCCAAGGATGTTGCCGGTCAGCGTGACGCGCAGCGCCGCGAATCGCGTCTGGTCGCCCAGAGCGGCAACCGGATGGAAGACATCATGGCGCAGATCGGTCAGGGTGATCAGCTCAGCCTGCCCTTGATCATCAAGGCGGACGTGCAGGGTTCGGTGCAGGCACTGACCGAGGCGCTGACCGCGTTGTCCACCAGCGACATCCGCATCAATGTGATCGGCTCCGGGGTTGGTGGTATCAACGAGTCCGACGCGCAGCTGGCCTCTACCTCCAAGGCCACCATCATCGGCTTCAACGTCCGCGCCGATGCCTCCGCGCGCAAGGTCATCGAGACCAACGGCGTGGACCTGCGCTACTTCTCGATCATCTATGACGTGATCGATCAGGTGAAGCAGGTCGCCTCCGGCATCCTGGGAGTGGAGATCCGAGAGGAGATCATCGGCAACGCCGAGGTCCGCGATGTCTTCCGCAGCTCCAAGTTCGGCGCGGTTGCCGGCTGCATGGTGGTGGAGGGCGTGGTCAAGCGGACCAAGCCGATCCGCGTCCTGCGCGACAGCGTGGTCATCTTCGAAGGCGAGCTGGAATCCCTGCGCCGCTTCAAGGAGAACGTCGACGAGGTCCGCGTCAACACCGAGTGCGGCATCGGCGTGAAGCAGTACAACGACGTCCAGGTCGGCGATGTCATCGAGTGCTTCGAGCGCATCGAAGTCCAGCGCACGCTGTAATGCGATGAAGACTTTTCATCGCTCCGACCGTGTTTCCGCCCAGCTCCGACGTGAGCTGGGCACCCTGGTGCATGCGGCGGTTCGCGAGCACGGCCTGCCTTCGGTGAGTGTGTCCGATGTCGAGGTCACCCGTGACCTTGCCCATGCCAAGGTCTTCGTCACCGCGTTGCAGGCCGAGCGCTCCGATGAAGCCATGGCCGGGCTGAGGGAACTGGTCAAGCCCCTGCGCTACGAGCTGGGTCGGGCGATGAAGTTGCGCCACGTACCCGAGCTGCATTTCCATTACGACGACTCGGTCGACCGGGGCGAGCGCATCGACACCTTGCTGCGTGAAAACCCGCCGCTGGCCACCGATGACGGGGACGATCCGCAGGAATGACCGCCGCCGCGGGAAAACGTCCCCGTACCCGGTTTCGATCCCGGGATGGCGGGTTGTTGCTGGACAAGCCTGCGGGCCTGAGTTCCAACCAGGCGATGCAGCGTGCCCGCCACATCTTTCGTGCGCGCAAGGCGGGTCATACCGGAAGCCTTGACCCCCTCGCGACAGGCTTGTTGCCGATCTGCTTTGGCGAGGCGACCAAGATCGCCGGGCTGCTGCTCGGCGCCGACAAGGCCTACCTGGCCACCGCAGTGCTGGGAATCAGCACCGATACCGATGATGCAGACGGCGCAACACTGCGTGAGCGCGTCGTCCCGCCACTGGACGATGCGGATATCCAGGCCGCGCTGACACCACTGCGCGGCGAGATCCAGCAGCGTGCCCCGATCTATTCCGCGCTCAAGCAGGGCGGCGAACCCCTTTATGCCAAGGCCCGCCGGGGCGAAGCGATCGAGGCGCCGGTGCGCAAGGTCATCGTGCATTCGCTGGAACTGCTGGCGCGCGACGCTGAGCGCCTTCAGCTTGGCGTTGAGTGCGGATCCGGTACCTACGTCCGCAGCCTGGTGCGTGACCTGGGCGAGTCGTTGGGCTGCGGTGCGCATGTCGAACAGCTTCGGCGCACCTGGGTCGATCCTTTCCGGCAACCGCGGATGTTTACCCTGGAGGCGCTGGAGGCGCTCGCGAAGCAGGGTGAGGCGGTCCTGGATGCCGCACTGCTGCCCGTTGAGGCAGGTCTGGCTGACTTTACCCGGGTGGACCTGGACGAAGCCCAGGCCCGCACCCTTGGCTACGGGCAGGCGGTGCAACCTGAGGCGAAGCCGAAGGATGGTGCAGGCACCACGGTCGCGGTCCACGATCATGACGGCCGTGTGCTCGGCATCGGGCGCATCGACGATGCCGGTTGGATCCATCCGCAGCGCCTGTTCGCCTGGGCGACCGCCCCGCAACCCTGAAATCCTTCCCCGCGCCTTGTTGTCACCTGGGCGGGAGGCTACAATTCGCCTTGCCTTTGACAGGCATCCTTCGTTTCAACAATTTCCTACCATCCAGCGGCGGACCATTGTGGTGCGCCGGCACTTTTTTCCAGTGCCGGGCGCGTTCTGCGGGTCGCGCGTCTACGAGGCAACAAGATGTCCATTGATACCCAGAAAGTCATTGAAGAGAACAAGCGCGGCGAGAATGACACCGGCTCGCCGGAAGTCCAGGTCGCCCTGCTGACCGCACGCATCGAGATGCTCCAGGGCCACTTCAAGGAGCACAAACAGGACCACCACAGCCGTCGTGGCCTGCTGATGATGGTGAACCGCCGTCGCAGCCTGCTTGACTATCTGCACCGCAAGGATGTGGCTCGTTACAAGGCATTGATCGCGAAGCTCGGCCTTCGTCGCTAAACTTTTCCCATCGCGGCGCTTACGGGCGCCGCGATGCGTTTCCGCGGTCGGAAGGCCGTGGTAGAACCAGCAACAGGTCGCAGCCGGCGACCGCCCGGGCAACCCCCGGCCAACGCCTGACCGCAACCGCACCGATAGGAATTCAACGTGTCAAAAATTACCAAGACCTTCCAGTACGGCAAACACCAGGTCTCCCTGGAGACCGGTGAGATCGCCCGCCAGGCCGGCGGCGCAGTAATCGTCCGCGTTGAAGACACCGTGCTGCTGGTCAGCGCGGTTGCCAACAAGACCGCGCGCGAGGGCCAGGATTTCTTCCCCCTGACCGTCGACTATCAGGAAAAGTTCTACGCCGGCGGCCGCATTCCCGGTGGCTTCTTCAAGCGCGAAGGCCGCCAGACCGAGAAGGAGACGCTGATCTCCCGACTGATCGACCGTCCGATCCGCCCGCTGTTCCCCGATGGCTTCCGCAACGAGGTCCAGATCATCGCCACGGTGATGTCGCTGAACCCCGAGATCGACGGTGACATTCCCGCCCTGATCGGTGCCTCCGCCGCGCTGGCTCTGTCGGGTGCGCCGTTTGACGGCCCGATCGCAGCCGCCAAGGTCGGCTACAAGGACGGCGAGTACCTGCTCAACCCGACGGTGTCCGAGCTGGAAGAATCCAAGCTTGAGCTGGTCGTGGCCGGTACTGCCGACGCGGTACTGATGGTCGAGTCGGAAGCCGATGTACTGTCCGAAGACGTCATGCTGGGCGCGGTGATGTTTGGTCACCAGCAGATGCAGGTCGCGATCAACGCCATCAACGAGTTGGTTGCCGAAGCCGGCAAGCCCAAGTGGACCTGGTCCGCGCCGGCCGCCGACGAATCGCTCGTCTCCGCGCTGAAGTCCGCGCTGGGTGATCGTCTGACACAGGCGTTTGCGGTGAGCGACAAGCTCGAGCGCAAGGACGCCATCTCGGCCCTGAAGAAGGACGTGCTGGCCTCGATGGCCGAGCAGATGGAAACCAACGGCTGGACCAGCGGCGACGTGTCCAAGCAGTTCTCGCAGCTGGAATACAGCACCCTGCGTGGGACCGTGCTCAGCACCAAGGTGCGTATCGATGGCCGTGCCCCCGATGCAGTGCGCGGGATCAGCTCCAAGGTCAGCATCCTGCCGCGTGTGCACGGCTCGGCGCTGTTCACCCGTGGCGAGACCCAGGCGATCGTCGCGGTCACCCTGGGCACCGCGCGCGATGGCCAGGTCATCGATGCCGTTGGCGGCGAGTACAAGGACCACTTCCTGTTCCACTACAACTTCCCTCCCTACTCGGTCGGCGAAGCGGGCCGGATGATGGGTCCGAAGCGTCGCGAGATCGGCCACGGCCGCCTCGCCAAGCGCGGCGTACTGGCAGTGATGCCGACAATGGAAGCCTTCCCGTACACCATCCGCGTGGTCTCGGAGATCACCGAGTCCAACGGTTCCTCCTCGATGGCGTCGGTCTGCGGCAGCTCGCTGGCGCTGATGGATGCCGGCGTGCCGATCAAGGCACCGGTGGCGGGCATCGCGATGGGCCTGGTCAAGGAAGGCAACGACTACGTCGTGCTGTCCGACATCCTCGGCGACGAAGATCACCTGGGCGACATGGACTTCAAGGTCGCCGGTACCAGCGAAGGCATCTCGGCCCTGCAGATGGACATCAAGATCCAGGGCATCACCGAGGAGATCATGAAGACCGCGCTGCAGCAGGCCAAGGCAGGTCGCCTGCATATCCTGGGCGAGATGGCTAACGCGATGACCAGCCCGCGTGGCGAGCTGAGCGAGTTCGCACCGCGCCTGATCACCATCAAGATCCACCCCGACAAGATCCGTGAAGTGATCGGCAAGGGCGGCTCTGTGATCCAGGCCATCACCAAGGAAACCGGCACCCAGATCGATATCCAGGACGACGGCACGATCACGATTGCCTCGGTCAATGCGATCGCCGGCCAGGCTGCCAAGGACCGGATCGAGCAGATCACCTCCGACGTCGAGCCGGGCCGGATCTACGAAGGCAAGGTCGCCAAGATCATGGACTTTGGTGCGTTCGTGACGATCTCCCCGGGGAAGGACGGTCTGGTCCACGTGTCGCAGATCTCCAACGACCGTGTCGAGAAGGTCAGCGACGTGCTCAAGGAAGGCGACATGGTCAAGGTGAAGGTGCTGGAAGTCGACAAGCAGGGCCGCATCCGCCTGTCGATGAAGGCCGTGGACGAAGGCGAGGGTACGCCGGCGGAGTAATCCGCCAGGGCGCCATCATTTGATTGTAAAAAAGCGGGCTTCGGCCCGCTTTTTTCATGCGCCGGGTTTGGGCCCGCGCCCGGTGAAATGGTCCATCGATGAGTAGACCCGAAACACCCTGTCAGCCAGCACGTCCCACAACGGCTGCGGCAGTACGCCCCGCAGGGCGCCACTGAGCCACACCGACCAGGGCATCATCAGCCGGGGCTTGCCTCGCTTCATCGCCTTCCACGCACGGTCGACGACGTCTTCAGGTTCCATCAGTGGCGTCAGCAGCGGCGCCCGCGCACCGGCGAACATGCCGGTGGTGATATAGCTGGGGATCAGCGTTGTCACGCGCACGTGGCCGTGTCCGGCGCGCAAGAGTTCCAGGCGCACGGAATCGCTCCAGCCGATCACCGCCCACTTGGACCCGGCATAGACGCTCATCTGCGGCACCGAGAGCATCCCCGAGGCGGAGGCCACGTTCAAAATGCGCGCAGGACTCGGATTGGTGATCATCGCAGGCAGGAACTCGCGGGCAATGTGCATCAGGGCCAGCACGTTGATGTCCATCACCGCCGCAATGTCGCGGGTGTGGTCGTGCTCCCAGAACAGCTTGCTGCGCACGATGCCGGCGTTGTTGACGACCACGTCAGGATTGCCGACTTCACTGCGCACGCGCGACGCGGCGGTGGTGATGTCGGACAAGGAGGCGACGTCGACGACGTAGGCGTGCACCTGCGTGCCCGGCTTGCCGATAGCGTCCCGAGTGGCCGCCAGTGCCGGCCCGTCCAGGTCCCACAGCACCACCGCCTTCGCCCCCTCGGTGATCGCACGCTCGGCGTACAGCCGGCCCATGCCCATCGCGGCGCCGGTGACCAGGACGATTTTTCCCTCTACTGATTGCATGCCCATCCCCATCGATTCAGCCGATTGTGCACGAGCGGCGATCAGGTGGCGCTTCAGGCCGTGTGACGCGCAGGCGGCAAACCAAACAGCCGCTCGGCATTGGACGAGGTGGCGGCCGCCAGCTCATCCGCGGAAATGTCCCGCAGCTGGGCGATGGTTTCCAGTACCCGGGTAATACGCGCCGGCTCGTTGCGCTTGCCGCGATGAGCGGCGTCGGGCTGGTCGGGTGCGTCGGTTTCCAGCAGCAGCCATTCCAGCGGCATCGTTGCCACGATCTTGCGCAGGCGTTTTGCGCGCTCGTAGGTGACTGGGCCACCGATTCCGAGCATGAAGCCGTTTTCCAAGAGGATATCGGCCTGCTGCTGGCTGCCGGGAAAGCTGTGGACGACCCCGCGAAGATTGCCGATGCGGCGGATGGCGGCGATGACCTGATCCACCGAACGGCGCGCGTGGACGATCAGCGGCAGATCGAAGTCGCGGGCGAGTTTGAGCTGTGCATCGAAGTACCAGGCCTGTTCCTCCCGGTCCGGATCCGGAATGTAGAAATCCAGGCCGCATTCCCCCACGGCAACAGGCTTTTCGCGCTCGATCCACTGCTTCAGCTCGACGATGTGTTCGCGCCGGTGCGCGTCAAGGAACATCGGGTGCAGTCCGTAGGCGGCGTGCAGCCCGTCGCCGGAGGCACAGACGTCGCGCAATCCCGGCCAGCCAGCGGCGATCGTCGCCGGGACCACTTGCCGGGTGACGCCGGCCGTACGGGCGCGCTCGATCACTTCCGTGCGGTCATCATCGAACTCCGGGGCGTCAAGGTGGCAATGCGTGTCTACGAGCACAGGATGTCTACCGACCTGCCTGGATCAACGCCGGGCCTTCGGCGGTGCGTCGATCACCTGTCCGCGCTGTTTCCACTGCGCAAACATCAGGGTGCCCAGTCCCAGCAGGATCTCGTCGACGAACGGAATGGGATCGGGGATCAGTACCGAAAGCACGAACAGCGCAGCGGTGATCTTGAACAGGGTCGGGAAGCGGAGCTTCCGCGCCCAGCCCATGAACGGCGAAAGAAGGGGGTTGGCCATGGATTTCCTCGATGATCCGGAAGCGTCTGTCATCAGTATCGCAATTGCGATGTTGTGAGCGTGCAGACGCGTTTTGGCACTATGTGACGCAAAGTGCGGATCCGTTCAGCCCGGTGATGGTCGAATGGACGCAGTCGATAGCGCGGGCGGTTCCCGCACGGATGAGGTGGAGAGATGAACAAGAACATGCTTGCCGTTGCAGTAGCTGCGCTGATGGTCGGCGGCGTTGCGGTTGCCGCCTACAATTCGTTCGACCGGCCGGCGAGCCACGATGTCGAGGCCTCCATTTTCTCCCCTGTCGCCGGGCAAACGGGCATGGCTTCCTTTGCCGGCGATTCCCGCGCCGACGGGTCCATCGCCATGCTGGATCAGGCGCCGATGGCGCGTCTGGATTACGCGGATGTGATCGATATCGACGAAGTGACGGCGAAGGAAGACCTGTATGCGGTCGTTACCGGGGTCGACCCGGTGCGCGAAACCAGCACTGTATCCAGTCCGCGCCAGGTCTGTGACGACGTTGTCGTGCAGGAGCGCCTGCCGGAACGCGATGGCAATGTCGGCGGTACGGTCGCCGGCGCTGTGATTGGCGGAGTTCTCGGCAACCAGGTCGGCAAGGGCAGCGGGCGCAGGGCGGCCACGGCGGCGGGCGCTGTGGCAGGCGGTTTTGTTGGTAACCGGGTCGACCGTAACCACGTGGGTGGGCGGGTCGTGGAGCGCGTGGACCGGCAGTGCCGCACGGTGTCCGACACCTCCCAGTCCAGCCGCGTGGTGGGGTATGACGTGTCCTTCCGCAACCCGGATGGCACGACCGGCAGCAAGCGCATGGGCAGCAAGCCGGGCGATCGCATCTCGCTTGGCAGCCGGGACGAGGTGGTGGGCTACGACGTCACCTACCGCTTCGAAGGTCAGGAGCGCACCGTGCGGATGAACGATCGTCCCGGTGATCGCCTGCCGGTGATCGACGGGGAAGTCGTGGTGCAGACCGCTTCCGTGGCCGGCACACCGCGTGGCTGATCGTTGTTGCCACAGCGGATGACCTATCGAGGGGGCCGGAAATTCCGGCCCCCTCGCGTTTTGCCGGTTGTGTGAGACGTGCGCTGAATCGGGCTCGCTGCTTACAATGGTCGTTTTCGCGCACGAGTCCGCCATGTCCCTCAATCCCTACGACCTGTACGACACCCGTTCCCTGCTGACCGAGGAGGAGCGCGCCGTGCAGGACACGGTGGCGCGTTTCACCGACGAGCGCGTGCTGCCGATCATCGGCGCTGCCTTCGATGAAGGCCGCTTCCCGCGCGAGCTGGTCAGCGAGATCGCCGAGCTTGGCCTGCTGGGTTCGTCCTTGCCCGAGGAGTACGGCGGCGGCGGCCTGAACTCGGTGTCCTACGGCCTGATCTGCCAGGAGCTGGAGCGCGGCGACAGCGGCATCCGCAGCTTCGTCTCGGTGCAGTCCTCGCTGTGCATGTACCCGATCTTCGCCTACGGCACCGAGGAGCAGAAGCAGCGCTGGCTGCCCTCGATGTCGCGCGGCGAGACCATCGGCTGCTTCGGCCTGACCGAGCCCCACGGCGGCTCCGATCCGGCCAACATGAAGACCAACGCCCGCAAGGACGGCGGCGACTGGGTCCTCAACGGCAGCAAGATGTGGATCACCAACGGCAACCTGGCCGACATCGCGATCGTCTGGGCGCAGACCGATGACGGCATCCAGGGCTTCGTGGTCGAGAAGGGCATGAAGGGCTTTGCCGCCCAGGAGATCAAGCACAAGATGAGCCTGCGCGCCTCGGTCACCAGCGGCCTGTTCTTCGATAACGTGCGCGTGCCCGAAGCCAACCGCCTGCCCAACGTGAAGGGTCTGAGGGGCCCGCTGGGCTGCCTGACCCAGGCCCGCTACGGCATCACCTGGGGCCCGATCGGCGCGGCGATCGCCTGCCTGGACGAAGTGCTGGGCTACACCAAGGAACGCATCCTGTTTGACCGCCCGGTGGCGGCGACCCAGAGCGCCCAGCTGAAGATGGCCGACATGGCGCGTCGCATCACCATGGCGCAGCTGATGGTGGTCCAGCTGGGCCGCCTGAAGGACGCCGGCACCATGGCCCCGACCCAGGTGAGTCTGGCCAAGTGGAACAACTGCCGGATGGCGATCGACATCGCCCGCCAGTGCCGCGACCTGCTGGGCGGCGCCGGCATCACCACCGAGCATTGCGCGATCCGCCACGCCATGAACCTGGAGTCGGTGATCACCTACGAGGGCACCGAGACCATCCACCAGCTGGTGGTCGGCCGGGAGCTGACGGGGATCAACGCGTTCTGATAGCGATTCCCGCGCCGCCGCGGTCCCAACCGCCTTATACGCCAAGCCTTTCCTATTGAAGCCTCGCGCCCACCGGCAGAGGCGGAGTCCTGATGATGTCGAGCCCCACCTCTATCCCCGCGCGCATGCGGGGTCTGAACCGCGCCGAGATCTGCGACGTGAATTTCACCGAATTCGTCCAGTCCTGGGACGGGCGGGCCGGTACGGCTCCGGACGTCGATGCGCCGGTGCTGGAGGGCAGCGCGCTGGATGCAAAGGGCTTCCTGGAGTTGTTCGAATCGCAACTGGTCAGTCGACACCTGGACCTCATGGCCCGGGTGCTGCGGGTGCAGAACAAGGTCTTCTACACGATCGGTTCGTCCGGGCACGAGGGCAACGCGATGGTCGCCCGCGCCACACGGCACACCGACCCCGCCTTCCTGCACTACCGCAGCGGCGGCTTCATGGCCGAGCGCTTCCGCAAGTTGCCCGGGATGGATCCGGCGATGGATTCCGCGCTGAGCTTTGCCGCCAGCAAGGATGACCCGGCCAGCGGCGGCCGCCACAAGGTCTGGGGCAGCAAGCCATTGTGGGTGCTCCCGCAGACCTCAACCATTGCCTCGCATCTGCCCAAGGCACTCGGCACGGCGATCGCGATCGAGGCCGGTCGGCGCCTTGGGCACCAGCTGCCGATTCCCGATGACAGCATCACCATCTGTTCCTTCGGCGATGCGTCCAGTAACCATGCCACCGCGCAGACCGCCTTCAATGCCGCTGCGTGGACCGCGTACCAGAAGCTGCCCGCGCCGGCGCTGTTCGTGTGCGAGGACAACGGCATCGGCATCTCGGTGAAGACGCCATCGGGCTGGATCGCGCGCAATTTTTCCCGGCGCGCGGATCTGGACTACTTCGCCGCCGACGGCCTGGACCTGGCCAGCGGCTATGCCGATGTGCAGCGCGCCGTCGAGCACTGCCGGACAACGCGCCGACCCACCTTCCTGCACCTGCGCACGACGCGGATCATGGGCCACGCAGGGACCGACTTCGAGATCGAGTGGCGGTCGCTGGAGGAACTGTGCGCAGTTGAGGCGACCGATCCGCTGCTGCGCTCGGCGGCGATCGCGCTGGAATCCGGACTGATGTCCAGGGATGAGGTGCTGGAGCTTTATGAGCGCACCCGCAAGCGCTGTTTCGCAGCGGCGGCCGAAGCGGATCGCCGACCCAAACTGGAAGCGCTGGCCGACGTCATTGCGCCGTTGGCTCCGTACTCTCCCGACAAGGTCATGGCCGAGGCCGAGCGCGCCGACTATCAGGAACGTCGCCTGGAGGTCTTTGGGGGCGAGGCAAAGCTGCCGGAGAACCTGCCACCCCGGCATATGGCGATCCAGATCAACCAGGCCCTGCACGAGACGTTCGCCAAGTATCCCGAGGCACTGCTGTTTGGCGAGGACGTAGCCCAGAAGGGCGGCGTCTACACGGTCACCAAAGGACTGCAGAAGGCATTCGGTCCGCGTCGCGTGTTCAATACGCTGCTCGACGAGACGATGATCCTGGGCATGGCACAGGGCTTTGCGAATGTCGGCATGCTGCCAATCCCGGAAATCCAGTACCTGGCGTATTTCCACAACGCCTGCGACCAGATCCGCGGCGAGGCGGCCAGCCTGCAGTTTTTCAGCAACAACCAGTACGCCAATCCAATGGTGGTGCGCATCGCCGGTCTGGGCTATCAGCGTGGCTTCGGCGGGCACTTCCACAACGACAATTCGATCACCGCGCTGCGCGATATCCCCGGCCTGGTGGTTGGCTGCCCGTCGCGCGGCGACGATGCGGTGACGATGTTGCGGACGCTGACGGCGCTGGCCAAGGTGGACGGGCGGGTCAGTGTGTTCCTGGAGCCGATCGCGCTGTACATGACCAAGGATCTGCACGAAGCAGGCGATGGCGGCTGGCTGACCGAATACCCCGCTCCGGGCGCTGCGATGGTGATCGGCGAAGGCCGGGTGTACCTGCCTGAAAGCGTCAAAGACGGCAACTCCGATGACGCCGATGGGCACGATGACCTGGTGGTCTTCACCTACGGCAATGGCGTGCCGATGAGCCTGCGCGCCGCCCGCAGCATCCGAGAGGCGCACGGTTGGCGGACCCGGGTGGTGGACCTGCGCTGGCTGGTGCCGCTCAATGACGCCTGGATCGTCGAGCAGGCCCGCAGTGCGCAGCGGATCATCATTGTCGATGAAGGTCGACAAAGCGCGGGCGTGGGCGAGGGGGTCATCACCGCGCTCGCCGAAGGCGGGCTGGGCGGTATTCCGTTCGAACGGGTCGTGGGCGTGGACACCTACACCCCGCTGGCCGGCGCGGCGTTCCTGGTCATCCCCGGCGAAGCGGACATCGTCGATGCCGCCGGCCGGCTGGCGGGAGGCGCCTGACGCCCGTCACTCATCCGATTCGCCGGGGCTGCAACGCAGACGGGTGACGCAGTTCGCAGTTGGGTACCGGGCTTTGTCAGCGGGCCAGACCGCCCCGCAACGGCGCCTCGACCACGTCGGCGCCGTCCACCCGCAGAGCAGCCTGCGGTCGCTCAAGCGGCAGCACGGCCAGCGCTACGTGCTCATCTGACGCGCTGGCGACCGACATCACCCGGCCCAGAGAGTTCCCGTCGGCGGTGACGTCGCTGCCGACGGCGATCGGTGAACCCGACGCCAACAGGGCGAGGCCACGCTTCGCCTTGCCGAGGAAATGCGTGCGCGCGACGATTTCCTGGCCGGGATAGCAGCCTTTTTTCACGCTGAAGGCCTGCAGTCGCTCCAGTGACAACTGCTGCGGCGTCCACTGCTCGCGCTCCGTGTCGACCAGCCGCGGCAAACCGTCCTGCAGGTCGGCTACGCGCCAGCGCGCCACTGCGTCATCGTCCCCGGCCGCGTCCAGCTCCCCTCTGATCAACAGGCTGCGCGGGTGCTCGCCCGTGCCGAGATCCAGTTCCACGCTGCCGCCGTCATCGTCGAAGGCGTTGCCCCGGGCACGCGACGCCTCGGCAAAACGGCCGCCCACCTTGCGACCTTCATCGATACCGATTCTGACCTTGCTGCGGAACAGATAGCCGCGCAGACGCTGCACGATCGCTTCGGCACCGCCATCGGGCAGCACCAACCAGAGTGTCTCCGGGTCCCTGCGCAACAACGCGAACAGCGTGATCACCCGACCCTTCGGGGTCAGCCAGCCGCTCCAGTGCCACTCACCGTCGGCGAGGGCGCCGACGTCGTTCATGAATTGAGCCTGGGAAAATGCGATCGCATCGCGGCCATGGAGGGTGATTACGGCCTGGTCAGGCAACGCGATCAGCGGGTCAACAGTGGCGGGTGACTTGTCAGACATGGGGGCGGCAACTAAGCTAGGACCCAGTGATGATAGGCCAAACCACCTCCGAGACCGATTCTGCCGCGACCACCCAGGTGCCCGCGGACCCCGAGGTGGACAAGCCGGACCAGCCTTCCCAGATTCCCGAGTACGGCGGCCGTGAAGGCCTGGACCCGACCCGGTATGGCGATTGGGAGAAGAATGGCCGCTGCATCGATTTCTGACGTCGCCTGACGTCCAGTCACCTACCGAATCCTGCCACGCGGCCCCGCCGCCCAGCCCAGAGAGCGCCGTTGCCATGGCCAGTCGCCAACGTCCCATATCACCGCACATCCAGGTCTACCGCTGGCAGGTCCAGATGGTTACCTCGATCCTCCATCGCGCCACCGGTATCGTGCTGGTTGCCGGCAGCCTGCTGTTTGTCTGGGGGCTGTGGGCGCTTGCAGCAGGCCCCGCGCAGTGGGCGGATTTCAGCGGGTTCGCACGCTCCATCCCCGGTTTCGTGGTGCTGTTCGGTTGGAGCTGGGCGTTTGCGTATCACCTTGCCAACGGCATCCGCCACGTGCTTCAGGACGCCGGCTGGGGCTTCCGCATTCCTGATTTCATCCGCAACAGCTGGACCACGATCATTGTCAGCCTGGTGATCACTGCGCTGCTGTGGTTCGCGGCCATGCAGCAATGGGGTGGCGCATGAACAGCAACGACCTGCAGGGTGACCTGCGAAATCCGCTCAAGCGGGCCCGCGGCCTGGGTTCGGCGAAGGAAGGCACCGGGCACTTCATCGTCCAGCGCGTGACCGCCATCGCACTTGTGTTCCTGTCGCTTTACGTGGTCTACCTGCTGCTGTCGCTGGTGGGGGCCGATTACAGTAGCGTCCACGCCACGGTCGCATCGCCGTTCAATGCGCTGCTGCTGATCGCATTCCTGATCGCCTCGTTCTGGCACGCCAAGCTCGGTCTGCAGGTGGTGTCCGAGGACTACGTGCACACCGGCTGGCTGCAGGTCACCGTACAGCTGGCCATCATCTTTATCTGCGTACTCGCGGCACTTGCCAGCGTGTTCGCGGTCATTCGCATCGCGTTCGGGGGCTGATCGTGCCGGCTTACAAGATCCAGGAACACAAATTCGACATGGTCGTGGTCGGTGCCGGCGGCGCCGGGCTGCGTGCGACCTTCGGTCTGGCCCAGAAGGGCCTGAAGACGGCGTGCATCACCAAGGTCTTCCCGACCCGCTCCCACACCGTGGCCGCGCAGGGTGGCGTCGCCGCGGCGCTGGGCAACATGGGTGAGGACGACTGGCGCTACCATTTCTACGACACGGTGAAGGGCTCGGACTGGCTGGGCGACCAGGACGCCATCGAGTACATGTGCCGCGAGGCCATCCCGGCGATCATCGAACTGGAGCACCAGGGCGTTCCGTTCTCGCGTACACCAGAGGGCAAGATCTACCAGCGTCCTTTCGGCGGCATGACCACCAAGTACGGTGAGGGACCGCCCGCCCAGCGCACCTGCGCTGCCGCAGATCGCACCGGCCACGCGATCCTGCACACGCTGTACCAGCAGTCGCTGGCGCACCACGCCGAGTTCTTCATCGAGTACTTTGCGCTCGACCTGATCATGGATGCCGATGGCGTTTGCCGTGGCGTTCTCGCGCTGGACATGGCCGAAGGCACGCTGCACCTGTTCCGTTCCCAGGGCACGGTGCTGGCAACCGGCGGTTACGGACGCGCGTACTTCTCGGCGACCTCGGCGCACACCTGCACCGGCGACGGCAACGGCATGGCGCTCCGGGCCGGACTGGCGCTGCAGGACATGGAGTTCGTGCAGTTTCACCCGACCGGCATCTACGGCGCCGGCTGCCTGATCACCGAGGGCGTCCGCGGCGAAGGCGGCATCCTGCGCAACGCCGCCGGCGAGCGCTTCATGGAGCGCTATGCCCCATCGGCGAAGGACCTGGCCTCGCGCGACGTGGTCAGCCGCGCGATGACCATGGAAATCCGCGAAGGCCGCGGCGTAGGCGAGCACAAGGACCACATGCTGCTCGACCTGACCCACCTGGGCCCGGAAGTGATCCACGAGAAGCTGCCCGGCATCGCCGAGTCGGCGCGCATCTTCGCCAACGTCGATGTGGAAAAGCAGCCGATCCCGGTCATCCCGACCGTGCACTACAACATGGGCGGCGTGCCGACCAACTACCATGGCGAAGTCGTGCAGTTGAAGAACGGCGATCCCGATGCGGTGGTTCCCGGCCTGTACGCTATTGGCGAGGCGGCCTGCGTGTCCGTGCACGGTGCCAACCGGCTCGGTTCCAATTCGCTGCTTGACCTGGTGGTGTTCGGGCGCGCGGTGGCCAACCGCTGTGCCGAGACCCTGACGCCGGGCGCGAGCCATCCGGACCTGCCCGCCGATGCGTGCGACGCATCGCTGGCGCACCTGGACAAGCTCCGCAACGCCAATGGCGGCACGCCGACCGCGGTCATCCGCGACCAGATGCAGCGGGCGATGCAGGCGGACGCCGCGGTGTTCCGCACCGAGGAAACACTGGCCGAGGGCGTGGGCCGGATCCGCGAGATCCGGGCGTCCTTCGAGGACGTCAAGGTCAGCGACCGCTCGCTGATCTGGAACTCAGACCTGATCGAAACCTTCGAGCTGTCCAACCTGTTGGGTCAGGCGCTGTCGACGATCGTCTGCGCGGAAAACCGCACCGAATCACGCGGCGCCCATGCGCGCGACGACTACCCCGATCGCGACGACGCCAACTGGCACAAGCACTCGCTGTGCTGGGTTGACGATGCGGGTAATACGAAGATCGATTATCGGCCGGTGCACATGTACACGCTGACTGACGACGTGGACGTGGTCCCGCCTGCAAAGCGGGTCTACTGACGTTTTCACCAATCACCCCGCGGGCCGCACACCGGTCTGCGGTGCCGGCTGAGACCGGCTTCCAGGGCGGAACTACCGATGGCCGATTTCAACCTTCCCAAAAACTCGACGATCCAGAAGGGCAAGCACTACGAAACGCCCGGGGCCCAGCAGCCGCGTACGTTCCGCGTCTACCGCTGGAATCCCGAGGATGACCAGAACCCGCGCGTGGACACCTACGAGGTGGACATGGCCAGCTGCGGCCCGATGGTTCTGGACGCGTTGATCAAGATCAAGAACGAGATCGACCCGACCCTGACCTTCCGCCGCTCCTGCCGAGAAGGTATCTGCGGGTCGTGCGCGATGAACATCGACGGCACCAACACGCTGGCGTGCACCAAGGCGATCGAGGATTGCAGCGGTGGCGACGTGCCGATCTACCCGCTGCCGGCGATGGAAGTGGTCAAGGACCTGGTCCCCGACCTCACACACTTCTACGCCCAGTATGCATCGATCAAGCCATGGATCCGGACGGCGAGCCCGGAGCCGAGTGATCGCGAGCGCCTGCAGTCGCCGGCGGACCGCAAGAAGCTCGACGGCCTTTACGAGTGCATCCTGTGTGCGTGCTGCACCGCCGGTTGCCCCAGTCACTGGTGGAACGGCGATCGCTACCTCGGCCCGGCCGTCCTGCTGCAGGCCTATCGCTGGATCGTCGACAGCCGCGACGAAGACACCGGCGCGCGCCTGGATGATCTGGAAGACCCGTTCAAGCTGTATCGCTGCCACACCATCCTCAACTGCACGCGTACCTGCCCCAAGGGGCTTAACCCCGCACGTGCGATTGCCGAGATCAAGAAGCTGATGGTGGCGCGCCGGACCTGATCCGCGCAGAGCACATGCAACTGAGCCCGGAAGACGAGGTCGAGCTGCGCCGGCTGCGCTGGAAATGCCGGCGCGGCATGCGCGAGCTGGACCAATTATTTGGCCGCTATCTCGACCGCGAATGGCGGCGGGCATCGATAGGAGATCGGGCGGTTTTCCTACGCCTGCTGGAATGCGAGGACGATAAGCTCTGGCACTGGTTCATGGGACATGAGGTCGCGCCGGATGCCGGACTCGCAACGCTGGTCAGCGCCATCCGCCAGTTGCCGCCTTGAGTGGCGGCCATCGCCCCGGCTGATCGCAGGGTTGCCAGTGTTGGGCGTGTTGGCGGCACTGTCGCTGCTGCTGTCGGGCTTTCCCCGCGCGGTGACCTGGCCTGGCGCCGTCCTCGCGCTTTCGTGGGGCGTTCGGGAATCACGCCGAGAGGCGGCCAAGCCGGCGCTTGAAGTCGAACTGGACGGCGAGGTGGTGAAGGTCGACGGGCATACCGTCGCGGACTTCCGGGTGTTCTGGCGCGGTCCACTGACCTTCGCGCGCTGGCGCGATTCCGAGCATTGCCTGCATCGTCTGGCATGGTGGCCCGACACTCTGGACCCGGCCAGCCGGCGTGAACTGCGACTGGCATTGCCGCCACAAACTCCTGCTCGCAGACGCCGTTCGGTGGCACCATAGCGGGCTATGTTCAAACCCATTCCAGTCGCCATCGGCTTGCGCTACCTTCGCGCCAAACGCCGCAATGGTTTCATCTCGTTTATTTCCCTGGCATCCATCCTTGGCATCGCCCTGGGCGTGGCGGCGTTGATCACCACCCTGGCGGTGATGAGCGGTTTCCAGCAGGAGATCCGTGACCGCATGCTGCAGATGGCGGCGCACGCCACCGTCAGCGCTTTCGGCGAACCGCTGGACCATTGGCAGCAAGCGGTGGATCTGGCGCTGACCGATCCGCGGGTCGCCGGCGCTGCGCCGTATGTGGAAAAGGAAGCACTGCTGAATGGCCCGCGTCAGCAGCCGGCCATGGTCCGCGGCGTGGTACCCGCGGACGAGCGCACTGTGTCGGTGCTGGGCGACAAGATGATGGCCGGCACGCTGGAATCGCTGGAGCCGGGCGAGTTCAACATCGTACTGGGCCGCGAGTTGGCCGCCTGGCTGGGAGTCGGCGTTGGCGACAAGGTGGTCATGACGATCGCCGAGTTCAACAGTACGCCGGTGGGGGCGATGCCGCGGGTAAAGCGCTTCACCGTCAGCGGTATCTTCGAGGTCGGTTACAACGAATACGACCGCAGCATGGCGTTCACCAGTATGTCCGACATGCAGCGCCTGATGCGTCTGGGTGATGGCGTCACCGGAGTGCGCCTGCGCCTGGTCGACATGAACCAGGCTTGGGATGTCGCGCGTGATCTGGCGACCAAGCTGGGCGGCATGCAGGTCAGCGACTGGACCACCGACAACGCGAACATGTTCCGCGCGCTGAAGATGGAGAAGACACTGATGGCGATCCTGCTATCGCTGATCATCGCCATGGGTGCCTTCAACCTTGTCTCATCGCAAGTGATGCTGGTGACCGACAAGCAGGCGGATATCGCGATCATGCGCACCTTCGGTCTGTCGCCCAAAGGGGTGATGCAGGTGTTCATGGTGCAGGGCAGCCTGATTGGTGTGATCGGTACGGTCCTCGGCGTGGTTGGAGGCATCGTGCTCACCCTGAACCTTGAAAACATCCTGTTTGCCATCGAGCGGGTGTTTGGCGTCAGCCTCTTGCCCGAAGACGTCTATTACATCACCGGCCTGCCGACCGACCTCAAACCAGAGGATGTGCTCGCGATCACCGCGGTGGCGCTGGTGATGGCGTTCCTGGCCACCATCTACCCGGCGTGGCGTGCGGCGCGCACCCCTCCCGCGGAGGCGCTGCGCTATGAATGACCCTGTCTGGCAACCCGGGGACGACGTGGTACTCGCGTGCACTGGCCTGGGCATGGTCTATGCCGAGGGCAAGATGCGCACGCCCGTATTCGATGGTCTGGAGCTGGAGGTCCGCAAGGGCGAGACCGTCGCCATCGTCGGTGCGTCCGGCGCAGGCAAGAGCACCCTGTTGCACCTGCTCGGCGGGCTGGACACGCCGACCGCCGGCGATGTCTATGTCGACGGGCACTGGATGAGCGCGCTGTCAGATACGGCGCGTGGGCAATTGCGCAACCGGGCGCTGGGGTTTGTCTACCAGTTTCACCACCTGCTGCCGGAGTTCACCGCGCTGGAGAACGTGATGTTGCCGGTGCTGCTGGGCGGCGAGAAAGTGGCCACGGCGCGCGATCGGGCGCGTGACCTGCTGGAGTCGGTTGGTTTGGGGCACCGCCTGGAGCACAAGCCGGGCGAGCTCTCTGGCGGTGAGCGCCAGCGCGCGGCGGTGGCGCGCGCACTGGTCAATCGTCCTGCGTGCGTCTTGGGTGATGAGCCGACGGGCAATCTCGACGAGAAAACCGCGGCGCACGTATTCGACCAGATGCTCGAGCTCAACCGGGAGCACCGCACGAGCCTTGTCCTGGTAACCCATGACCGGCGTTTGGCGAGCCGGCTGGACCGCGTGCTGGAACTGCACCAGGGCCGGCTGCGGGAACTGGTGGTAAGCGACATGTAGGCACTCCGGGCCGGCGCGTTCAAGCGGCGCCCCAGCGACAATCCCACGACATGGAAGTACGCCATGAGCAATGCGGCAAGGACGCCGCCGTCCATTCCCACGATTGACCGCGCCCCGCCGGCCGGCGTTGGCGCCTCGGCCACCGGCCACGATAGCCTGGCCCCCCAGCGAGTGCACTCGCGTCCACTTGGCGTGCCCGTGGCAGGCGGACTGCTCGCGGGTGTCTCGCTGGCCATGTGGCTGCCCTTGCTGGCACCTCTCTGGCTGCTGCTGGCGACCCTGGCGATGGGAGTCCCGGCTTGGTGGCGATCCTGGCGGGGGCGGCCGCCGGGGGGGGGCCTTGTGGGGGTTTCCCTCGCCCGGCCCGCCGCCCCCCCCCCCCTGTCCCCCCCCCCCCCGGCGGGGTGGGGGGGAGCCGACGGTTGGGGCC
>NZ_JXSS01000007.1 GCF_000855665.1 Lysobacter sp. A03
TTATGCCCGCTGATCCCGGGACGACCGCGCCCGGGTCGGCCTCGCCGCTCGATCCCACGGTCGCCGCGTTCCTCGACCACCTGCAGGTCGAGCGTGCAGTCTCCGCCCATACGCTGGATGCCTACCGCCGCGACCTGACGACGCTGTCGCAGTGGGCGGCCGCGCAGGCGCTCGACCTGGTCGGGCTGGAGGCCGACTCGCTGCGCAGCTTCATCGCCGCCGAACACCGCCGCGGATTGGCGCCCAAGAGCCTGCAACGCCGGTTGTCCGCCTGCCGCAGCTTCTATGCGTGGCTGCTGCGCCACGGCCGCATCAGCGCCAGCCCGGCCGCCGCAATCCGCGCCCCGCGTGCGCCGCGCAAACTCCCTCAGGTCCTCGACGCCGACGAGGTCAAGGTGCTGGTCGAGGTCCCCACCGACGCGCCGCTGGGCCTGCGCGACCGCGCGCTGCTGGAGCTGTTCTATTCCTCCGGCCTGCGTCTGTCGGAGCTTTGCGTCCTGCATTGGCGCGACCTGGATCTCGAAGACGGTTTGGTGACTGTGCTGGGCAAGGGCAGCCGTCAACGCAGCGTGCCGCTGGGTTCCTACGCCCGCGTCGCCTTGGCCGAGTGGCGTGCTTCCACCGGCGCTGCCAACGACAGTCCCGTGTTCCCCGGCCGCAACGGCCCGATCACCCCGCGTGCGGTGCAATACCGCCTGCGCCAACTGGCCCAGCGGCAGGGCCTGTCGAAAGCCGTGCACCCGCACATGCTCCGCCACAGCTTCGCCAGCCACATCCTGGAGTCCTCCGGCGACCTGCGCGGGGTACAGGAGCTGCTCGGCCACGCCGACATCGCCACCACGCAGATCTACACCCACCTCGACTTCCAGCACCTGGCGACGGTGTACGACGCGGCTCACCCTCGTGCCAAACGGAAACCGTCTTCGAAAGATTGACGGGCGGTTGGTTTAAAGCACGAGGAGGCGGGGCGGGGGACCCGGTTCAAGTCGCTCCACGATATTCGCTTGGTTGAACCGGATCCCCCGCCCCGCCCACCAGACTTCCGGAGGCGTGGAATCAAAGGCGGCGGTAGTCGGGGTTTTTCCACCAAGACGCCTGAATTGCTGGGAGCGGCTGTCGAGTGCCGTTTCCACAAAGCGAATATCGTGGAGCGACTGGAAACGGCACTCGGCAGCCGCCTCTCGCGATTCTTGCTTGCCAGGCGGCCCCGCTGTTCAGCCAAGAGCGCTTGAACAGCGCCGCGCGACCCCCATCAAAGGGGTTCGACCACGGAGGCCCACATGGACCCCAGCCAGAACCCCACCGTCTTCCACGCCACCACCATCGTCTCGGTGCGCCGCAACGGCCGCGTCGCCATCGCCGGTGACGGCCAGGTCACCCTGGGCAACACGGTGATGAAGTCCAACGCCCGCAAGATCCGCCGCCTCGGCCGCGACGAACAGGTCATCGCCGGGTTCGCCGGCGCCGCCGCCGACGCGTTCACCCTGTTTGAAGTCTTCGAAGCCAAGCTGGAGAAACACGGCCAGCTGACCCGGGCCGCCGTCGAGATGGCCAAGGACTGGCGCACCGAGCGCCGCTTCGGAAAGCTCGAGGCGCTGCTCGCGGTGGCCGACAAGGAGACCTCGCTGATCATCAGCGGTACCGGCGACGTCATCGAGCCCGACGACGGCATCATCGCCATCGGCTCGGGCGGCATGTACGCCCTGTCCGCTGCCCGCGCGCTGTACGCCCACACCAATCTGGACGCCCGCACCATCGCCACCGAAGCGATCGGCATCGCGGGTGACGTGTGCATCTACACCAACCGCAACGTCGTGGTTGAGGAGCTCTAAGCATGAAGTTCAACCACACCAGCGCCACGATGACTCCGCGCGAGATCGTGCAGTCGCTCGACACCCACATCATCGGCCAGCAGGACGCCAAGCGCGCGGTGGCCATCGCGCTGCGCAACCGCTGGCGGCGCAGCCTGCTCGATGACGACCTGCGCAATGAGGTCATGCCCAAGAACATCCTGATGATCGGCCCGACCGGTGTCGGCAAGACCGAGATTGCGCGGCGTTTGGCGACCTTGGCCAACGCGCCGTTCGTGAAGGTCGAGGCGACGCGCTTCACCGAGGTCGGCTACGTCGGCAAGGACGTGGAGCAGATCATCCGCGACCTGGCCGATACCGCGGTCAAGCTGTATCGCGAGCAGGCCAAGCAGAAGGTCCGCACCGAGGCCGAAGAGCGCGCCGAGGACCGCATCCTTGATGCCCTGCTGCCCAGGCGCACCAAGGGACTGGGCGGCGGCATCGGCTTCGATCCCAAGGCGGCGGCCGAGGAGCCGTCTGCGCAGGAGTCCGAGACCCGCATCAAGCTGCGCCGCCAGCTGCGCAACGGCGAGCTGGACGAGCGCCAGATCGATATCGAAACCGCCGTCAACGTCAGCGGCGTGGACATCATGGCGCCGCCAGGCATGGAGGAGATGGGCCAGCAGTTGCGGCAGATGTTCTCCCAGCTGGGCAGCAGCAAGACCAACACCAAGACCATGACCATCAAGGCCGCCCGCCCGCTGCTGATCGAAGAAGAAGCCGGCAAGCTGGTCAACGAGGAAGAAGTCCGCGAGGCCGCAATCGAGGCCTGCGAGCAGCACGGCATCGTGTTCCTGGACGAGATCGACAAGGTCGCCAAGCGCGGCGAGAACGTCGGCGGGGGCGATGTCAGCCGCGAGGGCGTGCAGCGCGATCTGCTGCCGCTGGTGGAGGGCTCGACGGTCAGCACCAAGTACGGCTCGGTGAAGACCGACCACATCCTGTTCATCGCCTCGGGCGCGTTCCACATGGCCAAGCCGTCGGACCTGATCCCCGAGTTGCAGGGCCGCTTCCCGATTCGCGTGGAGCTGTCCGCGCTGACCAAGGGCGACTTCATCCGCATCCTGACCGAACCCAAGGCCGCGCTGACACTGCAGTATGTCGAGCTGATGAAGACCGAAGGCGTCAGCCTGACCTTCGCCGACGATGCCATCGAGCGCATCGCCGAGATCGCCGCGCTGGTCAACGAGCGCCAGGAAAACATCGGCGCCCGCCGGCTGCATACGGTGCTCGAACGGTTGCTGGATACGCTCAGCTACGAGGCGCCCGACCGCGATGGCCAGGCGATCACCATCGACCGCAACTACGTCGACGCCAACCTGGGCGAGCTGGTGAAGGATCCGGATTTGAGCCGCTATATCCTCTAACCGTTGGACCGAAAGCCCGCCACCCGGCGGGCTTTTTCTTGGGTGCGACCCCCACCGTCGTGGTTGATCACGCTGTCGCAGCTGCGCTCGCACGGCGCACGTGTCAGGTTTTCCCCGACGGCCACGTCTGACAGGGATATGGGAATGCAAACGAGGTGGGCATGGAGCTCGCAAACAGCAGCACTCGGGCCGGACCCGACAACGTGAGCCGCGCCCGGCCCGTGACCGACATCGACGCGGTCCTGCGCGAGCACGGCCCGATGCTGTTCCGCATCGCCTCGGGCTACACACGAACCACCGCAGCGCGCGATGACCTCGCCCAGGAAATGTCGGTGGCGATCTGGAAGGCGCTCCCTGCATTTCGCGGCGACGGCCCGCTGAAGGCGTTCGTCGCGCGCACCGCGCAGTTCGCCGCACTGGATCACGTGCGCAAGCGCTCCAACCGCTTTGACAGTGACGCCATCGACGACAGCTTTGAGAGTCACGACCCGCGACCGGACGAGCACGCGGGCCAATGGCAGCGCCGGCAGCAGTTGCTGCAGGCGGTGCGCGGCCTGCCGGTCGGCCAGCGCGAGTGTGTGCTGCTGGTGCTGGAGGGCTTCAGCAATCGGGAGATCGCCGACATCCTCGGCATGCCCGGCAATACCGTCGATCAACGCCTGTCGCGGGCGCGACAGCATCTGCGCACGCTTCTGGAGGCCGCGAAATGAGCAATCAGGAATGGGATGCGCTGGCGGCGCAATGGGATTCGATGGACGTCGGCGATCCGGCAATCCTGCAGCAGCGGCTGCATCGCCACACGCGCCGGACCCGCCTCGGCTTGATTGGCGAACTGGGCTCGCTGGTGGTTGCCCTTGCCTTTATCGGGTTGGCCTGGACGGACGATCCCGGCATGCGCCCCTGGCTGCTGGTCGCGGCGGTCCTGCTGGTGGTATGCCAGGCGCTCTATCTTCTGCTGCGCCGGCGCTATCGCCTGTTTGGCTCGCCCGACAGCGGCCTGGTGGGGCTGATCGATGCCGAGCTTGGCCGCGCCCGTTTCATCCTGGCGTCGCATTGGGCCGGCGTGCCCATCGCACTGGCGATAGTGGCGTTTGCGTGGGTGCTGATTCCGGACATCCATCTGGAGAAGTTGCAGGGCGGATTGATCGTTTCCGCGGTCCTGTATCTGCCGTACCTGGCTGTGCGTACCTGGCAGATGCTGCGCCGGATCCGCAGCCTTCGCCGCGAGCGTGCCGAGCTGCTGCGGTGAGCGCTACTTGCCTGCCAGGTTGGTGCCCTGCGCGCCGTTGACGATCATCCGCACCATCGTGGTGAGCTCATCGATCTGCTCCGGATAACGCTCCGGCGGCAGGTCCATCGCGCTGCCGCCAATGGCAAACACCAAACGCGTGATCGCGCGCGCGACCAGCGCCGGCTCATGCATCGGGACGCGGTTGAGCTTGGACAGGCGGATGAGGTCCAGGCGCAGTTCCTCCTCGAAGAACCGCAACTGCCGGTCCACCGCCTGCTTGTAGGCATCCGAGCCCACCAGACCTTCGCGCAAAAGAAGGTGCAACAGCTTGTCGTCCGCGCGCAATTGCTCAAAAAACGCCTCCACCGAACTGCGAACCACGCCGCCATTGGCGTCGGCGCGGTTGCGCGCCCGCCCGATGATGGCCCGCAACGACGTGCCTGCCCGCTCGATGAGTACTACGGCCAGTTCGTCGATATCGCGAAAGTGCCGGTAGAAACTGTTGGGCGCGATCTGCGCCTCGCGTGCCACCTCGCGCAAGCCCAGCGTGGAGACGCTCCGGTTCGGTCCCAGGATCGCCAATGCGGCCTCGATCAGGTCTTCACGGGTAATCGGTCGGCGACGTGTGTCGAGGGCGGGGGTGGTCGGGAGCGGGATTTCGCTAGTCAAGTCGATCTGCCGGATGGTGGACACCATCTTCGGTCTCCACGCCGGGCAGATCAAACGGGTTGATGCCCTCCAGACAGCCGACGTTGTAGCCGTACTGTCTCGGATCGGACCGGCGCCGGTGATGCGTGTAGATGCCGCAGATACGGCAGAAGTAGTGCCTCGCCGTATGGGTGTTGAACTGGTAGAGCGTCAGCTGCTCCGAGCCCCTGGTGACGCGCAGCCCGTCCAAGGGAACCGAAGCGACGATTGCGCCTTTGCGCCTGCAGATGGAGCAGTCGCAGCGCCGGGGATCGACGATCCCGTCTGGGAGGTCGAGCTCCAGCTCGACCGCGCCGCAGTGGCATGAGGCGCGGTGGATGGGCTGAACCTCGACGCCGCCTACCAGTTTGATCATCGGGAAATGTCCGCGTGCAGAGGAAGCAAGTCTACGTTGAGCAAAAAACCCTCGTTGCTGAGCTTTCAGGGGTCATCGGTGGCGTAAAAAGCGCCGTCCATCGAGGCTCGAGGCTCACGATCGAGGAAAAAAGCACGGCAGGTGAGCCGCGAACCCTCACGAAAGAGCCAGAAAGCTGCGCGCCCGGGGCATAGAGCCTCATCGTTGGTGAAAAAAGCAGCATCGCTGAGTGTCTGTGGGGCATTGAAGGGGCAAGATGCTTCACGAGTGACGCTCTCACCATCGCAGGCGAAGCCAGGAGTGGCTACGCTTTGCTCGAGCACACCGGGAAGCTTGCTGAGGTGCACGTCCACTGAACCGAGGGAGCTACCGCTTCGGCTTGCATGAACTGTTAGACCGCAGGCGTGGCGCGCACCCTGCTGCCTGTTGTTTTTCGAGGCTTGGGAGGCTTCGGCAATGGCATGAGCGCGGCGGTGTCTGTGATGAGTAGGCGGAGCGCATCAGTGTCGTCCAGCAGCTCGTCGGCAACGGGATAGTCCTTTGCGCCTGGATACGGCGGACGTTGCGGCAAGCGTGGTGCGATCGCGGTGGCCGCAGCCGATGGCTTAATGAAGAGACTGTTGTCGCACGCAAAGGCGACGACTTTTCCGTCTAGATAGAGAGCGTACTCACCAAACATCTTCTTGGAAGTCAGGCGATCACCTAAGCCGACTTGTTCCGTTACGTACTCGACGAAGTCTCGGTCCGTGGCCATGCTGGCTCCTGCGGTCTAACACCCGAATTAAGCGGACCCGCGACGGGTGGGACGGACGCTGATGGCAACCGAACCGCGACTCTGCTTGGAAATAGGACTTCGGGGGTTTGGCATAAACGACCAGTTAGGCGCGTGCGGCACTTGGTCGGTGAATTCACTTCTACCCGTAGATAGTAAACGCTACAGAAAGGAGAAAAACAATTTTAAGCGCAACTGTGGAGAGGATTGCCACTGTTCGAGAGCGCTGAAGCAGGAGAACGTAGCTGCCGTTTAGAACCAAGGCGATCCAGCTCGACGCCAAGATCGAGACGAGTCCTTCAGACCAGTGAAACAAAACTCCGTACCCCAGAACTCCCAAAGCGGCGCCCAGCAGGGCGGACCTTGCGTACTTGGCGCCCAACTCAACGAAACATACCGTCCAGAAGAGTGCCTCAAGGATCACGACAGGTATGCCAACACCTAGAAATAATTCTGGTGGTGCTGCTGAAAGCTCGCTGATTCGAAGTTCATCCGTATCCGGTGAAAATAACTCTGCGATCTCGAGGCCGCCGAAGAGCAAGATCGCCGTGAGTGTGATGACGATCCATGTCGGGAATCCTTTCATAGGGGCCTATCACCGGAATTAAGCCGACCAGCAACGCGGGGGTCGGAAACTGATGGAAAGCAACCACGACTCTGCCTGGAAAAGGGACATATTCGGTTCGGCTTGAATGACTTGTCAGCCTCGAATTGCCTGAGCCACAACAATACTCTGAAAGTCAGACTCGCGAAGGATGCGAATTTGGCACCCTTGGGCGATCAGTTCCTCCGCCTTGAGGTGCTTAGAACTCTTTGTTTTTCCGCCAAGTTTTGAAATGTCTTGGTCACCAACAATTAAAAGCGTTGTCTTTTTTGTAACCGACGATCCAACGCTACATCCTGCGCGAGCTGCTAGCTCTGCTGCCTCACGCCGAGGAAGGGCAAGCGAGCCAGTAAACACTGCGACATTGCCGAATAGCGGCCCCTCGCTGTTTCCATCCCGAGCGATCGGTTGATCCAAGGCCGGGTCTATTGGGCGATGGATGCGGGCAAACCAATCGTCAAGACCGAAGCCCGTATGAGCACTGGCTCTACAGAGAATCTCACCCGCTGCGCGGGCATCCTCTAGCGCATCATGGTGCCTGAACTCAATCCCGAGAAATTTTGCGACATTCTTCAGTCCGTAACCTTTTGATCCAAATCTGTCTGGCCATGCGCGACGTACGACTCTTGCTGTGTCCAGCCATTGGCAATCAAAATGTTCGAGTCGATGCCTCCTACAAGCAAGATTGGTGGCAGCTCGATCAAATGGGGTGTGGCATGCGACAACCGAGCCTGCCAGAAGGTGGCGTAATGTTTCCGCCACACCGGGCCAGTTGGGCGCGCCCCTTACCACTCGTTCGTCAATTCCATGGATCGAGACGTTGAAGCCGTCGAATTCGTCTTCTGGGTCAACGAGGGTTGACCATGAGTCCACGTGCGCACCATCGCGAAAGAAGGCGACACCAATCTGACAGATGCTTGCCAGATCAGCATTGGCGGTTTCTACGTCGATTGCTGCAAATTGCATTACAGCCTCCATCTACACCTAACACCGAAATTAAGCCGGCCCGCAACGCGTGAGCCGGATACTGATGGAAATCGAACCGCGACTCTGCTTGGAAATGGGACTTCGCGGGCTCGGCTTGAATGAGTAAAAAGAGACTTCCTCCCCTTTCGGCCTCGAGGGCCATGATGGTGTTGCGACACAACCGTCAACAGAAGAGGAAGTCTCCATGAGCACTATATCGATTGGCGTGGACTTGGCGAAGCACGTGTTTTCGATATGCGAGATGGATAGTGCAGGCCATGTCCTGCGCGGGCAGGATCTACGCCGTGAGCCATTTGGGCGATGGCTCGCCCAGTTGCCAGCCGACACGATCGTGGCCATGGAAGCGTGCAGCGGCGCGCATTATTGGGGGCGGCGCTGCGTGTCGTATGGACTGCAACCACGCATCATAGCCGCCCAGTTCGTCACACCCTTTCGCAAAGGACGCCGGACCAAGAACGACCGTGCCGATGCCGAGGCGATTGCCACCGCAGCCCGGCAAGGCAACATGCGCTTTGTGCCGATCAAGTCGATTGATCAGCAGGTGCGCTTGTCCTGGCATCGAGTGCGCGAGGGCTACAAAGTCGAGTCGCTCGCCATCGGCAATCGCATACGTGGTGTCCTTGCCGAATTCGGGGTGATCGTGGCCCAGAGTGATTTGGCTTTACGTCGTGTGTTGGCTGATCTGGATGCGAAGAGCGGATTGCCCGCTGAGCTCAAGCAACTGCTGCGTGATTTGGCGGAACACTGGGCGCAGCTGAGCGTTCACTTGAACGCTTGCCAAGCACGCATCGAGGCTCACGCCCGGGAGGATGAGCGATGTGTCCGGCTTCGCGCGATCATCGGCATCGGCCCGATCACCGCCGATGCGATGCGTACCTGCGCACCCTGCTGATCCAGGGTGCCCGCAGCAGCCTGCAGCGAGCCAAAGCGGTCGCCACCGAAAAGGCGACGCCGGAACAATCATGGATACGATCGCTGGACGGACGAATGCCGTTCGGCAAAGTGATCGTGGCGATCGCCAACAAACATGCCCGTCAGCTCTGGGCCATGCTGGCGCACGGGGTCGATTACGACCCGCACGCCTGCCTGAAGCATCCGATGCACCAGCAAACCTATGCTGCAAACGCAGCTTAGCGACCACGTTTTGATTTACGTCAGCGCGAAGCGGTAATAACAGGTCAGACCACCCCAAAGAAAACCTGACTAACTAGCTGGACGTCCACACGGTATTGCGGCTGATCCCCGAATACCGGACAGTCCGATGAATGAAAGAGGTCTTCGGGTGCGGTTTATACACAGGTTCGGGTCAGCGCCATCGGCTCAACAAGACCGTCTAAGGAAATGCAGTCTGACACTCGTTGAATCCGCGTAGTACTGACAGGTAACAGGCAACATCAAAGCAACACCATTACCGGCAGTAGCCCGAAAGCCCAGGGCAAGAGCATCATGCGTCCGGGGTTGACGAGAAGCCTCCTAAGGACCAGTTAGACGGAACTCGGCGGACATACAAGTACTACTTAGCCGCCGTGGATGCCTCAGTCCCAAGCTCGAGCGTGATATCACCTAAAGGATACTCACGATTTCGGATTTGCCACGCTCCATCCTCATCCCTCGCACGATAGCTGTCAATAAGAAAAGGCACTCCCTCGCTGGCGAGAATGTCCGGGGTGGTGGCAACTTGAAAATGTAAGTGAGGCCAACGAGCGTCGCCCGAATTTCCAATCTGCCCCAATAAGTCACCCCGACGTACGCGATCTCCGGTTACAACACGCACGCTGCCTGGCTTTAAGTGTGCGTAGTACGCGAACTGTTCGTCCCCCAACTCCAGCACGATGGAGTTGCCTGCAACATTTTCCATCGTGAGTGGAAGTGCCGTAGTGAAACCGGCCGCAGTCCTAGGGACGTTGTCCGGAAAGCCATCCTTGGCAGAAGCTACAGTTGCATCCGCGACGGCGAATACACTCTGGCCATAGGAGTAGTACGATCGGACGTCTCGCGCGTCGCCTGAGTACATCTCGTCTTGCTTTATTTGCTTCCAGTCAAGTGCGAAGCGACGAGAGATATATGCGCGCCCACCGGCGATGAATATGCCGGTCCTGTGATGAGAATTTAGGCTCGGGCTGTTATCAGCAACCCAGTCTGTACCCATAACCGGTGGAGCGAGCACCTTTAGCTTGGTATGCCGAATTCCGATTGTGGGTCCTTCAGCTAGGGAGTCACCTACGAGCACGCGATGGCTTAACTTCTCAGGGGCGGGTTGAGTGTCATCAAACGCAAGGCAAATGAAGGCAACTGCTCGTTTTCCGCCTTGTAGAGGGTGATCGCCGTCAATCTTGTTGCTGCCAATCGGTAGTAATCGTTCATACAGCTGCAGGCCATTGAATTCAGCAATAGTTGCGCCGTGCTCCTTGCTTGAGTCTACTATTTCAAGCTTCTGTAGCGTAAGTGGTTTGTCTGTGTAGTTTTGAAAGTGCAGTTCGTAGATAACGTAGTTTAAGCCCCCGCTCGGAAAGAGTGTAGGCTCGTATGGCGTTTGTATGTCGAGCTGAATCGGTGGAAACGGAAGTTTGACGGATCCTCGCGCCGAGTATGAACTCGATACTCCGCTGACGAGTGAGCAGTCCTTTGACGGACGCGGAGCGTTGGAGTCCGCTGCAAGTGAAGATGTGCCCGCAAACGCACCCATGAAAATTATTGTGGTAACCCACAGTCGCTTGATCAGCACTAAAGAATTCCCCTTTTCTTAATATGACGTCTAATGCTCAGTGAGCTGTCAGTGTCGTCTAACACCGGAATTAAGCCGACCCGCAACGCGTAGGCCGGATGCTGATGGAAACCGCACCGCGAGTCTGCCTGGAAATGGGACTTCGCGGGTTCGGCTTGAACGACCAGTTAGACTGCCAAGATTGCCATAGTAAGTGCGACAACCAGCGCGCAAGAGGAAGAGCGGTGAGCTGGCAGACTGGCGGGACTTCTGATCTGGCGAGAAAGGAGCCCCAGCCATGACGTACCACCAGCTCACCGAACCCGAACGATACCTGATATCCCAGCTACGCAAGGCAGGCCGTGGAGTGGCCGAGATTGCCGGGATCCTGGGCCGGCACCGCAGCACGATCTACCGCGAGTGCCGGCGCAATGCCACCCAGCACATAGCCCGCGGGCTGACGGTCTACTGTCCGAGCAAAGCGCAGCAGCAACGTAATGGCCGGTCACGGCGAAGTCGCCGCTGTAGCGACCCAGTGATTTCCTGCTCAGGTGTAACCTTTTCAAGGAGACACAAATGAGTGCAGTAATGGAAGAAGAGATCAAGCGTTGGACGGCCCGACGGAAGTCGGCGCTGGTACTGGAGATCAT
>NZ_JXSS01000115.1 GCF_000855665.1 Lysobacter sp. A03
CTATTCATACTCGCCGTATGCGGCCTGAGTCGCGGACGCCGAGAGCGATGCGCTGTTACCCGTCTCGTCTGCGCTGGTGATGGGTATCAATGCCGGCCCCCCAGCCTACCAGGGCTGGATGGACCTGGTCGAAGCCCTCGCGCTGCTGCCGGCGGCACAGCGCGAACAGGTGCGCGTGCTGCTGGCAGGACGACCGCCGTCGGCCGCCTCGCTGACGCGAATCGACGCGCTGGGGCTGCGCGGACAGGTGCACTTCGCTGGCCTGCTGGATGATGTCCGGCCGATGATCGCCGCGATCGACGCCGGCTTCGTGCTGTCCTGGGACGTGGAGACGATCTCCTTCGCCTGCCGGGAAATGATGGCCATGGGCAAACCGGTGCTGGTCAGCGACTACGCGGGACTGCCGGAAAACATCCGCGACGGCGTGGATGGCTGGGTCACCCCGGTGCGCGACGTGGCGGCCGTTGCCGCCGCAATCCAGATGCTGCTCGAGCAGCGCGCCGCGCTGCCGGCCATGGGCGAGGCGGCACGTGCGCATGCATTGGAAGAGTTCGGCATCGAGCGGTTCGTCGATTGCACCGAGGCGGTGTACCGCGAGTTACTCGCCGCCAACTGAACCCGGGGCTTTGCGAACCCGCGCGTAGAAGAAACCGTCCATGTCCTGCTCGCCGGGCAGGCGTTGCCGACCGTGGCTTTCGCTGTCCGGCGACCGACCGAAACTCTCGTCCAGGACTTCGGTCTGTGCATCGGTCGTGCGGGCGAGGAAGGCGGCGATCTGGCGGTCGTTCTCGTCGCGCAGGATCGAACAGGTCGTGTAGACCAGCGCGCCACCCGGCGCCAGGGTTTGCCACAACGCGTCGAGCAGCCGGCCCTGCAGCGCGACCAGATTGTCGATATCCGACTCGCGCCGGTGCAGCAACACGTCGGGCTGGCGCCGGATGATGCCGGTCGCCGAGCATGGTGCGTCCAGCACGATGGCATCGAAAGGCACCCCGTCCCACCACGCCGCCAGGTCGGTGGCATCGGCCGCAAGCAGCGTGGCATCCGCGCCCACTCCAACCCGGCCGAACGTCGCCTGGACATGACGCAGGCGGCGGCGGTCGATGTCCAGGGCGGTCAGGTCGATGGTCGGTTCGCGTTCCAGCAGGTGGGCGGCCTTGCCACCGGGTGCGGCGCAGGCGTCCAGCACGCGCATTCCACCGTCGACCGGCATCGCATCAATCACGCGCTGCGCGGCGCCGTCCTGCACCGACACGCGGCCTTCGGCAAAGCCGGGCAAGCCGGCAACGGGCACCGGGGCATCGAGGCGCAGGGCGTCGTCCAGCCCGTCAACCAACACGCCTTCGATCCCCACTGCGGTGAGCTCAGCGCGATACGCCTCGCGACCGCCCTGTTGGCGATTGACCCGCAACCACATGGGCGGCGCCCGCTCACTGGCGGTCAGGATCGATGCGGCCTCTGCCGGCCAGTCGCCCTCGATGCGGGAGCGCAGCCAGACCGGCCAGTGCGCGTGGGATTCGGACGCGGGCAGGCCTTCGCGCAGGGCGCGGCGCAGGAGGGCGTTGACCATGCCGGCCTGGTGGTCACGCCCCAGTCCGCGCGCGGCCTCCACCGTCGCCGCCACCGCCGCGTGTGCCGGCAGGCCCATCGGGTCCAGTTGGGCGAAGCCGACCAGCAGCAGAGCACGCAGTTCACGATCACGACGCGCCAGCGGGCGCGGCATCCACGCTGTCAGTGCCGCGTCGAACCGCGCCGGCTGGCGCAGGACGGCCAGGCAGATCGCCTCGACCAGGGCGCGGTCGCGCGGATCCTCCAGCGCCTGCTGAGCGCTCGCCAGCTCGGCCTTCAGCGACCGTCCGTGATGGAGGACTGCGTCGAGTACGCGCGTAGCGGCAATGCGCGGCTGACTGCCCGGGGTGACGGTCATGGACGACTCAACCGCCGATGACCAGGTCGCGACGACCATTGAGGTAGTCGGCGGCGGTGATCGCCTTGCCTCCGTCGCGCTGCAGCACGCGCACGCGCAGGGTGCCTTCGCCGCACGCCACATCGATCCCGCCGCCGCCCGCGGCGAGAACCGTTCCGGGCTCCGCGTCCTGCTCGCGCGGCACGGCCACGGCCGCGTGGAGGCGCAGGCGCTCACCGGCGATCACTGCCTCCGCCATCGGCCAGGGATTGAACGCGCGCACCTTGTTGGCCAGCTCGATTGCCGGGCGGCTCCAGTCGAGCTTGGCCTCGGCCTTGTCGAGCTTGTGCGCGTAGGTGACGCCACTGTCGGGTTGCGGCTGCGGCTGCGGGCGCAAGCCACCGCGCAGGAGTCCCAGCCCGTCGGCCAGGACCTGCGCACCCAAAGCCGCCAGCCGGTCGTGCAACTGGCCGCCGGTTTCATCGGCGCCGATGTCGATGGATTGCGACAGCAGCACCGGTCCGGTGTCGAGTCCCTTTTCCATCCGCATCAAGCACACGCCGGTGCGGGTGTCGGCAGCCTGGATGGCGCGTCGGATCGGCGCCGCACCGCGCCAGCGCGGCAGGAGCGAGGCGTGCACGTTCCAGCACCCTTCGGCGGGGATGTCCAACACCGACTGCGGGAGGATCAGGCCGTAGGCCACCACCACCAGCAGATCGGGCTCAAGCGAGGCCAGCGCTTCGCGCGCCGCGGCGCTACGGAAGTTTTCCGGCTGGTAGACCGGGATCGACAACTCCTGCGCCACCCGCTTCACCGGGGAGGGCGTCAGCCCACGACCCCGGCCGGCGGGCCGGTCGGGCTGGGTGTAGACGGCGACTACTTCGTTGCGTTTGGCCGCTGCGCGCAGGCTGGGAACGGCGAAATCCGGGGTGCCGGCAAAGACGATTCTCATCGGTCCATCTTACAGCCGGGCATGCCTGCAACCTGGGTTGATCAGCCGGATCGAGACTCAGGCGGCGCTGCGGCGGGCCTTGGCCAGCTTCTTGCGCACCATCTCGCGCTTCAGCGGGGACAGGTAGTCCACGAACAGCTTGCCCAACAAGTGGTCCATCTCATGCTGGACGCAGACCGCCAGCAGCCCGTCGCAGTCCAGCTCAAACGACTCGCCCTCGCGGTCCAGCGCCTTGACCGTGATCCGCTCGGCGCGGGTCACCTCGGCAAAGATGCCTGGCACCGACAGGCAACCCTCCTCATGGACCTCTTCGCCTTCGCTGGCGAGGATCTGCGGGTTGATGAAGACCATCGGCGTGTCGTTTTCCTCGGACACATCGATCACCATGAAGCGCTGGTGGACATCCACCTGGCTCGCCGCCAGGCCGATGCCGGGCGCGTCGTACATGGTCTCGAGCATGTCATCGAGCAGACGCTGGAATTCCGGCGAGCCGATCTTGGACGGATCGACGTCGGTCGCGACGGTGCGCAGGCGCGGATCGGGAAATTCGAGGATCGGTAACTGGGCCATGGCTCTTGAAATGGGGGCGTGGATCACATCCACAAGATACCGGGTCAGTATAACGCGGCTGTTGCAGTGCTTTTGCTTGCAATGACTCTATTCATCTGGGATATAGTGAGCCGCCCGCGTCGCTTTATGACGCCCGGGCGCACCTGCATGGGGAATCAGGTATACCTATTATGTTGAAGCCGATCCGCACGGTCGCTACCGCTGCGTTGCTGACAATTGCCACCTTTGCCATGGCTGCCGGGCTGCGCGGGGACCATCCCGACACCTACGTGGTCAAGAAAGGTGACACCTTGTGGGACATCGCCGGAACCTTCCTCCAGAAACCCTGGCTGTGGCCGGAAATCTGGCAGGCCAACCCGCAGGTGGAAAATCCGCACCTCATCTATCCTGGCGACGTATTGTCGCTGGCGTATCTGAACCGAGTCACCGCCCAACCCGGCCCGCGCCAGCTGGCCCCGGTCACCGGCGTACCGTTGTCGCAGATCGAGCCGTTCCTGAAGGACCTGCGGGTCGTCGATGAAATCGACAGCCTGCCGCACGTGGTCGGCCTGGAAGAGGACCGCCTGCGCAGCGCCAAGGGTCAGGTTGTCTACATCAAGGGCCTGCCAGGCGCCGTCGCCGGCCAGCGTTATGCGGTGGTTCGTCCAACCCAGCGCTACGCCCGCCTGGACCGGACCATGTGCTGCGACATCTTCGATGCCGCCGACCTGGACAACCGCGGCCGACGCACGATCGATTTCGAGCGTCACTGGACCAACGTGGTCGTGCCCGACCACGGATCGGAAATCCTCGGCTACGAGCTGATGCAGCAGGCGACCGGCACGGTCACCCGCGGCGAAGTGGGCGGCATCCAGGCCTCCACGATGGTGCTGGACGAAAGCGGTCGGGAAGTACGCATCGGCGACCGCCTGATCCCGGTGCAAGCCCAGCCGTATGACCTGCAGTTCTTCCCGCATCCGCCGCGCCAGCAGTTCGAGTACGGCCGCGCACGTGTGCTTGCGGTAGCCGACATGCTGCGTACCGGCGGACCGCGTGACGTGGTCGCCCTGTCGGTGGGCGCCCGCGACGGCGTGGACAACGGCACCGTGTTCTCCGGCTGGCGCGTGGGCAGCGAAGTGGTCGACCGGATGAGCACCGGCAGCGGCTGGGACCGCAGCGAGGACACCTTCGGCCGCAACAACCGCGTGCGGCTGCCGGACGAGTTTGCTGGACACCTGATGGTGTTCCGGACCTTCGACAAGGTCAGCTACGCACTGGTCATGGAAGGGATCCGCCCGATCCAGGTCGGTCACGAGCTCAAGCACCCGGACGCACCTTACTGAGCCCGGATCACTGACCGGCGCGAAAGGGGATTCCCTACCGCGATCATCGACGGCACCCTAGGGTGCCGTCGTCGTTTCCGCCCGATGCTCGCGGAATGGACGATTCCGCTGCCTCCGATTTCGCTGCTTCCCCTGCCACGCCGTTCAACCGCAATGACGGCACGCGCAACCGCGCCCTGCTCGGGCTGCTGGATTGCACCGGGCCGGCCGCGCCACGCCGCGATCTGCTGACGCAGGCGTCGCCGCAGGACGCACTGGCGGCCGGGCCTTCGCTGTGGCGGGCGGTCGGCCTGCAGGCCCGACAGGTGGCGCAGCTGCAGATGCCGCCCGGCGACGCGGTAGTGCGAGCACTGGCCTGGCTGGCCGCGCCGGATCACCACCTGATCGCCTGGGACGATCCGGACTACCCGCCATTGCTGCGGCACGCGCAGAACCCGCCGCTGGCCCTGTTCGTGGCGGGCGATCCAACGTTGCTGGGGCTGCCCGCGGTTGCCATCGGCGGCAGCCGCTCGCCGACGCCGGGCGGCGCGGACAACGCCCGCGAGTTCGCGCGCGTACTGGCCCGCCAGGGCCTGATGATCGCCAGCGGCCTGGCCGCCGGGATCGATACCGCAGTCCACGAGTCGACCTTGGCGGCAGGTGGCGACACCGTGGCCGTGATGGGGACCGGTCCGGACGTTCCCTATCCGCGCGCCAACACCGCGCTGCATGCGCGCATCGCCGCAGGTGGCGCGGTGGTCAGCGAACATCTCCCCGGAACCGGCCCGCGGCGCGAGCATTTCCCCAGCCGCAACCGGATCATGGCGGGGTTGTGCCTTGGCACGCTGGTGATCGAGGCGGCCTACCGCTCCGGTGCTCTGATCACCGCGCGCCTGTCGGCGGAATGCGGCCGCGAGGTGATGGCAGTGCCCGGGTCGATCCACAACCCGTTGGCGCGCGGCTGCCACCGCCTGATCCGCGACGGCGCCTGCCTGATTGAAAGCCCGTCTGACGTCGCCGACCTGCTCGCCCCCGCCATCAGTGCGCAGGCCAGCCACTTGCGCAAGCGCCTGGCGACCCCCAGTTCAGTGGAGTCGGCCCGCTCTCGCGACACAATGCTTCCGCCTGACCTGTCACCGCCGTCCGCCTGCCGCCGCCAATTCGCCCACTCCGCCCCAACGCCAAACGACGGCGACCACCATATTTTGTGGCAGGCCCTCGGTCACGACCCTACAGATATGGATCAGCTTGTTCAGCGCACCGGATTGACGCCCGCACGCCTGTCATCCATGCTGCTGCCGCTGGAGCTGGAGGGTCGAGTGGTCGCGCAACACGGCCGCTTCCATCGCCATCGATGATCCGTCAGTTGACGGTTCGACGGTCCAAAGCAACTCCTGACCCACCGCGCCGCCTGCGGCGCAGGCCGAGGGGAAATGAAAGAAAGCATTCTGGATGTCCTGCTGTACCTGTTCGAGCACTACTTCACCGAAGACGCGGACCTGGTCCGCGACCGTGAAAACCTGCAAAGCGGGCCGCTGTTCGAGGAACTCGGCCAAGCGGGATTCAGCGCTGCCGAGATCAACAAGGCCTTTGAGTGGCTGGACGCACTGGCGCGACAGCGGCCGGCGCCCAGTCCCGTGCGCGCCGATCGGCCAACGCGGGTCTACGCCGGTCCCGAGCTGGACCGGCTGGACACCGATTGCCGCGGCTTCCTGCTGTTTCTGGAGCAGCACGGCGTGCTCGACGCCGGCCAGCGCGAACTGGTGATCGATCGCGCAATGGCGCTGGACCAGCACGAGATCGACCTGGACGATCTGAAATGGGTGGTCCTGATGGTGCTGTTCAACCAGCCCGGCAGCGAGGCGGCGTATGCCTGGATGGAAACCCAGATGTTCGAGGAAGAGCCCGACCCCGTGCATTGAGCGGCGCGACCATTAATACTGTGCGCGCCACGACCGGACCCGATCCGGCCGTTTGCCGCGGACAAAGCTTGACAGCAGCGCCCGCGGCGTGATTTCACTGGCAACGCAATCCCGGCGTCCGTGCTCCAGCCGCGGGCGTCTGCTTGTTTGTGCTTCCCCCGGCGCTGCCGTCACGGCGCGCACCCGCCCCCCACTACAGGCTCTGCCGCGATGGCCAAGAACCTCCTCATCGTCGAATCGCCCGCCAAGGCCAAGACGATCAATAAATACCTCGGCAAGGACTTCATGGTCCTGGCCTCCTACGGGCACGTGCGTGACCTGATCCCGAAGGAAGGCGCGGTCGATCCCGATGCCAACTTCGCGATGCGCTACGACCTGATCGAGAAGAACCAGAAGCACGTCGAGGCCATCGCCAAGGAGGCCAAGAAGGCCGAGGCCGTGTTCCTCGCAACCGATCCGGATCGCGAGGGTGAGGCCATCAGCTGGCATATCGCGGAGATCCTGCGCGAACGCGGACTGCTGGAGGGCAAGCCGCTGAAACGGGTGGTGTTCACCGAAATCACCCCGCGGGCGATCAACGAGGCCATGGCCAATCCACGCGACATCGCCAGCGACCTGGTCGATGCGCAGCAGGCGCGCCGTGCGCTGGATTACCTGGTCGGCTTCAATCTCTCCCCGGTGCTGTGGCGCAAGGTCCAGCGCGGCCTGTCCGCGGGCCGGGTGCAATCCCCGGCGCTGCGGATGATCGTCGAGCGCGAGGAAGAGATCGAGGCGTTCAAGGCGCGCGAGTACTGGTCGATCGTTGCCGACTGCCTGCATCCTTCGCAAGCCTTCAACGCGCGGCTGATCAAGCTGGACGGCAAGAAGTTCGAGCAGTTCACGATCACCGACGGGGATACCGCCGAGGCCGCCCGCCAGCGTATCGTCGGCGCGGCCGGTGGCGCGCTGCAGGTCACCGACGTGGTCAGCAAGGAGCGCAAGCGCCGTCCGGCCGCGCCATTCACCACGTCCACGTTGCAGCAGGAGGCCGCGCGCAAGCTCGGCTTCACCACCAAGCGCACCATGCAGGTCGCGCAGAAGCTGTACGAGGGCGTCGCCCTGGGCGGCGAAGAAGGCACGGTCGGCCTGATCAGCTACATGCGTACCGACTCGGTCGCCCTGTCGCAGGATGCGGTCGCCGAGATCCGCGACGTGATCGCCCGAGACTACGGTATCGGCGCGGTGCCCGACCAGCCGGTGACCTACAAGTCCAAGGCCAAGAACGCGCAGGAAGCCCATGAGGCGGTGCGCCCGACCTCCGCGCTGCGCACTCCCGCGCAGATGGCCAGCTTCCTGGAAGACGATGCGCGCCGCCTGTACGAACTGATCTGGAAGCGCGCCGTCGCCAGCCAGATGGTTCCGGCCACGCTCAACACCGTCTCCGTCGATCTGGCCGCCGGCGGCGAGCACAGCTTCCGCGTGTCGGGCACCACCGTGATCGACCCCGGCTTCCTCGCCGTATACGAGGAAGGCAAGGACACCAAGGCCGAGGACGCCGACGACGAGGGCCGCAAGCTGCCGCCGATGAAAACCGGCGACCGCATCCCGCTGCAGCAGGTCAACGCCAATCAGCATTTCACCGAGCCACCGCCGCGCTTCTCGGAAGCCTCGCTGGTGAAAACACTGGAGGAGTACGGCATCGGCCGGCCTTCCACGTACGCGTCAATCATCGCGACCCTGCTGTTCCGCCAGTATGTCGAGCTGGAAAGCCGCCGTTTCCGCCCGACCGACGTCGGCCGTGCGGTCAGCAACTTCCTCTCCGGCCACTTCACCCGCTACGTGGACTACGACTTCACCGCCAAGCTGGAGGACGAGCTGGACGCGGTCTCGCGCGGCGAGCAGGACTGGATCCCGCTGATGGAGCGCTTCTGGACCCCGTTCAAGGAAATGGTCGACGACAAGATGGAGTCGGTCGATCGCAGCCAGGCCACCGGCGCGCGCGAGCTGGGCACCGATCCCAAGACCGGCAAGCCGGTCAGCGTGCGTCTGGGCCGCTACGGACCCTACGCGGCCATCGGCAGCACTGCCGAGGACGCCGAGGACAAGCCGAAGTTCGCCTCGTTGCGTCCCGGCCAGAGCATGCACACCATCAGTCTTGAGGATGCCCTGGAGCTGTTCCTGATGCCGCGTCACCTGGGCCAGGACAAGGGCGAGGACGTCAGCGTCGGCATCGGCCGCTTTGGGCCGTTCGCCAAGCGCGGCTCGGTCTATGCATCGTTGAAGAAAGAGGACGACCCGTACAAGGTCGACCTGGCCCGGGCGGTGTTCCTGATCGAGGAGAAGGAAGAGATCGCGCGCAACCGGATCATCAAGGAATTCGAGGGCAGCGATATCCAGGTCCTCAATGGCCGTTACGGCCCGTACCTGAGTGACGGCAAGCTCAACGGCAAGATCCCCAAGGATCGCGAACCCGCTTCGCTGACGCTGGAGGAGGTGATCCAGTTGATGGAGGAAACCGGCAAGCCGATGCGCAAGGGTTTTGGCAAGAAGGCGGCCAAGAAGGCACCGGCGAAGAAGGTTGCAAAGAAGGCTGCGGCCAAGGCCCCGGCAAAAAAGGCCACGAAGAAGGTCGCCAGGAAAGCCACCGGGAAGGTAGCGAAAAAGACCACGAAGAAAGTCGTGAAGAAAGCCGCGGCAAAAAAAGCGACCAAGACGGCCGCCACGAAATCCGCCGCCAAGACGGCCGGGGCCACCGACGCAACGGCCGGGTAACCACCGGGTGGGCGTCATCGGCGACGTGACAGGGTCGGGCCATGCGTGACGGCGTCCCCGACCGGTTTGCCGGCGCAACCTGCGACCTGGAGTCCGCCGTGCGCACGCTGCGCGAAGGAGGCGTCATCGCCTATCCCACCGAAGCGGTGTGGGGGCTGGGCTGCGATCCCTTCGACCAGGCCGCGGTATTGCGGCTTCTCGCCATCAAGCAGCGCCCGGTCGAAAAGGGTCTGATCCTGATCGCCGGCGCACTGGCGCAACTGGACGGGCTGATCGACTGGGGCGCGCTGGCACCCGAGCGCTGCGATGAGGTGCGGGCAAGCTGGCCCGGTCCGCATACCTGGGTGATGCCCGCGACAGCGGCCGTTCCGCCGGTGATCACCGGCGATCACGAAAGCGTCGCCGTCCGCGTCAGCGCCCACCCAACGGTCGTGACGCTGTGCAAGGCATGGGGTGGTGTGCTGGTGTCGACCAGCGCCAATCTCGCCGGCCACCCGGCAGCGACCGGCGTGGATCAGCTGGACCCTGCGCTGCTGGCGAAGATCGACGCCGTGCTTGCCGGCGACGTCGGTGGCCGCGCCACGCCCAGCACGATCCGTGACGCCCGCACCGGCGGCATCCTGCGGGCCTGAACGTGCGCCGCTTCGGCCGCGGACGGCGTGCGGGCAAGATGGAGCAATGAAACCGGCTGCAATCTCCCGCGGTACACAGCTGTTGGCGCTGCTCCTGCTTGCGGCCGGTCTCGCGCTGCCCACAGGCGCACGCGCTGGTGGCGGCGATGAACAGGTGACCATCTACCGTTGCACCGACGCACAGGGCCGGCTGAGCCTGCGCGACTCGCCGTGCCGTCGTGGAGAGCACCAGGAGACAAGAGGGATGCAACGACCGCAGGATCCGCCACCGCCGCCCCCCGGCATGGCCGCGGCGCCCCCAACGAGCGTTGTTGTCTCCCGCGAACCCGAGTCGGCTCCAGCGCCCACCCGCGCAGCCCCACCTCCGGTCTATCGCTGTACGACGCCCGATGGCGAGCAATACACCAGCGACTCGCCGGAGGGCAATCCGCGCTGGGTGCCCCTGTGGACGCTGGGCTATCCGGTCATCATCGGTCCCGGCTACGGCCATCCGCCGGGGTATTACCCCCCGCCGCCCGTGCGGCCGGCCGGTGGCAGTGGGTACCCAACAGGTAGCGGCCCCAACGCCGCCGATGGGCGTCCCCGCTTCAAGTTCGACAGTGTCGGCCGGCCCGCCCCCGTCCCCTCCCGCAGCCAGCCCGGCGTGCCGGAGCGCCTGCCCACGGCCGGTGTCATCCAGGGACCGGGTACCTGGATCCGCGATAGCTGCGCGCCGATCCCGCAGGCGGAGGTCTGCGCCGACCTGCACGACCGACGAACAGCGCTGACGCGGCGCTACAACAGCGCGCTGCAAAGCGAGCGTCGGCAAATCGATGCCGAGAAGCGCCGCATCGACGAGAGGCTGGACAGCGGGTGTTGGCGGTGAGCCTCGCGCCGCGGATTGCATTCGCGCTGGGCTTGGCGTCCGCGGTTGCGTTTACGGCGCCGCCCGCCATTGCACACGGCCCGGCGGCGCTCTACCGCTGCCCCCGTGCCAGCGGCGCGGCCCGCCTGCAGGACGA
>NZ_JXSS01000119.1 GCF_000855665.1 Lysobacter sp. A03
CCTGCAGGTCCGATCCGAACGAGAACGCGCTGCGGTCGTAGGTACGCGGGTTGATCCGCGTGCCGGCCAGCTTCAGCTCCGGTTGCGCGACCACGTCGATGCCAGGCAGCGCCGGGGTCTTCAGCAAGGTCGCAAAGTCGCGGTTCGGGCTCAGCCGGACCTGGGGCTGGCGCGGCGCGTCGACCAGCGCCTGCAAGGCGTCCACCGGCAACTGATAGCCGCCCTGGTCGTCCAGCGCGGCGGTCTGGGCCAGCGCCGGGGTGAGCAGTGCGAAGGGCAGCAGGGCGGCCAGAAGGCCGATGGCGGATGAGCGCCGCTTGGGTTTGGTCATGAAATTCCCGGGGACGTGTTGTTGAAATGCGAACGTGGTGTCCCGGCGCAGCAGATGCGGCCCGGGGATTTGCAGAGGCGGCCAAACTCCCACAGTTGCTGAAGCCCGGCCAGTGAAGGAAGTCCCGATGCGGTGGCTCACCGGTTCCAGCCGTTGCGCAAGCCGTTACAATGTCCTGGTCTGCCGAGGGGCGCTGCGACCGTCTATCAGGGACGGCCAGGCTTGGCAGGATCGATCGAGACCATGCACGGTCTCCATCCGCTTCAACGGCGCCCGGTTGCGACCACCCTCCCCGCTTGACGCACCGCACCCGGTGCCGCGGGATCGAACCGGAGCTGGACCATGAAAGACACCACCCGCACCTTCTCCACGGAAGGCGACTATAAGGTTGCCGACATCAACCTGGCCGACTGGGGCCGCAAGGAATTCGACATCGCCGAGCACGAGATGCCGGGCCTGATGTCGATCCGCGAGAAACACGCCGCCGACAAGCCGCTCAAAGACGTGCGCGTGACCGGCTCGCTGCACATGACGGTGCAGACCGCCGTGCTGATCGAAACGCTCAAGGACATCGGCGCGGACGTGCGCTGGGCCTCCTGCAACATCTTCTCCACCCAGGACCACGCCGCCGCCGCGATCGCCGCGTCCGGTACGCCGGTATTCGCGTGGAAGGGCGAGACGCTGGAGGAGTACTGGGACTGCACCCTGGCCGCGCTCAGCTTCCCCGATGGCAAGGGCGCTGATGGTAAAGATAAATTTCTCGGCCCGCAGCTGGTGGTGGACGACGGCGGCGACGTGACCCTGCTGATCCACAAGGGCTACGAGCTGGAGAACGGCTCCAAATGGGTCGATGAGAAGGCCGCCTCGCACGAGGAGCAGGTGATCAAGAACCTGCTCAAGCGCGTGGCTGTCGAGCGCCCGGGCTTCTGGCACACGGTCGTCAAGGACTGGAGGGGCGTGTCGGAGGAGACCACCACCGGCGTTCTGCGCCTGTACCAGCTCGCCGAAGCCGGCTCGCTGCTGGTGCCCGCGATCAACGTCAATGATTCGGTCACCAAGTCCAAGTTCGACAACCTCTACGGCTGCCGCGAGTCGCTGGCCGACGGCCTCAAGCGCGCGATGGACGTGATGCTGGCCGGCAAGGTCGCCGTGGTCTGCGGCTATGGCGACGTCGGCAAGGGCTCGGCCGCCTCGCTGCGCGCCTACGGCGCGCGGGTGATCGTCACCGAGATCGATCCGATCTGCGCACTGCAGGCGGCGATGGAGGGCTTCGAGGTGACGACGGTGGAAGACACGCTGGGTCGCGGCGACATCTACGTCACCACCACCGGCAACAAGGACGTGCTGACCATCCAGCACATGCAGAACATGAAGGACCAGGCCATCGTCTGCAACATCGGCCACTTCGACAACGAGATCCAGGTCGACGCGCTCAAGGGCCTGAAGGATGTCGAGCAGATCAACATCAAGCCGCAGGTGGACAAGTTCGTGTTCGCCGACGGGCGCGCGATCTTCCTGCTCGCCGAAGGCCGCCTGGTCAACCTGGGTTGCGCGACGGGACATCCGAGCTTTGTGATGTCCAACTCCTTCTCCAACCAGACCCTGGCCCAGATCGACCTGTGGGAGAAGAAGGACAGCTACGAGAAGAAGGTCTACATCCTGCCCAAGCACCTGGACGAGGAAGTGGCCCGCCTGCATCTGGAGAAGATCGGCGTCAAGCTGACGACACTGACCCCCGCGCAGTCCGCCTACCTCGGCGTGCCGGTGGAAGGACCGTACAAGTCTGACCACTACCGCTACTGATCGCTTCGGCGCGCAGGGTGGAAGCAGAAACGGGCGCCCTGCGGCGCCCGTTTTTTGTTGCCGCCAAGCGTTGAACGCGCTGCATGCCTCGCGGCGCGGGCAACTACCGCAAACCTGTAGTGCCGACCGGCACACCGGTAGAGGCGCCCCCGTGCGGGTTCGGGTTCAAGGCCGCCAGTTGGCATTGTTGTCCCAGAACTCGACCGCCAGTCGATACGCCTCGCGGTCCAACGGCACTCCCGAGCCACCCTCCTCCACGCCCAGCGCGTTGCGCAGCATGGTGATTGGCGCCATCGGGATTTCCTCCGGGGTCACGGTGTACAGGCAGCCGACGACGCCCCAGTCTGCGTCCACTGCGGTTCCCTCCTTCGCCAGCTGATCGCGGCTGTAGAGGATCACCACCAGGTACTCCGCCACCGGCGGATCCACGCCCTCGAACCAGCGCACCAGCACCGGCAGTTCAGTGCGCGTGCGCGCTTCATACGCGGATCGCAGCAGATGGCGGTTCTCCTCGGTGATCGGCGCGGTCAGGCATCGCGTCGAGGTCCAGTTGCGATGCACATGCAACTTGCAGAACGGCGCATAGCCATCGAGCACCTTGAACGGCGCGTGCTCGTTGAGGTGACGCTCGAACTGCTCCGGCGTGCAGTCCTGGATGGTGTTGCCGCGTGGGGTACGCGGGAACAGGCGGGTGCGGGCAAAGGGGGTCAGGGCGATGGACATGCGCGAGACGGGTTGGCGGGAGACGCTGCAAGGGTAGCGTCTGGACGTCGCACTTGCGGCCGAGTCACCAGAGCGGGCGCTCACGCAACTCGCGGGCCTGGGGTCGTAACAGGTTCACCTGGGCCGCTTGCCCAGGATTTCGGCGCGCTCCGGAGTGCGCGCCACACCTGTCGCCGTTTACATTCATCACGATAGAGCGATATATTGCCCGTCTACCCGTGACGCAGCCTCCGCATGACCGCGATCAGCTTCGAGTTCTATCCGCCCAAGACCGATGATCAGCGCACCCAGCTCGATCGCACCGCCGCACGGCTCAAGGCGGCCGCCCCCGACTACGTCAGCGTAACCTTCGGCGCCGGCGGCTCGACGCTGAGCCACACACCGGAGACGATCGAACGCCTGCAGCGGCACCACGCCCTGGAGGCAGCACCGCACATCAGCTGCATCGGCGGCAGCCGGGCAGAGATCCGCGGGCAGTTGGAGCGGTATATGTCCATGGGCGCCAAGCGACTGGTGACCCTGCGCGGCGACCTCCCCTCGGGCATGGCCAGTCCCGGTGACCTGCGCTACGCCAGTGACCTGGTCGAGTTCATCCGCGCCGAAACCGGCGATCATTTCCGCATCGAAGTCGCCGCCTACCCGGAAATGCACCCCCAGGCCCGCGATGCGCACGCCGACCTGAAGCATTTCATCGGCAAGGCGAAGGCCGGCGCCGACGGCGCGATTACCCAGTACTTCTACAACGCCGACGCCTATTTCCGCTTCGTCGACGATGTGCGCGCCGCGGGCGTGGGTATCCCGATCGTTCCGGGCATCATGCCGATCTCCAATTTCAGCCAGCTGCGCCGGTTCTCGGAGATGTGCGGCGCAGAGATCCCACGCTGGATCACCCAGCGGATGCTCGCCTACGGGGATGACGTCGCCAGCGTGCGTGCCTTTGGCGCCGATGTGGTTGCCCAGTTGTGCCAGCGCCTGATCGACGGCGGCGCGCCGGGAATGCACTTCTACACGCTCAACCTGGCCAAGCCGACGCTCGCGGTGTTGGCGCGACTGGACGGACAGCGCAGCGGGGTCACGGCCTGACGCACTGCAACACCGGGCCGACGGAACCTCCGTCGGCCCGGTGCCGGATAAGCCCCGCGTCAGTCGCGGCTGGCCTCCAAGGCCTGGCTGAGGTCGGCGAGGATGTCGTCGATGTGCTCCAGACCGATTGACAGCCGCACCATGTCCTCGCTCACCCCGGCCGCAGCCAGTTCGTCGGCATTGAGCTGGCGGTGCGTGGTTGACGCCGGATGGCAGGCGAGCGACTTCGCATCGCCGATGTTGACCAGGCGCACGATCATCTTCAGTGCGTCGATGAAGCGCGCACCCGCGGCGGCCCCGCCGTTGATGCCGAAAGTGAGGATGCCTGCCGGACGTCCACCCATGTAGCTCTGCGCGAGCGCATGGTCGGGATGCTCGGGCAAGCCGGCGTACTTCACCCAGGACACGTGGTCGTGCGCCTGCAGGAACTCCGCCACCTTCAGCGCATTGTCGCAATGGCGCTCCATGCGCAGGGCGAGCGTCTCGATACCCTGCAGGACCAGGAAGGCGTTGAAGGGCGACAGCGCGGCGCCGGTATTGCGCAGCGGCACCACGCGGCAGCGGCCGATGAACGCGGCGGGGCCGAACGCATCGGTGTAGACCACGTCGTGGTAGGACGGATCGGGCTCGTTGAGCATCGGGAACCGCGCCTTGTGCTCGGCCCAGGGGAACTTGCCGGAATCCACGATCGCCCCGGCGATGGTCGTGCCGTGACCGCCCATGTACTTGGTCAAGGCGTGGACCACGATATCAGCGCCGTATTCGAACGGGCGGCACAGCGCCGGGGTGGCCACCGTGTTGTCCACGATGAGCGGTATGCCATGGCGATGGGCCATATCCGCCAGCGCCTTGATATCGACGATGTCGCCGCCGGGATTGCCGATCGACTCGCAGAACACCGCCTTGGTGTCCTCGTCGATCAGCGCCTCCAGCCCGGCGATGTCGTCGTGCGAGGCGAGCCGCACCGTGATCCCCTGGCGCGGGAAGGTGTGCGCGAACAGGTTGTAGGTCCCGCCATACAACTTGCTCACCGAGACGATGTTGTCCCCCTGCTGGGCGATGGTCTGGATCGCATAGGTGATCGCAGCCATGCCCGAGGCCACCGCCAACGCGCCCACCCCGCCTTCCAGCGCCGCAACGCGCTCCTCGAGCACCGCGTTGGTCGGGTTCATGATGCGGGTGTAGATGTTGCCCGGCGTCTTCAAGTCGAACAGGTCCGCGGCGTGTTGAGTGCTGTCGAACGCGTAGGACGTGGTCTGGTAGATCGGCACCGCCACCGATTTCGTCGTGGGGTCGATTTCGTATCCGGCGTGGATCGCGAGCGTTTCAAACTTCATTTGGCACCCTCATCCTGGTTGTCATGCAATGGCATCCACGTCAATGTAGCGACAAGCGCCGCTCCAGCATGCCGCCTGCGCCAACGCTGTATTTCATTTGCTCCACCAATACGCGCGAGCCCGCGCCGAGCGGTAGTAACCTGCACGGATGTCCCGGGCCTCGATCAACCTGCTGCGTGCCGCGCTTCTGGCCAGTTTCCTGCTCGCTTCCGGCGTGGCGCCTCGCGTTGCCCACGCGGCGATCTACCGGTGCCAGGCGCCCGATGGCGGCATGGTCTACACCGATCGCCCCTGCTCCGAGCTCGGCGCGATCGCAGCACCCGCAGGCCCCGTGCAGGAGGGCCGACCGGGCCAGCGGGGACGTATACGGCCGCGCGCTGGCTGTGCACGCAATCTTTCCGAACTGGTGCTGCGCGTGGCCAATGCGATCAACCAGCAGGACACCAACCAGTTGGCCGGCGTCTACCATTGGGCCGGGATGTCAGGCGGCCAGAGCGTGGCCATCCTGCGTCGGCTGGATGCGGTGGCCCACCGGCCGCTGGCCGGCATCGTGCAGGTCGGTCCGCAAACGGCGCAGTCAGTCGACGGCGTAGTGACGGATGCGGAGTATTACGCCAAACGCCCGGTGACACAGTCGCCCGTGGCCTTGCGCATCGAGCAGTCGACCGGCGACGGGATCAGTCCGTCCAGTACCGTGTTTGCACTGCAACGCCACTTTGGCTGCTGGTGGATCCGCGGCTGACGGACCGCCAATCAGCGAATCCGCACCCAGCCACTACAATGTGGCGATGACGACCCTCTTCATTTCCGACCTGCATCTGGATGCCGAGCGGCCGCAGATCACCGAGCTGTTCGGCCGTTTCCTCGACGCGGAAGCGCGTGACGCGGAAGCGCTGTACATCCTCGGCGACCTGTTCGAGGCGTGGATCGGTGATGACGACCCTTCCGACACCGCCACCTTCGTCGCCGACCGCCTGCGCGACCTTGCCGATGCCGGGACGCCGGTCTGGTTCATGCACGGCAACCGGGATTTCCTGGTGGGCCAGGACTTTGCCGGTCGGGCGGGGATGACGATCCTGCCCGATCCCACCGTCATCCAGCTGTACGGCAAGCCGGTGCTGCTGATGCATGGCGACACCCTGTGCACCGATGACGTCGCCTACCAGCAGTTCCGCGCCCAGACCCGCAATCCCGCGTGGCAGGCGCAGTTCCTGTCCCAGCCACTGGCGGCGCGGATCGCGTTTGCGAAACAGGCGCGCGAAGCCAGCCAGGCCCACCAGTCGGGCCTGGCGTCGGAAGGCACGATGGACACCATCACCGACGTGGCACCCGCGGCGGTAGCCGCCGCCTTCCAGCAGTTCGGTGTCGATACGCTGATCCACGGCCACACCCATCGACCCGCGGTGCACGTGCGGGAGGTGGAAGGTCGCGCGCGCGAGCGAGTGGTGCTGGGCGACTGGTACGAGCAGGGTTCGGTGCTGCGGGTCGACCGTCAGGGCCACCGTCTGGACACCCTGAACTGAGTGGTCGGCGGGCGAAGAAACCCGCCCGCGTCAGTCCTCGGCGCTGGCGCAACCGGTCAACTGACGCTCGCCGTCGCTGAAGGTCGCGGTGTAGTCGTAGGCTTGGCCGGACATCGAATCCTCGCACTGCCCGGGGGTGATGATGAGCACGAAATCCTTGCCGCCGTGGACGCCACGGAACTCGACATCGGTCGCGGTGTCCGTTCGCGTCGCCGCCAGCTCGACGCCGGGCTGGGTATCGGGCGTGTTGTAGAGCAGCTTGTCCCCGGTCACCTCGACGGACCAGAACGGTTCGTTGCCGCGCGCATGGAATCCAGCAGCCTGGTCGCCATCGAGCGCCACATCACCACCGGCCGGCGCTGCCGATACCGGCGGTGCGTTCCCGGTTCCGCTCTCTGTCGACGATGATGCGGGCGCGGGCGCGTCGGGATCGCATCCCGGCAAAACAGCGCCTGCGGCAAGACCGCAAAGCAACACCGTCAACGAACGCAGATGATTCATGGCAACGCCCTCCCGATTGGATGCGCTGAGCTTAACCGACCGCCTTGATCACGCCGGGCCCTGCGCCAGATCTGTGACCACCGCCTCAAGCATCGCCAGCTCCTCCTCGTCGAAGCCCGCCCGGGTGCGGGCCTCGACGTTGAACGGCCCATGCAGCACCGCGCGCGCGTAGCCGCTCAGCAGCTCACGGAACGTCGATGCCGGATCCACGCCGCGGCGCTCGCAGTACCAGCGGAACCAACGCGATCCGGCGGCGACGTGAGCGACCTCCTCGACCAGGATGACTTCCAGGATCGCCACCGTCTCTGTGTCGCCCAGACCCTTCAGGCGCTGGATCATTCCCGGCGTCACGTCCAGTCCGCGTGCTTCCAGTACCCGCGGTACCAGCGCCATCCGCGCAAGCCCGTCGCTGGCGGTCTTCTGCGCCATCTCCCACAAACCGTTGTGGGCGTCGAAGTCACCGTAATCGCGCCCGAGCTGCTGCAACCGACTGCGAAGCATCGTGAAATGCCGCGCCTCGTCGGCCGCGACCTGCACCCAATCGGCATAGAACTGATCCGGCAGTCCCCGGAACCGGTACACCGCATCCCAGGCCAGATCGATGGCGTTGAACTCGATATGCGCGATGGCATGGATAAACGCGGCGCGGCCCTCGTCGCTGCCGAACCCCCGCCGCGGCAGGTCGCGCGGAGGCACCAAGCGCGGGCGCGACGGCCGCCCCGGCATCCCGATCGGTTCCGGTGGCGGCGCATCGGCGGGAATCGCCAGCTCACCGCGGGAAAACGCCTCCGCCGCGCGCCGGGTCGCCGCCACCTTCGCGTCAGGCGATGACGCCGCCAGGCATTCCCAGGCCGCCTCAAAAAGATCCATCAAACTCCCACCCAGCGAATACCCCAAGGCGACACTAAATCGCCCGCCGATCCGCCTTCGCCTCATCCGATCGCAACCGCCGCACCCGCTCGAAATATGCGTCCGCCGCCCCGGTCACGTACTCCCCGTTGAAGCACGACGAGTCGAAATCCTCCAACCGGTGCTTCGGCCCCGACACCGCGTCTTCCAGATCGGCAAGGTCCTGATAGACCAGCCAGTCGCAGCCCAGCAGCTTCTCGATCTCCGACTCGTCTCGCTGGTGGGCGATCAGCTCCTCGCGGCTGGGCATGTCGATGCCGTAGATGTTCGGATGCCGCACCGGCGGCGCCGCCGAAGCCAGATAGACCTTGCGCGCGCCGGCCTCGCGGGCCATCTGCACGATCTGTCGCGACGTGGTCCCGCGCACGATCGAATCGTCCACCAGCAAAACGACCCGGTTGCGGAACTCCAGCGGAATCGGATTGAGCTTGCGGCGCACCGATTTGGCCCGCATCTCCTGCCCCGGCATGATGAAGGTGCGGCCGACGTAGCGGTTCTTGATGAAGCCCTCGCGGTACTTGATCCCCAGCACGTTGGCCACTTCCAGGGCCGCGTCACGCGAGGAGTCGGGAATTGGAATCACCGTGTCGATGTCGTGGTCCGGGCGCAGCCGCAGGATCTTCTCGCCCAGCTTCTGGCCCATGCGCATGCGCGCCTTGTGCACCGAGACGTCGTCGATCATCGAGTCCGGGCGGGCGAAGTACACGTACTCGAAGATGCAGGGGGTGTGGGTGCCAGGCGCGATGCACTGGCGCGCGTGCAGGGTGCCGTCGCTGGTGATCACGATCGCCTCGCCGGGCTGCACATCGCGGACCCGCTTGAAACCGGTCAGATCGAATGCCACCGACTCCGATGCCACTGCGTATTCGTCGCCATCCACGCCGCTGCGTTTGCCCAGCACCAGCGGGCGGATGCCGTTGGGATCGCGGAACGCGACCAGTCCCAGCCCCAGAACCGTGGCGACCACCGCGTAGCCCCCCACGCAGCGCCGGTACACGCCGGTGACGGCGCGGAACGCGGTCTCCGGCGACAGCGGCTCGAGCACCCCCATCTCGTGGGCGAAGACGTTCAACAGCACTTCCGAATCCGATTCGGTATTGACGTTGCGCCGGTCCTGCTGGAACAGCTCCTCGCGCAGCGTGTCGGCGTTGATCAGGTTGCCGTTGTGGGCCAGCGCGATGCCGTAGGGCGAATTGACATAGAACGGCTGCGCCTCGTCGTCGCCCTCGCTGCCGGCGGTCGGGTAGCGGCAATGACCGATGCCGACGTGGCCAACCATCCGCCGCATCGCGGCGTCATCGAACACATCGCTGACCAGCCCGTTGCCCTTGTGCAGCAGCAGGCGGTGGCGGTCCGCAGTGGCAATGCCGGCGGCGTCCTGGCCACGGTGCTGGAGGACGAGCAGTCCGTCATAGATCTGCGCCGCGACGTCCTGGTGGCCAACGATTCCGATGATGCCGCACATGACTGGTAATCCTGTTTGTGGGAGCGATTGCAAAAAATGACAGCGCGGGCGCCATCGTGGAAAGCGTCTCAGCCGCCTTCGGCCGGGAGCACCGATTCGTTGTCCCCGTCGCCCGACGGCGCAGAACGCACGGGCGCCGGCAACGGGGTCTCCCGCTTGGGACGCTCGGGCACAACGGCATCGGGCGCAGCGTCGCCGGCGGACGTCGGAGACGTCAGCGGCCGCGGGAGGCGCGGCAGCGTGTCGGACGACAGCAGCGCCGGACCATCCGCATCACCGTGAAGGTCCACCTGTGCCGCGACCCACTCGGGCAGCCAGGTACGCATCTGCTCGGCGCCAGGCACCAGCAGGGGAACCACGCGCGAGGAACGCCACGACGGTTCGCGCGGCAGCTCGGTCAATCCGATCAGCAGCAACAGCGCGCAGGCAATCACCAGGCCGCGTACGACCCCGACGACGAAGCCGAGCATCCGGTCCACTCCGGACAACCCGACCGAGTGCACCAGCGTGCGCAGCATCCAGCCCGCGATCCCGACCACGATCATCACCACGATAAAGGCCAGCGCGTAACCGGCGAACAGGTGACCGGCGCTCGGTTCGCCGCTGCCGGCCAGCATGAGCGCGACCTGCGCCCCAAACTGGAACGCCGCCAGGCCAGCAAGCACCCAGGCGGCCAGCGACGCCAGCACGCCTATCAGGCCGCGCATCATCCCGAACAGGGCGGATACGCCGACCAGCCCGACCAGGACCCAGTCGATTGCAATCATTGCGCCAACCGGTCGGGCCTCATGCGGGCGAGCCGCATAAAACGCTGTGTCATGGATGTGCGCGGACGAAGCCGGAGATGCCCAGCTTGGCGGCGGCCTGGGCCTTGAGCTGGTCGGCCGCGGCGCGGTCGGCGACCGGCCCGACCTGGACCCGGTTGAGCGTACCGTCGGCGGTGCGGACCTGCTCGACGAACGCGCTCAAGCCCTGGCTGCGCGCGCGATCACGCAGCGCGGTGGCCTCGGCCGGATTGCCAAAGGCACCCAGCTGGACGACGAAGCCCACCCCGGCTGCGGCGGGGGCCGGCCTGCTGGTCTCCGCCGCCGGCCCGGGGGTTGCAGGCGCCAGGGCTGGCGCCGCTACGATCGGGTTGGCCGGCGCGGGCTTGGGCGCCTCGGGGGGGTTGGGGGGGGGGGGGGCCGGCGTGGGGTCGGGGTTGGCGGCAACCGCCCGCGCGGGGGTGTCTGCCGCTTTCTCGGGG
>NZ_JXSS01000066.1 GCF_000855665.1 Lysobacter sp. A03
AGGCAGCACGGCGCCGGATGTCGAGAAGCTGGTGGCCGAGCTCGTCGCGCGAGTACGACCCGGCGCCCATGTCTTGTTCATGTCCAATGGCGGTTTCCACAATGCGCCGCGCCGCTTCCTGGCCCCCCTTCACGACCGGCCCTCACTGCGCTAGGCCGGGCCCATGCCCATCGATATCACCCCCCAGACGCTGCCCCTGTTCCCGCTGCCCACGGTGCTCCTGCCCGGCGCGCCGCTGGGCTTGCGGGTGTTCGAGCCACGCTACCTGGACATGATCCGCGAGTGTGGCCGCAACGAATCGGGGTTCGGCGTCTGCCTGATCCTCGAGGACGAAGGCGAAGGCAAGACCCACGGCGCCGCGGCAGCCTACGGCACGGAAGCGCGCATCGAGGATTTCGACCTCGGCGAGGACGGCCTGCTCACCCTGCAGGTGCGCGGGACGCGCCGGTTCCGCGTGCGCGACGTGCGCATCCGCGACAACGGCCTGCAGGTCGCGCGGATCGACTGGTGCGAGCCCGAACCGGTATCGCTGTTGTCACCCGAGCATGGCCTGCTATCGACCTTGTTGCGCGGCATCCTGGAGCGTTTCGGCGGCGAGTATGCCAAAGCCGAGCAGGCCCTGTTTGACGATGCGTCGTGGATTGGCTGGCGGCTTGCGGAACTGCTTCCGCTGGAGGATGAGCACCGCCAGCAACTGTTGCAGATCGACGACCCCGGTGAGCGCCTCGACCGTCTGCTGGTGCTGTTGCCGGACGAAAGCTGAGGCCCCGGATCCGCCGCTCAGGGACTGGTTCGCAATCGGACCACATTGACGCCGTTGTGCGGGTGCAGGCCCTGCTGCATATCAAACCCGGCCAGATCCGCAGTGACCACTGCGTGCGCTTCGCCGTCGTGCGGGCGCGGCAGCCACAACACCGCCGCGCCTAGCGGCTTGCTCAGGTGCAGGGTCTGGGTCGTGCCAAGCCACAACGGCGCGCCGTCCTCCAGCATCACGGGGGCGGACCACAGGCGCAGTGCGTAGCGCTCGTGTGGCGTGCGCCCGGGATGGAGCATCAACAGGCTTTCGGCATGCGCATCCAGGGTCGCCGGCAGGACCACCTGCTCGCCGATTGGAGTGTCGTCGTCCAGCAGGTTGAGGGTCGCGGCCCAGTCCGCCTGCGGCTGCACCTGCCAACCAGCGGCTTCCAGCGCGGCCTGCAAAGGCGCCAGTGAACCTGCGACCTGGACGTCGAGCGGCCAGCGGCGGCGGGCATCGTTTTCATTGCGTTGCGCAGGGAGTCTGGTCCAGCCGTCGCGCCACCAGGTTTCCCGATCCACATAGATGGTTGGTGCGGGGGGTTCGAACAACGGCAGCAGCCGGTCGGCCGCGCGCGGGGCGTGCCACAGCCCCACGGCGACGAAGGTGAGGTAGAACACCGCCGCCAACGGGCGCATCCAGAAAGAGCGGGCGACATGGCTGCGATAGGCAATGCCCAGAATCAGCAGCCAGACCAGCCCGAACAGCGCGCTGCCGACCAGATCGCTGAACCAGTGCGCGCCCAGATACAGCCGTGCGAAGGCGACCACCGCGGTGATCACGCCCGCCAGCAGGTAGGGCCAGACCCGCTTGCGTCCCGGCAGCTCGCGGGCAATCAGTACGGCGAAAAAGCCGAACACGATCGTGGTCATCGTCACCGTCACCGACGGAAACCCGAAGCCTGCGGGCGCGGTAGGCGGACGTGGCATGTCGATCACTGCTTCCAGCAACGCTGTCAGCGCCAGACCGAACACCAGTGCGGCCAGCCAGTGCGCAGCCGCCATCCAGCGCCGTCGCCAGAGCAGGTACGCCAAGGCCACCGCCGCGGCCGCTCCCAGCACCTGCATATCGCCCAGACTCGCGAGACCGGCCATCAGGCCATCGGCGAGCGGGTTGCGCAGGCCCCACATCACATCGTTGATGTGGTGGTCCAGTGCCAGTGGCCCGCCGCTGGCGAGCAGGGTCGCCAACAACGCGAAGCAGCCCCAGCTGATCGCCAGCAACGAAACCGCCAACATCACCAGCGAGGCGGATTCCGGCCGGTTGGGATCGACAAGGGCGCGGGCGTAACGGCCCAGCTTGGGGTGGCGCCGGGTCCACGCCAGCAGGCGGGCCAGGGACAGATCGGCGTTCTGGGCGAACCAGCGCCAGCTGTAGAGCACCAGCGCCCAGACCAGCGCGATCGCCACGGCCAGCCCACCCAAAGCGAGCGCGAGGCGGTCGGCGACCGCTGCGACCGCGTCGTAGGAAGCGCCCAGCACCCAGCCCGGGGCGAGGAAGAGTCCGGCCCAGACAATCGCGGCGAAGGCGCTGGGGATCGCGTACCGTTTGACCGGCATGTGCAGCATGCCGGCGATGGCCGGCACGAACGGCCGCACCGCGCCGACGAAGCGCGCGATCAGGATGCTCTTCACCCCGTGCCGGCGGAACATCGTCTCGCCGCGATCCAGCCATTGCGGATAACGCAGGAACGGCCAGTGCGCGCGCAACCGCTGCGGCCCCAGGTGACGGCCGAACCAGTAACTCAAGCCGTCGCCGGCAAACGCTCCGGCGGCGGCGCATACGAGTGCATAGGGACCGTTGACGTGGCCCAGGCCGATCAGTGCACCTGCGGCGAACAGCAGCGGCAGGGCCGGTACCACGATTCCGACGATCACCAGCGCATCGCAGAAGGCGATCAGGAAGATGAGCGCGCCGGCTGCGATGGGATGGGTACCGATCCATTCGGTAATGGTTTCGAGCCACGCGGGATTCATCGCGGCATTATGGCAGCGGGCAGCGCGACGGGCGCATGCACGCATGCCGGTGAAGCGCCTGCACCGGCGATCAGTTTGGGCATGATTCATGGCCCAGTCGCCCACGCGCAGGTGGGTGCCACTCGCTGGGCGATGGCACCTGCAGGAGGCAAGTCCGTAGACTTGCGCCCCATGTCCGTGAGCAAACCTTCGTTGGATACCGCTGCTGCAGCCATCGAGGTGGAGGCGCTCAAGGCCGACAGTTTCGGGCGCATCTCCTTGATGCGCGGTCCGCAGGGCGTGTTCGTGCGCCGGGATCTGGGCCATGTGCCGCTGTGGCTGCGCTTGCCGGCATGGTGGTTGGCGCGGCGCGAGGCGCGGGGTTTGCAGCGCGTCATCGGCATGCAGGACGTGCCGCTGCTGCTCAACTGGGACGGACGACGGCTTGACCGCAGCTACATGGCAGGAGCGCCGATGTATCTGTCGCCGCCACACGGCGATCTGGCCTACTTCCGCCAGGCGCGACGGCTTCTGGGGCAATTGCACCGGTGCGGGCTGGCCCACAACGACCTGGCCAAGGAGGCCAACTGGCTGGTCCTGGACGATGGTCGCCCAGGCATCATCGATTTCCAGCTGGCGGTCCGTGGCAACCCGCGCTCTCGATGGATGCGCCTGCTCGCGCGCGAAGACCTGCGCCACCTGCTCAAGCACAAGCGGACCTATTGCCCGCAGCACATCACGCCGGTGGAGCGCCGCGTGCTCAAGCGCCATTCGTGGGTGCGCGATGCCTGGTTCGCCACCGGCAAACCGGTGTACCGGTTCGTCACCCGCCGCCTGCTGAAGTGGGAAGACAACGAAGGCCGCGGCCCGCAACCCTGACCGGGCGATCGGCGGATCGAAGGGCCGCCGGCCTACAATGGCCGCCTTCCCCAACCAGTCGAGCTGCCATGGCCACCCTGTCCGGCAAGACCCTGTTCATTACCGGCGCGTCGCGCGGCATCGGTCGCGCCATCGCGCTGCGCGCCGCGCGCGACGGTGCCAATGTCGCCATCGCGTCGAAGTCCTCCACGCCCAATCCCAAGCTGGCCGGCACGATCCACTCGGTCGCCGCCGAGGTGGATGCCGCCGGCGGCAAGGGGCTCGCGCTCAAGTGCGATATCCGCGATGAGGACCAGGTCCTCGCCGCCGTCGCGGCAACCGTGGACGCGTTCGGCGGGATCGACATCCTGGTCAACAACGCCAGCGCGATCTGGCTCCGCGGCACGCTCGACACGCCGATGAAGCGTTTCGACCTGATGCAACAGGTCAACGCCCGCGGCAGCTTCCTGTGCGCGCAGGCCTGCCTGCCGCACCTGCTGGAGGCAGCCAATCCACACATCCTGAGCCTCGCGCCGCCGCCGAGCCTGGATCCCAAGTGGTGGGGCCCGCATACCGGCTACACCCTGGCCAAGATGGGAATGAGCTTCGTGACCATCGGCCTGGCGGCCGAATTCGGCCCGCAGGGCGTCGCCGTCAACGCCCTTTGGCCGCGCACGATCATCGCCACCGACGCGCTGAACATGATTCCCGGCGTGGACATGGCCGGCTGCCGCACTCCGGAGATGGTCGCCGATGCCGCCCATGCCGTCCTGGTGCGCGAGGCGGCCGGTTTCCATGGCCGGTTCCTGATCGATGACGAGGTGCTTGCCGAGGCCGGCGTGGAAGACTTCTCCGGCTACGCGGTTGATCCGTCGCGCGAGCTCCTGCCCGACCTGTTCCTGTGACCGCGCCCGAACGCAAGCAATAGCGCGCTTCCCGCGCCAACGAGGAGAATTCAATGAAATACCTGCACGCGATGCTGCGCGTCCATGATCTGGAGGCGACCAGCCGGTTTTTCACCGAAGGCCTGGGCCTGAAGCAGACCCGTCGGATGGACAGCGAGGAGGGTAAATTCACCCTCGTGTATTTCGGCGCACCGGAGAATCCGGAGGCCGAGATCGAACTGACCCACAACTGGGGGTCGGATGAGGATTACGGCAACGCCCGCAACTTCGGCCATCTCGCCTTCGAAGTCGACGACATCTACGCGACCTGCGCGCACCTGCAGTCGCTGGGCGTGACCATCAACCGTCCGCCGCGCGATGGACGCATGGCGTTCGTGCTCTCACCCGACCGGATCTCCATAGAGTTGCTGCAAAAGGGCGAGCGCCTGCCGCCTGCGGAGCCTTGGGCCTCCATGCCCAACACCGGGCAGTGGTAGGCACTCCCCGGTCAGTCCATATGCTCGGGTAGCGCGCCGCCACAACGTCGGCAATAGCGCGCGTCCGGCTCGTGTCCTTCCAGGCCGCACACCGGGCAGCCACGGTTGTCATGGCGCTCGCGCTCCTTGCCTTTCGCCCGACGCATGCTGGTGGCCAGCTCGGCGGTATAGATCCCAGTCGGCACGGCGATGATGCTGTAGCCGATCAGGATCAGGGTGGAGGTGATCAGCCGGCCGATGCCGGTCTGCGGGGCGAGGTCGCCGAAGCCCACCGTGGCCATGGTCACGATGGCCCAGTACATCCCGGTGGGAATGGTGCTGAAGCCGTACTCCGGGCCTTCGATGACGTACATCAGCGCACCGAAGATCAGCGCGATCGTCAGCAGCACGCTGACAAACAGGAAGATCTTGCGACGGCTCCGCCACAGCGCGCCGGTCAGCACGCTGCCTTCCTCGACGTAGCGGGTCAGCTTGAGGATCCGGAACACCCGCAGCACACGCAGGATACGCACCACCAGCAGCGCCTGCGTGCCAGGTAGAAAGAAAGAAAGGTACGTCGGCAGGATCGACAGCAGGTCGATCACGCCCCACATGCTGAGCGCGTACCGCAGCGGGCGCTTGACCACCACCAGCCGCAGCAGGTATTCCGCGGTGAACACCAGGGTGAAGCCCCATTCGATCCGGTACAGCGCCTGGGCGTGGTCGATGTGCAGCCACGGATCGCTGTCCAGCATGATCACGATCACGCTGGCGATGATGGTCAGGATCAGCAGCAGGTCGAAGTTGCGCGCCGGCGGGGTGTCGTGGTGGTAGATGATCTCGAACCAGCGCCGCCGCCAGCCGCTTTCGGTGGCGGGGTTGAGTTGGGGCGTGAACAACAGGCGCATCGTGTTCCTCCGAGGGCACCGCGACCGGCAGGGCGCTACCCGCATGAATGGCCAGCCGGGCGCGGCGTGTATCGGGGAGAATACCTGCTCGCCCACCGCACTCCCGAGCGCCATGACCGATCCCGCCAAACTCCACCAGCTCAGTGAACGCTACTACCTGCCGGTCTACCGCCCGCATCCGATCGTGCTCGATCGCGGGCAGGGCTCACGCGTGTGGGACAGCGCCGGCCGGGAATACGTCGACTTCGGCGCCGGCATCGCGGTCAATGCCCTGGGCCATGCGCATCCGGCGCTTATTGCCGCGTTGACCGCGCAGGCCGCCAAGCTATGGCACACCAGCAACGTATTTGTCAGTGCGCCGCCGCTGAAGCTCGCGCAAGCCCTGGTGGACGCGGCGGGTTTCGCCGAGCAGGTCTTCTTCTGCAACTCCGGCGCGGAGGCCAACGAGGCGGCGATCAAGCTGGCGCGGCAGTGGGCGGCCGCACAGGACCGCGCGCCCGACAGGCGCGTCATCCTGACCTTCCGCGGCGGTTTCCACGGACGCACCCTGGCGACAGTGACGGCCACCGCGCAACCCAAATACCAGGCTGGCTTCGAGCCGCTTCCGGGTGGATTCCGCTACAGCGATTTCAATGACCTGCAAGCCGCGGAAGCGGCGATGGCTACTGGCGACGTGTGTGCGGTGCTGGTCGAGCCGATCCAGGGCGAGGGCGGTGTCACCCCGGCGACCGACGACTTCCTGCACGGCCTGCGGACCCTGTGTGATCGCCACGGCGCGCTGCTGATGCTTGATGAGATCCAGTGCGGGATGGGTCGCACCGGTACGCTGTTCGCCTGCGAAGGCTACGGCGTGCGCCCCGACGTTGTGACCCTGGCGAAGGCGCTGGGAGCGGGTTTTCCAATCGGTGCAATGCTGGTCGGGCCGGCCGCTGCCGGAGGCTTGGGTTTCGGCCAGCACGGCAGCACCTTCGGCGGCAACCCCTTGGCTGCAGCGGTGGCGATGGCGGCGCTGCGGGAAATCTCCTCCCCAGCTGTGCTGGCGAACGTGGCGCGTCAGGCGCAGGCGCTGCGTGCCGGCTTGGAAGAAATCAATCGGGAGCTGGGCGTGTTCGGCGAGATCCGTGGCCGCGGCTTGATGATCGGCGCGCAGTTGCAGCCGGCCCGCTCCGGCGAGGCCGGCACCGTCCTTGAACGCTGCCTGGAGCACGGCCTGCTGTTGCTGCAGGCCGGACCGGACGTGCTGCGCTTCGTGCCCGCTTTGAACATCGGCGATGACGACGTGGCTGAGGGCCTGCAGCGCCTGCGGCGGGCGCTTGAGGCGCATGTGGGTGCTACGCGAAGCTCATTACCGGATGCGACGCTGGATACGAGGAAGTAAGTCCGAACGCGATATTTCGATGACGGCGAGCCACTGGCGCCGGGGCTTGCAGCGGCGTGGACAGACCGTTTTCGCAACCCCCGCGACGCTGAGCACGCCGCTGCCGATGGTTACACCGTCAAGCCGCGGCAACCTCCGCGAATGCGCCACGTGCCGCGTCCAGGGTCTGGGCGATTTCCGCCTCGCCGTGGGCGCTGGACATGAAGCCGGCCTCGAACGCTGACGGCGCCAAGTAGACGCCACGAGCCAGCATTGCGTGGAAGAACCTGCCAAAGCGCTTCGCATCCGACCCCGCCGAATCCTCGAAGGTCTCCACCGGGCCCTCGCGGAAGTACAGGCCGAACATGCCTGGCGCGCGTGTCGTGTGGAACGCGACGCCTGCCTCGCGTGCAATCTCCTCCAGTCCGTCGCACAGCGCGTGGGTGCTCGCCTCCAGCGCTGCATGGAAGCCCGGAGCCTGGATCAGATCCAGCGTGGCCAGCCCGGCGGCCATCGCCACCGGATTGCCGCTCAGCGTGCCCGCCTGGTAGATCGGCCCGCTGGGCGCCACCTGGCTCATCAGGTCGCGACGGCCGCCGTATGCACCGACCGGCATCCCGCCGCCAATGATCTTGCCGAAGGTGCTCAGGTCAGGGGTAATGCCGTAGCGTTCCTGGGCACCGCCCAGCGCCACCCGGAAACCGGTCATCACCTCGTCGAAGATCAGCAGCGCGCCGTGGCGTGTGCACAGGTCGCGCAGGTGCTGCAGGTAGCCCTCGCGCGGAAGGATGCAGTTCGCATTGCCGACGATTGGTTCAATGATCAGCCCGGCGATTTCCTCGCCAACCTCCTCAAACAGCGCGGTCGCCGCGTCGAAGTCGTTGTAGGGCAGGGTCAGGGTGAGGTCGGCCAGCGCCTTGGGCACGCCCGGGGAGTTGGGCAGGCCGAACGTGAGTGCGCCGCTGCCGGCCTTGACCAGGAAGCTGTCGCCGTGGCCGTGGTAGCAACCCTCGAACTTGACGATCCGCGAGCGCCCGGTGGCGCCGCGGGCCACCCGGATCGCCGACAGTGTCGCCTCGGTGCCGGAATTCACCATCCGCAGCATCTCCATCGAGGGCACGATGCGGCTGATCGTTTCGGCCATCTCCACTTCCAGCGCGTTGGGAACGCCAAAGCTGAGCCCGTCACGCATGGTCCGCGCGACCGCATCCAGTACCTGGGGATGCGCGTGGCCGGCGATCATCGGCCCCCAGGAGCCGACATAGTCGATGTAGCGGTTGCCATCGACATCGAACAGGTGCGGCCCGAGCGCGCGCGCGGCGAAAAACGGTTCGCCGCCAACCGACTTGAATGCGCGTACCGGCGAGTTCACGCCGCCGGGAAGCAGCTCCGAGGCGCGGGTGAAGAGGGCGTGCGAACGGTCGTGGGTCATTGATTTACTCGTAAGGGATGTGGCGTCGGATGGTGTGCGGTTGGAAGGTGCGCCTTCTGCAACGGCGCCTACCGATCAACGTGCGGCCGCGCCGGTCCGGAAGCACGCCAGGTAGGCGCGTACCGCAGCGGCCGGGTCGGGCGCATCGAAAACGCCGCTGATGACAGCCAGTAGGTCCGCGCCCGCCTCGACCAGTTGACGCCCATTCTCGGCGGTGATGCCGCCGATCGCCACCCGCGGCACCTTGAGCGACGCCGCCGCGCTGAGCAGATCCGGCGAGGCACGTCGCGCAAGCGGCTTGGTCCTGGACTCGAAAAACGCCCCGAAGGCGACGTAACTGGCGCCAGCGGCAACGCCGCGTTGGGCGAGTTCCAGCCGGTCATAACAGGAGACGCCGAGGATGGCAGACGCGCCGAGCGCGGCGCGTGCTTCTTTCAGTTCGCCATCATCCTTTCCCAAATGGGCGCCATCGGCTCCCGACGACGCGGCGAGTCGCCAGTCGTCATTGATGATCAGCGCAACGCCGTGTCGCGCACACAGCGGTTGCAACGCCGTGACCTGCTGCCGGCGCATCACCTCGTCCGCGAGCTTGTTGCGGTATTGCAACCATGTCGCGCCCGCCCCGAGGACCGTATCCACACGGGAAAGGAGTCGGGCGGTGTCGGTCTCGTCCGGGGTGATCGCGTACAGGCCGCGGGGGCTGCGGGTCTCATTCATCTCGATACGTTGACCTAAGGCGGAGTGGTGGGACAATCAGGTCTTTCCGCGCAGCATTATCCCACCATGACCGAGAACACGACTTCCGCCGAATACCGCACCTGGATGTGCGTCGTCTGCGGCTTCATGTACGAAGAGGCCGGCGGCCTCCCCGAGGAAGGCATTGCCCCTGGCACCCGTTGGGAGGATGTCCCCGATACCTGGACCTGTCCGGACTGTGGCGTGACCAAGGATGATTTCGAGATGATCGAGGTCTAGCGCTCGGTATGTGCGTTCGTCTCGGGCACGGTGATAGAAGGTGAAATCACCAGCACAGCGCCATTGCGCAGCCCTATCTGCGCTGCCTGGCCGGCATTGAGCTCGAGAACGAATCGCGCGGGTGCCTCGCTGGGGTAAGGAGGACAGCGGTCTCCCGCCGAACACGGCGGCACGTCACGTTGTTGGGATACGAGGCGTCGCTCGTTGTCGAAGTAGAGGATGTCCAGCGGGATGCGGGTGTTCTTCATCCAGTACGCCTGGGGCCCCTGCTGGTCATGGATAAAGAGCATTCCGTGCCCGTCTTCGAGCGAGTCCCGGTACATCAGGCCTTGCGCGCGGCTCGCCGCATCGGCCGCCACCTCGACCTGATAGCGCGCTCCCTCCAGCTCCACCCACCGGTCCATGCCGGATGCGCAACCAGACAACAGCAATCCCATCACTACACCAAGCGCCATCCGTCCCGCGTGTGCCATGCGTCGATCCATCCCTATAGAGGTCGATGGCGACCTTCCGGCACCTACGGGCGCTGCGTCAAGGGCTGTTGTGACAGTCGACACCGCGCGAACCAGGCCTGAAACGCCAGCTCGGCGGAATATATGAAACCACCCCTTCACAACCCCGCCGCATCGGTGCATACTTCGCGGCCCGCCCCGGTCGAGACGACGCGGCAGGGTGAGGCGCCCGGTTCAGGTTTGGATGTTGACGGACTGGAAAAAGGCGCTAAGATGGTCGGCTCGCCACAGTGCACAGCACGGCGGCGGGTTCAGCGGAAAAGGGAGGTGACGAAGTTGTTGACGTCCCCTTGATCCGCTGTATGATGTGCGGCTCCCTTGGCTGCTTTGGCAGCAAGGTTCGGAACGCGGCGTTGAGGCCGGTTCCGACGATCTTTGACAGTGTGCGCAGGTG
>NZ_JXSS01000107.1 GCF_000855665.1 Lysobacter sp. A03
CGATGTCGAGGGCGTCGGCACGCGCGCGCAGCTGCCACTGCGGACGGTTGACGCTGGCCATGACCGGTCCGCTGCTGGCAACCGGCGGACTGATCAGGCGGTCCTTGCCGCGCAGGACCACGGTGGCGCGAACCTCGCCGGGTGCGCGGCCGCCCAGGCCCAGGTCCATCTCGTCCAGATCGCCGCGCGCCAGCAGACCGAATCGCGCCGGCGTGCGGCCAGGCGCCGCCGGCAGCACCGCGGTCACCAGCAGGTCGGTGCGGTAATTGTCCGCAGGGGCGTAGTCGCCGTGGGCGGTAAAGCGGCCGCGGTCGCTGTCGACCACCAGCTCCTCCACGTGCAGGCTGCCGGGCTTGGCCTGCAGGCCGCCGCGCAGGCGACGGATATTGATCGTCGGCTCGCCGTCGCTGCTGACCTGGAATCCGTCGATCTGGATATCGTTGGCGGTCAATGCCAATGGCGGGTTGATCTGCGGCAACGAATCGGGCCAGCGCGGGAGCTCGAACGGCTCGTCGCTCGCCGGCAGATCCAGCGTCGCGTTCTCCACCTGCAGCGCGTCAAGGCGCAGGTGCTTGCCCAGCAGCGGCAGCAGGGCGGGCTCCAGGGTCACGCGCTGGGCGGTGAAGACGATCGCGTCGTAGGTGAACCGCACGTCGTGCATCGTCAATGGCCCCGAGACCGGGCCTTCAGCGTTCTGCCAGGTGAGCGTGGCATTGGCGGGCAGGCGCTGGACGATCTGCGCCAGCAGCACATCGCGTCCGCCGATCGTGCTGACCAGCCAGTAGACAACCGCAACCAGCAGCACCACCAGCCCGCCGGTCAGCAGCGCGCTGCGGATGGCAAGAACGCGCATGCGCGCATGGCGCTTGCGGCGCAGTTCGGCGATCCGCTCCTCGCGCTCCTCCGGTGTCAGGTCCGGGTCCAGGCGATGGCGTTTCGGGAAGCCGATCATGCTCAGAGATCCGCGCCGACGCTGAGGTAGATCTGGAACGACGAGTCCGGGCTGTCCAGGCCGTGGGCGAGGTCCAGCCGCAGCGGGCCGACCGGCGAGCGCCAGCGCACGCCCGCGCCCACGCCGGTGCGCCAGTCCGGGGTGCTGTCAAAGGCGCTGCCGCTGTCCACGAACGCGGCCGCGCCCCAGTTCTCGGTGAAGTAGTGTTCGTACTCGATGCCGCCGGTGGCCACGTTCTTGGCGCCCAGCGCGTACAGCTTGCCGTCGCTGCCTTCCACCCGCGGTCCGACCTCGCGCCACGCGTAGCCGCGGATGCTGCGGTCGCCGCCGGCGAAGAACCGCAGGCTCGGAGGCATCGCCACCAATTGCTCGGTAAAGGTGTGGCCCAGTTCGCCGCGCGCGATCACACGGCCGCGCTTGCCGATGCCGCGGTACCAGCTGGCCGTCGCCCGGATCTGGCCGAAGTTGGCATCGCTGCCGGCGCCTTCCACGCCGCCGCGCAGCATGAGCGTGCCGGCGCGGCCGTTGCGCGGGAACACACGGTCGTCCGCATCGGTGTATTCGGCGCGCAGCGAGGGGTAGGTAAACGTCGCGTAGCGGAATGCCGGCTCGGTCAGCGGGTCGCCGTCATCGTCGGCGGCGTAGGACCAGCGCTCGCGCAAGGCGTGCAGCGAGGCGACCACATTGAGGTAGCGGTTGATCTTGCCGCTGCGGCTGGCGACGAGCTCGATGCGACGGCTGTCCATGTAGTCGGTCTGTTCGTCCGCCGCCTGCGCGCTGACCGTGTACCACCCGTCCACCCAGGCGAAGGCCGGCATGCGGTACTGCGCGGTGAGAGTCTTGCGACGCTGCGCGTAGTCGAGCTGGGCGAGTGCCTTGTGGCCGCGGTCATTGACGTAGCGGCGCTCCAGCCCCAGGCGCACACCGGCGCCGCTGTCGGTGCCGTAGCTCAGGCCGGCGGTGTAGATGCTGCGCTTGGCCGGGGTCAGCACCACGTCGATCGGGACCTGGCCATCCACTGCCTGATCGGGCAGCGGATTGATCATCACCGAGGAGAAGTAGTCCAGCGCGGTGAGCGAGTCGCGCAGGCGGTCCAGCTTGCCCTGGTGGTAGTAGCTGCCGGTGTCCCAGTACACCAGCTTGTCCAGCACCGACTGGCGCAGGATGGTATTGGGGGTCTGCTGGAAATCGATCGGCCCCATGTCGTAGCGGCGGCCGCTGTTCCAGACCAGGTCGATGTCGGCGGCGTTGTCGGCGCGCGTGACCTCCACCCGGCGCGACGCGAAGTCGGCGTCGAAATAGCCGCGTTGCGACAGCCGGCGGCTGATGCGGATCTTGCTGGCCTCGTAGAGCTGGTGATCGAATACGTCGCCGATCTCGGGCTTGAATTTGGCCAGGTCCTGGCTGAGGTAACGGTCCCGCGAACCGTCGCCGTCGATCACCACATGCTCGCGACGGACCCGCACCGGATCGCCGGGAACCACGGTGATGGTGACCGTGCCAGGGGATCCGTTCTCGCCGTCGTAGTCGACCGTGATCGTGGGCGAGTAATAGCCGAACGGCTCCAGCGCCTCGCGGGTCTCATCCTCGGCTGCCCGGAACAGATAGGCCAGGCGACGCGCGGACACCTCCTTGCCGGAGGCGGCGACCAGGGTGACCGCGCTGCGCACGTTCTCGGTCATGGGTTCGTCAAGGCCGAGCACAGTCACCTTGTCGACTCGTGCGGCGTGGGCCGTACCGCAGACCAGAAGACAAGCAAGGGCGGCAGGAACCGCGATCAGGGCAAGGCGCATGGCCGCAAGAATACCTTCAACGTGTCAATGCCAAATAAACACGGCCGCGGCCGGGGCACGCCGCCGCGGCGACCGGACGGTGTCGGAGTCCGCCGTGTCGTAGCATGCGCGGATGAAAATCCTCGTAACCGGCGGCGGCGGCTTTCTCGGCCAGGCCCTGTGCCGCGGGCTGCGCGAGCGCGGCCACGAAGTGGTGAGTTTCAATCGCGGCGACTACCCGGCGCTGGCGGCGATGGGGGTGCGGCAGGTACGCGGTGACCTCGCCCAACGCGACGCGGTCATCGCCGCAGCGCGAGGCTGTCAGGCGGTGTTCCACAATGCCGCCAAGGCCGGCGCCTGGGGGCCGTGGCAAGAGTACCACGACGCCAACGTGCTCGGCACCAGGCACGTGCTGGATGCCTGCCGAAGCCACGGCATCAACCGGCTCGTGTACACCTCCACCCCCAGCGTGACCCACCGCGCAACCCATCCGGTGGAAGGCGGCAGTGCCGATGACGTGCCTTACGGCACGGGCTTCAAGGCGCCGTATGCCAGCACCAAGCTGATTGCAGAGCAGGAGGTGCTGGCGGCCAACGACGCCGCACTGGCTACTATCGCGCTGCGACCGCGGCTGATCTGGGGCGTCGGTGACAACCAGTTGCTGCCGCGGCTGGTCGAGCGTGCCCACGCCGGGCGGCTGCGGCTGGTCGGCAATGGCGGCAACCTGGTCGACACCACCTATATCGACAATGCCGCCCAGGCCCACTTCGATGCGTTCGAGCATTTGGCGGTCGGTGCCGCCTGCGCTGGCAGCGCCTACTTCATCAGCAATGGCGATCCGCGCACGATGCGCGAGACGATCAACGGCCTGCTGGCCGCGGTGGGTGCGCCGCTGGTCGAGAAAACACTGCCGTTCCGCCTCGCCTATGCGGCGGGCGCGGTCTGCGAAGGCCTCTGGACCGCGCTGCCGTTGCGCGGCGAGCCGCCGATGACGCGGTTTCTGGCCGAGCAACTGGTGACGGCGCACTGGTACGACATGGGTCCGGCGCGGCGCGATTTCGGCTACCGGCCGGTGGTGGGCTTCGATGAGGGCCTCGCGCGGGTGGGTGCCGATCACCGGACACGCGACCAGCCTGCCTGATAGTTGCTGGAACCGGCGTGGCCCTTGCGGGTACCGACGCCGGACGCCGGCCCAGGCCCAGGCCCAGTAGAATGCGCGGATGACCCAGTCCCGCTCATTTCCCCCGTCGCCGCTGGCGGCGCTCAAGCCCCTGGCCGGGCGCGCGCTGCAGGTCGCCTTGAACCGCGCGCTCGCGCTGGACCCGCAGACCCGCGAAAGCCTCACCGCGCTCGACGGTCGGCGTGTCGCCCTGCACCTCTCCTCGCCGCCACTGGCCCTGCAGATCCGGGTGGCCGGCGGGCAGCTGGAAGTCGGGCCGGTGGACGCGGCGGATGCGAGTGACCTGTCGATCCGCAGCACCCTGTCGGGGCTGCTGGGGCAGCTGCCGTTCCTGCGCAACGATGACGCGCCGCCCGTAGGGCGGCTGCGGATGGAGGGCGATGCGGATCTGGCGCGGCGGTTGCAGCGCTTGGCCGAGAGCTTCGACCCGGACTGGCAGCAGCCATTCGCGCGGGTGTTCGGTGATGTGCTTGGCGTGCAGATTGCCAACGCCCTGTCGGCTGGGCTGAAGCAGGCCCGCGTGGTCGCCGGCGAGCTGGCGGGCAGCGCAGCGGAATACGTCACCGAGGAATCCAGGGACGTGGTGCCGCGCGCCGAGCTGGACGCCTTCCACGATGACGTGGATGCGATGCGCGACGACGTGGAGCGTCTGGTTGCCCGCGTCGGCCGGCTTCGCAGCGGCGTCGGTACTTCAGGGAACGCGTCGTGAAAGCGGCCCTGCGCGCCTGGCGCATCGGTCGCGTCCTGCTGCGCTACCGGCTGGACGAGTTGCTCGCCGGCACCTCGGCCGAGCGCTGGTTGAAGCTCGCGCGGCCGTTCGTGCCGCGCGCGTCGGCCGAAATCGTCGCCCAGCCGCGCGGCGTTCGTTTGCGTCTGGCCTTGCAGGAGCTCGGGCCGATCTTCGTCAAGTTCGGCCAGATCCTGTCCACCCGCCCGGATCTGGTGCCGGCTGACATCGCGGTCGAGTTGTCGACCCTGCAGGACAATGTCGCGCCGTTCGACGGTGAGGTGGCCCGGGCGATCGTGGAAGCCTCGCTGGGCCGGCCGGTCGACGTGGCCTTCGCCGGCTTTGACATCACGCCGCTCGCGTCGGCATCGATCGCCCAGGTCCATGCAGCCACCCTGCCGGCGTCTGCCAGCAGCCCCGGGCGCGAGGTGGTGGTCAAGGTCCTGCGTCCGGGCATCGAGGACCAAGTCGCGGCCGACATCGGCCTGTTGAGCGCGCTGGCCGGCATTGTCGAGCGCACCCATCCGCGCGCGGAAAAGATCCGGCCGCGCGCGATCGTGGCCGAGATCGAAAGCACGCTGGCCGCCGAGCTCGACCTTGAGCGCGAAGGGGCAAATGCCAGCGTATTGCGGCGCTTCTGGACCCGGGCGGACGGTTCGCCCAGCGACGACCTGTACGTGCCGGAGGTGATCTGGAGCCATACCGCCGGCAACGCGCTGACCCTGGAGCGCGTGTACGGCATCCCCTCCGACGACATCCAGGCCCTGGACGCCGCCGGGATCGATCGCCCGGCGCTGGCGGCCAAGGGCGTGCGGGTGTTCTACACCCAGGTGTTCCGCGACAACTTCTTCCATGCCGATGCGCACGCCGGCAACATCTGGGTCGACATCGACCCCGCCCGCAAGGCCAACCCGCGCTTCATCGCGCTGGATTTCGGGATCATGGGCCAGCTCTCCGACGACGACCAGTACTACCTGGCGGAGAACTTCATGGCGATCTTCAACCGCGATTACCGGCGCATCGCCGAGCTCCACCTGCGCGCGGGGTGGATGCCGGCCGACAGCCGCCTGGACGAGTTGGAGGCCGCCGTGCGCGGCGTCTGCGAGCCCTACTTCACCCGCCCGCTCAGCGAGATTTCGCTGGCCGAGGTGCTGGTCAAGCTGTTCCGCACCGCCCAGCGCCACCAGCTGACCCTGCAGCCGCAATTGATCCTGCTGCAGAAGACGCTGCTCAATATCGAGGGCCTGGGGCGCCAGCTGGACCCGCGCATCGACATCTGGGGCGTGGCCAAGCCGGTGCTGAAGAAGATCCTGGCCGCCCGCTACAGTCCCCGGCGCCTGCTACGCGAATTCCGCCGCCACCTGCCCGAACTGGTAACCCACGCGCCGGAGATGCCACGCCTGCTGCATACCTGGCTGACCCAGCAGGTTCGCGGCGAACACGAGCTGCGGATGCGCTCGACGGACCTGGCCGAACTGGCCCGCACCGCGCGCGAAACGCAAAAGCGTACGGTTGCGGCGATCCTCGGCAGCGGCCTTCTTGTCGCGTCGGCGGTGCTGTACGGCTTTGACGCCGGTGGAGCCGGGCAGTGGTCGGTGCCGGTCGCCTCGTGGATCGCCGGAATCGCCGGTGTCGCCGCGATGCTGCTGGCGTGGCCGCGCCGTTGAGTGATCCGGCGGCCAACGCGGTCATCGAAACGGATGTCCGCGACGCCTCGCACGACGCGCTCGCCCTGCCGGTGCTGTACCGGGACGAGTGGCTGGCCGTGATCAACAAGCCGGCCGGCCTGATGGTCCACGACAGCGCGCTGGCCCGCGGCGAGACCGATTTTGCCGCCGACCGGCTGCGCGAGCAGTTCGGTCGCAAGGTGTTCCTGGTCCACCGGCTGGACCGTGCCACCAGCGGCTGCCTGCTGCTGGCCTTTGACCGTGACACCGCCTCCACGTTGGGCAAGGCGGTCATGGCCGGCGAGTTGCAAAAGGACTACCGGGCGATCTGCCGCGGCTGGCCGGAGGCGGATTTCGATGTTGATCATCCGCTTGACGGCGGCCCCGGCAAGCCGGTGAAGAAGCCGGCGCAGACCCGGTTCCAGGTCCTGGCGCGGACCGAGTGCGACTGGCCTTCGGCCGGCTTCGCCAGCTCACGCTACGCACTGGTGCAGGCGCAACCGGTGACCGGGCGATTCCGCCAGATCCGCCGCCACCTCAAGCACGTGTCCCACCACATGATCGGCGATACGAGCCACGGCGACGGTCGCCACAACCGCGCTTTCCGCATGGTCGGCATCCACCGGATGCTGTTGCACGCGCACCGACTGGCGTTCGCCCACCCGGCGAGCGGGAAAATGCTGGAAACCGTTGCGCCGCCCGACGCGCAGTTCGCCAAGGCACTGGCGTACTTCTAGACTCCGGGCATGGTCCGGATCGGCAACATCGTCATTCCCGAGTCCGAGCTGGTCGAGCGCTTCGTGCGTTCGGCCGGTCCGGGTGGGCAGAACGTGAACAAGGTATCGACGGCGGTCGAGCTGCGCTTCGACATCGCCCAGTCGCCGTCGCTGCCCGAGCCCGTGCGCGCCCGCCTGCTGGCCCGGCGCGATCGCCGCATCACCGCGGACGGCGTGCTGGTCATCAATGCGCAGACGCTGCGCACCCAGGACCGCAACCGCGAGGACGCGCGCGAACGGCTGGCGGCGTTCATCAGCCAGAGCCTGCATGCGCCGAAGAAGCGGATTCCGACCCGTCCGACCCGTGGATCCAAGGAGAGGCGACTGACCGGCAAGCGCGAACGCGGCACCCTCAAGCAGGGGCGTTCGCGGACCGACTGGGACTGATCGCGGCGGCGCAGCGTGCCATGATCCGCGCAGGCCGGAGCAGGGGAGGGGTGTGCTCGATGAGTGCGGTAGGCGACCGGGAAGTACCCCCAGGCAGCGTGCCGACGCTGCCGCCCAATGCGCCCCGGGTGCGGCCCAGCCGTTTCGGTCGCTGGTTCGGCCGCACGGTACTGCGCCTGGGCGGCTGGCGCATGACCGGCGAGTTCCCCGACCTGCCGCGGGTGGTGCTGATCGGTGCGCCACATTCGTCCAACTGGGACGCCGTGTGGGGGTTCGCGGCCAAGCTGGCGTTGGGGGTTGACGTGCGGATCCTCGGCAAGGATTCGCTGTTCCGGGTGCCCGGTCTGGGATGGTTGTTGCGCAAGCTTGGCGTGATCCCGGTGAACCGCAACGCCGCGCACGGCGTGGTGGAGCAGGCGGCCGCGATGCTCCGGGACTCCGAGCAGCTCTGGTTCGGACTCGCCCCGGAAGGCACCCGCAAGCCGGTCGAGCGCTGGAAGAGCGGCTTCTGGAAGATCGCGGATGCCGCCGGTGTGCCGGTGCTGCCGGTGTACTTCCACTACCCGCAACGGCGACTGGTGGTCGCAGCACCGTTCCACACCGGCAGTGACATGGAGGCCGACATGATTCGCCTCCGCAACTGGTACCGATCGGTGTCCAAGGGAAAACTGCACGACGCCTGAATGGTTGGCACGGTTATTGCGAACGTGGTCACAGTATGGGCCGCCCAGCGCGGCCTGCGCCGACCCCGGAGCAGTCAAGCCGCCATGAAATACCGCCGCAGAACACATCCGGGCCGGCACGCCCGCCGGAGCTGAGCATGACGCACGCACCCTGGTTCGCGGCCGGACCGAGTGCGTGCTGGGCGATGCTGGGCCATCTGCGACCGCCCGATCCGACCGTGCCTACGCCGGCCGAAGACTGGCGCCACGCGGTGGTCGATGTCGTCATTCCCGTGTGTCGCCATCACGACACCATCGTCCACTGCCTGGCGTCGCTACTGATGCAGACCCGTCTGCCGCGGCGGGTGCTGCTGGTCGACGACGGGGGCATCGATCGCGACCACAGCCTGCAGCTGGCCCGCGAGTTCGCCCGCGCCAACGGGATACGACTGGAAACCATTGCCCGCGGCTGGTCGATCGGCCGCGTGGTCACGCTGAAGCGCCAGTCGCGCGAGTTCGAAGGCGACGTTCTGCTGGTGCTGGACGCGCATGCGGTGCTGGAGTCGCCGGACTACATCGAGCGCTGTATCTGCGAGCTGTACCAAGGCGTGGGCATCGCCAGTGCAAGCGGGCGGATGCTGCCGTTGCAGCAGGCCACCCGGGAACTCGTGGAAACCTCGGAACCGTTCCGCAACTGGCAGGGTGACGACCACTACACGGATCGCCGGCGCCCGGAAAATCGCTGGCAGGCCGCACTGCAGCGGATGTCACAGTGCTACCAGGTGCATCTGGCGGTGCTTCAGCAGGATTTCCTCGATGCCGGGGTCTCACGCGCCGATGGCGGTGTACCGATTGGCAGCGGTGGCGCAGTGGCCTATCGGCGCCGGTACCTGCGCGACCTGTTCCACCGCTACGAGCCGATCCGCGAGGACGATTTCACCGCGCTGGAAGACCACTTCATAGCGCTGGCCCTGATGAACGCCGGCTACCGCAATATCCGAGTGCCCGACGTGGTGGCCCGCACCCCGGCTCCGTCGCTGCTGCGCCTGCCGGAACGCTCCCGGCGCTGGACGGGCGCGTTCCTCCAGCTCCACCACTACTTTGACGTGCTGCTGCGCAGTCCGCTGCGCCGGCTGCGACTGAGCCGTCGGCCGCAGCATGACGACGCTGCGCAATGGCGGCCGGGCAAGGGAGAGCGTCGCGTCCAGGAGCCATACCGGCAGGGCTTCGGTGAGCGCATCACCCGTGAACGCGGACGCCCGCTGGGAACGCCGCTGGCGCTGATTGCGCTGGAGCGCATCGGCTATCCGGTGCTGCTATGGGCGCTGGTACTGGCGGGGCAGTGGACGGCGTTGGCGTTGGTGGTCGCACTGGAGACACTCGCGACCTGCGTCATCGCGAGCCGCTTCGCCTCCGGCCCACGCTTTGCTGCGGCGCTGCAGGCGCTGGCGTGGACGCCGGTACGCTACGTGCTGATCGTGCAGGAACCGCTGGCGCTGGGCTGGTTCACGATCCGCCTGTGGTGGAAGCGCGATCTGGACTGGCATGTGCGACGGGATCCGACCGGGCGTCGCCGACCGCGCGCGATCCGGCACTGAGCATCAGCGCTCCGACGGGCCGCTGTCGTCGCGGTCGCGGCGGGTAAACAGATCGGGCTTGATCAGTTCGGTGAATGCGCGCGCCTGCGGGCTGAGATACTTGCCCCGCCCCACCCCCACCCCCTCGCTGCGGGACGGGGACCATTCGGCCCGCGCGCGTGGTGCCCACCCGTCGCCCTCCGCCTCGGTCCGGCAGATCCCGGGGGCGGGTCCTGGCCCCCGGCCCCCCCCCCCCGCC
>NZ_JXSS01000043.1 GCF_000855665.1 Lysobacter sp. A03
GGGGACCATGGCAGCGGAAGGGGGCGAGCTTAGCGCTCCGATCTGAGCCGTCCGGAACGCATGGGCGAAGGCGCCGGATTATCGACGGGAGGGGCAGCGGCAAACCTCAAAGGTCGAACTCGGTGCCGGCTTGGCGGTGCATGCTATGCGAGAGGCCGAGCGTGAGAACCCCCGTGCACCTTCGTGCCTGTTGCCCTACTGCCCTACTGCCCTACTGCCCGAGTGTCAGAGTCGCAAGGATGCAAAAGCTTTCACCATTGACCGACTCGCTCGCCCCACCGCTGAAGAAGAAAGCCCCGGCAAGCGGGGCTTTCTCGGGCGATGGCCGGATGGCCGCGTGGCCTCAGTCGGTCAGCTTTTCTTCTTGCGGCCCTTCGGCGCCGGCTTCTTGCTGGGTGCATCGACCTGCGCTTGCGCCTCTTCGCCGGGCTTGCGCGGTTTGCCGTCGCCGGCCAGGCGGAAGTCGATCTTGCGCTCCTCCAGGCTGGCCTTCATCACGATGATGCTGACGCGGTCGCCCAGGCGGTATTCGCGGCCGGTCTTGTCGCCGGTGAGCGTCTTGCGGATGGGGTCGAAGCGGTAGTAGTCGTTGGGCAGCTGGGTCACGTGGACCAGGCCGTTGACCTTGGACTGGTCCAGCTCGACGAACAGGCCAAAGCTGGTGACGCCGCTGATCACGCCGTCGAACTCGCTGCCCACGTGCTGCTCCATCCACGCCGCGCGGTAGCGGTCATCGACCTCGCGCGAGGCTTCATCGGCACGGCGGCCGCGCTCGGAGCTCTGCAGGGACAGCTGGGCCATGTCGCTGGGCGAATAGCGGTATTTCTCCGGCGCCGCGCCGCTCAGTGCGTGCTTGATCGCGCGGTGCACCAGCAGGTCGGGGTAGCGGCGGATCGGCGAGGTGAAGTGGGCGTACGCCTCCAGTGCCAGGCCGAAGTGGCCGATGTTTTCCGGCTGGTACACGGCCAGGCTCTGGCTGCGCAGCAGGACGGATTCGATCAGCGGCGCCTCGGCGCGCTCGCGGGTGTTGCGCAGCAGCTGGGTGTAGTCGCGCGGCTGCACTTTCGACCACGCCGGCATGCGCAGCTGGAACTCCTTGAGGAACTCCAGCAGATCTTCGTACTTCTGCTCCGGCGGGCGGTCGTGGGTGCGGTACGGGGCCACCACTTCGGCGTCGATCAGGAACTTCGCCGCCTCCACGTTGGCCGCGATCATGCATTCCTCGATCAGCTTGTGGGCGTCGTTGCGCACCAGCATGCCGGCCTGCACGACTTCGCCGCGCTCGCCCAGAACGAAGCGCACTTCGCTGGATTCAAACTCGATCGCGCCGCGCTTGGAGCGCGCCTTGGCCAGCACCTGGTAGAGCTGGTGCAGGCGCTGCAGGTTGGGCAGCAGCTCGCCGACCTGCTGCTGGGCTTCCTCGCGCGCCTCGTCGTCGATGCCGTCGCCGATGGCGTTCCAGACCTGGTTGTAGGTCAGGCGGGCGTGCGAGCGCATCACCGCTTCGTAGAACTTCGACTCGGTGACCTGGCCCATGCGGTCCACCTGCATGTCGCAGACGAAGCACAGGCGGTCGACCTTGGGCTTGAGCGAGCAGATGCCGTTGGACAGCACCTCGGGCAGCATCGGCACCACAAAACCGGGGAAGTAGACCGAGGTGGCGCGGTTCTGCGCTTCCTCGTCCAGCGGCCGGCCGGGGCGCACGTAATGGGAGACGTCGGCGATGGCGACGATCAGCCGGAAGCCGTCGCGGTTGGGTTCGCACCACACCGCGTCATCGAAATCCTTGGCGTCCTCACCGTCGATGGTGACCAGCGGGAACTCGCGCAGGTCAACGCGGTGCGTGGTTTCGGCAGCCTGCACCTCGACCGGGATCGCGCCTGCCTCGTCCAGCACCTCGGGCGCGAACTCGTGCGGGATGTTGTGGCCGTGGATCGCGGCCTGCACCGCCAGCGATGCGGTCAGCTTCTCGCCCAGCACGGTAAGGATGCGGCCCATTGGCGGGCGCCGCGCATCGGGCGCGCGGGTCAGCTCGCACACCACCAGATTGCCGGGCTGCGCGTCGCCGCGGCCCTCGGGCGGAATCAGGATGTTGCGCTGGATTCGGCGGTCGTCGGGCTCGACGTAGCAGATGCCGTCATCGACGATGAAGCGGCCGATCATCCGGCTCATGCGGCGCTCGAGCACTTCCAGGATCGTGCCTTCCTGGCGGCCGCGGTTGTCCAAGCCGGTGAGGCCGGCCAGCACGCGGTCGCCGTGCATGACCTTCCGCATCTCGTAGGGCGGCAGGAACATGTCATCGCCGCCGGCATCCGGACGCAGGAAGCCGTAGCCATCCGGGTTGGCGATCACGGTGCCCGGCACGAGGTCGAGCTGCTGGGCGGGGACGAAACCGCCGCGGCGGTTCTGCAACACCTGGCCGTCGCGCACCATCGCCCGCAGGCGGGCGGTCATGGCATCGAAGCGATCGGGCTCGGTGAGGGCGAGCTTGGTCGCCAGCGCCTCGGCGTCCATCGGACCGTCGGCCGCCGCCAGCAGCTGCAGGATCATCTCGCGGCTGGCGATGGGCTGCTCGTAGCGGGCGGCCTCGCGCGCGGCAAACGGATCAGCCAGCTTGCCGCCCTTGCCGCCATCGGCATGCAGGGGCGCCAGGGGTGGCTTGGGGCCGCCTCGCGGTGCATCGGGCATCCAGCCGGGCTTTTTCGCCTTCGACTTGCCGCCTGCGGCACCTGCCGCGGATTTCGGGGTTCCGGCCTTGCCGGTCGATTTGGACGGCTTGCGGCCGCGCTTGCTGGGGGGCTTATTCATGGAAGGGCATATTACAGCCAGCCCACGTCAACGGCAGGTGGCTGGCAGGCAGTCAGGGCCCGCGTGGTCAGGCGTCGCCGGTGTCCGCGCTCAACTTGCCGCGCCGGATCAGGTGCAGGTTGCGCAGGTAGATGAACAGCCCGGTGGATTGGCCGACGATGAACACCGGGTCGGCGCGGTGAATGGCGTACGCCAGCAGGACGGTGCTCCCGCCCAGGCTGAGGTACCAGAACGCGGTGGGTACCACGCTGCGCTGCGCGCGCTCGGAGGCCAGCCACTGGACGATGAACCGTGACGCGAACAGCGCCTGGCCGACAAACCCCACGATCAGCCACGTGGTGAGGGTGTTCATGCGCTGCTCCTGTCGAGTTCGATGACGTCCCCGTCCTCCTTGGTCTGCAACTCACCTTCGCTGGGAAGCAACTTCGCCACGTGGCTGCGGCGGACAAGCCACGCCACGCCCCACAGGTCGGACAATCCGACCAGGGCGCGTCCGATGTTGGTGTAGTGCGACGCACCGGCGCCGCGCGCACGGTGGTTCACCGGGACGCTGATCGTGCGCCAGCCGGCGCGCTGCATCAGCGCCGGCAGGTAACGGTGCATGTGGTCGAAGTACGGCAGGTCAAGAAAGGCCTCGCGTTCGAACAGCTTGATGCCGCAACCCGTGTCCGGGGTCGCGTCGTGCAGCAAGGACTGGCGCACGGCGTTGGCAATCCGCGAGGCGACCCTCTTGTCCCAGCGATCACGGCGTTTGGTCCGCCAGCCGGCGATCAGACGGACGTCGTCGCCGGCCGCGTCACGCGCCGAGAGCAAGCGCGGCAGGTCTGCGGGATCGTTCTGCCCGTCACCGTCGAGGGTGGCGATCCAACGGCCGCGTGCGCTCTTGACCCCAACGCGGATCGCCGTGCTCTGGCCGGACTGCCTGGCAAGCGGCAGCACGCGCAGCTCTGGCATGTCGGCAGCAGACCGGCGCAGTTCCTCAAGCGTGTTGTCGGGGCTGGCGTCGTCCACGCAAATCACCTCGAAGCGGACCACGCCGCGCAGGGCGCTGCAGACTTCCGCCAGCAGTGCACCGATGTTGCCCGCCTCGTTATGCACCGGAATCACAACCGAAAGCTCGGGAACACCCTCGCTTGCGGACACGCGCAAAGGTCGCTCAAAACGCACTGACTGGACGCGATCAACGCGCATTGGTGGAATCTCCGAACCGGGTGAGAATGATAACCACCGGTCCGTGGATGCGTTGTTAGATTTCCCTCAACGCCAATGCATTTCGCGGGCCGCCACAACCGATCGAGACCTGCGAATGCCCCTTCCGCGTTTAAGCCATAACCACTCCGTCTGGTGGATGTTGTTGTTGGCGGCGATGGCACTCGGGGCCGGCCTGGGCCTTCGCGACCCCTCGCCGCCCGACGAGCCGCGCTTCGTCCTCGCCGCCCAGACCATGGTCGAGAGCGGGCAGTGGGCGATCCCGTATCGCGGCATCGAACCCTACGCGCACAAGCCTGCGCCCTTCATGTGGCTGCAGGCGCTGGCCTACACCGTGGTCGGCAACTGGCGCATCGCCTTCCTGCTGCCCTCGCTGCTCGCCGCGCTCGGAACGCTGTGGCTGACTACCGACCTGGCGACGCGCCTCTGGGACCGCCGCGCGGGTCTGCATGCCGGCCTTGCCCTCCTCGCCTGCCTCCAGTTCGGACTGCAGGCCAAGCGTGGCCAGATCGACATGGTGCTGGTGTTCTGGACCACGTTGTCGCTGTGGGCGTTGTCGCGCCATCTGCTGCGCGGGCCGGATTGGCGCGCGCTGGCGCTGGGCGGACTCGCCGCCGGCATCGGAACGGTGACCAAGGGCGTCGGCTTTCTGCCGCTGCTGATCCTGCTGCCGTGGTGGCTGGCGCGTCGCCGCGGAATGCAGCTGCCGATGGACGGCTACCGCGACCGGCGCTGGTGGTGGCTCCCGGTCGGATTCCTGGTCGGCGTCGGGGTCTGGCTGGTACCAATGCTGTGGACAGTGGCCCGCAGCACCGACCCGGCACTGCACGCCTATGCCGCCGAGATACTGCTGAAACAGACCGGGACCCGATACGCCAACGCCTGGCACCACGTAAAGCCGGCCTGGTACTACCTCCAGGTCATTGCGACGTTGTGGCTGCCGGGCGCCCTGTTACTGCCCTGGCTCGCGCCGCAATGGTGGCGCCGGATCCGCGTGGGCGACGCGCGCGTGTTCCTGCTGGTCGGCTGGGCGGTCCTGGTGCTGCTGTTCTTCACGGCCAGTCCGGGCAAGCGCGAGGTGTACCTGTTCCCCGCCCTGCCGGCGCTGTGCATTGCCGCTGCGTCGCTGTTACCCGGTTTGCTTGAACGGGCATGGGTGCGGCGGGTGCTGTTGGGCTACGTGGTCGCGCTGTCCTCCGCCGCACTGCTGCTGGCCGTCGGCGGACTGGGCGGGACCGGTTGGCTGGATGGCGTGGCCACCGAGCGCGCACTGGATTCCGCCACGGTCCGGTCGGTGTTGCTGTGGGCGGGCGCGCTGGGACTGGGAGGACTCGCGCTGGCCGTCTGGGGGCGCACCGCGCGCGCCGGATGGGTCGCGGTCGCCTTCAATCTCCTGTTGTGGACGGTGTACGGTCTGGGCCTGGCGCCGGCACTGGATGCCAGCAGCTCGGCGCGGGAGATGATGCAACAGGTTCGAGTGCAGGTCGGACCGCAGGCGACCGTCGGGCTGGTCGGGTGGCGCGAACAGCACCTGCTCCAGGCCACCGGCCCGGTCACCGAATTCGGCTTCTCGCGTGATGAGCGCCTGCAGTGGCGCGATGGCGTGGCGTGGCTGGCGCAGGATCCGTCCGCCCGCTGGCTGTTCGCGCTGAAGGACGCGGCAGGGGCGTGCGCGGATCCCGCCGGGTTCATCGATCTGGGACGCTCCAGCCGCCGCGACTGGGTGCTGATACCCGGCGACGCGTACGTCACGGGGTGCGTGCCGCCGCTGCCAGCGGACCTGCACGTTTCAGCGGCCGCCGCTCCGGACTGAGAGACGTGTGCTGGGGTACGCGGCGTGACCTGTGGGCCTTTCAGGTGGCCGGGGGCGCCGGGTGCGGATGCCCTTGGGTGTGAATGTCCCCCGGCACCGATGAAACCGGTGCCTCCTCCTTTATTTCACACCCAAGGGCATCCGCACCCATCCATCAAGCCTCGTGGCGATTGTTGAAGCGCAAACCCGGCTGACGGGACCTGCAGGCCTTCGGGGCGAAATAAAGGAGGAGGCATCCGCCGCAGGCGGGGGCCGGGGGACATTCGCCCGGAAGGTCTGCAGGTCGCGCCCCCTCACGCCACAGCCAGACCATCGATCGACCAACACCCGCCCTTGTTCCCTGCGCCCCGCCCCGGAACCGACGAGCGAGCAACAAAAAACCCCGCCGGGGCGGGGTCTTCTGTTGTGTCCGACCTGGTAGTGGTCGAACGATGTTGGTGCCCGGGAGAGGACTCGAACCTCCACGGAGTTGCCCCCGCTAGCACCTGAAGCTAGTGCGTCTACCAATTCCGCCACCTGGGCAAACCGCACAACGTTTGTTGCTGTGCGGGCCGCGTATGTTGCGTTGACGTGAACCGCTTGTCAACGGCAAAAGATGATCCCAGCAGAAAAGGTGGGACAATACGGCCACTTCCGGGGGTCCTGCCTGAAATGGCGCGACCCCCTTTCTACAGCCGCGATTGCTACACCCTCGATCCGGGTCTAATTTGGACCCACTGCAGAGACCCGCAGGCGCGGCGCACTTCAGACGCATCGCCCGCATAGCCATTGGAGCAATGAAGCATGCACGCTACCTCCGTCCCGCCGCTGTTGGTCTCCCGCCTTGATTGCGAGCGACTGGAGTCGCTGCTTGAGCAGCCGCTGGCCAAGGGCCTCAACACCGAGCCGCTGCGCCGCGAGCTGGATCGGGCCGAGTTGCTGGAGCCAAAGGAAATGCCGGACGACGTCATCACGATGAACTCCACCGCGCGCTTCCGCGACGTCAACAGCGGCGCCGAGCGCGAGCTGACGCTGGTCTACCCCAAGGACGCCGACGGCAGCCCCGAGAAGGTGTCGATCCTGGCGCCGGTCGGCAGCGCTCTACTCGGCCTGCACGTGGGCGCGGTGATCGATTGGCCGGTGCCCAGCGGCCGCACCATCACCCTGGAAGTGCTGTCGATCCGCTACCAGCCCGAGTCGTCGGGCGAACTGCACCGCTGAGGACGAACCATTGCCGGCCACGTGCAGCGTGGCCCTTTGACGGGGCGGTTAGAATCGACACCCTCCACCGCCCAGCTGCACGAGTCCACGGCACCCCATGACCGATTCCGTACGCGCCGCCTTCCACGGTTACGAACAGCTCCCCCTGCGTGAATATGCCGAACGCGCGTACCTCGACTACTCGATGTATGTCGTGCTCGACCGGGCGCTGCCATTCCTCGGCGACGGCCTGAAGCCGGTCCAGCGGCGGATCATTTTCTCGATGAGCGAGTTGGGACTGAACTCGGGCTCCAAGCCGAAGAAGTCCGCCCGCACCATCGGTGACGTGATCGGCAAATACCATCCGCACGGCGACAGTGCCTGCTACGAGGCGATGGTGCTGATGGCGCAGCCGTTCTCGTACCGCTATCCGCTGGTGGAAGGTCAAGGCAACTTCGGCTCCAGCGACGATCCCAAGTCGTTCGCCGCGATGCGCTACACCGAGTCCAAGCTGACTCCGATTGCCGAGGTCCTGCTGGGCGAGCTGGCGCACGGCACGGTGGACTGGAATCCCAACTTCGACGGCACCCTGGAGGAGCCGACCTGGATGCCGGCGCGGCTGCCGCATCTGCTGCTCAACGGCACCACCGGCATTGCCGTGGGCATGGCGACGGATGTCCCGCCGCACAACCTGGGCGAAGTGGTGAGCGCGTGCATCCGCCTGCTGGATGATCCCGACGCGACCACCGCGGACCTGTGCGAGCACGTGCGCGGCCCGGATTATCCGACCAGCGCGGAGATCATCACCGCGCGCAGCGACCTGCTGCAGATGTACGAGACCGGCCTGGGCAGCGTGCGCGCCCGCGCTGTCTACGAGCGCGAAGGCAACTCCATCGTCATCACCGGCCTGCCGCACCAGGTATCGCCGGGCAAGGTGATCGAGCAGATCGCCACCCAGATGCGGGCCAAGAAACTGCCCTGGCTGGAGGACATCCGCGACGAGTCCGACCACGCCAACCCGACCCGGATCGTGCTGTTTCCGCGTAGCAACCGGGTCGATGTCGAGCAGCTGATGGGTCACCTGTTTGCCACCACCGATCTGGAAAAGAGCTTCCGGGTCAACATGAACGTGATCGGCCTGGACGGGCGCCCGCAGGTCAAGGGGCTGCGCGCGTTCCTGACCGAGTGGCTGACCTTCCGCACCGACACGGTGACCCGCCGCCTGAAGCACCGGCTGGAGAAGGTCGAGCAGCGCCTGCACCTGTTGGAAGGCCTGCTGGTCGCATTCCTCAATCTGGACGAAGTGATCCGCATCATCCGCAGCGAGGATGAGCCGCGCCCGGTTCTGATGGAACGCTTCAACCTCAGCGAGGCGCAGACCGACTACATCCTGGAAACCCGCCTGCGCCAGCTGGCCCGCCTGGAGGAAATGAAGATCCGTGGCGAGCAGGACGCGCTGGCCAAGGAGCGTGACCAACTGGTGGCCCTGCTGGGCAGCAAGGCGAAACTGAAGAAGCTGGTCAAGGACGAGCTGCTGGCCGATGCGCAGAAATTCGGCGACGCCCGCCGCTCGCCGCTGGTCGCCCGTGGCGCGGCGCAGGCGTTGTCGGAGACCGACCTGGCGCCCAGCGAGCCGATGACCGTGGTGCTCAGCGAGAAGGGCTGGGTGCGCGCGGCCAAGGGCCATGACGTGGACGCCGCCGCGATGAACTACCGCGAGGGCGACAGCCTTCTGGCTTTCACCCGCACGCGCAGCAATCACCAGGTCGCTTTCCTCGACTCGGCCGGCCGCAGCTACTCCACCGTGGTCCACGGGTTGCCGTCGGCGCGCGGCAACGGTGACCCGCTCACGGCGCGTTTCTCGCCGGCCGGGAAATCCTCGTTCCAGGCCCTGGCC
>NZ_JXSS01000081.1 GCF_000855665.1 Lysobacter sp. A03
AAGGTGCAGGAGCCCGTCCGGGCAAAAAGGCCGGAGTGGAAGATCCCCCATCCCGGTGCGGAAAACCTCACCCTCGCGGTGATGGGCTGCATCGTCAATGGACCGGGTGAATCCCGCCACGCCAACATCGGTATCTCGTTGCCCGGCACCGGTGAGGCGCCGTCGGCCCCGGTGTTCGAGGACGGTGAGAAAACCGTGACTCTGCGCGGCGAGCACATCGCCGATGAATTCCTGGGCCTGATCGACGCCTATGTCGAGCGCCACCATGGCGGCGCCCGGCGAGCCTGACCCGCCGCCAAGCGGGCCGCTGGAGCCCGGCCCGGCTGGAATCGACCGTCGCGTACGTGACATCGCAGGCGGGCGTTTGCCAGCAGGCAAAGCCGGGTTGCCGGCTGACACTGCGCTTTCCGCCGAGAGTGCCCCGGCGACGCTGCGCCGCGAACAGCGGCTGCTGGTCCGTATCGCCCGGGACTTCGGCTGGCCACTGGTGCTGGTGTTCGTGACCTTGCTGTTGCCCCTGTGGGGATTTTCCGAATTGGCCGGTGAGTTGCGCGCCGGGGCGATCTTCGGTTTTGACGAGCCGATCCTGCGCGGCCTGCGCGCGATGGCAAGCGCCGGCGTCGACCGGTTTTTTGTCCTGTTCTCAAACCTTGGCTATATGTACGGCGTAGTGCCGGTCGACATCGCTCTGGTCGCGGTGCTGTTTATCCGCCGTCACCTGAGGGCCGCCACCTTCGCGTCCATGGCGGTGGTTGGCTCGGCGCTGCTGAACCTCTCGGCCAAACGCATCTTTACCCGGGACCGGCCGTCTCTGTGGGAGTCGATCACCCCCGAAGTCACCTGGAGCTTCCCCAGCGGACACGCGATGGGATCGGCGACGTTGGCCGCGGTCGTGATCGTGCTTGTGTGGCACACCCGCTGGCGTTGGCCCGCCATCGCGGCAATGTCGGCCTTTGTCCTGCTGGTGGGGATCTCGCGGATGTATCTGGGCGTGCATTACCCTTCCGACATCCTTGCGGGTTGGGCCGTGGCCAGCGCGTGGACGGCGGCCTGCCACCTCGGGGTCTACCGGCTGCACGCGCCAACCTGGCCGTCCCACGGCCAGCGCATGGGCTGAGCAGCCTCAGTTGCCCGGCTTGGCTGCGCTGGTCGGCGCGGTGCTCGCGGCCCTGCGGGCGAGGCTGGCTTCACGGTGCGCGATGTAGCCATTGGCACTGAAGATGATTGCCGCGCCCAGCAGTGTCCAGCGGTCCAGCGCTTCCCCGAACAGGAAGTAGCCGAAGACCACGACAATCGGCAGCTGCATGAAACTGATCGGCACCAGGGCGGACACTTCGCCCAGCTTCAGCGCGCGCGTCCACAGCATGTGCCCCCCGGTGCCCAGCACGCCGGCCAGCACCACCCACAGCCAGACGATGCCGTGCGGCCATTCCCACACCCACAGCGCCGGCAGCAGCGACAGGGGCACCCACAGGATCGTGGTCAGGATGACGATCCGGTCGGCCGGCTCCGTATAGGCAAGCTGCTTGATCTGAATGGCGACGATGCCGCTGATGATCGCAGCCGTCACCGCGACCAGCGATGCAGCGCTGAACTCGGTTGTGCCCGGGCGGACGATGACCAGCACGCCGATGAAGCCCAGGATGACCGCACTCCAGCGGCGCACGCGCACCTGCTCGCCCAACCAGAGCACGGCGGCGATGGTGACGAACAGCGGCGTGGAATAGGACAGCGAGACCGCCTGTGCCAGTGGTAGATGGCTGATTGCCCAGAAGCCGCAGAACATCGACAGCGTGCCCAGTACGCAGCGCACGATGTAGCGCGGCATCTGCTGGGTGCGCAGTAGTCCCGGCCCGTGCTTGAGCAGCAGCGGCAGGGCCGCGAGCATGCCGAAGAAGCTGCGGAAGAAGGCGATCTCGAAGGTGTGCAGCGACTCGGATGCCAGACGGATCGTGATCACCATCAGGGCGAAGAATGCGGTGCTGCCCAGCATCAACAGCGCTGCGCGGGTGTGGATCGAGATCGGTGGTTTCGGTGCTGTCACCACACCGCGCCGATCAGTCGCGGTTCCGGCTCCAGGGCGACGCCAAACCGTTCGTGCACCGAACCTGCTATCTCCCGGGCCAGGTCGTAAAGCGCTTGTCCGCTGGCCGCGCCGTGGTTGACCAGCACCAGCGCGTGGGTCGCTGAGACGCCCGCGTCACCGCAGCGGTGGCCTTTCCAGCCGCAGGCATCGATCAGCCATGCGGCGGACACCTTTCTCGTCGAGTCCTCACCGGTGGCAAAGATCGGCATGGAAGGGTGGGCGTCGTGCAGGGCGCTGGCCTGGGCGGCCGCCAGGATGGGGTTTTTGAAGAAGCTGCCGGCGTTGCCGATCACTGCCGGATCGGGCAGCTTGCTGAGCCGGATGGCCACGACCGCGTCGGCGACGTCGCGCGCCGTGGGCTGCACTACACCATGCGCCTCCAGTTGCGTGCTGATGCCTGCATAGGACAGGCGTGGCTTGAATTCACGGGGCAGGGCGAACTCGACCGCGGTGATGATGAAGCGACCGGACTCCCGTTTGAACAGGCTGTCGCGATAGTCGAACGCGCAGTCATCGGCACCCAGCTGATGCCACTCCCCGGTGGCCGGCTCGAACGCCTCCACCCGATGGATGAACTCGCCGACCTCGACACCATAGGCACCGATGTTCTGGATCGGTGCGGCGCCGACGGTGCCGGGGATCAAGGCCAGGTTCTCCAGCCCGCAAAGGCCGAGTGCAAGCGATTCCATGACCAGTTCGTGCCAAGGGGTTCCCGCGTCGGCACGCAGGATCGACTTGTCGGGGCCCTCTCCCACCACGGCCACGCGGCGGCCAGTCAGAGACAGAAGGGGGGCTTGCGGATCGCCCACGAACAACAGGTTGCTGCCACCGCCAATCACCAGTGGTGATCGGTCGCGGAAATCCTGCGATCCCAGTACGTCCGGCAGGCAGGAGGCGTCGTCCACTTCGGCCAGCACAGGCGCATTTGCAGGCACGCCGAAGGTGTTGCGCGACTTCAGCGGCACATTGCGAAACAGTCGTACGGACTCGCTCATGCAGCCGGGGGCAACGGTCCGCCGCTGGGCGAGAACTTGCGGCGGCGAATGGCTTCCACGCACTCGTTGATCAGGGCCGGGCCGCGGTAGACCAGACCCGAGTAGCACTGCACCAAGGTCGCCCCGGCGGCCATCTTGGTCACCGCATCGGCGCCACTGAGGATGCCGCCGACACCGACCAGCGGGATTGACTCGGGCAGGCGCGTGCGCATCATCCGCAACACCGTGGTGGAGCGGCCCATCAGCGGTTTCCCGGACAGCCCGCCCGCCTCGTTGGCGCCGCGCACGCCTTCCACCGCGATGCGCGAGACGGTGGTGTTGGTCGCGATCACGCCGTCGACTTCCATCTCCGTCAGCACGCGGGCGCACGCCTCTATATCGGGGTCTGAGAGGTCCGGGGCGATCTTCACCAGCATTGGGATCCGCCGGCCATGCTTGGCGCCCAGGCGTTCCTGCTCATCGCGCAGGGTGCCCACCAGACGCCGCAGGGTCTGCTCTTCCTGCAGCTCGCGCAGCCCCGCTGTGTTCGGCGAGGAGATGTTGACGGTGACGTAATCGGCCAGCTCGTAAACGCGCGACAGGCAGTACATGTAGTCGCCGTCGGCGATGTCGTTGGGGGTGTCCTTGTTCTTGCCGATGTTGATGCCCAGCAGCGCGCCCTTGCGGTCGGCCCGCTCGACATTCCGCACCAGCGCGTCCACGCCCGCGTTGTTGAAACCCAGCCGGTTGATGACCGCCTTGTGCGAAGGCAGGCGGAACATCCGCGGTTTCGGGTTGCCGTCCTGTGGGCGGGGCGTAACGGTGCCGATCTCGACAAAACCGAAGCCAAGCGCCATCAGTGCATCGATGTGCTCGCCGTTTTTGTCCAGACCGGCAGCCAACCCCACCGGGTTGGCGAAATCCAGCCCGAACGCCCGTGTCGGCAGCGGCGCAGGGCGTTTGGATAGCAGCGACGCCGCGCCCGAGCGCCAGGCCGCATCGAGCGCACGCAGACCAATGTCGTGCGCGCGCTCGGCGTCCATGGCGAACAGCAGCGGGCGGGCCAGACGGTACACGTCTACCCCCAGTTGGAGGCAAGCGCGAGGAAGGCCGCCAGGCCGCCGAACAGCAGCAATATCCCAATGATCGACACGATCGCCAGCGCGACCATCGCGTAACCGAGCACCAGGCCGCTGACCGCCAGTCCGTCGCCATCGACCAGGCCATTGGCTGCCTTGATCTCACTGCGCGCCATGTGGCCGGTGACGATGGCCACGATGCTGGCCACGAACGGCAGCAGCGTCCAACCCAGTATTCCGGCAACCAGGCTGATGACGGCCATGCTGCTGGTCCGGCGAACCTGGTTGGCCGGTGGCGGAAGCGGTGCGGAGACGGAGGTGTTCATCGAAGGTGCTCGGTGGGTGGAGGCTTACAGGTCGAACTTGATGCCCTGCGCCAGCGGCAGTTCGTCGGAGTAGTTGATGGTGTTGGTCTGGCGACGCATGTAGGCGCGCCACGCGTCGGAGCCGGACTCGCGCCCACCGCCGGTTTCCTTTTCGCCACCGAATGCGCCGCCGATCTCTGCACCGGAGGTGCCGATGTTGACGTTGGCGATGCCGCAATCCGAGCCCCACGCCGACAGGAACTGCTCGGCGGCCTTCAGGCTCTCGGTGAAGATCGCCGACGACAGGCCCTGCGGCACGTCGTTCTGCATCTCGATGGCCTCGTCCAGGGTGCTGAACTTCATCACATACAGGATCGGCGCGAAGGTTTCGGTCTGCACCACGTCGGAGCTGTTGGCCAGGCCGGTGATCAGGGTCGGCAGGACGAAATTGCCCTTGCGGTCGATCGCCTCGCCACCGGACTCGACCTTGCCGCCGGCCGCCTTGGCCTTCTCGATGGCGGCAAGGAATTCCTTGACGCCTTCGGGGCTGTTCAGCGGGCCCATCAGGTTGGCCGGGTCGGTGGGGTCGCCGATCTTGCCTTCGACCTGCTTGTAGGCCGCGACCAGCTTGGCCAGCACGTCGTCATAGATCGATTCGTGGATAAACACGCGGCGCGTCGAGGTGCAGCGCTGGCCGGCGGTGCCGACGGCGCCGAAGACGATCGCGGGAATGGCCAGCTTCAGGTCCGCACTGGCATCGACGATCATCGCGTTGTTGCCGCCCAGCTCCAACAGCGAGCGACCCATGCGCTTGGCAACGCGCTCGCCCACATGGCGACCGACCCCGGTCGAACCGGTGAAGCTGATCAGGTTGATCCGCTTGTCGTCGACGAAGTGCTGGGCCAACTCGGTGCCCGCGTCGTTGAACAGGAAGAAGATGTCGGGGAACCCGCCCTTGCGCAGCGCTTCGTTGCAGATCTTGATCGAGGCGATGGCCGACAACGGGGTCTTGGGCGACGGCTTCCAGATGGTGATGTTGCCGCAGACCGCCGAGACCAGTGCGTTCCACGCCCACACAGCGACCGGGAAGTTGAACGCAGAAATCACGCCGACCACGCCCAGCGGGTGCCACTGCTCGTACATGCGGTGACCCGGACGCTCGGAGTGCATGGTCAGGCCATACAGCTGGCGCGACAGGCCGACGGCGAATTCGCCGATGTCGATCATCTCCTGCACTTCACCGTCGCCTTCGGGCTTGGACTTGCCCATCTCCAGTGCGACCAGCGAGCCCAGCGCGTCCTTGTGCTCGCGCAGCGCGTCGGCGCACAGGCGCACCGCTTCACCACGGCGCGGCGCCGGCGTGCTGCGCCAGACCTTGAAGGCGGCCTGGGCGCGCTCGACGATCGTGTCGTAGTCGGCCTGCGTAGTCGCATGCACCTTCGCCAGTGACTCGCCATCGGTCGGGCTCAGCGGCTCCAGCGTGCCTGCATTGCCGGCCTTGGCCCATTCGCCATTGCCGAGGTACGTGCCGGATTCGGTGTCGTTCAGGCCGAGCGCAGTGAGGACGGGATGGGTCATGAAGATCTCCTGTTGATCAAACGGTGGTGAAGCCGCGCCTCAAGCCGCGGAGTGATCCCGGCGGGGCACGCGGCGATGCCGCGAAAAGTCTCGCAGACGATGAATGGTGACCCCGACACGATTCGAACGTGTGACCTGTCCCTTAGGAGGGGACCGCTCTATCCAGCTGAGCTACGGGGCCGTAACAGGCTATTTTCGCATGAACCGATGCCGGGGTGGCGCGAGGCGCGGTGACGTCGCTATGGCATTGGTGGATCATCTCGCACCTCCGTTTCACCGTTGTTCTGTCCCCGGCGAAGTCCCCAGCGCGATCGTTCCACCCACCAGCAGGCACCCGCCAGAGCCAGCCAGGCCACAAACCACGGCCAGCGGCGGCCGGGTTGTGAGGATGGGTGCGGTGCGGAGGTTCCGCTCGTATCCAAGGAGCTGCCAGCTGCGAGGATCCGGGTCGATTCACGCAACGCGTGGGCGGCCAGCGCCGGGGTCTGTTCTACGGCCGGAATCAGGAAGAGCTGCGTGTGCTCACCGTCGCGCAGCTCGTGCCAACCGGCAGCGCTTGCCCAGAATCCTGCGCATGCGGCGGCGCCGCTGTCCGGATCGACGTGCAAAGTGACGGATTCACCGACAGGCGAGATCACCTGTCCGCCATCGCCAACGCCGCAGATCACGCTGCGCTGGTACGGCTCGGCAAGATCAAGCGTGATCGGTGACGTGGTCTCGCCGCTGGCGCGGGCGAGCGTGGTGAAGGCGCTGCTCCAGATCTCGCCGTGGATGTCCTGCCGACCAGCCATGACCAGGCGGTAGCTGTCGACCAGCGGTGATACGCCGACGCGGCCACGCCCGTGCGCCACCCAGAACCCCAGCGGCTCCCCGGCGCCGTCGGCCAGCAAGGGGATGCCACCAGCACCGGTCACGCGCACGCCTCGGGTAAGGGTTGGGAGCGCATCGGCGGCGTCACCCGGCCCGACCAATCCACCGCCGAGTCGGATCTCGGGGTCGGGGTTGGTGCGGGCGACGTCGAAGCCGAGTCCCGCCAATCGCTGGCGGTCGGCGGCGTCCCCCGGTCCAGTCATCCGCAGCAACAGGCCCAGGCCGTGGTCGAGCGCAGCGGTGAGCAGCTCACGTTGATCGCGGTTCAGCGCGCCCCAGCTGCGGTGGTCGAGCACGAGCAGGTCGAGTTGATCCAGCGTGGCGGCATCGAATCGGCTGGGCGCGGTGCCGACCTGGGTGCCGGCGCCCAGGTTGATGCGGGTGTCGAGTTCGGCGCCGGCGTCCAGCGCCCAGCGGCGCAGGTACTTGAGTTCCGGCGACGGTCCACCGGCCAATATGAGCACCTTCAACGCGCGCGGCAGCGTTACGTCAAGCGGCAGCGGCGCCTCGTCGATGGCGTTGCCCTTCGTGTCCAGCAACACCAAGCGATAGAGCGTCAGGCCGGCGCTGCGTGCGGTGGCATGCAGGGTGAACTGCCCGTCGTCGTCCAGCTCGCTGCGATCCACCGGGCGATCGGCCGGGTCGCGCAGTTCGACCGATCCGCCAGTGAGCACCGCGGCGCGTCCGCTGACGGCGAACCGTCGGCCAGCGGCTACCCGCTGCGGGGAATGGATTTCGGCCAGACCCGGTGGCTGCGGCGCTTCGCGGAAGTCGATTTCTCGGCCGCGGGCTGCCTCGCGGTCGCGAGCGAGGAGCCCGGCGCCCACGATCCGGAGGCGTTCGGTCGCCGGATAGGTCCGCAACGCGCTGGCGAGGTCCGGAAAGCGCTCGGCGTCAGCCGGGATGCCCGTGCCGGCTTCGGGCAACGCCACGGTGCGCCCGCCGACGGCGCCCTGCGCCGCGACCTCATCGGCGCGCTCAGTGAGGACGACCAGCGTTCCCGGCTCATGGAGGACCGGTGGCGGAAACAGCACGAAGTAGAGCAACGCAGCGCTCGCAATTTGGGCCAGCAACAGCACCGTCGTGCGCAAGGAACGTGGTCGCGAGGCCACGGGCAGCCGTGTCTGGACCCATAGGGCGCGAATGCTGCCGAGCAGCACGGCGAGCGCGAGTATTCCGATGACCAGCAGCAGCGGGCTCATTGCCGGGCCTCGGGTCGCAGTGCGTCCAGATAGGCGTCGCCGGCTTCACCCGCAGACGGCCGCTCCGA
>NZ_JXSS01000108.1 GCF_000855665.1 Lysobacter sp. A03
CCGTCACCCCCGGCCAGCCCACCAACGGCAACGCCGCCCCCCCCTTTGCCCGGGCAGCCGCCAGCACCCCCCCCGGCCCCCGGAGCGGGCTGCACCCCCAAAGCCTGGACGGCGGCGATACCCAGCAATGGGTGATCGACGATGCACCCGGCCAACTGCGCCAGCGCCTGCACACCAGCCTGGCCGACAGCCGGCTGGAGCTCGGCTACCTGATCGACCACGACAATGCCCGCCGCAGCGGCCTGCGAGGGTCGGGCTTCGATCTGGCCACGCTGGGCTGGGCCAACGTGCGCGCCGGTCAGGGGATGCTGCTATCGACCACCGTCCGCAGTGAAGGCGCCTCCACCCAGATGGACGCCGCCGAGGCCGTGGCCCAGCTCAAGGGCGCGCAGCGCACCGCGCAGGCGCTGGACGATGCGCTCAGCGTGGCTCAGGTCGCATCGCTGAGCGCCAACGAGTGCCAGACCGACATGCTGGCAGACGTGGATCCCGAGCAGGACGGCCACTACAGCGGCGCCGTCAACGGCCAGTCCGCCACCAAGCCTGCCGGCGGCGAGCGCGACGGCGGTGACCCCGTCGAGCGCCTCGCCACCCCGCTGCTGTTCGTGGAAAGCCCCGACGCCATCGCTCTGGCCACACCCAAGAGTGCACTGGCGCACGCCGGCGGCAGCGTCCATCTCACCAGTCAGCAGGACACCCACATCGCCGCCGGCCAGACGGTCGCCGGCGTGGCCGGTGGTCAAGTCGCCCTGTTCGCCCACCGAGGTCCGATCAAGGCCATCGCCGCCGATGGCGCGGTCAGTCTGCAAGCACACACCGGAAAGCTGGAAGTGCTGGCCGACCAGTCGGTCACCATCACCGCGAGTGATGAGCGCATCGACGTGCTGGCGAAGGAGAAGATCGTCCTGCAGGCCGGTCAGACGACGGTCACCCTGGAAGGCGGCGACATCACGTTTGCCTGCCCGGGCGAGTTCCGGGTGAAGGCGGGGCAAGTGCCGTTTGCGGGTGGGGCGAGTGGCGATGTCCGGCTTTCACTGCCGGACGGACTGTTGAAACTTGAGCCCGATCAGATGCCGGATTTCTCTGGTTGACACACGTAAAACTGCTCTAGACAAGGACGTCTACATGACCGATGAAACCCAGACACCGCCTCCGCTGAAAAAGTTCGTTTATCCATTCCAGGCGGCGTCGAATAACAGCGAGACCGATTCCGCGGCGACCGAAGTGGTCGACCCGCAAATCTGCTACCGCGCCTTGGGCAACGCCGAAGACGGGTTTTACCCGATCGGCGCCAACGGACAGTGGCACGGTGGGATCCACTTCGGCAGCCAGACCGGCGCCACGCTGGCGCAGGATGCGGGTATCCGCTGCATCGCCGACGGCGAGGTGATCGCCTACCGCATCGACGGCACCTATCCCAAGGTCGCTTACGTCAGCTGCGGCGAGGCGACCTACTCGACTGGCTTCGCGCTGGTCCGCCACAGGTTGCAGTTGCCGCCGGCTCCGAAGACGACTGAAAGTGCGCCTGTTGAAGGCACCGGCTCCGGCGCAGCGTCGACCAAGGAGTCGAAGGAGCCTTCGCTGATTTTTTACACCCTGTACATGCACCTTCACCACTGGAAGGGATACCAGGACGATGCGAAGAAGCCGCGTCCGGCCTATTGGGGCGATACGGTATACGAGGTCGCCGAATCCGCCACCGACGCCGACCGAGGCAGAAACCCGCATATCCCCGAAGGTGGGATCGGATTGAATCTGCGCGACGCCGACGGCAAAACTCCTCTCGGATTTGCACCGCGAGGCGTCAAACTCAAACTCGGAGATCAGGGTAATAAAGCGGGCTACTACGCCGTGATCGGGATCGAGAGCGGTGAATTGGTACCTGCGGGGCTGACGGGTGCTTATGCGTTCAAGAAGGAACTGACCGAGACGCCGGTCGATCCCACTCCCGACGAGGTGGTCGTCCTCGACACCCCGGTCGCCGTTAAGGCCGGCGCCCTGATGGGCCATCTTGGCCAGTATCAACGTCACGTCGATACCAACCCGCTGGGGTCCAGCTGCAGCGAAAGACCTCTGGTGCAACTGGACGTGTTCAGCGGCGATGATGTCGAGGGCTTCATCGCCAAGAGTCGCGAGCGCGCCAAACTGCTGGACGAGAAGCACAAAACTCTGCTGCTCATCGAGGCCGGCGCGACACTCGCGTCGCCAGCCAAGGCGGACCAGCAGATCGTCGCGAATGACGGCATTACATTGGACACCACGTCACCGAAAACGGGCGCTTGGGCGAAGGTACGCAAAGGCCCCATGGAAGTGGTCGGCAAGGACAGCTTGAGTGGCTACGACAAGGCCACCCGGACCTACGGGAACGGCAGCGTGCTCTCGCGCATCCTGGATGCCGACGGCAATGCGATTGCACTGGACGCCTACAATGCCCTGACGGACAAGTCTGCCTACACCCGGCGCGAGGTGATGGTGCCAACCGGGGATCCGGTGTGGGTGCAGCGTTCAATGCTCGACGACCGTCCGCTTATCACCGGTCGCACGATGGATGCCTGGAGCCGTTTCCCGCTCCAGGCCGGCGACACGACGGGTCCGCGGGCCGCCTGGCCGAGAGTCGTGCCGCTCAAGAATCTGGAAATGACCGCTGTGGAAGCGGATGGCACGCGCTGGTGGCAAGTGGATGTCGGCACCGCCGAAGGCAGCGGCCGCAGCGGCTGGGCGCGGGAAAAGGACCAGACCAAGGTCACACTATGTACTCCCTGGGACTGGCCCGGGTTCGAACTGGTCAAAGCCGATGACACACCACCGGCAACGTTCTATGCGAACCATGTTGCCAAACAGCCCCGGACCCCGAAGGATGAGCAGGGAACGCTGGCCGCGCAGGGCGCCAGCGCCGAAAGTGCGCCGCTGTTCCAAAGTCTCTACGACGTCATTGATGTGGACGGTGACAAGAAGCTCACGGCCACCGAGATCCGTAAGGCACTCAAACAACCGTGGCTGGCGCAAGCGATCTCCCGCCTGATCACCCGCTACGACAGCGAGTGGGCCGGCCCGATGACCAAGTGGGACGCCCTAGACTCTTTGATCCAGGAGCCCCGCAAGGCGGACTGGATGCAAGAGAAGAAGCGGATCGAGTCCTTGCTTTGGTGGGATGAGGTGAAAGGCAAAAACGGGTTTCCTTCCAACAATAGAGTGACGCACCTTCATCCTGCGGGACTGATCGGCAACTTCAAGTTGAGCGCAATTGATTGCCTCACCTACCGAATCTACGCTCACGATGGTTCCATCAAGCGTATCACTCCGTCGTCGATTGAAAATAGCAAGCTGCATAAGGTCCGCTACATATATATTGACGACGCGGAAGCAAAGCACGAACTCGGCGAGTATGACTTCTTAACGACAAGGCGAGTTCTCTCGGGCAACGTCTCCACTTCGGGAGAGTCTCGCCTCGTCGACCTTCGAGATGTTCGCAACTACTCTTCCGGACAGATCAAATTCGGATTTCAGTACGACACACGCCTCACCTTGAGGCCCTACATCTCTGATCTGGCACTCGCAAGTCTGTTTGGTGCAATGCTCGACTTGGGCTACGAGGACATCTCCTGCAATGGGTTCAGTGATCACCTAGGCCACTCTATTGGCGGAAGCAAGTCGCACAGAAACGGCGAGAATGGTGACTTTAAATATCTTCGCCTTGACAACACCACCCAATCCCAGTCCAGCCTTCATATAGACGTGAGTCCGGAATTGATGGATGAGGCAAGACAGAATAGCTTCAATGACTCCCTCTACAAGTATGGCTGGAAAGATCTCCGGGCGTGGACTTACAAGATTGATGGAAAATCAAGGAACCTTAACCATGCGAAGCACCTCGTCAGTCACCACCATCACTTGCACGTCCAAGGCTTCTCTCCGGACATCGATAACGCAGATGAATAGCACAAAAATACTCGCATACCTTGTCGCTGCCTTGTTCGTGACAAGTTGCTCTTCACGTACCGCGAGCGCAAAAACTGCGTGCGAAACCTTCTTGTTCGAGGGCAATATCTTATCTAGCCAGGGCCTGGTGGAGTTCGATATCGAAAAGCGCTATGCAATTTCGCCCGACACTATCGGCTCGACTTACGAGTCACTCAACGGATTAGATTCAGGCTGCGTGCCCCTTAACATCGACGCAGTGCCCGCCGCTGAACTTGGCGTGGTTGGCGGGACACCGGAGTACAAAGATATTGATTCGGGATCTCAGGACGGACGTACTTGGGTCCAATTCATCTATCCGTCACTTGGAGAAGACGGCCCAGGATTAACTTCCAGCATCACGTTCTATGACGCCAAAGGTGAGCCAGTATCCTCCAACCTGGTGTCGTTCTACCACTCTTGGGAAGGCGCGCAAAAAATGTCGTCAGAGATGAAAGCTGGGAAAATAGTACAATGCGCTCAAAGCATCGAATTTTTCAGCTACACGGAATCAGGGGATATTGACGAAGAGTTGAAGGAGCCACTTCGATCAGAGTGTGATCTATCTTACGAACTGCTTCCCTGAGTCACGGTCGACAGGTTGTCTTGCGTCGGTTGATGGCCACGCCCCCCCGCTACCATTGGCCTAAAAACGGGGAGCGCTAATGAGACGTCGGAGAAAGAGCGGCTTGGACGAGGTTGCGTCATGGCCGTGGCAACTTGGGATTCTGGCCGGCATCGTCGCCTTCCTGATCATCCGCTACGGAATTGGGGCATGGCTCTCGGCGGCCGGCGGTCCCGTGCTTGGACCAGTCGGGCTTCAGATCGGCGGCATCTCCGCGCCGTTCGCATGGATCGTGATGCTCGCCTGCTGGCTCGCCGCGGCGGTGTCGTGGGGCAATGCGAGAAAGCGACGCAGCCTGCATGACACCCGCAGCGACCTCGACAGCTTGGCTGACATCTCATGGCGCGAGTTCGAGATGCTGGTGGGCGAGTCGTTCCGTCGACAGGGCTATGAGGTGCTTGAGACTGGTCTGGGGGGCAAGGATGGGGGCATCGATCTGGTCGTGTCCAAAGGCGGCCGACGCGAACTGGTGCAATGCAAACAATGGAAGCGCCGTCAGGTCGGTGTCGCAACGGTCCGCGAAATGTGGGGCCTGGTCGATCACCATGCGGCAGACGCCGTGCACATCGTCAGCCTCGGAGATTTCACCGCCGATGCGGCGCGCTTTGCCAGCGGGAAGCCTATCCAGCTGATTACTGAACGCGAGCTGCTGGACCGGATCCGTGCTGCCCAGACGGCCGCTGGCGCGGCACCGGTAGCCGGACCGCGACGCGAGTCGGTAAAGGCACCCCAGTACGCTGCTCCGGTTGACGACGTTCCTGTCTGCCCGGTCTGCGCAGGTGCAATGCGCCGGCGCCATAACGGCCGCACGCGCGAACCCTTCTGGGGCTGCGCGCGATATCCACATTGCAGGGGCACGATGCCAGCCTCATTCTGACCCGCACTCAAGCCACGACCCGCATCAGCCCGCATACATGGAAATCACCATGCGCAAAAGGATGTTCGTAGCCCACGTCGCCAGCTCCGTGCTTCCATTTTCCTCGATGACCGTCGCGCGTTACGCCAGATATTTCTCGAACCAGCCCAGCGTCCTCTCCCAAGCCAACTTGGCCGCGGCCTCGTCGTAGCGCGGCGTCGAATCGTTGTGGAAGCCATGCTGGGTGCCGGGGTAAACGTAGGCTTCGTAGGTCTTGTGGTTGGCCTTCAGTGCGGCCTCGTAGGCGGTCCAGCCAGCGTTGACCCGCTCATCGTTTTCCGCGTAGTGGAGCAACAGCGGCGCCTTGATCGCCGGCACTTCTTCCGCGCGCGGCTGGCGGCCGTAAAACGGCACGGCAGCGGCCAACTCCGGGTAGGCCACGGCTGCCGCATTGGCCACGCCGCCGCCGTAGCAGAACCCGGTCATGCCGACCTTGCCGGTGGTGCGTCCGTCCGCCAGCAGGAATTCGATGGCGGCAAAGAAGTCGTTCATCAGCTTGGTCGGATCCACCTTGGCCTGCAGCTCGCGGCCCTTATCGTCGTTGCCCGGGTAACCACCGACCGAACTCAGCCCGTCCGGGGCCAGCGCGATGTAGCCCGCCTTGGCCACCCGGCGGGCGACGTCTTCGATGTACGGGTTCAGGCCGCGGTTTTCGTGCACCACCACCACTCCGGGTAGCGAGCCCTTCGCAGCGGCAGGCTTGACCAGATATCCGCGCACCTGGTCGTGGCCCTCCGGCGAGGGGTAGCTGATGTACTCGGCCACGATGTCCGGGTCGGTGAACTCCACCTGGGTGGCTATCGCGTAATTGGGGCTCAGCGCGGCCAGGATGGTCGTAGCGGACATCCCGGCCACCGCGAACCCGGCAGCTCCCTGGAGAAACTGGCGTCGGTCGATGCGGCCATGCACGTAGCCGTCATACAGCTCCAGCAGCTCGGGCGCGAAATCCTTGGCAGTCAGGCGGTTCATGGCGGCTCCAGCGGAGGGTGGATGTGCCGAACATAGCAACCCGGGCGTTACAACGGCACGGTGACCCCGTCCCCGCCCGTTTTAGAGCCCAACTCAGAATGGATTGAGCGTATAGCCGGCTTGCTGCAACTGAGCATGCGCAGTCATCGCCGAGAGTGCCATGGTGACGCCGGGCAGCAGGTCGTCCACGCTGATGTCGCGGGCGACAGCGGTCTGGCCGCATAGCTGGATGCTCACGCCGGCCTCTTGGAGTGCCGCGATCAGGCCGGCATTGGGATTGGCGCTGCCGAACTTCGCATCGCGCGTCAGATCACTGGCCGCGCCGCCGTGAACGACGATGGCGAGCTTCAGATTTTCTTTCGGCACGCCGGCCGCGACGTGCATGTTGATGAAGCGTGCCGCGCTTTCAAGCTGTCGGTTGATCTTCCCCGGCTCTGCCGCAGTGGCCACGTCAAAGGCGACCTGAAAGCGTGCGCTTTCGTCAATCGGCGGCGCCGAAGGCACGGCGGCGATATTGCCGTATTCCTTGATGACCGGGCCTGCCTTGAAGTCTTGTGGCCCGGCCCAGGCGCTGGGCGCCAGCAGGACCGACAGGAACAAGCAGAAAAAACGGCGCTGTTTCATAGCGTGTCTCCATCGACAGTCATAAGCAGATCACCAGAGTGCGTCACACAGCTTGCACCCCGCTGCTCCCTGGGGGAACTGGCGTCGAGTTTCGATGCCAAGTCGGCCGGCAACCTCAACCAGATGCTCGAAGCCATCGAGCGCGACGGCTACATCATTGCCCAGGCCGTGGTGCCCGAGGCCGACAAGGGCGATATCCGCATGTTCATCATGATTGGCTATCCGCTCCAGATTGACGGCATGTTCCTGGTGGGCATCGACATCATCGGCGACACCATCCTACGGGTCAGATCCACATCCGCATCGGCATCAGCCCCCAGGCGGCGAGCACGAGGATCCATTGCAGCACCGCGAGCAGCGCCGCGGCATCCAACGCACGTGGCCGCGGCGCCTGCGCATGTACTCCCAGACCGAACAGCATGGCGAGCGGCAGCGCTGCAGTGACCACGGCCAATACGATGCTTGCCGTCGTCGGGTCACCGAGTTGAAGAAACGATTGGCGCAGAAACAACGGCACCGGCAGCACAAGAGCGGCCACCCCGATCAGCGGCACGCGCAACGGGTCGGAACGCCACGGCTGGCGCCGCAGTAGCCGCACGCCCCCCAGAACGAGCACGTACAGTAAGCCGAGCATCCCGGCGACCAGGCTCGCCCAAAGCGCCCCCAGCCAGACTGCGGAAACTTGCTGATAGCTCTGATGGTCGTTCGCGATCACCTTCGACCCGTGATCTGCCGTCAGCAGAACGTGCGAGGCCAATACCCGATCCTGTTGGCGGAACAACCGACCGCCGAGCGGTTTGAGCACCTGTAATGACCCAGCCCTTCCTGCACAGGTCAGATCGCTAAAGCATAAGCCTCGGCGGGGGTCTTCATGCCCAGCGCCTGGTGTGGTCGCCGGTGGTTATAGAACTGGATCCAATCGCCGATCACCCG
>NZ_JXSS01000032.1 GCF_000855665.1 Lysobacter sp. A03
CGGCAGCAACCTCCCGCCTGCGCGGGGACGACCGTCCCCAGCTGGACACCACAGCGGGCGAGCCACCCCACCCTGCTCAACAGTGGCCTTGGCTGCCCCGGGAGGCAGGCGAGCCCCCGCCCCCCGTCCGACCACCCGGCCCCGTCACCGGAACCGGGCCGACCCGGCGCCCCACCGCGCTGCCCCCCCCCCCCCCCGCCCCGTTGGCGGCAACCCAGGCGTTTCGCTGAAGCCGCAGCGACCGGCTATCCCGGCCGCTGCCGCATTCCGCGTGCTCAGAACCTCAGGTCCGCGCGCAGGTAGAAATAACGGCCGCCCGGGATATCGTAGGTCGACGCGTCATAGCCGTTGAGCGAGCACGACAGGCAGATCGGGGGATCCTTGTCGGCCAGGTTGTTGACACCTGCGGTCAACTGCAGTCCCTGCTGCCACTCGAAGCGGTAGCCCACCTGCAGGTCGTTGTAGGTGGTGGCCGGCAGGGTGTTGGTGCCCTCGGCCGGATTGCTGCACACCGCAAACGCCACCGCATCGCCACAGTCCTCCTTGAGCTCGCTGATGTGGCGCACGCTCCATGAGGCGTTCCACTGGTCCCGGCGCCAATCCAGCCGCGCCGTCGAGGTCCAGTCGGGAATCGCACTGTCATTGACCTCGATTCCGACCGCGCGCGGCTGCACCTGGCCGGCGGCACCGACCGCCTGGTAACGCGTGACCAGCGTGTTCTGCCAGGACAGCTTGAAGCGGCCGGCCGCCGTCTCCGGCAGTGACCAGAAGACGTTGGCGTCCCAGCCGTCGGTCTTGATGGAGCCGAGATTGGTGAGGCGATTGCTGAAGCTGTTGATGCCACCGATCGATGAGCGGGTAATGCCGTCGCAGTACAACGGGTCCAGGGTCTGCACGCACAGGTCCAGCTGGGTCTGGGCGTCGATGGCCTGCACTGCACCCTCCAGGCTGTGGCGATAGAAGGTCAGCTCCAGGTCGAGCCGGTCCGACCAGGAGGTGCCGCTGGCGAATCCGGGACTGAACACGAGCCCGGTGGTGAAGCTGCGCGCCGTTTCCGGCGCCAGCTCGCGGTTGCCGCCGGTGGTGACCGAGATCTGGCTGTTGGCCTGCACCGCTCCGGCGGGCACGCCCAACGCGGCGCAGTTGGCCGCGTTGCCATTGGGCGGGCTGCCATCCAGGCCGATCAGGCACGGATCGCTGATTTGCAGGTCTGCGCGGCTGGCGGAGCCGAAAAGCTCGCCGATGGACGGCGCACGGAAGCCCTCGGCATACGTTGCGCGCAGCAGCAGCTCGTCGGCGACCTGCCAGCGCAGTCCGTACTTGGGCGTGAACTGGCTGCCGAAGGTCGAGTAGTCCGAGTACCGTCCGGCCAGACTCAGCTCCAGGCTCTTGCCGAAGGTGTCGGGCTTGAGCAGGGGCACGTTGAGTTCGACATAGGCCTCGCTGACGTTGTAGTCGCCCGAGGTGGGCAGCGAGGGCACGCCGTTGTAGAAACCCGCGACCGTCAGCGCGTCGGGCTGGTAGTACCCCTCGTAGCGGCGGTGTTCGGCGCCGGCGGCGAAGGAAAGCGGACCCGCCCACAGCTCCCCCAGGTCGCCCGAGATGTTGGCGCTGAACACATCCAGCGTCTGCTCGCTGCGATCGCGCACCACGGGCTGGATCCAGGCCAGCATTTCCGGAGTCAGCGTCCCCGGACCGCCAAACACGTTCAACGGCACGCAGCCTGCGGTCGCCGCGCAGACCGCCGGGTCACCCAGGGCAATGGCGATGTTGCGGATGTCGTAGCTGCCGTAGTTGGTCTGGCGCGCCTCGTTTTTGGCGGTGGAGAAGTTGGCATCCCAGAACCAGGAGCGGTCGCCGGCGTCGAACCGGCCCTCCAGACCGGCAGCGAAGTAACGCGTGTCGACGTTTTGCTCGTACACGCGTGCGCCGCCCTCGACCGGACGTCGGCCGATCATGACCAGGTTGATATCGTTCTGCGGAGTGTCCGGGTCATCGACCGAGACCAGGTCGAAGCCGAACGGGTTGTAGGGGTTGGCCGCCGAGACGAACATGCCGTCCGCATACGCGTTGCCGGTACCCGCATCCGCGCCCAGGAACAGCGGCTCCGGCGCGGCCTGGTTGACCGACTCGCGCCGGTTGGCCAGCACCTTGGCGTAGGCCTGCAGCTTGTCGCTGAAATAGAACCGGTACTGGCCGAACACGCCGGTGCGCGTGGAAGGCGTCAGCAGCAGGTTGTATTCAGCGAAGTTGAACCGGTCGGCGGTCGCAAAGCAGTGGAAACCGTCGGTACGGTCGCAGCCGGTCTGCGCCGGATCGTAGAACGGGTCGTTGTCGCCCTGGTTGGGCGTCAGGTCCAGCTCCGCGCCGGTGTTGGGATCGATCACTATGAAGCGCCCGCGCGGGGTACCGGAGCTGCCAAAGGTCAACCCGGTGCCCGGCGTTGGGAAGCGCGACTGCTCGCGGGTGCTGGCGTGGATCGGGTCCTGCTCGACCCGGCTGGCGCCAATGAAGAAATTGCTGCGCTCGGTGTTCATGCCCCAGGCCAGGTCCAGCCCCTTCTGGGTGCCGTCGCCCTTGCCGTACTGGCCGTAGTTCAGCGTCACTTGCCCGCCGTCGAAATCGCGCCGGGTGATGATGTTGACCACGCCGGCGATCGCGTCCGAACCGTACAGCGAGGAGGCCCCGTCCTCGAGCACGTCGATGCGCTCCACCAGCGCCAGCGGAATCGTGTTCAGGTCGGTGGTCGCGCCGACACCCGATGCGGAGGACTCGTTGACCCAGCGAACGCCATCGACCAGCACCAGCACCCGCTTGGCGCCCAGATTGCGCAGGTCGACCTGGGCCGAGCCGGCGCCGACGCCGTCGCCATTGGGCGAGAAACCGAAGTTGCCCGAGGAGTTGAACTTGGTGTTGAGCGCGGAACCCGATCCGGTCAGCTCCTGCAGGATGTCGCCCACCGAGGTCAGGCCGCTGCGGTCGATGTCCTCGCGGGTGAGCGTCTGCACCGGCGTCTGGCTTTCAATCTCCGCCTTGCGGATACGGGTACCGGTGACCTGGACGCTGTCCAGGGTGGTCGCGCTACGGCCGTCTGGCTGGCTGCCACCGGTTTGCGGTTGCTGGGCGGCGGCGGGCAGCGACGCGCCCAACAGGCACAGCGCGACGGCGGCCACCAGTGGGTGGCGACAAGGTGCGTTCATCGACTTCTCTCTCCTTAAGAATGTTTCGAAGCGTCACACCCCCTGTCTGCGACGAGGCACTGTTGTAAACAATCCCGGGTCCGGCCACAAGCCGCACAGCTTCCCGCCCGACCCCGCATAGACCGGTGCGTCGTGTGCCGGGTCAAAATGCGCCGGTTACCAGCAGGCTGAGCGCTACCACGACGAGGAAGCCGGCGAATATCCGCTTCAGCGAGTCGCCATGCAGGCGGTGCGCCAGCCGCGTGCCCAGTGGCGCGGCAAAGATCGAGGCAATGGCCACGCCAATGGCCGCCGGCAGGTAGACATAGCCGATGGCATGGGCCGGCAAGGCACCCGCCGGCGCGTGCATCGCATAACCGACGGCGCTGGCGAACCCGATCGCCACGCCGCACGCCGACGAGGTGCCGACCGCGCGCACCGGCGCGACGCCACGCCACACCAGCAGCGGCACCGTCATGCTGCCGCCGCCGATCCCGACCACTGCCGACAGCGCGCCGATGCCGCCGCCGGCGGCGAGGATGGGCCAGCCTTGCGGTGCGGTGTGCCCGGACGGGCCTACCTGTCGCGGCCGGCCGAACTGCAGTTGCGCCGCCGCCAGCAGGCAATAGCCGGCGACGATCCAGCGCAAAACGTCATCATCGATGCGCACCGCCGCCCCGCTGCCCAGCCAGCCGCCCAGCAGCAGCCCCGGCACCATCCAGGCCACCGTCGGCCACAACACACTGCCGCGGCGGGCGTGGGCGCGCGCCGAGGCGGCCGCGGTAAGGATGATGCTGGCCAATGAACTGGCGAGCGCGGCGTGCATCGCCGCTTCCGGCGGCACGCCCATCAGCGGCAGCAGCCACACCAGTGCCGCCACCAGGACCAGCCCACCGCCGACACCCAACAGACCCGCAAGCACACCAACCACCACGCCCAACAGGGGGAACAACAGCCACCACGCGCTCATCGCACTTCCCGTCATCCAGACCCGATAGTGGAACACAGGTGGGCGCTGCAGCCGGCCGGTTTGGCGCGCACCGCGCAACGCCAGACGGGCCTGCTCGGGCCCGCGGAGTTCATCGGCGCTCGGATATAGTCGCCGGATGCGATCCAAGACCCTGCTCCTGCCCGTCCTTCTCGCCGCGCTCGCGATTCCATTGGCGGCGTTCACCCAATCCGGTACCGCGCCCAACAGCCCGGCGACGGGGGTCACCAGCTCGCCCGGATCAGTGGCAGCCTCCGCCGCCGGGGTGCAGGTCGATCCGCAACGCGAGCGCATCGGCAACGCGATTGCGGCGGCTGAACGCGGCCAATTCGACGCCGCCCAGTACGCCGACCTGTCCGGCCACCCGCTGTTTCCGTGGGTGGAATACGCGGCGATCGCGCGCGACATCAACGCGCTGCCACGCGCGCGCGCCGAGGCGTTCCTCAAGCAGCACCAGGGCACCGCCGTGGCTGAGGTATTCCGGCAGGCCTGGCTGGCCGCCAGCGACCGTCGCGACGATCCCTCCGCCGTGCTTTCGGCATGGAGTGAGGAGATCAAGAGCACCACCCTGCGCTGCGCGTGGCTGGATGCGCGGCACGCCCTGGGCCGGGTGGACAACGATTGGACGCAACAGACGCAGACCCTGTGGGGCAGCACCGGGAAGTCACTGCCGGAGTCCTGCGATCCGGTGTTCGCGGCCCTGGAGAGTCGCGGCGAACTGCCCCCCTCGCTGCGTTGGCAACGTCTGGAGCTGGCCGCCGACGAATGGGACGGCGGCGTCATGCGCGCCATTGCCCGTGGCCTGCCCGCCGCCGAGCGCAGTCTGGCCGAGGACTACGCGGCATTCATCGACAATCCCCATCCCCGCGCGCTGCAGTGGCCCAAGACCGACCGCAGTCGCCGCGTCGCCTCCCAGGGGTTGGCCAAGCTGGGCAAGGCCGACCCCGATCGGGCCGAGTCGTTGCTGCCGCAGTACGCCAGCGCGCTGAACTTCAGCGAGGCCGATCGCGGCCGCGTGCTGTACCAGGTCGCCCTGTGGACGGTTGCGTCGTACCTGCCGGGTTCGGCGCGGCGGCTGAACGCGGTACCGGCGTCAAGTTACGACGCGCGCCTGCATGAGTGGCGGGTGCGGGAGGCGCTGTCGCGTTCGGACTGGCCGGCCGCGCTGGCAGCGATCCGCAAGATGGAACCCGAGCAGCGCAACGACTCGCGCTACACCTACTTCGAGGCCCGCCTGGCCGAGTTGGGCGGCGACAAGGCCACCGCGCAGGCGAAATACCGCGATGCCGCGCGCATCCCCGAATTCCACGGTTTCCTTGCCGCCGATCGCATCGACCAGCCCTACGCGCTGTGTCCCGCCACTGTGCAGGCCGAGCCGGCCACCCGCGCGAATGTGGCGGCCAATCCGGCCCTGCAGCGCGCAATCGGCCTGCACCTCCTGGGACGCAGCGGCTGGGCCGCCAAGGAATGGGCCGACGCGGTGGCTGGTTTCAACGACACCCAGCGCCAGGTCGCAGTGCAGATCGGGCAGGCCAACGGCTGGTTCGACCGCGCGGTGTTCTGGCTGGGCAAGGCGCCCGGGGAACTGCAGCTCTACGACATGCGCTTTCCCCTGCACCACGACGCGACGATCCGCCGTGAGGCCGGGCGCAACAACATCGACCCGGCCTGGGTCGCAGCGGAGATCCGCGCCGAGAGCATCTTCAATCCGAAGGCGCGCTCCGGGGCAAATGCAATGGGCCTGATGCAGGTCCTGCCGACCACCGGCGAGGCGGTGGCGCGACGCATTGGCCGCGGCTGGGGCGGCGCGTCCAGCCTGTACGACCCGGACACCAATATCGTTCTGGGCACCGCCTACCTGCGCCAGATGCTGGACCAGTACGGTGGCAAGCCCTACTTCGCCATCGCCGGCTACAACGCCGGCCCGGCGCCCCTGACCCGCTGGCAGACCCAGCGTCCGAACATGGACGCGGACTTCTGGATCGAGACCATCAGCTACAAGGAAACCCGCGAATACGTCGCCCGCGTGCTCGCCTTCAGCGTGATCTACGACTGGCGTCTGGACGGCGATGCCCTGCGCCTGAGCGATCGGATGCACGGACGTACCAACGCAGCGCGCAAGCCCTTCGCGTGCCCCTCGCCGGTGGCGGCCCGGTCGTGAGCCGGGGAATCGCACAGCGGGCGCGCACCCGGTGACCCCATGAAGATCTATCTGGTCGGCGGCGCGGTGCGCGACCGCCTGCTCGGGCTGCAGCCGGGCGACCGCGACTGGGTGGTGGTCGGTGAAACCCAGGCGTCGATGGAAGCGGCTGGTTTCAAGCCGGTCGGTCGCGACTTTCCGGTGTTCCTGCATCCCGACACCGGCGAGGAGCACGCACTGGCGCGCACCGAGCGCAAGTCCGGTCGCGGCTACCGCGGGTTCGTGGTCGACGCCGATCCGTCGGTGTCGCTGGAGGAAGACCTGGGCCGGCGCGATTTCACCATCAATGCCATCGCCCAGGATGCCCACGGTGGACTGGTCGATCCGCACGGCGGCGCCGCCGATATCGAAGCGCGAGTGTTGCGCCACGTCGGTCCGGCATTCGTGGAAGACCCGCTGCGGGTGCTGCGCGCGGCCCGCTTCATGGCGCGCTTCGCGCCGCTGGGGTTCACCGTCGCGGCGGAGACCATGTCGCTGATGCGGGAGATCACGGCCTCGGGCGAGCTGGCCGAACTGGTGCCCGAGCGCGTGTGGCAGGAACTGCGTCGTGCGCTCGCCAGCCAGCGTCCCTCCGCGTTCCTGCGCACCCTGCACGACGCCGGCGCACTGGCGGTCGTGCTGCCGGAAGTCGCGGCGCTCTACGGGGTCCCGCAACGCGCCGAGTTCCATCCCGAGATCGATACCGGCGTGCACGTCGAACTGGTCTGCGACATGGCCGCCCGGCTGGCGCCCGGCGATGAACTGATCGGGTTTGCGGCGCTCACCCACGACCTGGGCAAGGCGCTGACGCCGGCGCATGTGCTGCCGCGCCATATCGGCCACGAGCAGGCCGGCATCGCGCCGCTGCGGGCGCTGTGCGAACGCCTGAAAGTCCCCACCGAGCACCATCAGCTGGCCGCCATCGCCTGCCGCGAGCACCTCAACGTGCACCGCTTCGACGATCTGCGCGCCAGCACCGTGGTGACCCTGATAGAGCGCTGCGACGGCTTTCGCAAGCCGGGCCGGATCGACCAGCTGGCGACTGTTTGCGAGGCCGACAAGCGCGGACGCACCGGGCATGCCGAGGACCCCTACCCGCAGGGCGACAGCCTTCGCGCGGCCCACGCCGCGGCACGGGCCGTGCGTACCGACGCCCTGCCCGAAGGCCTCACCGGCCCGGCCATCGGCACGGCGATGCGGGAAGCCCGGATCGCCGCGGTGGCCGCCGCGACCGGCAAGCGCCCCTAGATCCTGTCTGTCGCGGGTGGCGGATGCGGGCTACGGC
>NZ_JXSS01000100.1 GCF_000855665.1 Lysobacter sp. A03
CCAGTCGACCTGCTGGCAGCGGTTCCTGCCGGGCGGACCATTGGCGTTCCTGCCGTTTGCCGATGCCGAGGACGGCAGCCCGCGCAGTTCCATCGTCTGGAGCCTGCCCGATGCAGAGGCCGAGCGCCTGTTGGCGATCGATGACGAGGCCTTCCTGACCGAACTGACCCGGGCATTCGACGGGCCTCTGGGCGAACTGACCGGCGTTTCGCGCAGGGCGGCGTTTCCCTTGCGCCGACAACTGGCGACCACCCAACTCAGGGGACGAATGGTCCTGGTCGGTGACGCGGCTCACGCGGTCCACCCCCTGGCCGGTCAGGGGGTCAATCTGGGCCTGCGCGATATCAATGCGCTGCTCGCCACCCTCGCGTCGTCGGGACCGCGCGATGGTGCTCGGCGCGATGACGATGTCGGCGCATCGCACCGCTTGAAGCGCTGGAACCGCCAGCGTCGAAGCGACGCTACGGTGTCGGCGTACGCGTTCGAGGCGATCAACCGGGTGTTTTCCAATGATGCGGTGGTGCCGACCCTGATGCGCGGCCACTTGCTGGCGCTGGCGGGCCGGGCGCCACCGCTGACGCGTGCCCTGTGGCGCCACGCGGCCGGGCTCTAGCTTCCAGCGCAGCGCGTCGACTGAATCAGCGAGTCCAACCTTCCAGCTCGGTTTTGCTGAGTTTGCCGTCGCCATCGGTGTCGACGGCCTTGAATTCCGCGGTCAGTGTCGGATTCGAGGAGGCTTTCGTGGCGTCGGTCCACCTCAGCGCGAGGGCATCGCCAGAACCGTGATTTCCTCGCGGTCGTGGTACAGCTGGCGCGCGCGGATGGTCATCGGCCGGTGAGTCTGCAGCTCGAAGGCCTCCAGGCAGATGCGCGTTTCCTCCCAGCGCTTCTTCATTGGCAGCTTGAGGTTGAACACGGCTTGCTTGCACCAGCCCTCACGGAACCAGGTTGCCATACGGTCGGCGACCTTGCGCGGCTGCTCGACCATGTCGCAGACCATCCAGTCGACCGGACGCCGCGGCTGCCACTGGAAGCCGTCCGCCCTGACGTGCTCCACCCGGCCGCTGTCGAGCAGTTGCTCACGCATCGGGCCGTTGTCCACTGCGGTGACCAGCATGCCGTGGCGCATCAGCACCCAGCTCCAGCCCCCGGGCGCGGCGCCCAGATCGGCCGCCTGCATGTTGTCGCGCAGCAGGATTCCGCGTTCGCGCTCGTCGAGCAGGGTCATGAACGCCTCCTCGAGCTTCAGCGCGGAACGGCTTGGCGCCTCGGCGTGCATGCGCAGGCGCGGAATGCCCAGCGGCCAGGGTGAACTGTCGCGCGGATCGCTGGTGGCCAGCACGACGTGATGCCCGCCGAGGAAGGCGACATGCAGTCGCGGCCTGCGCGGGTCATCCTTCGCGCTCAACCAGCCGCCCTTGCGCAGGTTGGGGCGCAGTGCGTTGCCGAAGCTGCGGGCCAGTCCGGCCAGGGTCTTGCCGTCGTCGGAATCGGGGTGCTCCACCCACAGTTCCCCGAACATGCCCGGCGCCACTTCGCCCTGCTCGTGCAGGGCATCGAGCGCCTGCATGATGGGCGTGATGCGGTCGCTCGGGTTCAGGCCCGGCAGGTCGGCCAGACGCAGCAGCTTCTGGCGGGCGAATACGATCCGCTCCAGCGGCAACGCCGTCGCCAGCGCACGCGCTTCGGAGGCGATGAATTCGACGTAGCCGTTGCCGCGTTCGGCGCGCGCATAGCCCGGGTGGCCTGCCAGGGCGGCGCGTTCGGTGAGTTCGGCCGCCAGTTCGGGTTCAAAGCCGGCGCGGCACCAGCAAAACAGGGCATCGGTCATCGTCAGTAGCCCGCCCCGCCGGATCGCGCATAGTCCTTCAGTACTGCGCACGCCGCGTCGCGGTGCAGGTCGCGCACGACGTCAATCCCGCGCCTGGCCAATTCGCCGGTCCAGTCGTCCGGCAACGGACCTTCGTCGAACTCGGTAAGCGCTTCCACGTCTTCACTGCGGGCACCGATCAGCAGCCGGTCCACGCCCGCCCAGATGGTCGCGCCATAGCATTGGCAACACGGCTGCGCGGACGTCGCCAGGGTTACCGGTCCGGCGCTGACGCCGGGCTCGATCTCGTTCAGGCGGCTGCGTTGGGTGCGCTGCTGGGCCAGCATGTAGGCCATGGTCTCGGCATGGGCCAGCGAGCAGGTCTGCGGGATTACCCGGTTGACGCCGACGGAGATGATGCGGTCATCGGGGCCGAATACCGCCGCGCCAAACGGGCCGCCGCTGCGTGCTTCGATGTTGCGTGCCGACAGTTCGATTGCCAGGGCCACCTTCGCCTCATCCCCCGGATAGGAGGCAGTGGTGTCGATGCCCTCGTGGATCCACGCGGGCAAGGTCAGGTGCACCTGGGCATACAGCATCGGCTGGATCTCCTTGGAAGGCTGCGCAGGGTGCTGCAGCCGTGAATCGGTCACGCCTTGGCCGCCCAGATGTCGCGCAAGGTGACGCTACGGTTGAACACCGGCCGCGCCGGCGTGTGGTCGTGACGATCGGCGACGAAATAGCCCAGGCGTTCGAACTGCCAGGACTGCTCGGGCTTCGCATCCGCTGCGGCCGGTTCGACATATCCGGTGACGGTCCGGCGCGATTCGGGATTGAGGTGGTCCTCGTAGGACTTGCCGTCGCTGTCGTCGTCGGGATCGGCGACCGAGAAAAGGCGGTCGTACAGGCGGACCTCGGTGGGCACTGCGTGCTCGGCGCTGACCCAGTGGATGGTGCCCTTGATCTTGCGGTTGGCGCCTTCCATGCCGGGCCGTGATTCCGGGTCGAGCGTGCAACGCAGCTCGCTGACGTTGCCGTCCGCGTCTTTGATGACCTCGTCGCAACGCATGATGCCGGCGCCGCGCAGGCGAACTTCGCCACCGGGAAGCAGGCGCTTGAAACCCTTCGGCGGCACCTCGGCGAAATCGTCGCGCTCGATCCACAGGCCATTGGAGAAGGGCACCTGGCGCGTGCCGAAGGACTCGTCCTTGGGATGGTTGGGGAACTCCAGCGATTCGCTGTGACCGGCCTCCAGATTGGTGAGCGTCACCTTCAGCGGGTCGATTACCGCCATGCGGCGCGCAGCACTGACGTCCAGGTCCTCGCGCAGGCAGCCTTCCAGTACCGAGAAATCAATCACCGAGTTCACTTTGCTGACGCCCAGGCGATCAACGAACAGGCGCAGCGATGCGGGCGTGTAGCCGCGGCGGCGCAGACCCAGCAGCGTGGGCATGCGCGGATCGTCCCAGCCGTCCACCAGGCCCGACTGCACCAGCGCCATCAACTTGCGCTTGCTCATCACGGTGTAGTTGATGTTGAGCCGCGAGAACTCGATCTGGCGCGGCTTGGCCGCCTCCAGCGGCATGCCCTTCGCGGCCAGCGGCTGCAGCAGCGCGGGGTTGCCGGCCAGGTCGACCTTGTCCACGCACCAGTCGTACAGCGGCCGGTGGTCTTCGAACTCCAGCGTGCACAGCGAGTGGGTGATGCCTTCCACCGCATCGCCCAATGCGTGGGCGTAGTCGTACATCGGGTAGATGCACCAGGTGTCGCCGGTGTTCTGGTGGGCCATGTGGCGGATGCGGTAGATCGCCGGATCGCGCAGGTTGATGTTGCCGCTGGCCATGTCGATCTTTGCCCGCAGCGTGTGCGCGCCTTCGGCGAACTCGCCGGCGCGCATGCGCCGGAACAGGTCGAGGTTCTCGTCGACGCTGCGGTTGCGCCACGGCGATTCGCGGCCCGGCTCGGTCAGGCTGCCGCGGTACTCGCGCACCTGCTCGGCTGTGAGGTCGCAGACGAACGCGTCGCCCTGCTGGATCAGCTTCTCGGCGCCCAGGTAGAAGACCTCGAAGTAGTCCGAGGAATGACGCAGCTCGTTCCACTCATAGCCCAGCCAGCGCACGTCCTCCTGGATGGCGGTGACGTACTCCATGTCCTCGCGCGAGGGGTTGGTGTCGTCCATGCGCAGGTTGCACACACCGCCGAACTCGTCGGCGATGCCGAAGTCCAGGCAGATCGCCTTGGCGTGGCCGATGTGCAGGTAGCCGTTGGGCTCGGGCGGGAAGCGGGTCTTGATCGCCGTGTGCTTGCCGCTGGCGATGTCGTCGCGGACGATCTGGCGGACGAAGTCCTGCTTCATCGGCGCGTCGGCCGAAGGGATGGATGCAGAGGCGGTCGAGTCGGACATGCGGCGCAGGATCGGCGTTAGGAAGCAACCAGTCTAGCCGGTGTCGCTGATCTGCTGGCACCTCACACGCGGCCGCGTATGGTGGATGGATGCAAAGCCATCTTTCTTCCCGCCCCGGATCACGCCGATGATGCGAGTGGTCTATGAAGCCGCCGGGATCATCGATGCCCACCTGGTGCGCCATGCGCTGGAAGCGGCCGACATCCCGGTATTCGTCAAAGGCGAGGCCCTGCTGGGGGGCATGGGCGAGTTGCCGATGTTCGGCCTGGTGCAAGTGTGCGTGCCCGAGGCGGCGTGGACGCAGGCTCGGGACGTGGTCGAGGCGCTCGGACTCGGCAACCCGGTCGCGCTGGAGGATGACCAGGGCGACTGGCTTGGTGGGACCGCCCCGGCGGTCTGACTGTGTTCCCGCCCGGTGATCCGGGCTTCTAGAACTCCGCCGGCGCCTGCAGCAGGCTTGGCGGCAGCTCACGCAGCTGGCTGGCAATCCGCTCCAGCAACGATGCCATCGCCGAGCTCTTGCGCCAGACCATCGCAATCGTGCGGTGCGGCGACTCGCCCACGAACGGCAACAGCGCGATGTCCGGCGACGGCGGCACCGGTGGCTGCACCGACAGCGCGGGCAAGAGGGTCAACCCGACACCGGCGGCGACCATCTGCCGCAGGGTTTCCAGGCTGGTCGCGCGGAAACCGTCGCGCTCTCCCGCGCCGGTCAGGCGGCACACGTCCAGCGCCTGGTCGCGAAGGCAATGGCCTTCCTCCAGCAGCAGCAGCGGAACCTGGTCGAGGTCGTCCATGGCCAGCGATGTGCGTTCCGCCAGGCGGTGTTGCCGCGGCACGGCGAGCAGAAATGATTCCTCAAACAGGGTCTCGATGTGCAGCTGGTCATCGTGGATCGGCAGCGCCAGTAGCGCCGCGTCCAGCCGGCCTTCGCGCAGGCGCTCCAGCAGGGCGTCGGTCTTCTCCTCCACCAGCAGCATCTCCAGGCGGGGGAACTTCTCCCTCAGTCCCGGCAGCACGTGCGGCAGCAGGTAGGGCCCCAGCGTGGGGAACATGCCCAGCCGGATCGAGCCGGCATCGGGATCCTGGCTGCGCCGTGCAATCTCGGCCATCTGGTCGACGTCCGCCAGCACCCGCCGGGCGCGCTCGACGATGTCGCGCCCAACCGGAGTCAGCATCACCTTGCGCGGTGCGCGCTCCACCAGCGTCACGCCGAGCTCCTCTTCCAGTTTGCGGATCTGCGTGGACAGAGTCGGCTGGCTGACGAAGCTGGCCGCGGCCGCCCGGCCGAAGTGGCGGTGCTCGGCCAAGGCGACAAGGTACTTGAGGTCGCGAAGGTTCATCGAGAGATTCCAGGCCCGCTGCCGCCGGCCGATGGGCGCGGCGGCAACGGTTGGCCGTCAGGCCGCGGCGGTGTCCGCAGCCGCAGCCAGGGCTGCTGCGGCATCGGCCGGTGCCGGCGTGCGGATCAGGTAGTCGAAAGCGCTCAGCGCTGCGGTCGAGCCGGCGCCCATGGCGATCACGATCTGCTTGTAGGCGACGGTGGTGGCATCGCCGGCGGCAAACACGCCCGGCATCGAGGTCGCGCCCCGGTCATCGATGATGATCTCGCCGCGCGGTGACAGGTCCAGGTCGCCCTTCAACCATTCGGTATTGGGCAGCAGCCCGATCTGGACGAAGATGCCGTCCAGTGCCACGCGGTGGATATCGCCGCCCTCGCGATCCTTGTAGACCAGTCCGGTGACCTTCTTGCCATCGCCAAGCACCTCGGTGCTTTGGGCGCTGACCAGGACGGTGACGTTGGGCAGGCTGCGCAGCTTGCGCTGGAGCACCTCGTCGGCACGCAGCTGGCTGTCGAACTCGATCAGGGTGACGTGGTTGACGACGCCGGCCAGGTCGATCGCGGCCTCGACGCCCGAGTTGCCGCCGCCGATCACCGCCACGTCCTTGCCCTTGTACAGCGGACCGTCGCAATGCGGACAGTACGCCACGCCCTTGTTGCGGTATTCCTCTTCGCCGGGCACACCCATCTGACGCCAGCGCGCGCCGGTGGCGAGGACCACGCTGCGCGACTTGAGCGACGCGCCATTGGCCAGTTGCACCTCAACCAGACCGCCGGGCTCGCTCGCCGGCACCAGCTTGGTCGCCTGCTGCAGGTTCATGATGTCCACGTCGTATTCGCGAACGTGCTGCTCCATGGCCACCGCGAACTTCGGGCCCTCGGTGTGCGGCACGGAGATGAAATTCTCGATCGACATCGTGTCCAGCACCTGGCCACCGAAACGCTCGGCCACCACACCGGTACGGATGCCCTTGCGTGCCGCGTAGATGGCCGAAGCCGCTCCGGCCGGGCCGCCACCGATCACCAGCACCTCGAAGGGCGCCTTGGTCTTGATCTCCTCGGCCATGCGCTTCTCAGCGCCGGTGTCGAGCCGGGCAACGATCTGCTCAACCGTCATCCGACCTGTATCGAAGGCCTCACCGTTGAGCAGGACGGTCGGCACCGACATGATCTCGCGGGTTTCCACCTCGTCCTGGAACAGCGCGCCATCAATGGCAACGTGGCGGATGGCGGGGTTCAGCACGCTCATCAGGTTCAGCGCCTGGACCGTGTCCGGGCAGCTCTGGCAGGACAGCGACATGAAGGTCTCGAAATTGAATTCGCCCTCCAGTTCCCGGACCTCTTGGGCCAGCTCCTCGCTGATCTTGCCCGGGTGGCCGCCGACCTGGAGCAGGGCCAGCACCAGGGAAGTGAACTCATGGCCCATCGGGATCGCCGCGAAGGAAATCCCGATATCGGTGCCGACGCGGTTGATCGCGAAGGAGGGCTTGCGCGTCTGCGAATCGTCATCGCGGCGCAGCGTGATCTTGTCGGACATCGCGGCGATGTCGCTCAGCAGGGCGTGGAGCTCCTGCGATTTTGCGCCGTCGTCGAGACAAGCGACCAGCTCGATCGGCTGGGTCACGTTCTCGAGATACGACTGCAACTGGGTCTTGAGACTGTCATCGAGCATGGCAACGGCTCCAGTGAATTGGGGGAAGGGGTAGTGATGCTTGCAGGAGCGGCCTGGGCCGGGGGA
>NZ_JXSS01000054.1 GCF_000855665.1 Lysobacter sp. A03
GGCTGACGGGTCAGGCCAACGGCTTCACGCTTGAACTCGTCGCTGAACTTTCTTCGCTTGGACATGACACTCCTTTTTGCCGATCATCGGCCTTCTTGGAAGTGTCCGCGTTAACGGGGTAGAACCCGGCCGAGTTGGGAGGCGCCACGACAAGTGACATCAGGAACGCGGTCTATCTGCTGGGCCAGAACCTGATTGACCAAGGCTCAGCTGGCGAAGTGGAGATGCGCCGAGCGCGTGCTGAGAGCCTGCTGAGGCCGTACAGGCGTGACATGGGGGTCGCGGCATGAGCGCGGGCGACCGAACGCCCAAATAGACGAAAGCCGCAACGCGGGCAGCGTGCGTCCTTCTGAGTGCTTAGAGGATTAATCGAGAGCGGGCCCAGTCTAGTACTGCCCCGCTGAGGAAATCAGCAACATGACCAAAGTTAAGCGCGGTACTGCAAACAGATGGTCGGACGCGGGGAAAGATGGCGTCTTTTTCATCCCATATTCTCTCCTGCGACACCCCAACTTCACCCGGCTGTCGCCATACGGCAACAAGCTAATCATGGACTTGTCACGCCAGTTCACGGGCTTCAACAACGGTTATCAGTGCGCGTCATGGTCGCTAATGAAGGATGCAGGCTGGAAATCGTCGGGCACGCTCCAACTCGCTTGCCTAGAGTGTGAACACTACGGGCTGATTGTTCGCTCGCAGCAAGGTGGCCTCAACCGCCCAACGCTGTATGCACTGACGTGGCGACGGGTTGACCACAAACCGGAAAAGCCGCTTGAGATTGGGCAGACCGTCAAGCCCGGAAGTGACTGGACGAAAGAGGTCGGACCTTTTGATTGGAGGGGAAAGCGGGAGAGTCTGAAGCGTAAAAACTCGCGACCGGCGAAGCTGAAAATAGCTGCATAACGGTAAATCGCCCGTTCACGCCATGAATAAGATCGGTTCACCCCATGAACTAGTCAGCACTAGCCTTATTCACCACATGAACAGGAAGCGTCTGACTCATTCACCCAATGAACTAGTCACCACTAAATTAGACCTCTGCCTTATTCACCACGTGAACACCTTATAATGGTTACCAAGCGTAGCGTCTTTTCGGGGCCGTTGTAGACCTCGATTCACCGCTCCAGATCCACCGCTTAAAAGGCCCTGGCACCACGGGGCGCAATTCGCCCGAACACGAACCCAGCGATAACCCAGTGGGTTGTGCCTGCTGCAGGCTCACGGACACTGTTAAGACCTGTCTCACGTGGTCGTCTGGTAACCGCTAGCACTGGGATGCCGCTTGCCAGTTGGTGCATGCTGCTGGCTACAAGCTCGCGAAATTTGGACGGATCCCATCAACGGACAAAACAAGAAAACACGCAGGGAAGGGTGCTTCCGAATACGGTTCGCATGTAAGTGCATGTGATCAAACTGATGTGGGTAGTCATCAGTGTTCCCAAGATCAACGCCCACTTGTGGGCGCCGGTCCCGCCTTGACACCGTGTGTAACGTGAGTAGGTGCACGGGTTTGGACGCTTTCCCTTTCGCTGGCAGAGGTGGCAATCCGTCCGCCGCTGTCACCATGCGTGCGCAATTCGTAGACCTGTACGCGCGCGAGGAACTTTGGTTTTGCTTCAGCACGGACGCCACCCGGCTCCGACGGTGACGCGTCGGTCTAAGCGACGATAGCGCCTGGCGAGCGAGGTACATCCCAATTGTCGCCAAAGGTGACTGAGACCAATCTAGCGCATGCAGTGATTTCGGTTGGGCCCAGCTACTGATCCTCTTCCTAGTCACTTAGCAACTTTGCTTTTTGAGCGTCATATTCATCTTGAGTGATCGCGCCGGAGTCGAGTAGCGCCTTGAGCTTAGGCAATTGCGTATAGATATCCGGCTGGCGATTTTCGATGGGGGCCGAAACTTGGGTCGCCTGGCCACATGTGAAATGGATGGTCCCAGTGGCGCCCTGCGCGGGCCGGGCAATTAGCCCGGCTTGGCCGACGACTGCGCCAGTTCCTCGGCTGTCCGACAGGATCGCTTCGTACCCCGTCTTTTTGTGGCAGAACTGGTGAGCTTGCGCTATGAGCTTGGCCACAATCTTGTCTGTGCTTCCAAAGATGGTGAAGTTCTGATCAGTCAACATGTACTGACCGCCGCCAAGCGACGTTGGCTCTTTTGCGTGCACTGTGCTGCTGAGGGCAAGTAGACAGATTGCGGCGCCGATTTTCATCATGAGTCGTCCAATAAATTAGGGGAGGCGCGGTCTATCTCCATCCGCGAGCTCTTGGATAATAGACCACGAGGCGGAGTGACAACTCCTTGGGCGGCGCCGACGGGAACGCTTGGCCGCTGCCTCTTCAGTGCGAAGCTCTTTAGCCTTCTCATCCATTGGCGGTCACGGATGCAGCCGGAGTCTGCCCACGTAGGCATTGGAGAGAGCAATGCCGTCCTCCATGCGAGAATCCCCGGCGGGGAAGCCCTCCACCTGGGCTGCAGTACGACGGAACCTGCTAGATGACCGCACTCAATGACCTTCTCGACTCCTTCCGCTACGCAGCCGTATCCGAGCGCGAAAAGGGCACGTACTTCGAGGAGCTGATTGTTGCCTACCTGCGCAACGAGGCGACCTACCGCGACCTCTACGATCAAGTGTGGACGTGGGCCGATTGGGCGAAGTCTCAAGGACTCAGCGCCAAGGACGACGGCATTGACCTAGTGGCGCGAGTCGCCGGAACCGGCGAGCTCCACGCCATCCAGTGCAAGTTTTACGACCCCGATTACAAGCTGCAGCGCAGGGATACGGCTGACTTAGCTCAGAGTCCAATGACACCCCGCGCGGCAAGGGGCAGCGGGTGTCTCGACTTTATCGTGCAGGACGCGGAGTTGCCGGTAGAGAAGCGCAGCGAGTTAGCCCACAGTGCGGTAGATTCAGCGCTCATCCACCGAGGGGAATTGCCATGCGTCTAATCGTTATCACTGCCGTTCTGTCGATCTTCGCCGCTCCTGCATTGGCCGCTCAGGGAGAGGTTTGCTCTTCCGCTCCCGCGTCCGTTTCCACTCCCACCCCTTTGAACAACGACGTGGTGTTTAAATGCAAATCAGCCGGCGAGGCCAGCATTCCTGACCTGTATGCGAAGGGCTGGCGCGTCGTGTCTGTGTTCCATGAAATTGCGCCGGTGAAGGGGTCCCCCATGCCTCATGCGCAATGGACGGCTGTCATCGAAAAGCCGTAGGGCTACCTCACCTTGAGCAACTGGTCCCACTTAGTCGTGTAAGACGGCGACAGGTGCTCTTGGCGCATCGCCCACTGGCCCGGCTTTGGCCGGTGGGCCGACGCAAACCCCATGGAACCTCGACCAAATCGCCTATTGGTCTGGTCGAGCACCGCCATAAGCTTGGTGGATCGCGGATCGACGCTCGCGAACAAATCCGACTGCTGGGTGCCGCAAGGGCTCAAGTCCAGCAGGCCCACGCCTGCCTTTTTGTAAGCGTAGCCCTTGCGATACATCGAGCGCACCAGTGCCTGGGCCATCGCCAAGACTTCTCGCGTGTCGGCAGATGGAGTGATGAGCTGCATGGCCCGACTGGGATGGTATTGCTTGGCGCCTGACTTGAATGGGTTGGTGTCGAGCCACACCCACACGCCCCCGGCGGACAGCGATCGAGCCCGCAACTTCTCGCTGGCTCGAATGGCGAAGGTGGCCACCGCCTGGGCCACGTCATCGAGCTCGACGACTTCCCGCCCGAATGAGCGCGACACCACGATTTGCTTGCGATCGGGCTCGCTCTCCTCAAGCTGCCCACAAGCCACGCCCTGAAGCTCCAGCTGAGTGCGTGCCAGCACAACGCCATAGCGGGCCCGAAGTGCGTCGGGGCTAGTGTTGGCGAGGTCCAGCGCGGTGAGGATGCCCTCGGCACCCAGCTTGGCCGCCCACTTCCTGCCAACGCCCCAGACATCACCCACAGCGAAGTCCTGAAGCTGATGGTCGCCAGTGATTTCCTCCACTCCCGAGTCAGTCGTTTTCGCCCGCTTGTTGCCAAGTTTTGCCAGGGTCTTGGTGCTGCCGATGCCGACACAACAAGGAATGCCAGTCCACTTCATGATCCGCTCACGAGCTTGCCCGGCCACCCGTTCTCGCTGGTCGGCAGGAATGCCATCGAACGACACAAAGCTCTCATCGATGGAGTAGACCTCCACGGCCGGGAAGAGATCGCGAAGGACTGACACCACGCGCCCCGATAGATCCCCATACAAGGCGAAGTTGGCGGAGCGCACTTTGAGCTGCCGGCGTATGTGGGTTGGCACCTCGTGTATGGGCTGCCCCATCTTCACGCCCAAAGCCTTGCACTCGGAAGAGCGAGCGATGGCGCAGCCGTCATTGTTAGACAGCACCACCACGGGCTGGCCCCGCAAGGAGGCGTCAAACACGCGCTCACATGAGGCATAGAAGTTGTTGCCGTCGACCAGGCCCAACATGACTTACCCCTACCCGCCGTTAGCGCCGGAACTGCTTGCGAAAGGACCAAGTAACAACACCCCACACTTCCAACTCGTCTTCCGGTCCAACGTGGATGGTCGCCGTCTCTTGGTTGCCCGAGCGCAGCTGTAGCCCGTCTGCCGTAGGGCACCACTGCTTGATCATGTAGCCGCCTTGCCAGAGCACCATCACGATGTCGCCGTGCTTGGCGGTGAGCGAACGGTCCACCACCAACGCGTCTCCAGGGAAAATCCCGAAGTCGACCATCGACGTGCCAGTGTCGGCCTCGACAAAGAACGTCGCGGGCGGGTTGGTAATCACCCGCTCGTTGAGATCCAGGTCGTCGCCCTCCCCATAGAAATCTTCCGCAGGCGAGGGGAAGCCGCAGGTGGCGCGCGTGGGCAGCAGCGGCAACGGCATGCGTGACAGCGTCAGCCGGGAAGCTGCAACCAAGCCTGGTGGCACGGGTTTGCGAAGGAGGGCAGAAGTTGCGGACATGTGTGGCAGGATCCTGAAAAACCATCTCACCGCGCGAGAATCGCGGGGCGCCAAGGGTAGGCAGGACCCCCAAAGCAATCCATTAGTAATTGGCTGAACAACCACCAAGCGCAGCGCTGGTGGGCTTCTTGACTTGTAAGCTGTTGCCAGACTTCAACCGGGAGATGGGCCATGTGCTTCTCAGCCCAAGTGTGGGCGAGCTACCAAAATTACGTTCGGCGATTCGGTGCGAACATCGACATCGCCGTGTTCCACGAGCTGTATGTGCGCAAGCGCAACGGAGACAAGCTGAAGACCCCCAAAGCCATGGATGTGGCGTTCGAGGCGGGCAAGAGCGCCCAAGAGGTGGAGATTGCGCGCCTGGTGAAAGAGATCCAGCGCGAGGAAATCGCGGATATGGAGCGTGAGCTGTTCAAGCAATCCAAGCGCCTGGCAGGGGCGCAGCGGACGCTCAAGACCAAGCAAACGAAGAAGGCCTTGGACGACGAACGCATTTCCACCACCAAGATCGAGCACTTCAAAGGGCGGCTGGCCAAGCTCAAGAGCTCGGAAGTCCGTCCTTCAGACAGCCGGATTTTCCCGGGCATGTATGCGCCAGTGATGGTGTGGGAAGGGGGCAAGCGGGTCATCAAGCCTATGCGCTACCAGTGCCGCCCCGCCGGCAAGCCAGCGTTTTACGACCGGAAGTATCCGGGAACCTACAACGCCCGACGCGACAGCCTGGAGGGCTTCTGGAAGGGTCAATTCGGGCACACGCACGCGCTCATGGTTGCCGACCGCTTCTATGAGAACGTCGACACACCTGACGGCAATGCTGTGTTGGAGTTCGTGCCCAGAACCCACGAGCCGATGTTCATTGCCTGCCTCTGGTCGAATTGGACGGGGGAGGGGGAGGACCTACTGTCCTATGCCGCAATCACCGACGAGCCGGAGCCGGAAGTCGCCGCGGCAGGGCACGACCGAACGATCATCAACATCAAGCCCGAGCACATCGACGCGTGGCTCAACCCGCAAGGTCAGAGCCTGGAGGCGATGTATGCCATCTTCGACGATAAGCAGCACCCCTATTACGAGCACAGGAAGGCCGCATGAGGCACGGATACGCCAAGAAGAAATCCACGCTCTCCCCACTGGGCAATACACAGGCTGCTGCCACCGTGGCCTTGGCGGCGGCCGAGGGCCGGATGGACGACAAATAAGCCGGGGATTACTTGAGTGAGCAGGTGGGGTTGCAGTGGAGCTTGATCACCACTCTCCAATATCTGACTGGGGTTGAGGTCATGACCGCGGCTCACGCGCTGCCCGATGGGTCGGCGGGAGAGGACGGCCTGACGAAGGAGCGGGTCAAACACGCCATGCTGCTGGCCACCCACTTCTGCGCCAACGCTCACCCCGCGGGGTCGATGATGAGCGCGGGCTTGCTGGTGCCTGCGGCGAAAAAGGCAAAGGATGACCGCGAGCAAAACTGTGACCTGCCGGTCGGTGAGGGCGCGGTAACCACCCTCTGACGACCCAGGCAATCTGGCCATGTCGTCTAGGCCACCGCACCTCGCAACCGAATGAGAGTGGAGGACCTCTACCCACGGAAAGTCTGGTGGCGCCGCGAAGGGGACTGGAGAGTCGGGTCTCTCCACCAAGCGCCGATGACCTGGGCCCGTGCGCCGGGGCCATTTTTAATGGGGAGATTGAATCGCTCCGGCTTCTGTCGATACCTAGCAGCCACCCTTCACGGCAGACGAGGGTTGTCGAGGAATACGCGGGAGAGTTGAAGGTCGTGGTAGTCCAGAAGTTCGCTGATCCGATCGAACAGCTTTTCAGTGGTAAGGTTCGTAGCGCTCATCATCACTCCTGCGACTGTACCGAGATCGCACCATGAGACGCCGTTGACTGAAGAGTGGGAGTGGCCCAGAGGCGCGCGAGTAGGCATGAAGTGTTCAGGGGATTAGTGTCGGTGTCTCAAGTTGGCTGCATTGAACCGAGTCTGCTCGGGCCCTTAGCTCGGTGCTACCGAGACCGTGCCGTATCCATGTGGCGAGCCGTTGCCCCACGACTTCGGCATCAAGCCGCACCGCGCATTCCCACACAATGGCGACGCGCCAACCACCGGCGGCCAGCGCCACAATGGTGGTTGTATCCCGTTCCTGATTCCGGCGCAGTTTCTCGTCCCAAAAGGACGTTCGGGTCTTGGGCAGCCGAAAGAGGGGGCAGTTGTTATGCCGATGCCAGAAGCAGCCCTTGACGAAAACCACCGCGCGCCGCTTGGCGAAGACCAAGTCCGGCTTTCCGGGGAGCGCCTTGGCATGAAGCCGGTATCTGAGTCCCGCACGCCAGAGGAGCTTCCTAACCTTGATCTCGGGGGCGGTGTCTTTACCGCGGATGCGGGACATCAGGAGCGAACGCTCCTTGGCGCTCATCACATCAACCATTTCGTAGAGTCCAGTCTTGTCCGCAGCACGTAAGAACAATCAAAGCAGAGTAGGCGTGATCGACATCTTTGCCGGCCCCGGTGGGCTGGGTGAAGGGTTCAGCAGTTTTGAGACCTCCCCAGGCTCTGGTCGCCATCCTTTCGAGCTGGCTGTCTCAGCAGAGATGGAGCCGGCCGCCCATTCGACGCTTCGCCTTCGGGCCTTCTATCGGCTGCTGACGCGGCTAGAGGGCCAAGTCCCGCCCGAGTATCTCGCATACTTGGAACTGGTCGCGAGAGGTGACGGCGAGCCTCCGTCCGTCCATTTCAGCAAGGGGAAGTGGAGGGCGCTCTGGGACGAGGCTGAAAGAGAAGCACTGAACCTCACATTGGGTGAAGAGCAGCACAACCGCATTCTGAACGACAGGATTGCAGCAGAGAGAAGCAAGTATGACGAGCTGATACTGATCGGCGGTCCGCCGTGCCAAGCCTATTCATTGGTGGGGCGAGCGCGGCAGAAGAACGTGAAAGGTTTTAGAACGAAAGGAGACACTAGGCACTTTCTGTACAGGCAGTACCTTGGCATCTTGGCCGAGTTCTCGCCTGCGTTGTTCATCATGGAGAACGTCAAGGGTATTCTAACTTCGAAGGTTGGAAGCCGCGAGATGTTCGGCGCCATCATGCGCGATCTCGAACATCCGTCGGCCACGCTGGCATCATCGGCCCCCCATGGCGCGAGTAGTGAACGCTACGTGCTGCTTCCCATCCATGTCGGTGAAGGGAAGGAGCGGACCTCCGATCTCGTCCTTCACGATCCGAATGGCTTCATTATCCGTAGCGAAAGTCACGGAGTGCCGCAGGCTCGCCACCGCGTCATCATCATGGGCGTTCGCGAGGACTTGATGCATCCAGGAATCGCGACGATGCCTGGACTGCCCGTCGCAGACCAAATGGCCTCCATCGCTACGGCACTCGCAGGTCTTCCGAAGCTCCGCAGCGGGCTCAGTCGCCAAGCAGATGATGCCGAAAAGTGGCGAAAAGCAATGGAGTCCGAGCGGGATCGTGTCGCGAAGGTCGTGCGTACCAGCCATCCTGAAGTGTCCGGACGCCTTGAGCGGATGATTCCAGCGTATACCTTGCCTCGACGCTCCATCCGATACGCCGATGGAACAAGTGCGCTTCCTGAAGGCGTGAAATCACCGGCGCAGACCGTCGTGCTCAACCACGAGACACGGGGTCACATGCAGTCGGATCTGGGGCGCTACATGTTCTGCGCAGCCTTTGCGGAGCAATTTAACCGGTCGCCGATGAGTAGCGAGTTCCCGAAACGCTTGGCACCGGACCACCTGAACTGGGACACGGGAGCCTTTTCTGACCGTTTTCGTGTACAGGTATATGACAGGCCATCCAATACGGTGACCAGTCACCTCTCAAAGGATGGGCACGCATTCATTCACTGGGATCCAGCTCAATGTCGCAGCCTGACTGTTCGTGAGGCGGCGAGACTGCAGACGTTCCCAGACGACTATCTGTTCCTTGGCAACAGGACTCAGCAGTATGTACAGGTTGGAAACGCAGTTCCCCCCGTGATCGCACGGCAGATCGCGGGGGTTGTGTGGAATATTCTTTCGAGTGATCCCGTAGGGGGCGGGCCGCATGGTGAATCAAGAACGTGAACTAGTACTGCGGCCGAGCGCGGGAACACTGTTAGAGTCGATGCGCGACATCGGCTATTCATTCGACAGCGCACTTGCGGACATCCTCGACAACAGCGTCTCCGCTCGCGCGCGCAAAGTTGAGATCCTAAATGGATTGGATGACAGGGATAAGCCGTATGTGGCCATAGTGGATGATGGCCATGGCATGAATAGTGACGAGCTAACGGGCGCGATGCGACATGGAAGCAGAAGTCCGCTGGCCACCCGGACAGAGGGGGATCTGGGGCGCTTTGGTCTCGGCCTGAAGACCGCATCGTTCTCCCAGTGCAGGCGACTCACGGTAGTCAGTCGCAAGGGTGGAGAGACGCATGGGCGCCGATGGGACCTCGATCGTGTTGTCGAGACTGACGAATGGCTTCTCCGAAGACTTGATATCCACGAAATCGGTGATTTGCCATGTATCGACTTCCTACCAGCAACCGGAACGCTGGTTCTGTGGCAAGCGCTAGATCGCCTCGACGCCGAGGACCTCTCCCCGGGCAAATTGTCAGAAGCGCTGAATGAGCTTTTCGCGGGCGCGCGCCGCCATCTGGCCCTTACCTTCCATAGATACATTCGCCCCGAGCCTTCTGATAGCGATTTGCTACCGGTTGAGATCTCGATTAACGGATTCCCCATCGAGGCCGCAGACCCGTTCGCGCTTCATATGTCGCCAACGTCTGACAGCCACGAAATCGCGTGCCTAACAGCCGGCGATTCGCAGATCACGGCCCAAGCGTTCACATTGCCGCACCACTCCAGGTTGACACCCACCCAGCTGGAGAATTTGGCGCTTGGTACGAGTCTGGCAGAAGCCCAAGGTCTCTACATCTATCGGGCAAAGAGATTGATCAACGGCGGCACTTGGCTCGGACTTTGCAAGCGATCGGAGATGTCCAAACTACTCCGTGTACGTGTGGATGTACCGACGTCGCTTGACGCCTTTTGGGGTGTTGATGTTCGCAAGTCTCGGATTCGTCCGCCGGCGGCTGTGCGGTCCAGATTGAGGCCGCTCGTCGAACGGATGACGCAGAGTGCCAAACGTCCATACACCTACCGCGGCCGACGGCAGGTCCAAGAGGCGACTCTTCCTATGTGGGATCGGGTCGAGGAGCGTGGGCACATCCGCTATTTGATTAATCGTGCCCATCCACTGATTGAAGGATTCAAGCTGGTCGATGAGGACTTCTCGAGAATCGAATCGATCCTTGCGGTGATCGAGGCCAGCCTTCCACTCGAAGCCATGTTCTCGGATGTTGGATCCCATCCACAAAATGTGCGTCAGAGCGATTTCGACGAGGCGCAGCTGGAGCAGTTGTTGCTTACTTACGTGGGGATCATGGCGCCAAACAGCGACCGGCTGCCGGCAGCCGTCTACAAGCAGATCAAGAGCGCTGCGCCGTTCAAGGACGATAGCCGAGTGCATCGCATTCTTGAGAAGCACCGAATGATCGAAGACCAGTGAGGGCAGCATGACCCAAGATTTACTCCTTGCGTATGCGCGGACCGGCATGTCCAAAAGCAATATCAAGTCCCGCGATGAAGTCCGGGACCTGGTTCTGCGCCTTGCGACGTTGCCATTGCTTCCAGAGACGCTTTCGAAAGACCAAATTGATGCAGTCATCGAGCAGCTTGAACACGATTTCATGGTTAGGTTGGGCCCGGCCCATACCATCACGGGCCGTGGCCACAAGCCATGGCTTGATGGCCGGCGCCACGAGATCAACTTCAAGTACTGGCGTCGATACAATGACCTACTAAGACTCCATCTTGGGTTTCCGAAGCTCGTTGTAGATGGTCTCGATGAGATCTCGGACAGGATTCTTGACTTGGCGGGAGATCCCAATGAGGAAGGAACATGGACTCGCCGAGGATTGGTGGTAGGACATGTCCAGAGTGGAAAGACTGCCAACTACATCGGGTTGATCAACAAAGCCGCCGATGCGGGCTACAAGCTCATCATCCTCATTGCGGGGCTCCACACCAATCTACGGTCACAGACGCAGGAGCGCATTGACGAAGGATTCGTGGGTCGTGACTCTGATCAGCTTCTTGGCCGAAACAGCAACGCAACATGGTTGGGGGTCGGCGATATCGACCAGTCTTTCAGTGCGGTTGCCTTCACGAGCCGCGCCTACGACTTCACCAAGCCTCGTGCTGATGGGCTGAACATCTCGATAGGCAGCCTTTCGCAGCCGGCAATCTTCGTCATCAAGAAGAACAAGTCCATTCTCACCAATCTGATTGACTGGTTGCGCAGCACGAGCTCTGCAGGCGATGTCCTTACCATTCCGATCCTTCTCATCGACGACGAGGCGGACAATGCCTCTATTAATACGTCCAAGGATCCAAGCCTTCCGAATACGATCAACTCGCTCATCCGGAAATTGCTCGCTAGCTCAACCAGGAACACCTACATCGGATATACCGCGACCCCGTTCGCAAACATCTTTGTGGATCCGGAGAACGACGATGAGCTCCACAAGGAGGACCTATTTCCCCGGGACTTCATTATTGGGCTTGATGCGCCCTCCAACTATGTCGGGGCGAGCGATTATTTTCTAGATGACAGGGAGACTGGGCAGAATCTTTCCGTTCTCCTTGAGGATGCGGAAGAGTGGCTTCCGGTAAAGCACAAAATCGATGTCCAGATTGACTCGCTTCCTGAAAGTCTCGAAGACGCAATCAATTGTTTCCTCGTTTCCAAGGCAATCCGGATCCTGCGAGGACAAGGAGCCAAGCATCATTCGATGCTTGTGAATGTGTCACGCTTCACCGGAGTTCAAGGCCGCGTCGCATCGCTGATCAGCGAGCGCACCCAAACTGTGGCGGTTGCGATCGAGAACCGGCACCGCCTCTCAGCGGCTGTCGCGTTGCGTGATCCGATCATGATGTCCCTTCACGACACTTGGTTGAAGCATTACGAATCGTCAACTCCGGAATCTTGGGACGACATCCAAAGAAGCCTGTACCAGGCCTCGGCCAGCGTGCACGTGATCGAGGTAAACGCCCGGTCCGGTCCGGGTGTTTTAGACTACCGGAAGTACGCGGATAGTGGGTTGAATGTTATCGCTGTAGGCGGAAACTCGCTTTCGCGAGGATTCACGCTTGAAGGACTCACGATCAGCTATTTCCTCCGCAACACCCAGATGTACGACACACTTTTGCAGATGGGGCGTTGGTTTGGCTATCGCGATGGCTACAAGGATCTTTGCAGGCTGTTCATCAAGCCCGATGCATTTGACTGGTATGCCTATATTGCCTCCGCTAGTGACGAGCTTCGGGCAGAGATAGCGAAGATGGAGCGCTATGGGCTACGGCCAATCGACTTTGGGCTTGCCGTGCGTTCCCACCCGGGGTCGCTGCTGGTGACAGCGCGCAACAAAATGCGTACGGCCCGGGAAATCGTCCGGAAGGTCGGATTGGCTGCTCGCCTGGTAGAATCGTCGCTCGTGGTCGCACGCGGTGATGCGGTGGACGACAACTGGCAGCGTTCCGAAGCACTCGTCAAGCGCCTCGTCAATTCGGATATTTCACGTGTAACCCTTCGGGAGGATCCGAGTCTGAAGGCATCCGTGGTATTCCAAAATGTAGCCCAGGAACAGGTGCTGGAGTTCGTCGGAAGGTTCGTGTTGCCGTCCGGGAATCCGGAGATGGCTGCTCCGCCCATCATCGACTACGCGACGAAGCGCGGATTTGAATTCTGGGATGTGTTGGTGGCTTCCAACACTCGAGCCGTAGATGCAAACACGCTTGATATCGGTGGACTCAAGATTGGTCTGCAGACACGCGCAGCGACCCTGCGCGGCACCGGAGCGCACGCGGCGCTGTCGGTATCAAAGAACAAGCGCCGCGTCGCGTCTCGCGGCCAAGAGGCCGCGGGGTTGACGGCCTCTCAGCGGAAAGCGGTCGAAGCGACGTGGCGTGCCGAGAAGGGCGATGCAAGTATTCCCGACCGCTTGTATCGAGATGTTCGTGAGCGTCCCTTGCTGATGCTCCATTTTTTGGACATGCAAGTGGAACAGTCCGAGCCGGGCAAAACGAAGTCGGAACGACATGCTGCTTACGGGATCAGTTTCCCGGGGTTGAAGGAGGGCGAGGTAGAGCAGAAAGTTGTCTACACGGCGAATGTGATCGCTTTCCGTGAGTTGTATGGCGACCCGGATGCGGAAGGGGACGATGATGACGACGAAAGCCAAGACTGATCCCTGGAGCAGCCTGTCATCTCAGAGTGGTGAATGGGTAGGTCGGCGTGCTGTGGTGGGTCATCCGCTGACTACGTTCTGGATGATCCATCCAGACGGCTCTCCAGCATTGCTTGTAAAGCAGGTCCCCCTAGGCAGTTTGCCGGTTGAACTTCCAAAGCTCCGGGGGATGGGAATATCCGTTCGTGAAGAACAGGACCAAACCGTCGCGGTCTCAATGCACTTACGAGTTCCAGAGGATCGCGACGTATTCCTCCGGTTATGTGAGGATGTGCTGGCTTACTCCGGAGACTCGGACAACGCTGGCGACTCGGCCCTGAAGCTGTTTAATCGCCTGCGTCGTTGGCAGTCGCTTCTTGGCTTAGCGCGGGGAGATGAGCTTTCCGATGAGGAGATGCGCGGTCTGATTGGCGAGCTTGCTTTACTGTGCGGGCCCCTTGTTAGTCGGTACGGGCTTGAAGGTGCACTTGCAGCGTGGGTCGCGCCAATGCGGCACCCGCAGGATTTCGTGCTCGATGGCTGCGCGATCGAGGTCAAGAGTCGCGTAGCCGGCTCCAGAAACCAAGTGCGGATTTCGTCGCTCGATCAGCTGGAAGTTCAGAGTGGAGACTTGGGGCTCGTTGTGATCGAGCTGCTTCCAGCCAGTGAAGAGGATGGCGGGAAGTCGCTGAATGACCTCGTAGTCGACCTGCTGGATGAAGCCCAAAAATGCGGCGGGAAAGTCCTGGATCAGGCCCAGCGTGCTCTTTCGGAATGGGGCTACGTAGCCTCACGCAGCTATGATCGCCACAGATTCGTAATCCATTCGATTTCAGCGTTTACCGTAACCGATGGCTTTCCACGTTTCACCCGCTCTGGGACCGATCCAAGAATCATCGAGGGCAACTACCTTCTGGGGTTGCAGTCGCTTGGGCCGTTCGCGGTGGATTTGGAGATGCTGGTATAGCCGCTAGGGGGGCGAGTTGATGGAAGAAGAAATTCAGCGTTACCGGGCAGACCTTCTCGTTGAGATTCAGGCAGGGGCCGTTTCAGCTTCGGACTACGAGCGCACCCGCTTTATCGAGCGGGCGTGCGAGATTCTTCAAACGGGTGAGGAATTCACCGACTACGGTCTTTGCCGGGCACATGCTCAGTGGAAGCGGATCGAGGTGAGGATAGATGGCTACAGCCTATCCGAGTCAGATGGGATCCTCAGTCTGATCGTTGCCAGCTTTTCCGGCACGGAGGATCCGGAGCCACTGAAGACAGATGAAGTAAGAAGTCTGGTCGAACAAGCTCACAACTTCCTTCAGGGGAGTGTGTACGGGGACGTTGCTTCCCTTTGGGACGAGAGCCACGAGGCACACGCTCTCTCTCGGGAGGTCTTCAGCTTTTCCAATGACCTCCTTACCAAAGTTCGAATATACGTTGTCTCTGACCGCCCGGCCGGAACCAAACTCGGACGAATCCAGACACTCCGGCTCGGAACAAAGGATGTCGAAGTTCAACTGTGGGATATCGGACGACTTGCCCGCGCGGACATGTCCAATTCTGGGCGTGAAGCAATCACAATCGACTTCACCAGCGAGTATGGAAGAGGAATCCCCGCTTTGCCGGCATTGTCCGAAGGGACTGACTACAAATCATTCCTTTGCGTCATGCCGGGGGACGTGTTGGCAAGTCTTTACGATCGCTTTGGCGGGCGAATCCTCGAACAGAACGTTCGCGCATTTCTAGGAGAGGGGCGGAAGGTCAACAAGGGCATACGCCAGACGCTCCGTGAGAACCCTTCCATGTTCTTCGCTTACAACAATGGTCTCACGGCGACGGTCTCCGACCTAGTTCTAGAGTCGAACGACTCAGGGGTGGCCACGATCACATCGGTGACAGACTTCCAGGTCGTCAACGGAGGGCAGACCACCGCCTCGCTTTACTGGGCACGAAAGGCGGGGTATGCCCTCGACCAAGTCTCTGTGCAGATGAAGCTGTCCCAACTGCCAGAAGAAGGCTTTGAAGAAGCAGTCCACGATATCGCACGTTTTGCCAACGCGCAGAACACCGTGTCGGCGTCGGACCTTTTCGCCGGCCATCCGTACTTCAAGCGAATCGAGACGATCTCCCGGCAGACACTCGCGCCTGCGGCCAAGGCTGGCGATGTCGGAAGTTACTGGTTCTTCGAACGCACCCAAGGAAGCTACAACGTCGACTTGAAGCGGAGGAAAGGTGTAGCCGCCAAGGCATGGGAGATGCTTCATCCACGCAAGCAGCGAATCACGAAGACGGACATCGCGCGTTATGAAGTGACTTGGCGCTCCGTTCCTCACAGTGTCTGCGCAGGCGCGCAGAAGAATACGGCGGCCTTCGCAAAGCTCATCAGTGATCAGTGGGCCAAGAGTCCGGAAACTTTCGACAGTGAGTACTACAAGGCAGTTGTCGGCAAGGCCATCCTCACTCGGATGCTAGACAGTGCTGTTCCGGGACAGGACTGGTACCCCGGGTCCATGCTTCGGCAAGTCGTGACTTACACCATCGCCTTGATCGCCGATCGGCTTAGAAAGGTGGGCCGCGTGATGGATTTCGAGGCGGTTTGGAAGTCCCAAGTAGCCCCTGTCTACTATGTCGAAGAGGCCCTGCGTATTGCAGAAGAGGTCGTACCCTACCTCCAAGACATCCCCGTCGAGCAGGTTCGAAACAGACTTGTTACGGAATGGGCCAAGAGGGAGGTGTGCTGGCTTAGGTTGCAGGAGTCGGACATCCTGCTCTCAGATGAGTTTTTGGCTCATTCCAAGAAGCAGATTCAAAGTGGGATAAAGACTCCGTGGCCACAACGGGCGCGTGCTTTATGGGCCGACGGAACTTGGAAGCGTCTGCATGCTTGGGAGGCCAAGCAAAATGCGCTCTCGCCCGGAGAAAAGGATCTAGTGGAGCGCGCTTCGATCGCGCACAGCTTCGGGTTTAAAGGTTTCCGCCTGCAAAAGCTTCAGGAGGCTTGGGACAGGGCTGTGGAAAGCGGATTTGTTTGAGCTGACCTCACACTTCTTGCTCCCATGACTTTCAGATAGCAACGATCACTTGCGCCCGCTTACGACCCATTTCAGCCGTTCACGAACGGCTGCTTTGCGGCGGCTCGACGGCACGAGTAGCCGGGTATTTACAGTACTCAGGCAGGCCAGAAAGCGTAGCCGACCAGAATCAGTGACGTGGCGGCGGTTTCTCGCTGCATGCGGGCGTCGCGGCCGAGGCGCACGAGGGCCAGAAGCTCGAGCGCCTGTGCCGGTACATTGCACGCCCGGCAATCAGCGAGAAGCGCCTGTCGCTCTCGCCACGGGGCAGGGTGCGTTACCAGCTCAAGACGCCGTGGAAGAACGGCACGACGCACGTGGAGTTTGAGCCGGTGGAGTTCATCGCCAAACTGGTGGCGCTGGTGCCGCCACCGCGCGCCCACCTCACCCGCTTCCACGGCGTCTTTGCGCCAAACGTGAAGTTGCGCACGCAGCTGAAGCCATCGGTTCACGGCAAATGTCTTCCGACGGACGAGGAGTCGACTGCGGCCAACAGCGACCACCGCAGCCCCGACGAAAAGCGCCGCTCGATGACCTGGGCGCAACGCCTCAAGCGCGTGTTGAACATCAACGTGAGCACCTGCGGCCACTGTGGCGGCGCGGTGCGGATCGTGGCCAGCATCGAAGAACCCACTTCCATCCGCGTCATCCTTGCCCACTTCCCAAAGCACCGCGCGCTGGAGAAAGCGCACTACCGACCTGCAGCGCGCGCACCGCCCGCTGTGGCCGCGTGGCACTCTGCCGGCCACGACGCCGAAGGAGAAACCAGGAAGACAACACGAAGCGGCAACCAACCGGCAGGGCCGTGCTCGGCCCGCTGCCGGAAATCAGCGAGAAATGGCTACGGACGGCAAGGCGCCGCGCCCCCGTGATGCCAAAATCCCACCCGCAAACATCCGATCCGCGCCCAAACCGGCGCTTGCGCGACCATCGCCTACTCGCCAGACTGTTCCAAAAGGGCGTTTGAATTTCCTATACTTCTCCGTCACCGGCGACGGTACCAGCTTCCCGCCCAGCGCCACCTTTTGCCACAAGTGCTGCACCAAGGCGCTGGTGATCATGGGCGGGTGTGCTACTTGTTCGAATTGTGGGTATTCGAAGTGCGGGTGAGGTAGTTGGTACGAGGTTGATACGAGGGTCAGGTGCAGAGAGCGACCTGACCCTTTTTCTTGCCGCTTAGGGGGGGTAAATTGCGATGCAAGAAGACAGGATCGAAAGGCCCGCAAGGCCCGCACTCCGGATGAACCGACGGGTGTCCGAGCTGGGCGGCACGGTGGCCTTGAGTAGCTTTCTGGCTGCCACAGGCGACTTCTTTGCGCCCAAAGGCGGATGGATGGCGCTGCTGCTGGCGGGCTTCGCAGGTGTCGGCCTGGTGATTGCCATTTGGATCTCGAATGGCAGTCTGTTCGCGTTGCTGGAGAAGATCGATCGGCCGTTCTTCGCTTCCTGGTGGCGCGGGCGTCCGGTCTGGGCACAGCACGGCTTTCATGTGGTGATGATCTTCGTGGTGTCGTGCTTTTTCACCGGTTTTGCTGCTTACCGCGAAAAGGACGCTGGAGGGTTGCTCGCCAGCCGATCTGCGATCGTCTCAGACATGCAGGTGGCCGCTGGCATCATGGAGGAACAGCGCAAAACCACGGCGGCGGTAGAGGCGCTCACCGACGTAACCCGGCAGGTCGAGCGCAACACGGCTGCGGCGAAACTTGAGGACAGCGAAGATCCGCGCAAAGAGATCGCCAATCTCGGCTTGAGCTGGAACCAATCCGCCTTCAGTGAAGCGATCCGGCGCGAGGATCTGCCAGTGATCCGGCTGTTCGCTGAGGGCGGCATGCAGATCCAGAAAAATCAGTTCTTTGGGGTCATTCTGGAGAAGCTGAACATCGTGGAGGCGTTCCAAGGGGTCGATTACACGCTCGATCCACGCGCCTGCCATTTCGCACTGGCCTATGTCCACGCGTTTGCCGAAGAAAACGACTGGAGAAAGAGCTCCGACATCAAGGCTTCCGAGATCCGCTTATCGGAGACAGCAGTGCGCAACTATTCGTATTTCTGCAGTGACTATGCGGAACTCAGTCAAACGCTGGCCGAGAAGTACGAGTGCCGCCTACAGCCACAGCGCGCCATCTGCGAGAAGCTTCGCACTGTTCTATGCGAGTACGGCAAAGGCAATCGCTGCCCGGGCCTCTCCGCCGAGATCAAGCCCGAGTTAGCGAGAGATCGAACGCAACAGCTGGTGGATGACGTGATGGGTCAGTGAAAGTCGGTCTAAAAAAAGGGTCAGGTTGGACTACCCCTGATTTCTCGGACACCACAGAGCGAGGACAATCCTCGCACGGAGGTGTTCGATGGAGAAGGTAACCGCCATTCTGACCGTCGAGACATTTCCGAGCGGCGCTTTATACTTGTGCATTGGCGGCTTATATGGCGAAGTGCTCTAGAGTCGCGAAAGTGCGCTCACAATCAAAGGAAAATGGCACATGTCGACACACGCAGGGTGCGCGGACAGCACGCAGCAAGATGTCCTTGGAAGGGCGAAGCAGAAAGCACTTCGCCTTGCTCTCCAGCACGCAAATGCAGAGGTCGTCGAATTCAAGGCGTTAGCACTTGTTGACCTTCAAGGCATCTATCTGCGACTCCACGAGGTGCTAATTGGAATCGACTTCCCAATTGATAGTGGCGTCATTATTGGGAGGCTAGGCGCGCTTCAAATTAATGACGTTTTCGTAGAAATCCAGCAAGCCATCAAACAAAAGCTTGGTAACCGCGTTGGGGTACTCCAGGAAATCTACGATGAGATCGAAGTTGAGATGGTTGAGGGGAAGGCGTACTTGGCGCAAGCGCCAAGGGTCGTCCAGGACGGCAAGTATTTACATGTAGAGCCTGCTTTCGAGGTGTTCTATGCCACGCCTCCCTTGGCGGAACTTAAATGGCCTTTGGCGCAAGAAGAAAAAAAGGGAAGTTTGCAGGCGCGAGAACAGCTGCGGCTACTGAAGGCTGGGAAGATCCGCCACCGCAATTTCGAGCGCGATTACCGATTCTTCTCAGAATTTGTCGACGCGGTAAAAGGGCATCCACGCTGTAGTGGTTACGTGGAAGGATTTTTCTCGTGGCGTGTCGGTCCAAAGGGACTTCAGTATTTGGACGAAAAATGTGTCGACACGAGCATCGTGATCAGAGCGATGGAGGCGCTTTACGAGAAGCACGCCGACGTGCTTTGCATCATTTCCTCGGACCAGGATTTCATCCCTGTGAAAGAGAAGTGCGAGAAGTTCGACGTTCAGTTTTTCCAGAAGGACGCAGCCAAGTTCTTCTCCGGCACCTACGTCGGAAAAGAGATCGCAAACCTTGGGGACAAATACATTGCCGGCACATTTAAGCCAGAGTGGCCTATTGAGATCCTTACCGAGCACCTAAGGCCCGGTAGTGATAGAGGTTTTCTGCTAGACGGAATAACCGAAAGGGAGGCGCTTGCCCTTGTGAGCTTCCACAACGCGATAAATGACTTCAAGGTCAACCTTGCTCAGCTGCATGACGGGAGCTTTCAAATCATCATTACGCGGCCGGATGGGACCGAAGTTGAGCATCGCAATGACCCGAAAAGCAATATGAGGCAGGTCAAGATCACGACCCTGGAGTATTAGGAAGGTCCATGCAGGTGTCTCCCGGAGACAGGCGGAAACACTGTGCGTGCGCCGGTCGGACTACGTCGTTGTTTCAGCAGAGGCTGGGCAGCGCGCTCGCGGTGACCATGTGACATCTCCTTTCGACCCGAAGCAGACATCGGCTGAATAGACTCGTTTTCTGCAAATCGCAGAGAATGCAGGAACTACACGGCGACCACCTATTGCAGCGCTCACTGAGTCGACGGAGCTCGTCAGTATCGTACCCACTCCTCACTAGGTCTCGCGGTAAGACGATCTTTCTGTGGCGCGCAATCGCTGAAGCGGGGATCGCTGCAGCATTCGCACTTCGGGCAAATGAGTCGGCCGCAGGCACAAGTTTTCTCACGAGCATATACAAGCGGTCGGAAGCCGCACTCCGCTTGATTTCTTAGAACGTCTCTTCCCCCGCAGTGCGCCAGCAATGTCCTCCGCTTTCCGTCAGGGAAGGTGCCCACAAGCACGCCATTTTCGAAGATGCTAAGGTCAGACAGTTTCAGGAAAGTCGACTGTGATAACTTAGTTTCTAGTGCGGTTAAAGCTTGTAGCAATGTCCCAATAGTGTCAGTTGGGTCAACGATCCCGACCGATGCCGCCAGCGACACAGGCTCCCACCGTGATGCATGGGTCGTCGATGACTTAGGCGCAGTCGATGCTGAATCTTCGGATCGTGGACTGTGCTTGGACACCGTGAACCCCCATTGAAATAGGCTGGTAAGTTCCGAGGTATTGATATCTTTTTTTTGTGCGCGCCAATGAAGCCAGAAGTGAAGCACGAATAGATAGAGTTGCGGAAGCCTGAGTAGATAACGCTCCGCGCCAGTTCCTCTGTTACCGGGCACAGTTGCCATCAGCATTTCGAGAAATGCATTTTGTTGCTCCGAGCGCTCACTATTGGCTAGAAACGCCGGGGTGTTGCAAAGCACTAAAAGCACCGGTGGAAAAGCCTCGCGAATTTTCTTTGGTATCGAATTTTGTCGAGACTTGGTTAGCCAATCCCTGAGTTCGCGCAGAGCGATATTTCTAGCTCGATAATGAGCGGTTGGATAGTCCCAAGACCAAGCTGGTAGCTCGACAAGTTTGGTTGTACTGTGCACGTGCAAGCGATAGATGTGATCGAACTTATTCAGCAAACTCCTAGTTTCGCTCGCAGTAGTAACGCCGAGAACGCTCATCTCCTCGAAAGTATCGCAAGTAAGGCGTCCATCCCGATCTAGTTTCGTGTAGGGACTGCTCACTCCACAAAGAAGGACATCGGCACCGCGGGCGTCAGTTTTGAAGGCTTTCACCTTCCAACGGCTGGAGTGCATTCCCCCGTTAAGGGTACGCCGGAGATTTTTCACGTCGACCCCGTAGCGGTGCTCAACTTTCAAGTCCATTAGTCGCCACTCGTCAGTACTACCGTTTAGTTGCAGTTGCGCGACATCGTCAACATGCAGTCCGAGTGACCGGAAATACTGTGCCGCGCAACGCTCGGCAGCTCTCGCAGTGAGCATCTGGGCGGACACTGACGTGTCCATCTTAGCGTTGCCACTCGATGTACCCCAAAGGGCGGCCAGTTCAATGTCTGTGTGATCTAGTGCGTCAATCTGATCACGGGCACGGTAGTTAGAGGGGCAGAGATTCGGCGTTCCGAGGTCGCAGATCGCAATGAGAGCGCTATCTAGAGCCGGAAACCTGTAGCGGTAGACGCGTTCAAGAAAATGCTCTGGCGCATAAGAAAAACCAACCCAATGTGTCGGAATAGCGTCAAATGCAGCTGAGTCAGCCTTCAGTTGCTCCTCCAACGCGTCCCATAGACCTAACGGATGTGACGTGTAAAAATGTTCATCATCAGATTCTTGTGCCAGCCATAACCACCGATTGATCCAATCTAGGGCGCAGATTGCGCCATGGTCAGCTAGCGCCAAAGAGGTAGCCATCTCAATTAAGCTGATCCGAGCATCTGGTACCGTCTCCCAGAGGGACTCAAGCCACGCGCCCTTGATTACGGCTCTGTTGGGAACGCGTTTAATGATCGACAGCGCGGTGCTCGGGTCTTGCAGAATCAGCGGAGCTACTACGGACGATGTGATTGCTGCAGGTGCTAAATGAATTGCCCGGGAGAGAATCGGGCTCATCCACGCGTCGGCTGGGGCATGTAAATTGGACTTGCGAACAAATTGGTCGAGCTTTGGGCTTTTGACTGACGCTAAGACCAAAAGAGCGATTGCAGCTGGTTGTGAGGTCTGAATAGCTTTGAGCCTCTCAAGTTCATCAAGCGGGTGTTTCGTAATCTGTGCGGCAGTCCACAGCAAGTCTGCGGACTCCTTTGAGGTTATATCCAAACTAGACGCCGAAGTTGCTGCGTACCTACCGTCCGGCTTCCTCACGACGTCCATGCCAATCACGGCTCCCCGGAAACAGTCCTCTGATGTAGCGAGAGCAGCAAGACGCCCTGCATTCAGGAAGATGGATTCAGGGCGCGGCGTCGTAAGGCTCCTCGCGAAGCCGAATCCTTCTGGTCGAAGCTCATCGATAACCCCAATTTCCTTCGTCTGTTTCAGTCGAGGGTTGTCGCGCTGATCTGAGGGGCGTTGGTGCCTACCTATTGGCGATTCCATTGCGGCCGTTTTCCGTTGAGATGTCGTTAGCTTATGCATTAGGTGTCACAGTCTACGTTTTGGCCGACAGCGAACGGCCTGGCGGTCTCGATTCGACCAGAGCCCGCCCTCAGGTAGCCATACCGAGTAGACACGTGAAACACCGGTCAGAGGCGGATTCTCGCTTCTTCAACTCTTTCAGCGTCCGCTTCTGGCCGGAAGCCGACATCCTCTCGCGGGACGAGAGCGCCGCCCGCAATTATCGTGCGTACCTGACAGGAGTTGAAACGTGGATCCAGTGGACTGCTCCCATTAGTTGGGGCTCGCGAGAAGCGAGAGAAGGAGGTGGAAGGCAGCTGACTTGCGTACAGGTCGGTTGGCGTCCGCCCGAATGTGGTGTGTCGATCCCTTGCACTATCGATACATCACCGGCGGGTATTGGAACGACTACTGCCCCGTCTAGCGGCGTCTAGTAGACGCGCTGCGCACGCGCGGCGCTACCGCACAGGTCATCCGGCGCCAGGCGACCAGCGATCGGGCCACCCGCACGGACCTTGCCCATGAGCTTGTCGTCGACGATCCACCACAAGGCCGTCCCGCGCTCGCGCGCCACGACTCCAATCTCCAGGGTGTGCTTCTCGGCCGAAGCGAGTCGACCTACGACGTCAATTGGAAGCTCAAACAGATGCGTGGCCCCGCCGTCGACCTCATAGCCGAGGTAGGTGGTAGCCCCGCATTGGAAGATGCGCGCGTTCCTATAGACCGGCTGAGCGCCCAGCACCGGGTGCACCACGTCGTAGATGGGAAGTTGGTCCCATAAGGTGCCGCCCGCGATCCTGAAGCCGGGCGTTACGTGCGCGGTCTGCCCCCAGCCCGAGTGTTGTTCAGTGTGTCCGGCCAAGAGCTCGTCTCGCCTGGACGCCCATTCCTCGCGGCGGGTCAGTGACAGCTGTGGGATCGTGAGTTCGAAAGACCGGCGCTCCTTGGCGCCATCAGCGCGGGCAACCGATTGGCCGAGCAGCCGGTCAATGGGCCAGAGCGAATCATTGCCGCCCTGAAGCGCATAGTCGATCGGAACAACGACGTCGGTTCGGCTCGAAAGCCCCATCTTCGCCAGCAGCAAGTCGACGTGCGCGGTGAGCTCCGCGCCGACGCCCTCTCGATACGAATCGCCAGCATCGCTGTGCACCCCGGGGACGGGCACGGTCTGTACGCGGTCCGTGTCCGATCGTTCGTCGTAATCGGATCCGAAAGCAATGCGGCGCTCGTCCATCGAGACGAAATGTATGACGTGATCCGCCGAGGGGGGAATGTTCAGAAGCAGGTTGCCACGCTGGCCCGTGGCAACGGTGTCGAAAAGCAATGCGTAAAAGTGTACATGGGGATCAGCGACGTCGGCTTTGGCCGTGCAATTGCGTTCCACGAGATTCATGAAGTGCCGCGCGGATGCCGCACCGCGGGAGAAGCCGGCGACTAAGATTCGGATGTCCGCGTCAGGCGCTTCTGCCCGTACGCGTTTGATGTCCGTTAGGGCCATTTGGCACGCGTCCTCTGCCCTCGTGGCTGTGCTGAAGCCTTTGGCGGCATCGAATTGCCTATATAGCTTCGAGCCGGTAGTGCCTACGCCGGTGTAATACTGGGCGCCCACTTTGACTCGCCCTCCTTCTTTGATGACCCCGAGCATGTGGGCAATGACTGTGGGGCGCTCAGGCGCCTGTGCGTTGTCTTTGTCGTTGCGGGTGCCATCGAACAGATAGGCCAGCACCACCGGCGGTCGCCCACGGTAGGGCTGTGTAAGTGACCACGGACGCGCGCCGTATCGCGCATCGACGAGTGCCTGCCGGTCACGGATGGTGAGCGGTAGCGGCTCCTTCGCCGCCCCCGAGGGCACGCCTGCGCATGCAAGGGAGATGAGTGCAGCGGCGCTCAGTGAGCCGAACGTTTTCTTCGTCACGACGTATCCAGTCCTTTAAGTCCCATATGCCCAAAACGTTTGGTCCGACGGTTTGGACATCACCCGAAACCGACTGACCGCTCGATTGCGGTCCTATTGCTTTGCCCATCGCTTCCACGAGGCAAGCAAGCTTCCAGATGAATCCGGCAAAACTGGCGGAGTGCGAATCCATACGGGCTTCAGCATTCGCCAATTACCGATATTCACATATTGATGCCCCGTAGAACCGACTGCGTCCGCCGCCGTGATTCAACGAGCGTGCGTAGCGGCGTGAACTCATGTGTCTAGGAAAGCCTTGGCTCTTTCCGTCGCGCCGCCGGGTCCAAGGGGAGAGAGGTCGCAGTGCCATGGTCCACGGCCCACCTTTCGCGCACGACATCGGCATCGTCGAGCAGGGAAACCTCGAGTCCCTCGCCGTCCGCCGCCCAACATTCAGCCAAACCGCACCTCGATGCAGTGGCTAACCTTGTGTGCTAGTGACGGCGCGTCACCGCTCTCGTTGGGCTTGGCCCGGCTGCGCATGCTGTCAACCACGGGATGTCCACTTTCGACCCGAAGCGGACACCCCGACAGCGGCAGCTCGTCGCCGAGGTGCTCGTTGTAGATCCGCAGTTCCGTCGACCCGTTTCTGCTCGCGCCGTCAGGCGTATCATTTCCGCATGGTAAACGTTCCCTCTGCCGTCCCCGCTAACAGCGTCATCGTGAGTGTGGAGAGGGTCGGAGATCTAGCCCCAGCGCTCCGCGCGGCAAACGTCACGGTGCCAGGCCGGGCGAACGGGCGGACGCATGACCTAGTCGAGATCTACTCGCTGATCCGGGTGCTGGCGTCGAGGCCCTACCGCCTTGCCGACTTCCCGCTGAAGCTCGTCAAGCGCGAGCGACCAGACTTTTTGCTCTCGGCGAACGGAGTGGCGATCGGCATCGAGCACACTGAAGCGGTTCCCCAGAACGCCGCGAAGGAAGCCTTCCTACGCGACCGCGGCATCGGTCCTGAGACCTACTACGCGCAGCCTGCCGCCATCGGCGAGCGAGCGAAGAGCTCCAAGGAAATCCGTGCCGAAATCGAAGCGGACCAAATGGGCGAAGGATGGATGGGCGATTCGGCCGAGCGCAGGTGGGTCGAGGCGATGACCCAGTTCGTCAGCGACAAGACCCAGTCCGCCCAGTCCCCCGACTACGCTCGCTGCGATCGCACTTGGCTCGTGATTTACGTCAACTGGCCGGCGCCGATCCTCAACCACGCGAAGGCGGTGCCGCTGCTGACCGCCGAACTGGCCAAGCTCGCGACCTGGTCGGTCTTCGAGCGCGTCTTCATCCTCGACGAGTCTGTGCTAGTCGAGATAGAACATACCGCGGTTCACGTCCATTGCGTCAACCATTGCTGAGGTTGCGCTGCCGATCTAGTGGCTGCCGGCGCCTTTCTGCTCTTCTTCGCTGAATGCGACCTCGATGCGCGAGGGCGATATCGATGTCCACCCAGGTGCACCCTTCTAAGGCATCCGGCGCGTGCTCAGAACTTGATCGCATCGAGGCGGATCTTTCGGAATGGCTTCGACCACGTCGAATCCGCATGCGCGCGGCGAACGTACCCAACGCCCGTTCCGTTGGAGTACGCCGCGGCGCCGGCGCGTATCCGGATGAAGTTGGGCCAGCCACTCGGCCGCGGGTACATCTTCTCCGAGTGGATCAGCGCATCCTGCCCACGAGCTTCGTCAGCGGTCGTGACGCGAAATCGCTTTGTCACTCCGTCATCCCAATCCAGGACCGCGTGATTAATGCGGTGCTTGGAGGGAAGACGCCTCGCCGTCGCCTCGCCATATTCGCGGCTGACCGAGGTGGCCTCAGAAGCTTCGCGAAAATAGACGTTCGCCGTCGCGGTAAGCAGTTGTTGCTCGTTGAGCATGCGCACGTCGTTATCGCTCTTGACGTCGATCCAACCGTTGGCGAGCGGCAGCGAGTAGACGTCCCCGTCGTATGCCAAAAAAAGATGCCGTGGCGTGAGCGGCAGCAGGCAGATAGTCCCGGACGTTGCCAAGCCAGGCGCGCCGAGTCGTTCGTGTCCTGGACGCAAGTACCAGCGGTTCGTGTAAATAGCCGGGTCGTCGCTCGTGAAGAAATTGACGGCCGACCGATTGCGCAACAGGCATACCTTTAGGTCCTCCACAGCAGAAACCATTTCGGGGACCGCTGGCATCACCAGCTGGACGGCTTCCGCGATCGACGTTCGGAACTCCTCGGGCGCTCCTGTCGTGTCAACGATCTCGTCGGACATCGTCGCGAACGCCCGCGAAGCAGCTTCGGTTCTCAAGTGCTGCAGCACCCAGAACGCACGAAAGACCTCCCGATCAGCGCTAGTCAATATGTAACCTGGGACGGAGATCCGCGAAATTGCTGCGGAATACAGCCCTTCGATCACCTGCATCTTCTTTTCGTAGTGGAGGTCCTTGCCGTAGAAGTAGTCCGCGGAACATTGATTCTTCACCGGCGCATTCAGCACGGTGCGGCGGCGCGCGAAATTGAACAGGTTGATTGCCAAGCCTTCGCCGTCGAGCGTGAAGGGCCGCAGGTGGCAGCGCGGCACGAAATGCTGGTTCTTGAGTGCAGGCATGGGTCCCGAAGTCTGCCGTCAGGGGTTTTCCGGAGCAAGCCTTACGCCGCGAGGCGCGCCGCTCGTCAAGAGGCAACCATGGGGCAACTGCTACCGGCCGAAGCTGCGACCCGAGCAGATAGTCGAGTCATCGGTCATCTCCGGAATGCCGACACTGCGAGGCATTAGGTCCGCTTTTGGCCGAAAGCAGACGTAGGTCTCTTATCGAACCTTCATGCCACCTAGGGGCACATACAAGTGGCAAGTCCCGATGCAGTCGTCGCCAGCGTCCGGTTGTGTGCTGAATGAACTAGTGCGGCCCTTGTCGAGTGTCAGCTGGTGAGGACTTCGTCAAAGTCTTATGACAGCGCATAGATGCGACGTCACCCCGCTTTCGGTAGCGGTCTGATCTAGAGCCAATGATTTCTGTAGCTGGCCTCGGCCAAGTCGTTTGCGTAGGCGGGCGGCCACCCGCCGAGTACGTTCTTCGGCCTCTCCTCGTTGTATTCGCGTCGCCAAGTTTCGATGAGGGTCCGCTCAGGCGACAGGCTCGTGAACCAATGCTCTTTGAGGCACTCGTCGCGGAACCGGCCGTTGAAGGGCTCGATGTAACCGTTCTGGTTGGGCTCGCCAGGCTCGAACAAGCGCAGCTGCACGCCCGGCGGCGCTCATCTGCACCACCGCGAAGGCACGTCGTTCGCTCGAGCCTTCGCCAACCATGAATCGCACCTGCTCACGACGAGCCGGAGCGCTCACCACTGTTTTTGAAGGACGTACTTAATCCCCTCGTTTTCAAGCACCTGCTCGGCCAGCAGCTTCTTCAGCCGTCAGTTCTCCGTCTCCAGCTCCTTCAGACGCTTGGCGTCGGGCACACTCATGCCGCCGAACTTCCCCGCCACGTCGTAGTACGACGCCGCGGAAGCCGTGCTTGCGGCACAGCTCCTGACCCGCATGCCGGCCTCGGGCCCGATGCCCCCCGGTTTTAAGTAGCACGTCGATCTGGAGGCCGATCCCAAGAGCCAGAATGCAACGTCAGTCGCAGCGAACGTTAAATGTGTGCTTGCAACTAGAGCCGTTCGCTCTCGAACGACTCGCAGTAACGAATCGCCGAACTGCGCACAAGTGGCACACCCGTTCGTAAACTCGCAAACGATACTGTAGAACGCCAGATTGTTTACGGTGCAATGAGGGGAGTAGGCCTCGTTTGTGTTCAACCTTGCGAGCAAGACGGTGCAACTATCTCCGTCTGTCGCAGATCATCCGCATCCTCCCATCCGGCATGATGCTGCTGGGTCTACCACTGAATACCGAGTTCCGGGCGAGATTGCCGCCATCGCGGAGGGCTAGACCCGCACGCCATCGCGTATGACCGCTGGCGCATCGACCTGCTGAACGAGGAGTTCGACAACATAGGTCTATCGCTGCCGATGGTTCCGTGGGGGAAGGGCTTCACGGACATGGGGCCGGCGCTGGACGTGTTGGAAGCGGAGCTGTTTAACGCCCGCCTTGCACACGGGATGGACCCAGTTCTAATCCTGTGCGCCGCTAACGCCTGCGTCACCAAAGACCCGGCAGGCAGTCGGAAATTGGACAAGAGCCGCACGACGGGCCGCATAGACGGGATGGTGAGCCTGGCGATGGCTATCGGTGTTGCGCAGTCCGCCGAGGCACCCGCCGTCGATCTCTATGCCGAACGTGGCCTGATTTTCATCTAAGGAGCTGACATGTCGTTCATCACCCAAGAGTTGAACCACAAGATTGAGTTCCAGCGGTATGAGACGACCCAGAACGACGACGGCGACATCGTGACGGCGTGGGCTACCTACGCCAGTGCGTTTGCCAAGGTCGAGCCGCTGGGGCCGCGAATACTTCAGCGGGATTACTTCAGCGCGATGGCTGAGCAGGCAGAGGACAGCATCAAGGTGACGATCCGCTACTAGGCAGGCATCAAGCCCGCCGGCCATCTGTTGGCGGCCGGTGAGCCGTGGGACTTCAAGTCGGGGCAGAACTTCAAGTTCCGCAACTGCGAATTGCTGCTGTAATGCAAACGAATCTAGCGCGTGGGGATGGGGGGTACGGGGCCCGCGCGTGACTTCAAGAACCTCGCCACCGTCAGCGTGCCGAGGTGGCTGAGGAAATCGCCAACCCGCCTACCAGAGTGATTCTCGGACAGCACCGACCCCCGCCACGGGCGATCCTGGCGGGGGTCTTTTATTGCTGGCGTTCGCTTAAGTGCACGCTGGACGCGGATTGCACTTACACCGCACTTAAGGGCGGGCACAAAAAAGCCGACTCAAGGCCGGCTGTTTGTTGAAACGCTTGCTATATAAGGCCTGCAAGTGGTCGGGGAGACAGGATTCGAACCTGCGACTTCTACGTCCCGAACGTAGCGCTCTACCAGGCTGAGCTACACCCCGACTGCAGAGCCGGTGATTGTAAGCACCGTCACGGGACTGCGCAAGGGGCGGGGGCCGTGCGCGGTCCGGCATTGAGTGGGCTGGGCCGCTAAACTGTGCGCCATCTATTGCGACGTTCTGTCACTGGAGTCCTGCTTGATCAAGCCGCGTACGCCTCCCGGGATCATGGAGCTGCTGCCCCGTGACCAGATTGCCTTCCAGCGCATGCTCGATGTCATCCGCCGCAACTACGAGCGCTTCGGGTTCCTGCCGGTGGAAACGCCGGTCATGGAGCTCTCGGACGTGCTGCTTACCAAATCGGGCGGCGAGACCGAGCGCCAGGTCTACTTCGTCCAGTCCACCGGTGCGCTGGAGAAGGCCGCGGCGGGCGGGGAGGGCGTCCCGGAGCTGGCCCTGCGCTTTGACCTGACGGTACCGTTGGCGCGCTATGTGGCCGAACACGAGCACGACCTGACCTTCCCGTTCCGTCGCTATCAGATGCAGCGGGTGTACCGCGGCGAGCGCGCGCAGCGCGGCCGTTTCCGCGAGTTCTACCAGTGCGACATCGACGTCATTGGCAAGGATGCGCTGTCGGTGCGCTACGACGCCGAGATCCCCGCGGTCATCCACGCGGTGTTTTCCGAGCTGGCGATCGGCAAGTTCACCATCCAGCTCAACAACCGCAAGCTGCTGCGCGGCTTCTTCGAGGCGCAGGGCGTGGCGGATGGCGAGCTGCAGGCGCGGGTACTGCGCGAGGTCGACAAGATCGACAAGCGCGGTCCGGATTACGTCCGCGAGACCCTGACCGGTCCGGAATTTTGCCTGCCGGCAGCTGCCGTCGACAGGATCCTGACCTTCGTCCAGGTCCGCTCGACCTCGCACTCGGACGCGCTGGCGCGTCTTGATGCGCTGGGTGAGGGCAACGAGGCGTTGCGCGAAGGCATTGCCGAACTGCGCGAGGTGCTGGAGCTGGTCCGGGCGATGGGCGTTCCCGAGTCCGACTACGCGCTCAACTTCTCCATCGCGCGCGGCCTGGATTACTACACCGGCACCGTTTACGAGACCACCTTGGATGACTACCCGCAGATCGGTTCGATCTGTTCCGGCGGCCGCTATGAGGATCTCGCCAGCCATTACACCAAGTCGAAATTGCCCGGCGTCGGCATCTCCATCGGCCTAACCCGGTTGTTCTGGCAGCTGCGAGAGGCCGGTCTGGTGGAAACCGCCGCCAGCTCGGTGCAGGTGTTGGTGACGCAGATGGACAGCGGCTCGCTGCCGGAGTGCCTGGCGATCGCCAACGATCTGCGCCATGCCGGCATCAACACCGAAGTGGTGATGGAGTCGTCCAAGCTGGCGCGCCAGTTCAAGTATGCCGACCGTGCCGGGATCCGCTTCGTGGTCGTGTTGGGCGAGGACGAGATGGCCAAAGGCACTGTCACGGTCAAGGACCTGCGGCGCGCTGACCAGTTTGAGGTCGAAAGGTCAGAGTTGGCGCGCGCGCTGCGGGTCGAGCTGGCCCAGCCGGAGGTACAGCGATGAAGCCGGTTCGTCTGGACGGGCGCTCGCTGACCCGCCGCGGACTGGTCGCGGTTGCCCATGGCGCTCACGTCGAGCTCGCTGCAGAGCAGTTGCCTGCCGTCGCGCGCGCCGCCGACTTCCTCGCCGAGCAGGTGCGACGCGAGGAGCCAATCTACGGCGTCTCCACCGGCTTTGGCAGCAATGCCGACCGCCTTCTGGGCGGTCGTCGTGTGCGCGAGGCGCTGCCCGGTGAGGAGCCGACCGGCGAGAGCCTGCATGCGGAGCTGCAACGCAACCTGATCGTCACCCACGCGGTCTGCGTGGGCGAACCATTTCCCGCGGATGTGGTGCGCGCGATGCTCTGCATCCGCATCAATACCCTGATGCGTGGCCACTCCGGCGTGCGGGTGGAGACCTTGCAGGCGCTGGTGGCGATGCTCAACGCGGGCATCGTTCCCGTGGTGCCGCAGCTCGGTTCGGTTGGCGCCTCCGGGGATCTGGCACCGTTGTCGCATCTGGCGATTGTGCTGCTCGGTGGCGGCGAGGCGTTCTACCAGGGCGAGCGCATAAGTGGCGCCGACGCGTTGGAGCGTGCAGGCCTGGCGCCGGTCACCCTCTCCTACAAGGAAGGACTGGCGCTCAACAACGGCACCGCGCAGATGCTGGCCTGCGGCGTGCTGGCGCTGTCCAAGCTGGAGGATCTGCTGGACACCGCCGACCTTGCCGCGGCGATGACCATCGATGCCTTCGCCGGCCGCCTGGGGGCGTTTGCGGAGAAGGTCCACGCCTTGCGGCCGCACCCGGGCCAGGTCGAGGTTGCCGCCCACCTGCGCAAGCTGCTGGAAGGCTCCACGCTGTCGGATATTCCCTATCACCTGGTCCCCACGTTCAAGCCGTGGACGGCAGAGAGCTGGGAGACACCGGATGCGCAGGCGCTGCGTTTCGACATCGGCTGGAACTGGGTCCCGCTGGACCAGCGCCACGGGCGGGAGAAGTTCTACACCCGTTTCCGCCCGTTCAAGGGCGGCAAGAAGCACCAGCCGCAGGACAGCTATTCGCTGCGCTGCATCCCGCAGGTGCATGGCGCGGTCCGCGACGCGGTTGCACAGGCTGCGCGCGTGCTGGACATCGAACTCAACGCGCTGACCGACAACCCGATCATTTTCCCCGACGCGGATGCCGAGCACGTCGAGCAGCAGGTGATTTCCGCCGGCCACTTCCACGGCATGCCGCTGGCGCTGGCGATGAGCTACGTCAAGGCCGCCATTCCGGTGCTGGCGAGCATCTCCGAGCGCCGCCTCAACAAGCTGGTCGATCCGGCCACCAACGACGGCCTGCCGGCCTTCCTGATCGGCAACGAGGACGCGACCGAATCGGGCTTCATGATCGTGCAGTACACCGCCGCGGCGATCGTCAACGACCTCACCAGCCGGGCGATGCCGGCCTCGGTGTATTCCATTCCCACCAGTGCCAACGCCGAGGACCACGTGTCGATGGGCGCCAACGAGGCACGACACGTGCTGGCCATGGCCGACGACCTGGGCAAGGTGCTGGGCCTGGAGCTGTACACCGCCGCCCAGGCGCTGGACCTGCGCACCGACATGATCAACGCCGCCCGCGAGCTGGCCCGACAGGGCGACGTGGAAGCACTGGCGCAGAAGATCCAGGGCGTTCCGCGCAATGCGAACGACCATGCGACGTTCCTGGCCGAGGTGGACGCCCTGCGCGCTGAACTGGCAGAGGCAGAGGCCTTCCATCCGGGCGATGCGGTGGCCGCCGCGCATGCGGCGATCCGGGCGCGGATCCCGTTCCTGGAGCGCGACCGCGCCCTGGATCGCGATGTCGCGGCTGCGGTGCAGCTGGTCGTTGACGGCGACGTGCTCGCGGCTGCGCGCAGCAGCTGATCGCGGGTACGTCCGCCGCAGCGCTGCTCGAATGCAGCGCGCGGCTCAGCTCGTCGGGGCGGGCTGATCGACGTCCCAGCGTACGCAATTGCGCCCTTCCGCCTTCGCCCGGTACAGCGCGTCGTCGGCCTGTTGCAGGGCGCCCGCCACCTGAGTGCTGCCGTCCAGGTGAAGCTGGTGCACGCCGATGCTGGCGGTGAGGTGGATCGTCAGTCCGGCCGTTTCGCACGGCGCTTGATCCAGCCCGCGGCGCAGACCCTCCGCGACGCGCATGGCTGCCTCGCGGTCCTTGCCGGGCAGGGCGACGACGAACTCCTCGCCGCCGAATCGCGCGAACAACGCACTGTGCTCGCGCAAGGCCTGGCTAAGGATGTGTGCGCTGAAACGCAGGCACTCATCGCCAACCAGATGGCCGTGCCGGTCATTGATGTCCTTGAAGTGGTCAAGGTCGATCATCAGCAGTGACAGCGGCTGGTGCAGGCGGTGCGCCTCGTTCATCAGTTGCTGGAACCGATCCATGAAATGGGCGCGCGTGTGCAGTCCGGTGAGGCTGTCGCGTTGGCTGGACTCGCGCAGACGGGCGTGTGCGTGACCCAATTGGTCGAGCGCCAGCCGCAGCTCGGAGGTACGCTGCTCGACCTTCTGTGCCAGTTCTTCGCGGCCGGCGCGGATGATGCGCTCGTTCTCGTGCCGCAGTGCGGAGTAGCGGTAGCTGAGTGCGATCGACAGCAGCAGCATCTCGGTGGCAGAGCCGATCTGCACGCCGTATTCGGTGATGAAGGTTTTCGGCAACACGCCAAATGCGAGCGCGGCGAACATTCCCGTGCCAACGAGGAACAAACCCCACGCGAGCAGGAAGATACGCCCCGGTTTGTAGCCGCGCGCGGTCACCACGATCGACTCAATGGCGATCCAGGCGATGCTGACAAACACGGCGGCCGAGACGACCGGCGTCGCTATCCGGTAGGGGAGCCAGATGGACGCGATCCCCCAGGCCACAAAGAACGCGATCATTGCCAGGCCGATCAGATCCCCGAGCCGCCAGCGGGTGCGCAGCTCCAGGAAGTAGCGCGCGAACTGCTGCATGCCGATCTGGGCCAGGCAGATCGAGAGGGGCACGGCCTTGTCCGCCAGCCACGGAGATTTCGGCCACAGGTATTCAAAGCCCAGGCCGTTGAGCGTGAACAGCACCAGCCCGAACGCGGAGATGTGCAGCAGGTACCAGAAGTAGCTGGGGTCGCGCAGCCGTAACCACAGCACCAGGTTGTAGAAAAACAGCGCGAGCAGGATGCCGTAGTACAGCCCGATTCCGAACTGGGCGTCGCGCGACACCTCAGCGAAGGCGCCCGGGGTGTACAGCCATAGCGGTACCTGCATCGAGCTCTGACTGCTGACGCGCACCAGCAGGTCGACCGGCGGTCCCGGTGGCACGTTGACCCAGAAATTCGGCATCCGGTAGCGGATGCTGCGCGCCTCGAAGGGCAGGGCGTCTCCACCGACGTGGGTATCGATGCGGCCATCGGCATGCAGCGTGTGCACCTCGATGTGGTCGCTCAGCGCATATTTCTGGACGAGCAGCCAGCGTGGCTCGCGCGCGTTGGAATTCACGATGCGCGTGTGGAACCAGAGCGCGCCGGGCTGGAAGCCAAACGCGGTCTTGTTGCCCGGCAGCGGCACGAAGCCGCCGGAGTCCAGCACCTTGCGCGCGGCAGCGAGGTCGTCCTGGCCTTCCACATCGTGGTACACGCTGACGTAGGGCGTGAGTTCAAGGCGCGAGGTCTGGATGTCCAGCTGCAGCACCGGGCGCGTCTCGACGGGATCGATCGTGGCAGAGGGGCCGGCATGCAAAGCCGCGGACACGCTCGCGAGCGCCAGCCACGCCAGCACGCCGCGCCATCCCGACAGCTTCCTGCCCTTCATCGGATATCCCCGTTTCTGCCTTTGCGATCTCCTGCTCGCCGACCCGCACGCTTGCCGCGATTCCTACAGGCGGTGCTTGTCCCCAACAGAATCCTACCCCTGCAACACCCTTGACGGAATCAGGAGCGTGCAATAACGTAACAGCACGTTATTACATTATTACACTCTTCATGAAGCGACAAGCAAGCAATTCGCACAACCCCGCAGACGATCTGGACGCACTTTCCGAGGCGCTTGGCGCCCTGCAAAGCCGCGAAGACGTGCGCGCGTTTCTGCTCGATCTGTGCACCCCGGCTGAGCTGGAAGCGATGACGGGTCGCTGGCGGGTCGTGCCGCTGCTGTTGCAGGGCATCCCCTATCGCGAGATCCATTCGCGCACGCAGGTCAGCGTCACCACCATCGGGCGGGTGGCCCGGACCATTGACCATGGCGCCGGTGGCTATGCCGCGGCGATCCGCCATACCGACCCGGAACTGCATCCAGGCGACGCCTGAACTGCCAGCCGCTTCACCCTCGATTCCTCGCTCCTCCCCCATTTCCCCATTGCGTCGCTGCCCACCGGCACGATGCACGCTTCCGGATTTCCCCATGACGCCACAAGTTCCTGCCGGCCGCGATCGACTGCGTATCGCCATCCAGAAAAACGGCCGCCTCGCCGAGCCCGCGCGGGCCTTGCTTGCCTCCTGCGGCATGAGTTGGCGGGAAAGCCGCGACCGGCTGTTCTGCTACGGCGAATCGCTGCCGGTCGACCTGCTTCTGGTGCGCGACGACGACATTCCCGGATTGATCGCCGACGGTGTCTGCGACCTGGGCATCGTCGGGCGCAATGTGATGGCCGAGCAGGATGGCGCGCGGCGGGCGTCCGGAGCGGCCCCGGCATTCCGCGAGTGGCGGGCGCTGGGTTTCGGTGATTGCCACCTGGCGCTGGCGATACCCGAAGGCGAGCAGTGGACGTCGCCGGCGCAGCTGGCCGGCAAGCGTATTGCCACCAGCTATCCGGCGCTTCTGTCCGAGTGGCTGGCGCGTGAGGGTGTCCAGGCCGAGGTGGTGCTGCTGTCCGGCTCGGTCGAGATCGCACCTCGGCTGGGGCAGGCGGACGCCATTTGCGATCTGGTATCCAGCGGCGCGACCTTGGCGGCGAACCAGTTGAAACCGGTGGTCACTCTGTTCGAAAGCGAAGCGGTGCTCGCCGGTCCGATGCACGATCTGGACGCCGCTCGTGGTGAGCTGGTGGAGCTGTTGCTGCGGCGCCTGGATGGCGCACTGCGGATCCGCAACAGCAAGCTGCTGCTGTTCCAGGCCACGCGTGAAAGCCTCCCGGAGCTGCTGCCATTGCTGCCCGATGCCGAGGCGCCGACGGTTCTGCAGGTGGACGGTGCGGATCGCTTGGCGCTGCAGGCCCTGTGCCATGGCCACTTGACCTGGCAGCGGCTGGAGGATCTCAAGCGCGCCGGGGCGATGGGCCTGATGGTGTTGCCGGTGGAAGGGATGCTGGCATGAGCGGGGCATCCATCGCGGCGATCAGTGCGCAGAATCGCCTGCAGTGGAACGCGCTGGATCCGGCAGCACGCGCAATGGCGCTGAGGCGGCCGGCACAGGTCGATGGTGGGAAGACGGCAGCCGCGGTTGCGGCGCTGATCGAGGAAGTGCGGGTGGGCGACGACGCTGCGCTGCGCGCGCTGACGGCCCGTTTTGACGGCGTCGACATTGATAGTTTCACGGTGTCCGCGGACGAATTTGCGGCGGCACAGGCGCAGGTCGCGCCGGCACTGCGTAACGCAATCATCGAAGCAGCGGCCCGGATCAAGCAGTTCCACGCCGCCGGCATGACCCAGCCCTACGCGGTGGATACCGCACCGGGGGTGCGCTGCGAGCGCGTGCTGCGGCCGATCCAGCGGGTCGGTCTGTACGTGCCGGCCGGCTCTGCACCGCTGCCCTCGACCGCGCTGATGCTGGGTATCCCGGCGCGCCTTGCCGGCTGCCGCGATATCGTGCTGTGCACGCCGCCACGCGCCGACGGCAGCGTGGATCCCGCCGTTCTGGTAGCGGCGGCAACCTGCGGCATCGACCGGGTGTTCAAGCTCGGCGGCGTGCAGGCGATCGCAGCAATGGCGCTCGGCACCGCGAGCGTGCCGGCGTGCGACAAGCTGTTCGGCCCTGGCAATGCGTACGTGACCGAGGCCAAGCGTCAGGTTGCGCAACTGGAGCGGGGCGTGGGCATCGATATGCCGGCAGGTCCCTCCGAGGTGCTGGTGATCGCCGATGCCGGTGCCAACCCCGATTTCGTCGCCGCCGACCTGCTGTCCCAGGCCGAGCATGGACCCGACTCGCAGGTGATCCTGATCAGCGATGACGCCGATCTGATCGAGCGGGTCATTGACCGGATCGGGATCCAGTTGCTGGAACTGCCGCGTCACGAGACCGCGCGCAGGGCATTGCAGTCGGCCCGGATGATCCAGGTCGCCACGCTGGAGGATGCCTTCGCGATCAGCAATGACTACGCGCCCGAACATCTGATCCTCGCCCTGCGCGACGCCCGCCGCTGGTTGCCCTCGGTGAGCGTTGCGGGATCGGTCTTTCTGGGTGACTGGGCGCCCGAGGCGCTGGGCGATTACTGCAGCGGCACCAACCATGTGCTGCCGACCAGCGGCGCGGCGCGGTTCGTTGGCGGGCTCAATGTCGCCAGTTTCCAGCTTGCGATTACCGTGCAGGAAGTGGACCAGCAGGGCCTGCGCGCGATTGGTCCCTGCGCGGTCGAGCTGGCCAGCGCGGAGGGCCTGGACGCCCATCGCCTGGCCGTGTCGCGCCGGTTGGATGCATCGTGAACGCGTCCCTTCGCGAAGGTGACCCGGTGCGACTGGTGCGAGCCGACCTCGCGGGTTTCGGGGGTTATGCGTCCGCCCGCACCGCCGGGTTGGACGGTGACACCTGGCTCAACGCCAACGAATCCCCGTGGCCCAGTGCCGCCGATGCCGACGGTGCCCTGCGTCGCTATCCCGAGCCTCAGCCCGCCGCATTGCGCGCACTGTTGGCTGAACTCTACGGCTGCGACGCCGATCGCCTTCTGGTTGGGCGCGGCAGTGACGAGGCCATCGACCTGCTGGTTCGCGCGCTGTGCCGGCCCGGCGGCGACGCGGTGCTGATCACCCCGCCCACTTTCGGCATGTATGCGGTGAGTGCGCGCCTGCATGGCACGGCGGTGATCGAGGTTCCCTTGCTGGACGCCGAAGCGTCGCGCAGGGAAGATGGGTTTGAAGCCGACTTTGCGGCGATCAGGCGCGCGGCAATCGCCGGTCCGGTGAAGATCGTGTTCCTCTGCTCGCCTGGCAATCCGACCGGCGCGGCACTGCCGTTGTCAGAGGTGGAAGCGCTCGCGCAATCATTGCAGGACCGCGCGCTGGTCGTGGTCGATGAGGCCTATGGCGAGTTCAGCGAGGTCGCCTCGGCGGCGTCCTTGATCGACCGCCAACCCAATATTGCCGTCCTGCGCACTCTGTCCAAGGCGCATGCGCTGGCGGGCGCCCGTATTGGCAGTGTGATCGCGGACGCCGGCCTGATCGCGGTGCTCCGGCGCTGCCAGGCCCCGTATCCCTTGCCGGCGCCCTGCATCGAGGTGGCCTGCCGGACGCTCGAAGCCGAGGCTCGCGCGCGCACCGATGCCGGCGTCGCCGTGGTCCTCGCCGAGCGCGAGCGTCTGCACGCGGCGCTGGCGCAAAGCGCGGCCGTCCGGCGGGCATATCCCTCACAGGCCAACTTCCTGCTGGTGCGGTTCCATGATCCCGACGCGGCGATGGATCGCCTGCTCGACGCCGGCATTGTGGTCCGCGACCAACGCGCAGCCGCCGGGCTGGACGATGCGCTGCGGATCACCGTTGGAACCCCCGAACAGAACAACCGCGTCATTGACGCCATCAACGACTTGGAGAGTACGCAATGAGTGGTCTGACGCCGATCCTGTTCGTGGACCGTGACGGTACCCTGGTCGAGGAGCCGGAAGATTTCCAGCTCGACAGCCTCGGCAAGCTGCGTCTGGTGGCGGACGTGGTGCCGGCGATGCTGAAGTTGCGCGATGCGGGCTACCAGTTCGTCATGGTCACCAATCAGGACGGTCTGGGCTCCGAGGCATTCCCGCAGGAGGCGTTCGACGGTCCGCAGCAGCTGATGATGCAGATCCTGGAGAGCCAGGGAATCACCTTCCGCGAGGTACTGATCGACACGAGCTGGCCGGCCGACAACGCGCCCACGCGCAAGCCCGGAATCGGCCTCGCCCAGCACTTGTTGAAGGACCGCGACATCGACTGGAAACGATCGGCGATGGTCGGGGATCGCGAAACCGACAACGGCTTCGCCCACAACATGGGCATCCGCGCATTCCAGCTGCGCACCGAACAGTTCGGTGGCGAGTGGGATTGGCCCGGCATCGCCCATGAGCTGGCCGATGCGCCACGCCGTGCCGTGGTCACCCGCGACACCCGCGAGACACGCATCCGCGTCGAGGTTGACCTGGACCGGGTTGCCGAGCCGCAGGTCTCGACCGGCCTGGGGTTCTTCGACCACATGCTCGAGCAGATCGGCAAGCACGGCGGTTTCGCGCTGCAGCTGGAGTGTGAGGGCGATCTGCATGTGGATGAACATCACACCATCGAGGACAGTGCGCTGGCGCTGGGCCAGGCGCTGCGCGAGGCGCTCGGCGACAAGCGTGGGATCGGCCGCTATGGATTCACCCTGCCGATGGACGAGACGCTGGCGAGCGCTGCGTTGGACTTCTCGGGCCGACCCTATTTCGTATTCCAAGGTGATTTCCAGCGAGAGATGATCGGAGACATGCCGACCGAACTGGTGCCGCATTTCTTCCGCTCGCTGTGCGAAGGCGGCGGGATCAACCTCAACCTCTCGGTCAAGGGCGACAACGACCACCACAAGGTTGAGGCCAGCTTCAAGGCGCTGGCGCGCACGCTGCGCCAGGCAATTCGCCGCGAGGGCCGCGAACTGCCGAGCACCAAGGGCCGACTGTGAGCGCGACGGTTCTGGTCGATGCGGGTGGTGCCAACCTGGGGTCGGTACGTTACGCGCTCGAACGGCTGGGCGCGGACGTGCGGGTCAGCCGCGATGCGGCGGAAATTGCCGCCGCGAGCCGGGTGATCCTGCCCGGTGTCGGTGCCGCGGCGTCGGGCATGGCGCTGCTTCGCGAGCGTGATCTCAACAAGGTATTGCGCGAGCTGACCCAGCCGCTGCTGGGCATCTGCCTGGGCATGCAGCTGCTTTACGAGGGCTCCGAGGAGGGCGGCGTCGAGTGTCTCGGGCTGATTCCAGGCAGCGTGCGCAAGCTGGCGGCTGAGCCTGCCCGCGACGGCAAGCCCGCCATCCGGGTGCCGCACATGGGCTGGAACACCCTTCAGCTGCGCCAATCTGATCCGCTCCTGGAGGGCATCGGTGACGGCGCGCATGTGTATTTCGTCCACAGCTACGCCGCGCCCGTCGATGAGCGGACCCTGGCCACCTGCCAGCACGGCAGCCCCTTCGCCGCGGTGGTACGCAGCGGCAACCGCTACGGGGCGCAGTTTCATCCCGAGCGCTCGTCAACGGTGGGCATGCGCCTGCTGGCCAATTTCCTGAAGATTCCTGCGTGAGTGTGCGCGTGCCTTCTGTGGGCATCGTCGCTGCAGCTCACCGTTGCTGATATCCACGATTTCCGGAGTTGATTCCATGCCTTCGCCCGATCCCCGTCCTCCAGCCGACCGCGCCATGACCCGGCCCGGCGCGGACGCCTTCGTCGTCTATCCCGCCATCGACGTTCGCGACGGCCGTGTGGTCCGTCTGCAGCAGGGCGATTACGACCGCGAAACCCGCTATCCCGACCAGCCCGCAATTGTTGCCGCCCGCTATTCCGGGGCCGCAGCGACCTGGCTGCATCTGGTCGATCTTGACGCGGCGCGCGCCGGTGGCTACACCCTGCAGCCGCTGTTGCGCGAGCTGAAGCGGACCACGAACCTGCAGATCCAGACCGGTGGCGGCGTCCGCGCCGAGTCGGATGTCGAGGCGATCCTGGAGGCCGGCGCCGATCGCGTCGTGGTGGGTTCATTGGCCGTGCGCGAACCGGAACAAGTGATCCGCTGGGTCCACCGCTTCGGCAACGAGCGCATCACCGTGGCGTTGGACGCACGCCAGGACGAAGCAGGGCGCTGGCAATTGCCGACGGCCGGCTGGACCCAAGCCAGCGATGTTTCGCTGGAATCATTGCTGGCGCGCTACGCCGGCGAAGGTCTGCGCCACCTGCTGTGCACCGACATCGCCCGTGACGGGATGATGGCCGGCCCCAACCTGGACTTCTATCGCCATCTGCTCGCGCTGGCACCGGACATGCAGTTGCAGGCTTCCGGCGGTGTGCGCGACACCGCCGACATCGTTGCCGCGCGCGAGGCTGGCTGCAGCGGTGCGATCCTGGGCAAGGCGTTGCTGGACGGTCGGCTCGACCTGACCGCAGCACTGGCCGAGGAACGCCCGTGCTGAGCCGGCGCATCATCCCCTGCCTTGACGTCGCCGACGGCCGGGTGGTCAAAGGCGTGCAGTTCCGCGGCCACGTCGATGTCGGCGATATCGTTGAGCTGGCCATGCGCTACCGCGACGCCGGGGCGGATGAGCTGGTGTTCTACGACATCACCGCCAGTCCGCAAGGACGGCACGTGGACAAAGAGTGGGTCGAGCGCATCGCGCGGGTCATCGATATCCCGTTCTGCGTCGCCGGTGGCATCCGCAGCGTGGCTGACGCGCGCGAGGTGCTGCACGCCGGCGCGGACAAGATCTCGATCAACACCCCGGCCCTGCAGCGGCCCGAACTGGTGGCCGAGCTGGCCGATGCATTCGGGGTCCAGTGCGTGGTCGTCGGCGTGGACAGCCTTCGCGATGAGGACGGCCAGTGGCGTGTGCGCCAGTTCACCGGCGATGTGGAGCGCACCCAGGCGCTGGCGAAGACCACCCTGGAGTGGGTCGCACAGGTACAGGACCTGGGTGCGGGAGAGATCGTGCTCAACTGCATGGGCAGCGACGGCGTACGCGAAGGCTATGACATCGAACAGTTGCAGCGCGTGCGCGAGGTCTGCGCGGTGCCACTGATCGCGTCCGGCGGCGCCGGGGCCATGGAGCACTTCCTCGACCTTTTCCGTCGCGTGGATGTTGACGGCGCGCTTGCCGCCAGCGTGTTCCACTCCGGTGCCATCGCCATTCCCCAACTCAAGCAGTACCTGCACGCGCAGGGCATCGAGGTGCGTCATGCCGTTTCCTGATCCCGACTCGCTCGCCTGGGACGCTTCCAGCGGTTTGTTGCCAGCGATCGTGCAGGACGCCGACACGCTGCGGGTGCTGATGCTGGGCTACATGGATCGCGCGGCGCTGCAGACCACCCGCGAGACCGGCAAGGTCAGCTTTTACAGCCGTAGCCGTCAGCAGGCGTGGACCAAGGGCGAGACCTCGGGCAATTTCCTCACCCTGGTCTCGATGCAGGCCGATTGCGACGATGACACCCTGCTGGTGCTGGCGCGGCCGCAGGGGCCGACCTGTCATCTGGACCGCACCAGTTGTTTCGCCGACGCCCCCGGCAGCTTCCTCGCCGATCTCGACCAGCTCGTCCAGAGGCGCGACCTTGAGCGCCCCGCGGGGAGTTATACGACCAGCCTGTTTGAAGGCGGCATCCGGCGGATCGCGCAGAAAGTCGGCGAGGAAGGCGTGGAGACGGCGCTGGCCGCGGTAGCCGAGGGCGACGATGCGCTTTCGGGTGAGGCGGCCGACCTGATCTTCCATCTGCTGGTGTTGCTGCGCGCGCGAGGTCTCTCTCTGGAAGCTGCACTGAGCGTTCTGCGCGAGCGCCACCGCACCGATTGATCGCGTCGGTGGGTTCGCGTCGCCGGCGCCGCTGCTAGGCTTCCCTTCCTGTCTCTGCAACGGAACGGCCCGGCATGTGCGCACCCCTCCCAACGTCAGCGTGTTCGCCCCGTCCGGGCGCACCGGTCAGTCGGCCGGCGTTCGTGGCTCTGGTTCTGGTTGCGGCGCTGGCCTGCTCGTCGCTGCTGGCAACCCCTCAGGCGGCCGCAGCCACCCAGGGCAAGGCGGAGTTCTCCGGCGTGGTGTACGCCGACACCAACGAAAACGGCCGGCGAGACCCGGATGAGCCCGGCGTGTCCGGGGTCAAGCTCTCCAACGGCCGCGACATCGTCCTCACCGACGCCGATGGCAGCTACCGGATCCCCGTCCGTCCGGGCGACACGGTGTTCGCGGTTAAACCGGCGGACCGGGCGTTTGCCACCGGCGCTGACGGATTGCCTGCGTTCTGGCAGCACTACTTTCCCGCCGGCTCGCCCGCCCTGGAGTACGGCGGCATCCCCGCCGACAACCGGCTGAGCATGGACGTGGCGCTGCATGCGGGCGAGCCCCTCGCGGGCGATCTGGAGGTGCTGCTGATGGCCGACCCGCAGGTCAAATCGCTGGTTGACGTGGACTACTACGACCGCGACATCCTCGACTCGATCCGCAAGGACGCCCCCGCGCAGCTCGGTCTGAGCCTGGGCGACATCGTCGATGACGACCTCTCGCTGTATCCGGCGATCAACGCACGCACCGCGGCCCTGGGCGTGCCCTGGCTGCACGCGCCGGGCAACCACGACATGGATCTGGACGCCGCCTCCGACGCGGAATCCACGCTCACCTTCCGCCGGTATTTCGGCCCGGACACCGTGGCGTGGGAAGAGCAGGGCACGGCGATCGTCCTGCTGGATGACGTCATCCACCTGCCGGGCGACGGCTACGTGGGCGGACTGCGTGAGGACCAGTTCGCCTTCCTCGAGTCCTATCTGCCCACGCTGGCTGATGACACGCGGCTGGTGGTGGGCGCACACATCCCGTTTTTCAACACCGCGACCGCACCCGGGGCGGAGACCTTCCGCGTGGCCGATCGCCAGCGGCTGTTCCAGCTGCTGCAACGCTTCGATAACGTGCTGTTGCTCAGTGGCCACACCCACGTCCAGCAGCACTTCCACCACGGTGCTGCCGAAGGCTGGAACGGGCGACATCCCCTGCACGAGTACAACGTCGGGGCGGCTTGCGGCGCATTCTGGTCCGGGGTCAAGGACGAGGCCGGCATCCCAGATGCGACGATGGCCGACGGCACGCCCAACGGTTACGCGCGGCTGAAGATCGGTCGGTCCGGCGACTACGCCCTGAGCTGGCATCCTGCGCGCCTGCCGGCGAACCACGCCGAAATCACGAACGCCATGGCGCTGCACGCACCCCGCGTCTTGCGGCGCGGCGCCTATCCGGCCTGGGGTGTGTACGCCAACGTGTTCATGGGCATGGACGACAGTAAGGTCGAGTACCGCATTGACGGCGGCGAATGGAAGCCGATGCGCAAGGTGGTGCAGGCCGATCCCCGGCTGCTGGCCGAGAATGTCCGCGACGACGAGGCGGACATGCTGCGCGGCTTCGACCGCTCGCCCGAAGCCAAGCCCAGTCGCCACCTGTGGCGTGGGGCGCTGCCGACCGATCTGGCCGCCGGCGAGCATAACGTCGAGGTGCGCACGACCGATCGCTGGATCGGCGAGCAGGCAGCACGCACCACCTACCGGCTGCAGGACGGGAGCGAATGAGCAGCCAGGCTGCGCGGCTCAGAACGCCGGGTCGATACCCTCGAAGGACTCCAACCGGCGATGGCCATTGGCGGCCTGGGTGTCGCGCGGTTCCGGGTAGTCCTCCAGGCGATCGATGAGCACGGTGTTCATGCCCGCTTCGCGCGCGGCGTCCAGTTCCTCGACGACGTCGGACAGGAAGAGGACATGCGCCGCTGGTATATCGAGCTCGGATGCGATGCGGTCGTAGCTCCTGAAATCCCGCTTGCCGCCAATCTCGGTGTCGAACCACCCCGAGAACAGTCGGGTCAGGTCACCCTCATCGCTGTGGCCAAAAAACAGCCGTTGCGCCGGCACGCTGCCTGACGAGTACACGTACAACGGGATGCCGTCTGCATGCCAGCGTTGCAGCGCCTGCGCCGCATCCGGGTAGATGTGCGCGGTGAAGTCGCCGTTGCGGTAGCCGTCGGCCCAGATCATTCCCTGAAGGGCCTTCAGGGCGGTGTGCTTGCGGTCCTCGTCGATCCAGCCTTGCATGACCTCGGCGATCATGGCGTCCTGACACATGCCACCCAACTCGGTGGCGACCATGTCCAGCCACTTGCGAACCGCCGGCTCGTGCCCGCGGACCTTGACGAAAGCGGGCAGGGCGCGACGGGCAAACGGGAACAGCACGTCCTTGACGAAGGAGATGCTGCTGGTCGTGCCCTCGATATCGGTGAGGATCGCCCGGATTGGATTGGTCATGACGACTGGACGGATTCGTGACGCGGAAAGCGGGCAGCGATATCGGTGCCGGTGAAATGGCCGACCCAGCCGTCGGGTTGCTTGAAGAAGCGGATGGCGACGAAGTCCGGCTCCGCGCCCATGTCGAACCAGTGCGGCGTGCCATCGGGTACCGATATCAGGTCGCCCTTCTCGCACAGCACCTCGTACACCTTGTCATCCACATGCAGGGTAAACAGCCCCGACCCGGCGACGAAGAACCGCACCTCGTCCTCCTGGTGGAAGTGCTCATCCAGGAAGGTCTTGCGGATGTCGGCGCGCTTGGGGTTGTCGGGGCCAACGCTGGCGACATCGACGCTCTGGAAGCCGTGCTCGGCAACGAGCCGGTCGATATCGGTCTTGTACGCAGCAAGGATCTTCTCGGGAGCATCGCCGCCGCTGACCTCGGCGCTGGTTTCCCAGCGCTCGAAGCTCACCCCGATGGCAGCCAGCTCGCGGGCAATCGCGGCGTGGTCGCTGGTGGATGACACCGCTGTGGCGGGGTCGCGGTCAGTGAAAATACGCAGGCGGCTCATCGTTGCAGTTTCCTCAGTTCCAGTTCGCATCCCAGCAGGAAATCAAACGCTTCCAGGTGGCGTCGCGCTTCAACCATGTCACGACCCCAGGCATACAGGCCGTGACCATCGATCAGGTAGCCCCACATGGTCTGCCGGTCCAGCAGCGCATCGACCTGGTCGGCGAGGGTGGGCATGTGTTGGCTGTTGGGCAGCACGGGCAGCTCGATCGCCGCTTCGTGGGTGGTGTTACCGTGGAACGCCTTGAGCATCTCATAGCCTTCCAGCCGCACCTTGCCGGACCGGGCGTACAGGCGCGAGGCGACGGTCTGGTTCTGCGAGTGCGTATGCAGCACGCAACCGACCTCGGCAAATCGGCGGTACAGGCGGGTATGCAGAAGCGTCTCGGCTGAGGAGCGGCGTCCGGTTGCCACCGGATTTCCCTCCAGGTCGACCACCATGATGCCGTCCGCGGTCAACTGGCCCTTGTTGCCACCGGACACGGTGATGGCGACATGGTGCGCATCCAGGCGCTGGGAGAAGTTGCTGCTGGTGGCCGGCGTCCAGCCCGCCGAGGCTATCTCGCGGACGTTGCGCGCCAGCTCATCGGCGCGCGCGGAAAACAGCTGCGGATCGTAGGGGTGTGGCTTCATCCAGTCAGTTTATCGGATGCCCAGGTGAGCAGCGCCTGGTGCCCACGTTCCGTCAGAGCACGACGTTCAGCAGCACGATGAACACCAACAGCGGCGCCACGATCCGCACCACCCAGCGCCAGGCGGTGAACACTGCAGGGGAGATGCCGGCAAGCTGCTCGCGCAGCACGGTCTCCTTGAGCGCCCAGCCGGTGAACAGCGCAATCAACAACCCGCCCAGCGGCAGCATGATGTCGTTGGCAAGCAGTTCGATCAGCCCCATCAGGTCGCGATCGAGCATCCGCACGTTGGACCAGATATTGAACGAGAACACCGTCGCCAGCCCAATCAGCCAGCACACCCCGGCGACCATCAGAGAGCCGCGCTTGCGTGGCACGCTGCGACGCTCGACCAGGAACGCGGTGGCCGGCTCCAGCAGCGAGATCGACGAGGTCCACGCAGCCACGAACAGCAGGCCGAAGAACATCAGGCCGTAGATGACGCCGCCGGTCATGACATCGAAGGCCAGCGGCAAGGATGTGAAGATCAGCCCGGGGCCGCCGCCGTGCGGATCGATGCCGAAGCCGATCACGATCGGGAAGATCGCCAGGCCCGCAAGCAGGGCGATCGCGGTATCCGCCAGGGCGACGATAGCCCCGGTCTTGGGGATCGAGATGTCCTTGGGCAGGTAGGCGCCGTAGGTCATCATCGTGCACATGCCCAGGCTCAGCGAGAAGAACGCCTGGCCCATCGCCGACATCATCATGCTGGCATTGACCTTGGAGAAGTCCGGCTCGAACAGGAAGCTCGCCGCCTTGCCCAGATGGCCGGTCGTGGCGCCGTAGCCCACCAGCGCGATCAGGGTCAGCAACAGGGCAGGCATCAGGAAACGCACCGCGCGCTCAAGTCCCTTCTCCACGCCCAACCCGACCACGCCCACCGTCAGGCCCATGAACACGGCATGCCATCCGGCCAGCTCCCACGGGTTGGCCAACAGGTCGGAGAAGGTCGCGGCCGGGTCGGTGATGTGGGCACCGCCGAAGGCCTGCATCAGGTACAGCCAGCTGTAGTGCAGCGTCCAGCCGCCAACCACACTGTAGAAACTCAAAATCAGGATGCCGGCGACGATGCCGATCCAGCCGATGCTGATCCAGCCCTTGGCCGCCCCGGTTTCCCTGGTCAGCGCGACCAGCGTGGTGATCGGGCTGCGTCGGCCGTGGCGGCCGATCAGGATTTCCGCGATCAGGATCGGCAGGCCGACCAGCGCGATGCACATCAGGTAGACCAGCACGAACGCGCCGCCGCCGTTGTCGGAGGCCAGGTACGGGAACCGCCAGATGTTGCCAAGACCGACGGCCGAGCCGGTGGCTGCGAGGATGAACGCGGTTCGCGAGGACCACATACCGTGGATCGAGGTCTTTTCCATTCAAGCAGTACCTTGTTGGGGAGCGTTTAGCGGGCCGGCGACGGAGCAGGCGCAGGGCCTGCGGCACGCGGCAGCATCAGGATCTTGAAGCCGGCGTAAGCGGAGACGACCGCAACCAGCGGGCCGACGAGGTTGAAGAACGCGTAGGGCAGGTAGTCCATGGTCGCAACGCCCAGGGTGGCAGCCATGTAGGCGCCACAGGTGTTCCATGGCACCAGCGGCGAGGTGATCGTGCCGCCGTCCTCCAGCGCACGCGACAGGTTGACCGGAGCTAGGCCGCGGCGCTTGTATTCCGGCGCGAACAGCCGGCCGGTGAGGACGATCGCCATGTACTGGTCGGCGGCGACGATGTTCGCCCCGATGGCGGTGGCCAGGGTCGAGGCGATCAGTGAGCCAGCGGATTTGGCCGCCTTGAGCACGCTGCGGATCATGCGTTCCAGCAAGCCGGCCCGTTCCATCACCGCGCCAAAGCCCATCGCGCAGATGATCAGCCAGATGGTGTTGAGCATGCTGATCATGCCGCCGCGGCTGAGCAGGTCATCCACGGGGCCCACGCCGGTCTGGCCGTGGTAGCCGTCGAACATCGCCGTCCAGGCACCGGCCAGCAGCGCCATCGGCCGTGACAGGGCCTCGTTATCCGCCAGCTGCAGCACCACGTCGGGCTGGAAGATCACCGCGAACACCGCACCCAGCAGCGCGCCGATCAGGATCGACGGGTAGGCGGGGAAGCCGGTGATGGCCAGGGCGAACACCACCACCATCGGTATCAAAAGATGCGCGCCGAGAGAGAATTGCTGACCCAATACCTGCGGCAGGTTGCCGAAGGCCTGGTCGGTGGCCAGTTCGCGCGCCTCGCCCAGGCCGATGATGGTGAACAGGATCAGGGCGATGACGATGCTCGGCACCGTGGTCCACAGCATGTGGCGGATGTGCGAGAACAACTCGCTGCCGGCCGCGGCGGGCGCGATATTGGGGGTGTCCGAAAGCGGGGAGATCTTGTCGCCGAAATAGCCGCCTGAGATCACCGCGCCTGCCGTCACCGCCGGTGACATGTCCAGGCCTTGGGCGACGCCGATCAGGGCCACGCCCAGGGTTCCGGCCACCGTCCAGGAGCTGCCGATCACCAGTCCGACGATGGCGCAGATCAGGCACGCGGCGGGATAGAAATACGAGGGATGGAGCAGCTTGAGGCCGTAGACGATCATCGTCGGCACGGTGCCGCTGAGGATCCACGTGCCGATCAGCGCGCCCACCGCCAACAGGATGAAGATCGGTCCGATTGCCAGCGAGATGCCGTGGACCATGCCTTCCTGGATGTCGTCCCACTTCAGCCCGTTGCGGATGCCGATGATCGCGGCGACACCGCCGGCCAGCATCAGTGATACCTGGTTGGCGCCCGAAGAGGCGTTGTCGGAGAACAGGTAGACGCCGGTCGCCAGCGCGATGGCAAGACACAGCAGCGGCAACAGCGCCTGGAACAGCGATGGCTGGCGAACCGGTCGTGGGCTCATGCAGCCGACCTGATCAACAAGCGAGTCTTTGACATGGATTCCCCAACGGCTGTTCAGTGGCGACGGTGGCTGCGTTCTGTCACGTCGCGCGAGCAGCGTGCGGGCCAGTGGCGGATCACCTTACCCCAGTGGTGAAACGGGCGGCAAGCCGCGCTCGAAAGCGGACGCGACGGGCATACTCAGGTCTCCCCGGACCACTGAACACGTACGCAAAGGTATGGAAAATCCTCCCGCAATCGAGCTCGTCGCATTCCACCGTGAGCTGGAGGAGTACCGGCAGCGATGGCCCGGGGAGGGCGAGGTGGTTGCGCACTTCCAGGACTTGTCGGCAGACACCCAGGACCCGTTTTCACGCTCTCGCCTGGCAGGCCATTTCACCGCTTCGGCGTGGCTGGTGGATCGCAGCGGCACGCGCGTGTTGCTGACCCACCACCGCAAGCTGGAGCGCTGGCTGCAACTGGGTGGCCATGCCGACGGCGACCGTGACCTGGCGGCCGTCGCACTGCTGGAAGCGCAGGAGGAATCGGGCCTGCCGGACCTGCGCCTTGAGCGCGAACTGTTCGATCTGGACCGGCACTGGATACCCGCGCGCGGTGAGGTTCCAGGCCACTGGCATTACGACGCCCGCTACGTCATCCAGGCCGGCGCCGATGAGCGGTACGTGGTCAGCGCCGAGTCACTGGACCTGGCGTGGCGGGACATCCGGCAGGTCGCCAACGGCGGTGATGGCGCCACCGTCGGAAGCTACGACGCCGCGTTGCAGCGCATGGCGCGCAAATGGCTGCAACGCCCCGGGCGCAGCGATCAGTAGAGGATGCGCGTGCGCAGTGTGCCCGGGATCGCCTTCAGCAGGCTCTTCAGCTCGTCGCCTTGCGCGCCCGTCGCGCTCACATCGATCACCACGTAGCCAACCTCGGGATTGGTACGCAGGTACTGCCCGTCGATGTTGAGCCCGAGCTGGGAGAAGATCTCGTTGATCCGCGACAGCACGCCGGGAACGTTGCGGTGGATATGCAGCAACCGCAGGCTGCCTTCGTGCCCGGGCAGGGTGACTTCGGGGAAGTTCACTGCCGACAGGGTGGTGCCGTTGTCGCTGTAACGGATCAGTTTTGCCGCCACCTCCAGGCCGATGTTGTCCTGCGCCTCCAGTGTGCTGCCACCGACGTGCGGGGTCAGGATGACGTTGTCGATGCCCACCAGCGGACTGCTGAACAGGTCCTGGTTGCTGCCCGGCTCGATCGGGAATACATCCACCGCCGCTCCACCGAGGCGGCCGTCCTTCAGTGCGGCGGCGAGCGCGTCCACGTCGACCACGGTGCCGCGCGCGGCGTTGATCAGGTGCGCGCCCGGCCGCATCCGTGCAATCTGCCCTGCGCCCATCATGTTGCGCGTGGCCGGCGTCTCCGGCACGTGGAGCGTTACCACGTCGCTTCGTTCCAGCAGGTCCTCCAGGCTGGCCGTCGGGTGCGCGTTGCCCAGCGTCAGCTTGTCCTCGATGTCGTAGAACAGGACGTGCATTCCCAGCGCCTCGGCGATCACCCCGACCTGGGTGCCGATGTGGCCGTAGCCGACGATGCCGATGGTCTTGCCGCGCGCCTCGTGGCTGCCAGCGGCGCTTTTGGTCCAGCCGCCGCGATGGCAGGCGGCGTTCTTCTGCGGGATCCCGCGCAGCAGCATGATGGTCTCGGCGATCACCAGCTCGGCGACGCTGCGGGTGTTGGAGTAGGGCGCGTTGAACACCGGGATGCCGGCCAGCTCGGCGGCCTCCAGGTCGACCTGGCTGGTACCGATGCAGAAGCAGCCAATCGCGATCAGGCGCTGCGCGTGGGCTAGGACGTCGGCCGTCAGGTGCGTGCGCGAGCGGATGCCGACGATGTGCGCCTCGGCGATCTCGCGCTTGAGCTGATCTTCCGGCAGCGCCTTGTCGTGCAGCACGATCTGCGAGTATCCGGCTTCGCGGAATCGATCCACGGCATTCTGGCTGACGCCCTCGAGCAACAGGACGCGGATGTCGGTTTTGGGGTAGGACGTCTTCTTGGTCACGGCGGCTGCAGGGGTGGAAAGTGGACTCCGAATATCGCAGAAACGGCGTGCGTTTGCTGCGACGCAGCACTGGACGCGGCAGACGGGCTGCTGGCACGCTGCATGGGTCCTCCTTGAAGGCTCGCCACAATGCGTTCTGCAGTCACCGATTCCCTGCTTGCGGCCGTGCCCGGCCTGATGCTGAAAACCGATCCCGCGGACCTGGAGCATTACGGCCGTGACTGGACGCGGCGCTGGACGCCGGCGCCGATGGCGATTGCGTTTCCCGAATCCGCGCAGCAGGTGCAGGCGATCGTGCGCTGGGCGCGTGCCGGGGGCGTGGCAATCGTGCCCTCGGGCGGGCGGACCGGGCTGTCGGGCGGTGCCGTCGCCGCCCACGGCGAGCTGGTCCTCAGCCTGGAGCGGATGGCGCGGGTGCTCGGCTTCGACGCGGTGGACCGCACGCTGACGGTGCAGGCCGGTATCCCGTTGGAGGCGGTGCACAACGCAGCGCGCGAGCAGGATCTGGCGTACCCCGTTGACTTCGCCTCGCGCGGTTCATGCTCGATCGGCGGCACCATCGCGACCAATGCCGGCGGGATCCGGGTGATCCGCTATGGCAATACGCGCGAGTGGATCGCCGGCCTGAAGGTGGTCACCGGCGCCGGCGACCTGCTCGAGTTGAATCGCTCGCTGATCAAGAATTCCAGTGGTTATGACCTGCGCCATCTGTTCATCGGCTCCGAAGGCACGCTGGGCATCGTGGTCGAGGCCACCCTGCGGCTGACCGCGCCGCCCGCGCCCACCAATGTCATGCTGCTCGCGCTGCCGTCCTTCGACGTGCTGATGCAGGTGTTTGCAATCCTGCGCAGCCACCTCGCGCTGGAGGCCTTCGAATTCTTCACCGACCGCGCACTGGCGCATGTCCTGGCCCATGGCGCGCAGGCACCGTTCGCCGAAGTCCATCCGTATTACGTGGTGGCCGAGTTCGAGGCGGCCGACGAGGCGCAGGAGGCCGCCGCACTGGCTGCGTTCGAACTCTGCGCGGAGGCGGATCTGGTAAGCGATGCCGTACTGAGCAGCAGTGATGCCCAGGCCGCTCAGCTGTGGCGACTGCGCGAGGGCATCACCGAAAGCCTGGCCGCGTTCCGCCCCTACAAGAACGATGTCTCGGTGCGCATCTCGGCGATGCCGGCATTCCTCGCCGAGGCCCAGGCGCTGCTGGGTGCGGGCTACCCCGACTTCGAGGTGGTCTGGTTCGGCCATATCGGTGACGGCAACCTGCACATCAACGTGCTCACGCCCAAGGGCATGGAGGAGGCGGAGTTCGTCGCCCGTTGCAGTGAGGTCACCGACACGCTGGCCGACATCTTGAAGCGCCATGGCGGCAGTATCTCCGCCGAGCACGGCATCGGGCTGGTCAAGAAGCCGTGGCTCGAAAGCACGCGCAGCGCCGAAGAAATCACGGTGATGCGCGGCATCCGCCAGGTTCTGGATCCTTCCGGGATCATGAATCCGGGCAAGGTTTTCGACGCCATCCCAAACGCGTAGGCGGGCTTGCTGCGCGCGTCGGGCATGCGGAAAAGGCGCCGCAGCGGTACTCTCTGCGCGCGTCGCCCATTTTCCGCCACAGGTCTGCTGCCAATGATCCGATTCCGCCTTCTCGTCGCCGTGGTGCTCTGCGCTGCCTCCGCCGGCGCGTTTGCGTCCGCCACGTCCACGACCTCCGACGCGATCAGCGGCGCGGTGAAGGGCACGTCCAACGGCGTGTCGGCCAGCAGCGGGTCTTTCAGCGACGACCGCGTGGTGCTGGCTGCCCGCGATGATGCCGCCAGCTTTGTCGCCAGCGAAGGCGCGATCCGTGGCGTCCAGCTTGAGGCGGCACTGGCGCTGCTGCGCGCCGAACTGCCCAAGGCGGACGGGGCCAGTGACCTTGCGCTGGCACGGGCGATCCTCGCGCTCTGAGTGGCGCTTCAGGTGACTTGGATCCGTGGCGGCCGTGCGCGGCCACGACCTGCCTGTGTTTCTGTCAGGCCCGGATGCTTGGGCCGCTGAGTCAGCCGGCTTGAACCAGCTCAGTCCGCCGGCGTCTCGTCTGTGCAGCGGTCTGCTGGCGGTGGGATTGCTGTGGTCTTGTGCCTCCGCCCACGCCGGGTTGCGGCTGCAGCTGGAAACCGACAGCCTCACCGCTCGGGAGGTGGCCGCCACCGCGAGCGTGCTGGACGCCGCGCTTGCCCGTTTGCCTCCCTCGCTGGTGGCGGAGACGGACCAGACCATCACCGTGCAGTGGAGCGACACGTTGCCGCACTCGGCGACCGGTCGGGCGCGGTCCCGGACGCTCCTGCTCAATCGGCGACTGCTTTCGCTTCTGGCGGCGGAACCTGCTGGTCCGTCCCACGCGGTGGAGGCCGAACCGCTCAGTGCTACTCACGGCGCCGACCCAGCACAGCACACAGCTCAGGCGGCGGGCCGCGCGCACAGCGAAGTATTGGCGACGTTGCTGCACGAGGTGGCGCATTTCCACGACCGCAGCACGGGGCTTTCCGCGGATCCCCGTTTGCTGGATCTCGCCGGTTGGCAGGTCAAGGTCAAGCGGCCACGCGCACGCGCCTCGGAGAACCCTTTCGTTGATCGCACGCCCGACCCGTACGAGCTGACCAGCCCACGGGAGTTTGTTGCGGTCAACCTGGAATATTTTCTCCTTGACCCGGAGTACGCGTGCCGCCGCCCGGCGCTGCACCGCTATTTCAGCGCGCACTTCGGCTGGACGCCGCCGCGCGCCGACTGCAGGCAGGGCTTCACCTACGTCGCGGTTGACTCGGACGGCGACATTGCGCGCGATGGGGACTCCGCACTGGCCACGCTGGACCCGGCCCGGGTGACCTCGGTCGAATACCTGCTGGCCGAGGGCAACAGCGAACCGATGAGCCGCTGGGGCCACAGCATGCTGCGCCTGGTGGTGTGCGCGCCCGGACGTGCCCCGGGACCGGAGTGCCGGTTGGATCTGCAACACCACCTCGTGCTGTCCTTCCGCGCTTTTGTCGATGACGTGCAGCTGTCCAGCTGGCGCGGCCTGACGGGGTCGTATCCCTCGCGCCTGTTCGTGCTGCCGCTGGCGCAGGTGGTGGACGAGTACACGCGCGACCAGCTGCGTGGACTGCAGTCCATTCCGTTGCAACTGGAGCGCAACGAGATCGCCGCGCTGCTGGAACGCGCCGCGCGTCTGCACTGGAGCTACGACGGACGCTACTACTTCATCAGCAACAACTGCGCGGTGGAGACCTTCAAGCTGCTGCACGACGGCGTCCCGCGACTGGCGCAGGCACGTATCGATGCCATCACCCCAACCGGTCTGCTGCGCAAGCTCGAACGAGCCGATATCGCCGATGCGGATGTGTTGGACGACGTCGCGGAAGCGCGCCGTCTCGGCTACCGGTTCGACTCCTTGCGCGAGCGCTACCACGCCATGTTCGAGATCGCGCGCAGCGAACTGGCGTTGCCGCAACCCAGGGTGGAAGACTGGTTTGCGCTTGGTGCCTCCGCCCGCCGCGTACCTTTTGAGCACGCCGGTATCCGCGCGACCGCGGCGCTGCTGTTGCTGGAGGAGGCAGCGCGGCGTCGGCAGCTGGTGTTGGCCAGGCAGGAGTTGAAGCGCCGCTTCCTGGGATCGCGCGGTGACGCGGCCGCGTTCGCGGACGTCGACGCCACACTGCAGCAGATCCTTGCTGACAGCGGGTTCCTCAGCCGTCCGGCAACGCTTTTCGCCGGTGAGCCCGGCTATGGTCTGCCGCAGCCGGCGGAAATCGATGCGCTGCAAAGCGACGCCGCCACCCGAACCCGGCGCCTGGCGGCATTGGGCAATCAACTGAGCTCAGGGGTGGAGGCGCTGCTGGATCCCGCCATGCGCGACGAACTTGCGGCGACAGAGATAAACCTGCGGTCGCTGCGTACGCAGATGGGTCGACTCAACCGCGAGGCCGGTGGGCTGGAACTACCGTAAGCCGTGCGGTCACGGCGGCTTTGCAAGACGGAGGTATCGATCCGTCACCTGCCGCAGCCGACGTCAGGTGACGAATGGAGGGCTCCGATCAGTCGGCGCGGCCGGCGAACTCACCGTTGCTGGTGCTGACCAGCACGCGCTCGCCGGTGGCGATGTACTCGGGAACCATGATCTCCAGGCCGGTCGACAGGCGCGCCGGCTTGGGCCGCTTGGTCGCGGTGCCGCCCTTGAGCTCGGGCGGCGTCTCGATGACTTCCATTGCCACGCTCGCCGGCAGCTGCAGCCCAACGGGCAGGTCGTCGATGATCTGCACGTAGCAGCCGGACAGGTCGTCAACGATGTAGCCGGCGTCATCGCCGACCGTTGCCGCGTCCAGCGTGTAGGGCGTGTAGTCCTCGTCATCCAGGAACACGAACGCGTCGCCGTCCCTGTAGGAGTAGGTGACCTGGCGCCGGCTGAGCTCGACTTCCTTGAGCTCGTCGTCGCCGCCCAGGCTGAGGTCGAACTTGTTGCCGCCGGGCACCGAGTACATGGTGAAGCGGAACTTGACGTTGCCGCCGCGGCCTTGGGCGGCGCTGCGCTCGATGTCACGCACCTGGTAGACGGTGCCGTTGTGCTCGACCACGTTTCCTTTCTTTACATCGTAGGCTTTCATCTTGGTTTTTCTGCCGGTGGAAGCGCACCGTAGATGCGCTCATTCAGTACCCATGTGATCGCGGCCCAGACCGTGCCGCCAAAAGCGCACAGCACCGCGGCCACGCCGATCAACAGTTCAAAGCGGGGGTTGCCGAAGCCGAATTTCGACCACATCAGCACGGCCATGAGGGCGAACATGCCGCCGCCGTAGAGCAGCAGACCGCGGACCACCACGAATCGGCGCATGCCGCGCGCGCGGATGGCCGGCCAGCGCCGCGCCAGTCGGGACGTGCGCTGGCCGCCGGGCATCACTTGGGCGCCAGACGGGTCGCCCCATCCAGGCGGATCGTCTCGCCGTTGAGGTAGGTGTTGCCGAGGATGTAGGCGACCAGGTCGGCGAACTCCTCCGGCTTGCCCAGGCGCGACGGGAAGGGGATCGTCGCGGCCAGCGATTCCTGCACCGCCTCTGGCATGCCGTCCACCATCGGGGTCCAGAACACGCCCGGGGCGATGGTCATCACGCGGATGCCGAAGCGCGAGAGCTCGCGCGCCATTGGCAAGGTCATGCCGACCACGCCACCCTTGGACGCGGAATAGGCCGCCTGGCCGATCTGGCCCTCGTAGGCGGCCACCGAGGCGGTGTTGACGATCACGCCGCGCTCGCCGTCAACTCCCGGCTCGTTGTTCTGCATCACGTCAGCGGCCGCCTTGGCGACGTTGAAGCTGCCGACCAGGTTGACCATCACCGTGGTCTGGAAGCGCGACAAGGGCATCGGTCCGTCGCGGCCGAGCACGCGACCGGCGCCCAGAATGCCGGCGCAGTTCACGGCGACGTTGAGGCCACCAAGAAAGTCGCGCGCACTGGCGACGTTGTCCACCACAGCCGACTCGTCGGACACATCGGTGGCGAAGAAGCGGGCGTTGGCCTCACCCAGTTCGGCGACGGCCTCCGCGCCCTTGTCGGCGTTGACGTCAAACAGCGCAACCTTGGCGCCCTGACCGACCAGATGACGGGCAACGGCGAGGCCGAGGCCGGAAACGCCACCGGTGACGATGGCGCGGGTATCGGAAAGCTTCATGGGGGGATCCTGCGGACGAAAGTCCCTGATTCTAGGCCATCCAAACGAGGACATCCCCGCCAGTCCGCCCGCCACGCTCACCCCGATGGCCGTGCCCGCTAGAACGACAGCGCGCGGCCGACCTTGCTGCCGGTTTCCCGGCCCAGCAAGTTGGACAGCCACCGCCCGGTCTCCACCAGCAACGCCAGGTCGATACCGGTCTGGACGCCCAGGCCATGCAGCATGTAGACGACGTCCTCGCTGGCAACGTTGCCGCTCGCACCCTTGGCGTACGGGCATCCGCCCACGCCCGACACGGCGGAGTCCACCACGCCGACGCCTTCCTCCAGACAGGCCAGGATGTTCGGCAGCGCCTGCCCGTAGGTGTCATGGAAATGCACCGCGAGGGCATCCAGCGGCACCTCGGCGGCGACCGCACGCAGCATCGCGCGGGCCTTGCCCGGCGTGCCGATGCCGATGGTGTCACCCAGCGATACCTCGTAGCAGCCCATCGCGTAGAGCTCGCGGGCGACGCGGACCACCTCGGCAACCGGCACCTCGCCCTGGTAGGGACAGCCAAGCACCGTGGACACGTAGCCGCGGACCTTGATGCCATCGGCCTTCGCGCGGGCCATCAACGGCTCGAAACGGGCCAGCGACTCGGCGATGGAGGCATTGATGTTCTTCTGGTTGAACGCCTCGGAGGCGGCGCTGAACACCGCGATCTCTTCCACACCGACGGCCAGTGCGCGCTCGTAGCCGCGCTCGTTGGGCACCAGCACCGGATAGTGGACGCCGGGCTTGCGGGTGATGCCGGCAAACACCTCGGCGGCGTCGGCCAGTTGCGGCACCCATTTGGGGCTGACGAAGCTGGTCGCCTCAATGCTCCGCAGGCCGGTCGCCGAAAGCCGGTCGATCAGCGCGATCTTGTCGGCGGTGGCGATGATCGCCTTCTCGTTTTGCAGGCCGTCGCGCGCGCCGACCTCGACGATGCGGACCGCGGACTTCATGGCGCGGGATCCAGTGCAACCAGTACCGCGTCGGCTTCGACAAAGTCGCCGGTCGCCGCGCGCACCTCGGCGACCGTGCCGTCGCGGGGCGCCTTCAGGCTCAACTCCATTTTCATCGCCTCGATCACCATCACTTCCTGGCCTTCGGTGACGGCATCGCCAGCCGCCGCGCGGACAACGACCACGCGGCCCGGCATCGGCGCCACCACGTTGTCGGCCGCCGCGCCAGCGCCGGTCGCCTCGTGCTGGTACATCGCCATCGGCTGCAGGCGCAGGCGGCTGGTGCCGTCATGCACCACCACATGAGCGTCCTGATCCAGCACCTCGAAGCGCCGCGCACGATCGCCGATGCGCAGGCTCAATGCGCTGCAGGTGCGGCGGGCGCCACTGACGTGATGGCTCTGGCCGTCATGCTCGATCCGGTACTCGCCGTCGCTGCCGCTGGCATGCACCTCGATACGCTCCTCGCCATGTCCGAAGGCCAGACTGCGCTGGCTGCCGTGGGCCAGCCTCCAGCCATCGGCAATCGCCCAAGGTGATCCCGGGTCCGGGGACTGCGATGCGCGATGCCGACTGTCGGCCTCCTGGGCGAGCAGGCGGGTGGTGGCGGCGGCCAGCAGCAGGTCGGTATCCACCGGTCCGGTCGGCGACAGGAATTCGTCCAGATGCCGGTCCAGATAGCCGGTGTCGATCGTGCCCTCGACCACGCTGGGATGGCGGACCAGTCGCTCCAGGAACGCGATGTTGGATTTGGGGCCGGTGATCTCGCAGCGCGACAGCGCCTCGCGCAGACGGGCGAGCGCGCGGGTCCGGTCGTCGTCGTGGACGATCAGCTTGGCGATCATCGGATCGTAGAAGATCGACACCGTATCGCCTTCGACCACGCCGGAATCCACCCGCACGTGCGCGTCGGAGGAGGGCAGTCGCAGGCGCTCCAGCCGGCCCGAGCCGGGCAGGAAACCGGCCTCGGGATCCTCCGCGTACAGGCGCACCTCGATGGCGTGGCCAATGCGACGGATGTCGGCCTGGGCGAGCGGCAGGGGCATGCCCGCGGCCACCTGCAACTGCCACGCGACCAGGTCCAGGCCGGTGATCATCTCGGTGACCGGATGCTCCACCTGCAGACGGGTGTTGATCTCCATGAAGTAGAACCGGCCGTCCTGGCCGACGATGAACTCGACCGTGCCGGCGTTGACGTAGTTGATCGCCCTGGCCGCAAGTACGGCCGCAGCACCCATCTGCTCGCGCAGCTGCGCGGTCAGGAACGGGGAGGGCGATTCCTCCATCACCTTCTGGTAGCGGCGCTGCGCCGAGCACTCGCGCTCGTTGAGGTGGATGGCGTTGCCGGCGTCATCGCCGAATACCTGGATCTCGATATGCCGCGGCTTCTCCACGTAGCGCTCCAGCAGCACGCGGTCGCGCCCGAACGCGTTCTTCGCCTCGCGCTGGCAGGACTCCAGGTTGGCAGTGAATTCGCCGGACTCGCGCACGATGCGCATGCCCTTGCCGCCGCCGCCGTGCGCCGCCTTGATCATCAGCGGGTAGCCGATGCGGTCCGCTTCGGCGTGCAGGTGGGCGGGGTCCTGGTTCTCGCCGGTATAGCCGGGGACCACGGGCACGCCAGCGGCCGCCATAAGATCCTTGGCGCCGGCCTTGCTGCCCATCTTGCGCATCGAAGCCGCCTTGGGGCCGATGAAGGCGATGCCCGCGGCCTCCACGGCATCCGCGAAGTCGGCGCTTTCCGACAGGAACCCGTAACCCGGATGGATCGCCTGGGCGCCGGTGCGGGTGGCGACCTCGATGATCGCCTCGCCGCGCAGGTAGCTCTCCGGCGGTGTCGGCCCGCCGATGCAGTACGCCTCGTCGGCCTGGCGCACGTGCTGGGCGTCGGCATCGGCCGTCGAGTAGACCGCCACCGTGCGGATGCCCAGCTGGCGGCAGGTGCGGATGACCCGGCAGGCGATTTCGCCGCGGTTGGCGATCAGGATCTTGGTGAACATGGCGGGCCTCGTGGCGGCGGCTGTCTGGTGGGTCGAGGCGCTCACTGGCACCACGCCGGCTTGCGCTTGTCCAGGAACGCGGTAAGACCCTCCTGGCCCTCGGGCGATACCCGCAGGCGGGCGATCAGGTCGGCGTTATCCCCGTCGTGGGTGGCGCCGTCGGTGTGCGAGGCGACCTGGCGCACCAGCGCCTTGGCCTGCGCCGACGCGATCGGTCCCGCCTTCAGCAGCAGGCCGACCTGGCGCTCCACCGCAGCGTCCAGCTCGGCGGCTTCCACGATCTCGTGCAGCAACCCCATCCGCCATGCCTGCTGTGCGCCGAAAATCTCCGCCGACGCGAACCAGCGCCTTGCCTGGCGGGTGCCGATGGCGTCGATCACGTACGGCGATATCACCGCTGGCAACAGGCCCAGCTTGCTTTCGGTAAGGCCAAACTTCGCGTCGTTGGTGCCGATGGCGATGTCGCAGCACGCGACCAGCCCGACGCCTCCACCGAACGCCGCGCCGTGGACCCGGGCAATGGTCGGCTTCGGCAGCTCGTTCAAGGTCCGCATCAGGCGCGCCAGCGCCAGCGAATCCTCCCGGTTCTCCGCCTCGCTCGCCGCCGCCATGCTGCGCATCCAGTTGAGGTCCGCGCCGGCGGAAAACGAGGCACCGGCGCCCTCCAGCACAACGACCCGGACGCTGTCATCGGCGGATAGCGCTTCGAGCGCGCCGGTGAGCGCCGCAACCAGCATCGCGTGGAATGCGTTGTGGACGTCCGGGCGATTCATGCGCAGGCGCGCCACCGGGCCTTGGCGAACATTCAGCAACGGATTGGTCATCGGAATTCGCGTGTTCGGGAAGCCGTCAATGATAGCGGGCGCGACTCCGGGACGTTGTTGGAGATGCGACCCGTTCTCATTTCTGCAGTAGAATCAAGTCTTGCCCGCCACGCGTTGCCGCCCGATGCCCACTGTCCTGCGTTGCCTGCTCATCCCCTTGCTGCTGTGCCTGTCGCTGCAAGTCCATGCGTCCACCACGGATGCGCAGACTGCGTGGCGACTGCTGGATTACATCGCCGTGGATTATGCCGAGGCGGTGGCGGATGGCGAGGTCGTCGATCCGGCCGAGTTCCAGGAGATGGTGGAATTCTCCGCATCGGCGCGCGAGCGGATCCAGTCCCTCGATGCCTCGGTCGAGCAGCCGGGACTGCTGGAGCAGGCGGATCGTCTGCAGGCGGCCATCGCGGCCCACGAATCGCCCGAGCTCGTCGCCAGACTGTCACGCGGGCTCGCCAGCGATCTCATTGCCGCCTACCCGGTCCCTTTGGCACCGAAAGATCCGCCCGACATGGCCGTCGCGGCGGCCCTGTACCAGCAGCAATGCGCCAGTTGCCACGGCGACACCGGGGGTGGTGACGGCCCCGCCAGCGTGGGTCTTGATCCCCCGGCGATCGATTTCACCGACCGTGGCCGCGCGCGCGAGCGCAGCGTGTTCGCGCTCTACCAGGTGATCGAGCAGGGGCTGGAAGGCACCAGCATGGTCAGTTACGCGCATCTGCCCGCGGATGAGCGCTGGGCGCTGTCGTTCTACATCGGCCAGTTCGCCTACCCCGAACCGCAGGCCGCAGCGGGGGAGAAGCTCTGGAACACGGACCTGGCGTTGCGGGCCGCGATCCCCGACCTGGCGGCACTGACCCAGGTCACCCCGGCGGCACTGGCGCAGGAAGTGGGCGAGGAGACCGCCCAGGCCATCACCGCGTATCTTCGCCGCCATCCGGAAGCGGTGGAGGCGCCGGTCGCCGCCGAGGGACAGCTGGCATTTGCCCGCAGCCGCCTTGCCGAAAGCGTCGCCGCCTATGCCGCGGGCGACCACGCCAAGGCCCGTGACCTCGCCCTGTCGGCGTACCTGGACGGGTTCGAACCGGTCGAACCGCTTTTGGCCGCGCGCGACCGGGCGTTGATGGCGCGCATCGAGGCGGCCATGGGCGAGCTGCGCTCACGCATCGGCTCGTCGGCCAGCGTGGAAGCGCTGCAGGAGCAGGTGCAGGTTGTCGACGCCCTGTTTGCAGAAGCCGAGCACGCGCTCGAACCGGAAATGGGCAACAACGCGTCGGCATTCGTCGGCGCGTTCACCATCCTGTTGCGCGAAGGACTTGAGGCGCTGCTGATCCTGATTGCGATGGTCGCGTTCCTGCGCAAGGCGAACCGGACCGAGGTCATGTCCTACGTGCATGCTGGCTGGGTCAGCGCGCTGGTGGCCGGTGGCGTTACCTGGTTCGTGGCCACCTATGTGGTCAGCATCAGCGGGGCAGGTCGCGAGCTGACCGAAGGATTCGCAGCATTGTTTGCCGCCGTGGTGCTGCTGTTCGTCGGCATCTGGATGCACGGGAAGAGCCAGACCGGCGCGTGGCAGCGCTACATCAACGACAAGCTCTCGCACGCGTTGTCCAGGCGCTCGGCGTGGTTCCTGTTCGTGCTCTCGTTCGTCGTCGTTTATCGCGAGGTCTTCGAGACGGTCTTGTTCTACATCGCGCTGTGGAGCCAGGGCAATGGCATGGCGATCTTCGCAGGCGGCGGCTTGGGTGCGGTCGTGCTGGCGGTGATCGCCGTGGCCATGCTGCGCTTCAGCCAACGGCTTCCGATCGGCCAGTTCTTCTCGATCAGCTCGATCCTGATCGCGGTCGTGGCCGTGGTCCTGGCCGGCAAGGGCATTGCGGCCCTGCAGGAAGCGGGCTGGGTGTCGGTGTCGACCCTTTCAATACCGCGCGTGGCCTTGCTGGGTATCTACCCAACCCTGCAAAGCGTGCTCGCGCAACTGGCGACGCTGGCGGTGCTGGTGGCGGGGTTCTGGTTCAACCGGCGCGCCGCAGCGTCCAGTGCCGCGTGAACAAGCTGCAGTATCGTCACGAACGTTCGGGCACGTGAGCAAGCATTCGCTTCTTTGCGTTCACCGTGTGCGGATCGTCTTCGCCCCGCGCCTTCCGCAGGGCGGTGTAGCCCGCATCAAGCAGGCCCGACGCGGCATCAAGCTTGCCCTGCCGGGCAAGCGCGGCGCCCAACAGGCTTCGCGCCTCGGCCAGTTCCCAGTGATCTTCGGGAAGGATTTTTTCGCGGATGCGTACTGCCTCGCCAAGTGAGTCCTCGGCCGCAGCGGGCCTGCCGGCGCGCAGATACATCTGGCCCAGGTTGAGGATCATCGATGCGGTCCATGGATGCTCCGGGCCCGCGCCCTCGCGGCAGATGGCGATCGCCTCGTGGTACAGCGGCTCGGCGCGGGTGTAATCCTCCTGTTCGCGGTAGAGGCTGGCCAGGTTGTTGAGGTTGGTGGCGATGTACGGATGGCCCGGCTTGAGGGACTTGCGACGCATGGCGAGCGCTTCCAGGTACATCGGTTCTGCCTCGCCATAGCGCTTCTGCTTGGTGAGGACAGTGGCCAGCTGGGCCATTGCGAGCGCGATCGACGGGTGCCCGCTGTCGTCATACAGCTTGCGCTTCATCGCCAGCGATTCGCGCAGCAGTGCCTCGGCTTCCGCAAAACGCTGCGTCTTGCTCAGCAGGACGCCGAGGTTGTTCAGCAGATTGGCAAGATCGGGATGGACAGGCCCCTGCAGCTCGCGCCGCTGCGCCAGCACATCACGATAGTGTTCTTCGGCCTCGTCGAATTTCCCCTGGCCCACCAGCAGCACAGCCAGGTTGTTGCGGGCGGTCATCTGCGCTTCGGGTGCGGTGGCTGCCGTCCGGGTCGCGAATGCAAGCGCTGCGCGATGCACCGACTCGGCCTCTTCCCGTTTGCCTTGACGGACCAGGGCCGCGCCCAGGTCGTTGCGCGTGGCTGCCACCAACATCGGGTCTGGCTGCGGCTGTGCCAGTCGTTGCTCAAGCACTTGCCGAAGGAGGGTCTCAGCCTCGTCGTTCTTCCCGCGGCGCATGGCCAGCGTGGCAATCGCCTGCATCGTTTCCAGCGTTTCGGGATGACCGGTTCCGTAGCGGGTGTGTTGCACGTCCACGGCGCGGGTCAGGAAGGTTTCGGCCTTGTCGTATTTTCCCAGGCTGATGTAGACGGTGCCGATGATCGCTTCCATCCTGGCGCGCACGTCGGGTTGCCCGGCGAGCTCAGCCTCGATCCTGCCCGAGGCCTGGTCCAGCACCTCGCGGACACTGATGTCCTCGCCCCGGGCCTGTTCCGGATCGGCCGATTCCAGCATGCTGACCAGAAGCCCGCTGACCTGCGTCGCCTTGGCCGCTTCGGTGCGGGCGAGGTCGCGCTCATGGGTGATGCGGCTCACGTGCAGCGACGCCAGCACCACGCCCGCGCCCACGGCCAGCAGGGTCGTCGCGACACCGTAGCGGTGCTGGCGCAGGAACACGCTGCTCCGGTAGGCGGCGGTGGGGTGTCGCGCGGTAACAACGTCGCCGTCAAGATGGCGCCTGATGTCCTCGGCCATCTGCCCGACCGAGACGTAGCGTTGCTCCGGATCGTTGCGGATCGCCTTCAGCACGATGCTGTCGAGATCGCCGCGCATCTTGCGTGCAACTTGCCTGGGCGTGCTGCCGCGACGCGCGGCAACGGCGGCATCCATGCGCCTTGCAGTCACGCTGGGCAGGGCAGGTGAGCCTGCCAGTATCGCGTCCTGCATTTCCTTCGCGGTGGATACGGCAGTGCCAAACGGGTGCGTGCCGGTCAACAGCTCGTGGAGCAACAGGCCCAGTGCGTACACATCCGAGGACGTCGTGGCCGGCTCTCCACGAATCTGCTCGGGCGCGGCGTAGCGGGGCGTCAGGAGCCGATCGCCGTACTCGGTGGGAGCGCGCGCGGTAAGGCCGACGCGCCACGGTCCCGAGCCAGGGTCGGCACCCGCGAGGTGCGCGCGGTCGCCGGTGTCATCGGCCAGACCTTCCTGGATGATCCTGGCGATGCCGAAGTCGAGCAGCTTGACCGACGGATGGCCGTCATCGTCCTCCTGGACCATGACGTTGCCGGGTTTCAGGTCGCGATGGATGACCAGATTCCGATGCGCATGCGCAACCGCCGCGCATACCTCACGGAACAATCCCAGCCGGTGCCGTACGTCGAGGCACTTCTGGTCCGCGTAGACGGTGATCTCCTCGCCTGCGATGTATTCCATGACGAAATACGGGCGTCCGTCGGCGAGGCTGCCGCCGTCGAGAAGGTAGGCGATCCCAGGGTGTTTCAGTTGGGCGAGGATGCGGCGCTCGTCGCGGAACCGCGCGAGCAGGCCGTCGCTGACACTGTCGCGCACCACCTTGATTGCGACGGTTTGCTCGAACTGGCCGTCATCGCGCTGACCCAGGTACACCGTCCCCATTCCGCCGTGGCCGATCTCGCCGGCGATGCGATAGGCACCCACCCGTGTCGGCGCGATGTCGTCCTGACCCAGTGCGGCGCCAAGATCGGCGAAATAGCTGCCGGCCTCGGCATCCAGCTTGAGCAAGCGTTCGACCTCGGCGCGCAGGCCCGGGTCATCGGCACACGCGATGTCCAGCCATGCCGGCTGCTCATCCACCGCGACGGCGGACAGATCGGCAAGCAGTTCCTTCGCGCGCAGCCACTGGTTGCCGCGCATGGGTCCCCCGGTAACTCCCGCCTTAGTCATGCAGGCCTGCCGTGATTCATGCCGCGTGGCCGGTCAGGTCGGCCCGCAGCTCGCCATAGAGCCATGCGCGCGCCGCGCTCCAGTCGCGACTGACGGTGCGCCGGGTGACCCCCACCGCCTCGGCGGTCTCCTCCGCACTCAAACCGCCGAAAACACGGCATTCCACGACCTGGGCTGCCCGCGGATCCATGAGCTGCAGTCGATCGAGGGCTTCATCCAGCGCCAGCAACTCCTCGCTGCGTTGCGGCGATACCAGCGCCACGTCATCCAGCGAGAGGTCCTCGTTACCGCTGCCACGCTTCTGCGCAGCGTGACGCTGCGCGTAGTTGATCAGCAACTGGCGCATGGCGCTGGATGCCACCGCCAGGAAGTGGGAGCGGTTCTCATAAAGCGCGCCGTGGCCGACCAGTTTCAGATAAGCCTCATGCACCAGTGCAGTGGCGTTGAGGGTTTCGTTACCGCGCCAGCGCGCGCGGTGCTGGCGGGCGATGCGGTGCAACGCCCCGTAGACCCGCGCGAACACTTCATCGCGGTCTGTCGTGTCAATACTGGAGCCCTCATCGGGCTGAAGCGCATTGAGCAGACGGGTGACATCGCCCGCCGGGTCATCCTTTGCTGAAACCATGAACCCCTCCCCGGAACCTCTTTCAGCCTAGGGGCTGCAGAAGCGCTGCGCAAACGCATGTCCTGCCTCGCGACGGATTTCTGTAGTCATCAATGAGAGGGGTAGTTCGGCCTCGCCATGGTTTGGCTGCAGGACGGGAAGCATTCGATGCTTTCACCACAAACCCCTTTCGAAGTCGTCTGCGAGGTCGCTTCCGGCGGCCGGCGGACCCTGGTTACTGATCGAGGGGTACAAAAGCATGAACAAGATTTTCAGCAGGATATGGAGTGCATCGCGCGGCCAGATGGTGGTCGCCTCGGAGCTGGCATCGGGCGGGCGTGGCACCACGAAGCGACGGGCTCCGGTGACCGCGCGGCAATCGGTCATGAGCATCGCGGTGCTGCTGGGGCTGTCAGCACTGGCATCGCCGGCCATGGCAGACTACAACGTGATCTGCGTAGACACGGACGGAAACCCGTCGGGCACCATCACGGTCGGGGACGATTTTGCGATCTCATGCGGTAGGTCTTCCCAAGCAAGCGAGCGCGGGGTTGCCCTTGGCGCACTGGCCAGAGCCACCGGTGAGTGGGGCGTCGCACTGGGCAGTCAGAGCTGGGCAACCGCAGAACAAAGTACCGCCCTGGGTTCAAACGCCGAGGCGACGGGTAGCTGGGCTCTTGCCGCAGGCGCTCATGCAGAAGCAGTGGCAGAAGCCTCGTCTGCGATCGGCACCTCCGCCTACGCGTCGGGGGCTGATTCCCTGGCACTCGGTGCGGAGGCCGGCACCGACGCCATTGGTGCGGTGGCGCTTGGGGCGGATTCGTATGCGGGTGAGAACGGGGTGGTGTCCCTCGGGCATAGCGCCGGAGATCCACGCCTTAGCGCCACCGGCGCGACGTGGTTCTCCGACCTGAATCGACGCCTGATCCACGTGGCAGACGGCATCGACGACACCGACGCGGTGAACCTGGGGCAGATGAAAAGCTTTGCCTCGCCGTACTTCATCGCGGACGGTGGCATGGACACCACGGTGCCCCACGCAACCGGCTTGAGCACTGCCGGAGGCGTGTCCAGCCTGGCCATAGGTGACTCAAGCGCCTACGGCTACGACAGCTCCGCCGATGGCGAGAGCACAGCGATCGGTACGAACAGTTCGGCCAAGAGCCAAAGTGTTGCGGTCGGACATGACGCCGACGCAGCCAGCCCCGAGGCAACTTCCGTAGGCCACGGTGCAATGGCCTCCAACGATGGCGCCACGACCGTGGGATTCAGCGCCGGTGCGAGCGGTGAATACAGTGTCGCGGTCGGCAGCCACAGCTCGGCCAGCGATGATGCGGCCACCGCGGTAGGCGGATGGATCGACAAGAACGGCGACGGCATTGTCGACGCCGATGAAATGACCCTGGCATCGGGTCCCAACAGCAGCGCGTTTGGCGGCGGGGCGCAGGCGACAAGTATCAATTCCACTGCACTGGGCGCCTGGAGCAGTGCAGCCGCGTCTTCACTGGCGGTGGGTAGCCGGAGTGATGCCTCCGGGACAGCCAGCTCTGCTTTGGGCGCGTCAGCGTCTGCTACCGGTTCCAATGGTACGGCCGTTGGAACGGGCAGCAGGGCCCACGCCGATTTTGCTACCGCACTTGGCGCGCGCAGCTTCGCCACCGGGGAATTCGCCACCGCCGTTGGCAGCTGGATCGACAGGAATGGCGACAACGTCGTCAATCCCGATGAAGTGGCCTCGGCATCGGGCCGGGAGAGCAGTGCGTTCGGCAGTGCTGCGCAGGCAACTGGTGAGGTCAGTACCGCCATGGGTGCAGACAGCAGCGCGAGTGGCTTTGGCGGCACCGCCACGGGTGCAGGTAGCCAGGCCATCGGCTACGGCGGCACTGCCACGGGTCTGAACAGTAACGCGACTGGTGCGAGAAGCACGGCCACGGGGTATGGCAGTGATGCCACCGGGCAGGCAGCCATAGCCACTGGTTACGCCAGCCAGGCCAGCGGCGAGTTCGCCGTTGCCTTGGGCAACTTCGCCATCAGCGATGCCGACGACTCCATGGCGCTGGGCGCGGCCAGTCGCGCCAGCGGCCTCAACAGTGTGGCCTTGGGCAACGACTCGGTGGCGGGCAGTACCGGAGTGGTCTCGTTTGGACACGCTGCCGGCGACCTTAATCTGGCAGGCAACGCGTATGGCAGCGACCTTGATCGCCGTCTGATCCACGTCGCCGACGGTATCGACAACACCGACGCGGTGAACCTGGGCCAGCTTGATGCGGCCATCGCCGGGTTGTCCGGAGGCGGAACCCCCAACGCGGTGGCCTACGACGGGGCCTCCCGCACCGACCTCACCCTGGGAGGCAGCGGCGGCACGGCGATCCACAACCTCGCCGATGGCACAGCCGCTGACGACGCGGTCAACAAGGGCCAGCTGGATGCGGCTATTGCCGGCGTTTCCGGCGGAGGTGCGGCCAACCCCCACCTCGCCACCGACGGCAGCGCGGCGGATCCAGCAACGGTTGCACCGGGATCGCGTGGCGTCGCAGTGGGCGCCAATGCCGAAGCCGGCGGGAACCACGGCACGGCGGTGGGCGGTGACAGCTACGCGGCAGGCGCCAACGACACCGCGATTGGCGGCAATGCCCGGGTCAATGCCGACGGCAGCACCGCGGTCGGCGCCAACACGGTGATCGACGCGGCGGCGACCAACGCAGTGGCAGTGGGCGAGAGCGCATCGGTAACCGCTTCGGACGCCGTTGCCTTGGGTCAGGGTTCGGTAGCCGACCAGGCCAACACGGTCTCTGTCGGTGCGGCTGGCAGCGAGCGTCGGGTCGTCAATGTGGCCGACGCCACCGGGGCGAACGATGCGGTCAACCTGGGCCAGATGAATGCCGGTGACGCGCAGGCGCTGGCGGATGCCCAGGCCTACGTCGACAGCCAGATCATCTCGGCAGGCAGCATCACCGAGTCGCAGGTGCAGGACATCGCCGACGCGGGCGACGCCGCCACGCTGTCTTCAGCACAGGACTACGCGGACACCGGCGATGCAGCGACCTTGTCGTCTGCGCAGGACTACGCGGATACCGGCGACGCCGCCACTTTGTCGTCTGCGCAGGACTACGCAGACACTGGCGATGCCGCCACGCTGTCCTCAGCGCAGGGCTACGCCGACGCGGGCGACGCCGCCACGCTTTCCACGGCGGAGGGCTACGCGGACACCCGCAGTAGCGCAGCTGTGTCCTCGGCGAATGCCTACACCGACCAGCGTGTCACGGAGATGTCGGTGGGCATGGACGAATTCCGCCGCGACGTGGATGACCGCTTCCACAACACGGACCAGCGCATCGGTCGTCTGGGAGCAATGAGCGCCGCGTCCACGCAGATGGCGATCAACGCGGCCGGTGCGCGGGGCAAGGGAAAGCTGGCCGCCGGCTTTGGCTTCGAGAGCGGCCACGCGGCAATGTCGGTGGGTTATGCGGCACCGCTGGGCTCACGGGCCACGGTCAGTTTTGGTGGCGCATTCAGCGGCTCGCAAAAGTCCGTCGGTTTCGGCTTCGGCCTGGATCTCTGAGGCCTGACAGTTCGCGGCTCGTCCCTCCCGCCTGACCCTCTCCGTACCCCGGAGCCGGGAGGGAGGGCGAGCCGCACCTGACCATGAATCACAACCCGGCGCGGGCGCACACGCGTCTCGCGCCGGAAGGTTTGGAAAGCTGTTGAAAAAAGGTGTGCGCGCGGAACCGTTGCCTACATCCGGAACACGCCAAACCGGGTTGACGAGGCAATCGGCGCGTTGAGCGACGCCGACAAACCCAGGCCAAGAACGCGGCGGGTGTCGGCGGGATCGATGATGCCGTCGTCCCACAGGCGGGCGGTGGCGTAGTACGGATTGCCCTGGCTTTCGTACTGGTCCAGGATCGGCGCCTTGAATGCGGCTTCCTCGTCTGCGCTCCACTGATCGCCGCGCGCTTCGATGCCGTCCCGACGCACGGTGGCCAGCACGCTGGCCGCCTGCTCGCCGCCCATCACGCTGATCCGCGCGTTGGGCCACATCCACAGGAATCGGCCGCCGTACGCGCGGCCGCACATGGCGTAGTTGCCGGCGCCAAAGCTGCCGCCGATCACCACGGTGAATTTGGGCACGTGGGAGCACGCCACCGCGGTGACCATCTTCGCCCCATCCTTGGCGATGCCGGCCTGCTCGTATTTCTTGCCGACCATGAAGCCGGTGATGTTCTGCAGGAACACCAGTGGGATGCCGCGCTGATTGCACAGCTCGATGAAGTGCGCGCCCTTGAGCGCGCTCTCCGCAAACAGGATGCCGTTGTTGGCGACGATGCCGACCGGGTAGCCGTGGATGTGGGCGAAGCCGGTGACCAGCGTCTTGCCGTAGCGCGCCTTGAACTCCTGAAACTCGCTGCCGTCGACGATCCGCGCGATGACCTCGCGGATCTCGAACGGCCGGCGGGTGTCCTTGGGCACCACGCCGTACAGCTCCTGCGCGGAAAACAAGGGCTCGCGCACGGGCTGCACGGCCACCGGCAGGGTCTTCTTCCGGTTGAGGCTGCCAACGATGTCGCGGGCGATCTGCAGGGCGTGACGATCGTCCTCCGCGAAGTGGTCGGCGACGCCCGAGATCGACGTGTGCACATCCGCGCCGCCCAGCGTCTCTGCATCGACCACCTCACCGGTGGCCGCCTTCACCAACGGCGGGCCGCCGAGGAAAATCGTCCCCTGTTCCTTGACGATGATCGACTCGTCGCTCATCGCCGGGACATACGCACCGCCGGCCGTGCAGCTGCCCATGACCACCGCGATCTGCGGAATGTTTTCCGCGCTCATCCGTGCCTGGTTGTAGAAGATGCGGCCGAAGTGTTCCTTGTCCGGGAACACCTCGTCCTGCAGCGGCAGGAATGCGCCGCCCGAATCGACCAGGTAGATGCAAGGCAGGTGGTTCTCACGGGCAATTTCCTGCGCGCGAAGGTGCTTCTTCACCGTCATCGGGAAGTAAGTACCGCCTTTTACCGTCGCATCGTTGGCGACCACGATCACTTCCTGTCCCATTACCCGGCCGATGCCGCAGACCATCCCGGCGGCCGGCGCTGCGCCGTCGTACATCTCCTCGGCGGCGAGCGGGGCAATTTCCAGGAAAGGTGAACCAGGGTCGAGAAGCGCGTTGATGCGGTCGCGCACCAGCAGTTTCCCGCGCCCGGTGTGGCGCTCGCGCGACTTGGCACCGCCGCCATCGGCTGCCCTGGTCAGCCGTGCGTCCAGCTCATCCACCAGGGCGCGATGCCAGGCGACGTTTTCCTGGAAATCCTGCGAGCGGGGATCAAGAGCGGAGGTCAGAACGGGCATGGCAACCGGCCGATAGTGAATTGACCGCACAGGATACCGGACGCTTCATGCAGGCCGGTCAATGCCAGCGGCGCAGACAAAACAAGGCCCGCGCGAGCGGGCCTTGCAGATGCAGCAGGTGCTCTGAGTCGATTAGTTCTTGCGGGCCTTCTCGGCAGCCGCACGTGCCGCTTCGGCTTCCGCCTCTGCCTTCTCGCGCTTCATGCGCTCGGCAACGCTGTCGGCAGCACTGCCGATGGTGTCAGCAGCGCTGGCCTTGCCTTCCTCGTACGACTCCTTGATGGAATCGCCTGCCTTGTCGGCCGATTCGGCAGCTTCGTCGGCAGCACGTCGGCTGGCTTCCGTGGCGTCCGCAGCAGCGGCACGAGTGGAATCTGCGGCATCGCGGGCAGCAGCGCCGGTCGCGTCAGCCGCGTCACGCGCGGACTCGGCGGCGGAGTCAAGACTGCGGGCAGCAGCGTCAGACGCTGAGTCGGCGGCGGAGGCTGCGTGATCACCAGCGGCGCGGGCTTCAGCGGCCGCTTCCTTACGATCCTGCTCGGCCTGCGGGTTACTGCAGGCCGTCAGGGCAAACATGCTGGCGGCAAACATCAAGGTGATCTTGTGATTCATGGAAAGCTCCTGGAAAGTCGGCAGGGAAACTGCGTCGTACGCCGGTTCTGCCGGCGGGAAAACTATCCAATGCGCGTGGGGAAAATGATGTGAAGGAGGGTGCCGTATTTGAATGCAAACAAAACAATGCGCATAAAAAAACCGCCGGAATTACCCGGCGGTTTCTTCAAGCTTGGACCTTACAAAGCGGCAGTATTACTGGCCGTCGTTGTTGGTCTTCGCGTCGGCACTGGCAGCGGCTTCTTCAGCAGCGTCCTTGGCCTGCTCGGCGGAATCCGCCATGTTCTCGGCAGCATCGGCAGCGTCGTCGGCAGCCGTCATGTCACCAGCAGCGGCAGCGGCGTCGGCCGAGGTCGCGGCAGCATCGGCAGCCGAAGCGGCGGTGTCAGCAGCAGCCTGGGCAGCGTCGGTGGCCATCGCGTCGCCAGTGGCGGCGGCGTTGGCAGCGGCTTCCTGCGCCTCGTTGGCGGCGGTGGCCGCTTCCTGGGCAGAGCTGTCAGCCTGCTGGGTGTTGGAGCAAGCAGCCAGGGCCAGGCCCATAGCGAGGGCGATCAGCGCCTTGTTCAAAGTCATGGTGTATTCCTCGTCTTAAGAAAAATTCGGCAGCACGCAATCGCGTACCGCTAACATGATGACGACACGTCAGCCTGTGTCAAGCGGCAGGCCTTCCTTTTTTCGTCAATTTATCGTTAACTGTTGGGCTGCCGTTCGGTATTGACAGGCGGACGTGAAATCAGGGAAGTTCGATGGCAATCGCCGTCGCTTCCCCACCGCCGATGCACAGCGATGCAACACCGCGTTTTCCGCCGCTCGCGCGCAGCGCATTGATCAGCGTAACGACGAGTCGCGCGCCGCTGGCACCGATCGGGTGACCCAGCGCCACTGCGCCACCATGCACGTTGACCTTCTCTCGCGGAATGTCCAGATCCTTGATCGGGGCCATCGCCACGCAGGAGAACGCCTCGTTGATCTCGAACAGGTCGACGTCGGCGACGCTCCAGCCGGCTTTCTCAAGCACGTTCTTGATCGCGGTGACCGGCGCGGTGGTGAACCACTCCGGCGCCTGCGAATGGGTGGCGTGGGCAACGATGCGCGCCAGAGGGGTCAGGCCGCGTGCGGACGCGTCCTCGGCGGACATCAGCAGAGTCGCCGCCGCGCCGTCGGAAATCTTCGAGGAGGAGGCGGCGGTCAACACGCCTTCCTTGCCGAACGCGGCACGCAGGCCGGGAATCCGGCTGGTGTCGATCTTGCCGGGCTCCTCGTCGGTATCCACCACCACTTCGCCCTTGCGGGTCTTGACGGTGACCGGAACGATCTCGTCCTTGAACGAGCCATCGGCCTGGGCCTTCTTGGCACGCTCCACGCTCTCGGTCGAGTAGGCGTCCAGGGCTTCGCGGTCGAAGCCGTACTCGTTGCAGGCCATGTCGCCAAACACGCCCATCGCCTTGCCGTCGTACGGGTTGGTCAGGCCGTCGTAGGCCATGTGATCGATGAACTCTGCGCTGCCGTAACGGATGCCGGTGCGCGAACCGTTGAGCAGGTGCGGGGCGTTGGTCATCGACTCCATTCCGCCGGCAACCACGACCTTGGCCGAGCCGGCCTTGATCAGGTCGTGGCCGAACATGATCGCCTTCATGCCCGAGCCGCAGACCTTGTTGATGGTGGTGCAGCCGGCAGAGGCGGGCAGGCCGGCATTGAGGGCGGCCTGGCGGGCAGGTGCCTGGCCCAGACCAGCGGGCAGCACGCAACCCATGATCACCTCGTCCACCTGGTCGGCGGACACGCCAGCGTGCTCGAGGGCGCCAGTGATGACGGCCGAGCCGAGGGCAGGCGTCGGCACGCCGGTGAACTGGCCGAGGAAGGAACCGATGGCGGTGCGCTTGGCACCGACGATGACGACGTCGCTCATGACGGACTCCAATTGGGACGGGCCGGAAGAGGCTTCCGGTGCCCCCCGATTATGCGTGGAGATGCTGCACTGCGGCAAACCGGCCGAGAAACTGTGCCGCGCGTCCCGTAACAAGGTGGTGGCCGTGCGCCTTGGCGTACCCGGGTAATCGCGGATTGTGGGGGAGGCGTGAATGCACTAATACTGGTGTCCTTGTGGCGCCTCGCGCCGTCCATCTGCTGACCATTGAGGGGGAGACCTTATGAAGTCGCACGCATCCCAGCGCACCAGCGCATGGAAACTGGGCCTGGCCGGGGCCGGATTGGTTGCGCTGACCGCCTGTGGCGGGGGGGGGGGGGGGGGGGCGGACACCCGTCCCGCGCCACCCCCGCCCCCCCCGCCGACCCCGCCCCCGGCGAAGGAGCCCCCACCGGGCCCGCCGCCCC
>NZ_JXSS01000105.1 GCF_000855665.1 Lysobacter sp. A03
TCAGATGTGTATAAAGAGACAGGGATTTCGCAGTGCCGGCAGCACCCGGGCCGGCGGATCCGACTGCGGTTCGCCCAGCCGGGTGTACACGACCAGAGGGCGCTCCCAGGAGAATCCCGCCACATCCAGCTGCGTCCACTGCCGCGAGCCCAGCTCGACATGCACCAGGCGGGACGGCAGGAGGGTCAGGTAGCCGCCGTCGCGGACCAGGGTTCGCACGAAGTCCAGTGATGATGATTCCAGCGACTGCACGGGCGGACTGAGGCCGGCGTCCACAAAGCGCTGGCGGAACTGGGCTTCCACCTCGCCCAGACGTCGACCCATCACCCACGGATGCTCCAGCAGATTGGCCGCGGTCAGCTCAGCGCGGCCGGCCAGGGGATGGGAGGAGCTGGCCATGATCCGGTATTCGTCGTTCACCAGCAGGTCGCGGTGCAGTCGAGGGTCGGTTTCCAGCATGGTGTCCAGGGCGACGACCACGTCCAGCTCGCGCGCCAGCAGCGCGGGCAGCAATTCGGGAAGCACGCCACCCGTGACGCGCACGCCCAGTCGGGGCCATGCCGCGCGTAACGCGAGCACCGCCGGGGCGACGACCGAACCCGCCGCGGTGGGGCCGGTGCCGATACGGATCTCGCCCTCGGTGCCGGTCTGCAGTTCGTGCAGCCGTTGTTCGAAGGTGCGCAGGGTGGCGTCGGCGGTGCGCGCGTGGTCCAGCAGCAGTCGCCCGACGGCGGTCGGACGGGCGCCGCGCGAGCCACGCTCGAACAGGCGGGCGCCCAATTGCTGTTCCAGCGCGGCGATGCCCTTGCTCAACGCCTGCTGGGTGCGACCGGTCATCGCGGCGGCGCGGGTAAAGCTGCCATGCTCGACGACGGCAAGGAAGTAGCGAAGCTGCCGGATATCCATGGCGGCAGGATAGGCGATCACAACGTCCGGTTGTTGATGTCCCGCTAACGGGTTGGCGCAGACCGCCCGCAGCGCCGATACTCGGTGCATCCCCCGTATTGAGGAATCCCATGGCCAGTCTTTCTTCCGTGTCCCGCTGGGACCAGACCTACGACATCGTCATCGCCGGCGCCGGCCTTGCGGGCATGTGCGCCGCGATCGAGGCCTATGACCTCAACCCCGAGCTGCGCATCCTGATCATCGAGAAGGCGCCCGAGGCCGAGACCGGCGGCAACAGCCGCGTGGCCGGGCAGTCGTTGCTGATCTCCAAGAACGCCGAGGTGCTGGCCGAGTACCAGCGCAAGATGAGCGCGGCCAACCCGATTCCCGAGGACATGCTGGTGCCGTGGTCGGAGGCGATGGTGGCGCTGGAGCCATGGATCCAGGCCCGCGCCGAGCAAGCCGGTGCGCAATACATCCACGGCACCGGTTTCAGCGATCGCGACGCCGTGCTGGAGTTCCCCGAGTTCGGTGCGCGCGAGGCGGTGTATTGCACCGCGACCATCCTGCCGATTCCCAGCGGCGTGTACCTCGCGTTCCGCGAGAACGTGCGCCTGCGCCCGGGCATCCAGGTCGCCTATGAAACCCCGCTCAAGGACCTGGTCCAGGATCCGGACACGCTGGAGGTCTACGGCGTGATTGCCGAGGTCAACGGCCAGCGTCAGGCGATCCGCGCCAACCGCGGCGTGGTGATGGCCGTCGGCGGTTTCGAGGCCAACATGGACATGCAGCGCAACTACTTCGGCCTGTCCGAGGCGCATCCGCTGGGCACCCCGCACAACACCGGCGACGGCATCAAGATCCTGCAAAAGGCCGGCGCCGACCTCTGGCACCTGCGCAACCAGGGCCAGTCGGGTGGTATCTGGCCGGGCTTCCGACCGGAGGGATTCGAGAGTGCCTTCCTGCGCACCTTCTTCTGGCAAAGCTTCAGCTGGATCGAGGTCGACGCGCTCAGCGAACGGTTCTACAACGAGACCGCAGAACTGCAGCTCACCCATTACAAGGAAAAGAAGCACGGCCACTGGGTGGACACCCCGCACCACCGCGCCGGACCGGTGCACATGATTTTTGATGAGACCACCCGCCAGTACAACAAGCTGGTGGTGGAGGTCATGACCTGGAACCCGGTGGTCGGTGGCTACGAGTGGAGCGATGACAACAGCGCCGAGATCGCCAAGGGCTGGATCGTGCAGGCCGACACCATCGAGGAACTGGCGGCCAAGATCGGCCGCGACCCGGCCAAGCTGCGCGCCACGGTGGACCGCTACAACGCCGCCTGCGAGGAAAAGCAGGATGCCGACTTCGAGCGCAATCCCGACACCCTGTACCCGATCGCGCAGGGACCGTTCTACGCGATCAAGGTCGATCCGGTGATCGTCTGCACCGGTGGCGGCGCGCGACGCAACATCCACTCCCAGGTGCTGGACCATGACCACAAGCCGATCCCGCGGCTGTACGAGGCCGGCGAGCTGGGCTCGATGTTCTCCGACCTCTACCAGAACGGGTCCTACCTGACCGAGGCGATGATCTCCGGACGCGCCGCCGGCAAGGGCCTGGTCGCGCTGGACGACTGGCAGGATTCCGCGGAGGTGTCGGCATGAAGGTCGTCACCCCCGCGATGAAGCTGGACGTTCGCATCAACGACGTGGTCAGCGAGGACGGCCTGCTGGTGATGAAGGGCGTGGCCGGCGTGCTGCCGTGCACCACCAGCCTGACCCCGGCCGAGTTCCGTCAGATGATGCGCATGGCGCTGCGGCCGTCGGTGCTGAAGCTGCTGTTCAAGCGCTGAGCGGACCTCGCGCGTCCCCGGGGTGGCGCCTCGCGCCGGCGCGCTCAGCGCCGGTTGCGCGACAGCACCATGGAGTAGGCGAAGCGCCCGGGCGGGTGTTTGCTGATGGCCAACATCAGCAAACGCCCCGCGGCGTCGCGGTAGTGCCGGCGGACGCGCATCGCCGGTTCGGTGCTTTCCACCCCCAGCAGCTTGGCCTCGGCCGGTGACAGCGACGCGGCATCGAATACCTGCTCCACCCGTGACAATCGCGCCGCATCCAGGAAGCCGGCGACCGTCCGCGCGGAGCTGGACAGGTCGAGCAGCTCGGCGCTCGGTGTGCCCGCCCGCACCGGCACCAACATCTCGGTCACCGCAATCGGTTCGCGGTTGGGTTCCTCCATCCGCACGCCGTTGAGCACCAGGTACTCCTTGCCGGCGCCTACCTCAAGCTCCCGGATCATCTCACCGCTGGCTTTCGCCGAGCGGGTCTCGAGCACCTGCAGGCGGGTGGTGTTGCCGTATTGCATCAGCAGGTCGAGGCTGTCGATGCCGTGCTCATAGCGCATCGCCTCACGCTGGGCGATGACCCGGGTGCCCGAACCGGGGCGGCGCTGGACCATCCCGGCGGCGATCAATTGGGCGAGGGCGGCGCGCGCGGTGTGCCGGCTGACCTGGTGTCGCTCGCACAGTTCCAGCTCGGTCGGCAGCAGGCTGCCCACCGGGTAGTCGCCACGCTCGATGCCGGCCTGGAGCAGGTCACCCAGCTCGGCGTAGCGGGGTTTGCTGCGCTGTTTGACGCTCATTCCTGAAGTCCTTTCAAATGTGCCATGTCAAAGCCTTTGGGTAATTTCGTGCCAGTCCCGTTCCAGCGATTCGCGATGGGCCGGGTCGGCGATCGCGATGAGGGCGCGCGCCCGCTCGTGCACGTCCAGATGTCGCAGGTCCGCCACGCCGTGCTCGGTAACCACGCAGTCGGCGTCGATCCGCGCGACGCTCACCGGACCAGCCGGCAACATTGGCACAATTCGTGTTTGTCCTTTCGGTGTGGCGGCGGGCAAGGCGATGATCCCGCGGCCTTCGGGTGCCTGTCGTGCGCCCCTCAGGAAGTCCGGCAAACCGCCGATGCCACTGAGCTGGCGACCGCCGAGGCAATCACCGTTGACCTGGCCCAGCAAGTCCACCGACAGCGCGCTGTTGATCGCGGTCAGGCGCGGGATGGCACGCAAGACGCCATGGTCGTGCGTGTAGCCGACCTCGCGGAACTGCACCCGTCCGGCAACGGCCTCATACAGCGCCGGGCTGCCCAGGGCGACCCCAGCGACGACGGCATCCGGCGCCGGCGCCAGAGCGCCGTCCTCGATCAACCCCAGCAGTCCGTCCGACACCATCCCGGTGTGCAGGCGCAGGTCGCGCCTCCCGCGCACGGCGCGCAGCACCGCCGACTGCAACCGGCCCAAGCCCAGTTGCAGGGTCGCCCGGTCCGGTACCAGGGTGGCGACCTGTTCGGCCACCGCGTCCATGGCCGGGTCCGGCGCGGGATCCGGTGCTTCCAGCAGCGGGCTGTCGTGCTCGATGGCCGCGTGGATGCGCGACCACGGGATCGAGGGGCCGTGGGTGCGCGGCATGCGGGGGTTCACGTGGGCCAGCACCTTCGTCGCCCGCGGCCAGGCCGCAGGGGTGAAGTCGGCGGCCACGCCCAGCGAACATTGGCCGTTGTCATCCGGCGGCGCGACCTGCACCAGTGCGACGTCGAACCGCGCTTTCTGGCCCAGCCACTGCCAGGTGGCCGAATAGCTCATCGGCAGATAGTCCACGCGTCCGGCCAGCCACGACTCGCGCAGCTCGGCGCTGAGAAAGATCGTGCGTTGACGCGCGCCCGGGTGCAGGCTGGCAAAATCGAACTTGTTGACGGTCGGGATGTGCACGCCGGTGAAGCGGACGCCGTCACAGCGCTCCGGCGCCTGCCGCAGCCACGACTCGAACAGCAGCGAATGGCCCGCGCAGCCGGGCGTGTAGATTTCCGCGCCGGGGCGGAAATGATCGAGGAAAGAACTGGCGTCGAGCTGGGCAGGCACGGGGACTCCGGTCCGGGAAAACAGCGGTGGCAGACCCGGCGGGGGACCGGGTTTGCGATGTTCGGAATGCTGATCATATGATATGTCCGGACAAAGTCCGATACCCTTGGCCCCAGAGGTGAGTCACGTGCGAACACTTTCCACGATGCAACGAGGTGCGACTTGGTAGACGCGGCATGACAGCGCGGGCCCCGAGCCTGACCGAAGCCCTGGCCGTGCAGCTGCTGCGACCGGTCGATACCGCTGCGCGCCAGCGTGCCGCCGCGCTGGTGGCCGACTGGCTGGGTTGCGCGCTGGGCGCCTTGCGCTCGCCGCTGGCCGGTCAGCTGACAGCGCTGGTGGCCACGCTGCCCGGTGGCGAGGCGACGGCGCTGGGCGCCGGCCGCCGCGACCCCGCATCCGCCCTGCTGATCAATGCAGCCCTGGGCAACGTGCTGGAGATGGACGATGTCCACCGCGGAGCGATCCTGCACGCAGGTCCGGTGGTGATCCCGGTCGCACTGGCGGCGGCGGAGAGTGCCGACGCCACGCCGCAGCAATTCCTGGATGCGGTGGTTCGCGGCTACGAGGCGACCATCCGCATCGGTCGCGCCCTGGGGCGTGGCCACTACCGCTACTGGCATCCGACCTCGACCGCCGGTGCGTTCGGCGCCACGACTGCCGCCTCTTCAATCCTCGGCCTGGACGCCAACGCGCTGGCCGATGCACTCGGTACCGCCGGCAGCCGTACCGGTGGCCTGTGGCAGATGCGTCACGAGCCGGTCCCGACCAAGTCGATCCACAACGCGGAAGCCGCGCGAAGCGGGTTGCTGGCGGCGCAACTGGCGGCTGCCGGCTTGCGCGGGCCGCGCCGGATCCTCGAGGGCGAGCAGGGCCTGTTTGCCGCGACGGCGCCCGACGCCCAGCCCGAGATGGTGCTGGCAGACGCGCCGGACTGGCTGATCCACACCACCAGCCTGAAGCCGTGGCCCGCCTGCCGCCACGCGCATCCGGCGATCGATGCGATGCGCGACGCCCTGCGCCAGGCCGGCGGGCTGCCGGTGGAGGCGTTCGTCAGCATCCATGTCAGCACCTATGCAGAGGCGCTGCGCTTCTGCGACCGGCCTGAGCCGACCACCGAACTGGAGGCCAAATTCAGCCTGCAGCACGCGGTCGCCGCGATCGCCTGCCTGGGCCGGCCCGAGCTGGCCCACTACCTGTCCGCGACCATCCAGGATCCGGCCGTGCGCGCCATGCGCGAGCGGGTTACGGTGAGCGAGGACGAAGCGGCCAGCGCGCGCTTCCCGGACCATTACGGCGCCACCGTGACCGTGGCGCTGGCCGATGGCCGCCGCCTGCACGCGAGCCGCGTGGATGCCTGGGGCGACCCGGAGTGCCCGATGCCCGAAGCCGCGATTGCGTCCAAGGCGTTGGCCCTGGCCGAGTGGGGCGGGGTGTCCAAACCGGTTGCGACCCGTCTGTTCGATGCCGTCCGTGAGTTGCCGACGGCGCTCTCGTTGCAACCGCTGCAGGCCGCGTTGGCCGGGCTGGACGCATGAGCACGGTGATGCCGCGGTTGACCGAGGCGCTGGTCGCCCATGCGGCCGACCTGCGCTATGAGGACCTCTCGCCCAAAGCCGTTGCCGCGGTCAAGACCTTCATCATGGACGGCGTATCAGTCGGCATCGCCGGCTCCGGGCCGCAGGTGCCGCTCAACCAGACCGTGCGCGACGCCGCCCAGACCCTGGGCAGCGGCAGCGGCAACGACGCCCGCGTCTGGGTCACCGGCGAGCGCCTGCACGCGTCCAGTGCGGCGATGGTCAACGGCTTCCAGATCCACAACCAGGAGTTCGACTGCGTGCACATGCCCGCGGTCGTGCATCCGATGGCGGTGGTGCTCTCCAGTCTGGTGACCGCGGCCGAGCAGCGCGGCGGTGTGGACGGCAAGCGCCTGATCGCCGCCGTCGCGATCGCGGTCGACGTGGCGACCCTGATCGGCGTCAGCGGCCGGGCGCCGATGCGCTTCTTCCGCCCGGCGCTGTGCGGCGCCCTGG
>NZ_JXSS01000101.1 GCF_000855665.1 Lysobacter sp. A03
GGTCAGGAACCCGAGGGCAAGTGCAAGGGCAAAGGAGGAAAGTCGCATGGGCGGGACCGGCAGGGTGGGGTGTGGGAAACAGCCGGGCCAGCGTACCGGCGGTGTTGGCCGCTCGCACGGGTCTTCGGTCATGCCCGCAGCGCGCGGATGCGGCTGCGCGCGCGTGACTGGTGTGTAGGTTGCAGGTCGGCTTGTCGGTATGCTTGAGCAATCGCCCGCCCTGGTGCATTTTTTGTCGCCGCCATGCACGCCTATGTCTACAAGAGCCTCCGCAAGGAGGGCGCCTATGTATTTCTCGCCACCCGCGACGACTTCGAGTGCCTGTCCGAATCCGTGCACGCAGCGCTGCAGCCGTTTGACCTGGTCCTGGAGGTGACGCTGGACGGCAAACGCCAGCTGGCCCGCGGGAATGCCGATGAGGTGCAAAACGACCTGGCAACGCGCGGGTTCCACGTGCAGATGCCGCCCCCGGTCAGTCAGGATCCGCTGACCTCGGATTGGGGCACCGATGCCTGAATCCCGGTCTCCGCTTGCGTGGATCGTCCTGGCTGCGGCCGGACTTGTCCTGATTGGTATCGCCGGGCTGGGCGGCTGGCTGGCCGCCTTGGGCGGTCTGCTCGCCCAGCCCTTGTTGACCTTGGCCGCGCGCCGGCAACGAAACCCGGCGCCGCTGGTGCCCGCCCAGATGCGGGTTGAACTTGCGCCGCTATTGGCACTTTGGGTCGTGGCCATTGGCGGGGTTGCCTTGCTGATGGCGTGGCCGCTGTCGGCGCTGCTGGCCAGCGGCTCTCTGCCTGCTGCGTTGGCGCTGAGTGCGGTGGCAGGCGGCGCGCTGATTGTGCTGTGGCGCTTCTGGCCGGTCTGGCAGGGCCTGGAGCGTGATGGCGGCGCACTGGGCGACCACTACCGCGCGCTGGAAGGCCTGGAGCCGGGGGCGTGGCGCGGCCTTGGAATTGCCTTGGGTGTCGGCGCAATCGCCGCTTTGATCTTGGCCATGGCGTGGCCTGGCTGGCTTGCTTCCGGCACGCGCTGGACGCTGGCAGTTGTGCTGGCACTGGCATCCGTCGGACTGCACGGCTGGCTGCAACGGGTCACCCCTGCCAAGGCGCTGCAATACCTGGACGATATGGACGAACCGGCAGCCGCCGAGGATGCGTCCGCACCAGTCACCGGTGAGGCCACGCCTCCGGAAGAAGCAACGAACGTGGCGGAAGATGAGTTTGCGACCGCGCCGTTCGAGTCGACTCCGATCGACGGCGCTCCTGAGCCCGCAGAGGTCGCCCTGGCCAACGTGGCACCGGCGAACGTCAGCGATCCCCAACTGGTGCCGCAGATGTACGAGGCGGCGCGCAGTGGCCGGGTCGAGCGTGCGCTCGAGCTGATTTCCCAAGGCGCTGATCCGCACGCACTGCCTCCCGCAGAGGATCGTGACCAGCGCAGCCTGGCGGTGCTGGCGGCGGTGTTGCCTGACCTGCGACTGCTGCGCGCCCTGATCGGCGCCGGTGTCGCGCTGAACCACATGCATGCCGGCCTGACGCCGCTGCTGGCCGCGACCCGCGACAGCTGGCACGGCCGACCCGACGCGGTCACCACCTTGCTGGCGAACGGGGCGGATCCGCGTGCGCGTGACGCAGAGGGCAACACTCCGCTGCACTTCGCCGCGCGCAGCTCCGACCCCGGCGTGGCGGCGCTGCTGCGTGATGCGGCGGCCGAGCTGGATGCGCTGAATGACGACGGCTTCTCGCCGCTGGGCGTTGCGTGCATCGCCGGCAACTGGCGGTTGGCCCGCTTCCTGCTTGAGCGCGGCGCCAATCCGGATCCCGACGGCGGCCAGCCCGCGCTGCTTGCGGCCGCCGGTGGCGAGGAAGACGATGCCGCCGGCGTGGAGCTGCTGCTCAAGCTGAAGGCCAGGGTGCATGCGGTGAATGCGGCCGGTCGCACCGCCCTGCACGAGGGCGCGCGCGCCGGCCATGCCAGCATCGTCGCCGCGCTCATCAAGGCCGGCGCGGATCCTTCGGCGACCGACAGCCAGGGCAGCAATGCCCTGCACGAGGCCGCGCGCAGTGGCCACGCCGTGGTACTGGAACAATTGCTGGACGCGGCCGATCCGGATGCCGCAGTGGCCGCGGACGGGCAGGGCTGCAACGTATTGATGATCGCCTGCATGGCCCCGCAGACGCCGCCGGAGCTGGTGCAGCGCTTGCTGGATATGGGGATCGATCCGGCGGCGCGGGATGAAGACGGGCGACGGGCGATCGATCGTGCCGCGGAAACGGGCCGCTGGTCGCTGGTGGCGGTCTTTGACCCGGCCTACGCAATGCCGTCCCAAGTGGCGGGCGCCGATGATGCGGGACCTGCCGACCGCGCGCCCATCACCCTGCTGCGCGAAGGTCTGGACGAAGGACGCGAGCACGCCCTGGATGCGGTTGCCGCGCTGCTGGGCCCGCGTCAGCTGGGCGCGCTTTTCCATGACGGGGACGGCGCCTTGCCGCCGCGCCAGATCGAGTGGTTGCTGGCGCGCGGCGCGGATCCGGAAGTCCGTGACGGCACCGGCACGACACCAATGTTCAACCTGCTGGGGAGCGGTCCGTCCGCGCATGCCTCATTGCAGGTGATGCTGCAGCGTGGCGTGTCGCCGGCCGGCGCCAGCGGGCTTGCCCGCTTCCTTGCCGCCTGCATGACGCGCGGTCAGCCCGATGCGTCGCTGGAGCACCTGGCGTTGGAGCTGCTGGACCGCGGCGCAGACCCGTTTGGTCCCGCTCCCGGTGGCGACCCTGCGCTGGCGCTGACGGTGCGGCTGGGCTGGTCGCAGCTATTCACACGCCTGGTGCGTGCAGGCGTAGGCCTGGATGACCGCGACAGTCGCGGCATGAGCGCCCTCCACCTTGCGGCCGCCTTGGGGCGCGAGGCGATGCTGAAGCAACTGGTCGCGCATGGCGCCGCACCAGGCTTGCTTGCTGCTGACGGCCAGACGCCGCTGGGAGTCGCGCTGGCATCCGGCCGTCGCGACCTCGCCGACTGGCTGGACTGGCGCGGCTGGCCCTTGCCCCGCCGCCCGTTGCTGGCGGCCGATCTGCCGTCCGCGGCAATGGTCGGCGACGCGGATGCGGTCCGGCGGCTGCTCGATCTTGGCTTGCCGGTGGATGCCGTCGACAGCCAGGGCTGCAGTGCGTTGCTGCGTGCGGCGGGCAGCGGCCATCGCGCCGTGGTTGACCTGTTGCTGGCGCGTGGCGCCAACGTCGGTCTCGCCGCGGGCTCAGGTGCCACCCCCTTGTCGGCCGCCGCAAGCATGCGCCATCTGGACATCGTCGATCGCCTGATCGAGGCCGGCGCCGATGTCGAGCAGCGCCTGCCGGGTGGCCTGACGGTATTGATGATCGCCTGCGCGCTGGGCTTCCCGGAGCTGGCCGCGCGGCTGTTGTCGGCCGGCGCCGATCCGGACGCGTCCGATGAGTCGGGACGTACCGGACTGCACTGCGCGACGATGTTCGGCTTTGGGACGCGCGACCGCACCCGTCTGGTCACCTTGCTGGACACGCTGCTGCTGGCGAGCGACGACGGTGCGCTGGAGGCAAAGTCGGATAGCCCGTCGCCCCTGCTGCTGTTGCTGGGCGCGGCTGCGGACCCGGGCGCGCAGGCCGATGAGGAAGTGCTGATCGCGGGTCTGGAGCACCTGATGGACAACGGCGCCAGCCTGGAATCCCAGGACGCGCGCGGTTTTGGCCCCTTGCATCTGGCCGCACTGCACGGACTGCTGGGCGTGGTGAAGTGGCTGCTGCGCGCCGGGGCGGATCCCGACCTGCGCGACTCACTGAATCGGAGCCCGCGCGAAATTGCAGTCATGCGCGGATTCGTGGATATCGCCGCGCAGTTTACCGCCGCTCATCCGGTGGGTGATGTCTCAATGGCCCGGTTCCTGCGCGAGAAGCAGTAACACGCGTACTCGCGTAGTCGAGTAATCGCGCGTGCTACCGGGCGACTCAGCGGGTCTCCGGCGGCCGCCGCGACGCTGCGATGCCTCCCAGCACGCCTTCACCCAGGTCCGCATCAAACAGCTGCTCCAGCTCCCGACGGGCGAGGGTGGCCGCCTCGAGCACTGCGTCGGGATCGTCGTGGACGCGGTACTGGGCTTCCAGCAGGCGCTCGTCATGGGCCAGGAAACGCAGGGCGTGATCATGGGCCACGTCAGGCGGGACCCCGAGGGCGACCAGTACCTCTTCGCCCAGCTTGAGGCTGGAATGCAGCATCTCGCGGAGGCTGTATGCGCCCAGATCGCGCAGCTGCCACGCGTGGCGGCGGTCGCGGGCCCGCGCGCACACCTTGGCTTCCGGATACAGGCGACGGATCACCCGCACCGTCTGCAGACTGCCTTCGGGATCGTCGATGGCGATGACGAAAACCTTCACATGCTTGGCGCCGGCTGATCGCAGCAACTCCGGCTTGGCCGGGTCGCCGTAGAAGAGCGGATTGCCGAACCGCCGCATGAAGTCGACCTGGTCGGCACTGTGTTCAATGGCGATGAAGGGCACCTTCTGCGCGACCAGCATGCGCGCCACAATCTGGCCGAAGCGGCCGAACCCGGCGATCAGCACCTGCGGATGGCCGTCGGGCGGCGGCGTTTCTTTCGGAGCCTCAGGTCGTGCCACCGGTTGGCCACGAAGGATCCGCGCGACGGCGATCATCAGCACCGGCGTCAGTGCCATGGACACGCCGACCGCGGCCACCAGGCGATCGCGCATGACCGCATCCAGCAGGCCGGCCTTGACCGCCTCGGCGAACACCACGAAGGCGAATTCCCCACCCACCGCCAGCACGCTGGCCAACTGCAGCGCATCCCGCCGCGACAGCTTGCCCGGCCTGATGCCGACCACCACCAGGATCGCGAACTTGACCACCATCAACGCCAGCACCATCAGCTCGATCAACACCGGCTCGGCGACCACCAGCTTGAGATCGACGCTCATCCCGACCGCCATGAAGAACAGCCCGAGCAGCAGGCCCTTGAACGGTTCGATCTGCGCTTCCAGCTCGTGCCGGAACTCCGAGTCGGCCAGCAGCACCCCGGCCAGGAAGGCACCCAGGCCCGCGGAGAGCCCTGCGCTCTGCATCAGCAGCGCAGAGCCAAGCACCACCAGCAAGGCCGCACCGGTAAATACCTCCGGCATCAGCGAGCGCGCCACGAAGCGGAACAGGTGGCGCAGCAGGAACCGCCCGCCCAGCACCAATGCGGCCATCGCGAACACGGCTCTGCCGATGGCGTCCCAACCCAGTGCGCCTTCGGCGACCAGGTTCGCCTTGCCCAGCAGCGGGATCGCCGCCAGCAGCGGAATCGCGGTGAGATCCTGGAACAGCAGGATCGCGAACGCCAGACGCCCATGCTCGCTGCCCAGCGCCTTGCGCTCCGAAAGCAACTGCAAGCCGACCGCCGTGGAGGAGAGCGCCAGCCCAAGACCCACCACCAGCGCGGTCTTCCAGCCAAACCCGGCGAACGTGGCCAGCACGCCCATCACCACCCCGGTGATCAGCATCTGCGCGCCACCAACCCCAAACACCGGCCGGCGCATCACCTTCAGCCGTGACGGCGAAAGCTCCAGTCCGATCACGAACAGCATCATGACCACACCGATCTCGGACGCCGCGAGCACCGGCTCCGCATCGCGGATGACGCGCAGCCCGAACGGCCCCAACACTACTCCGGCGGCCAAGTAGCCAAGCACCGCGCCCAACCCGAACCGGCGGAACACCGGCACCGCGATCACCGCTGCCAGCAGGAACACCACCGCAAGTTCAAGTCCGCCACCGCTCATCTCATACCTCTTCAGTGAAGGGGTTGATTATGGAGCAGCTGTGGGAGGAGTGATCGAGTGGAGTCAGGCCAGTAGTCCACCTTAAGTGGGTTCTACCCCGTTAACGCGGACACTTCCAAGAAGGCCGATGATCGGCAAAAAGGAGTGTCATGTCCAAGCGAAGAAAGTTCAGCGACGAGTTCAAGCGTGAAGCCGTTGGCCTGACCCGTCAGCC
>NZ_JXSS01000067.1 GCF_000855665.1 Lysobacter sp. A03
GGCTACGGCAGCCGCGCGTCCAGGCGCTGCAGCCACAATGCAGCCGGGGTTGCGGACAGCAGCAGTCCGGCGAGCACACCAACGGCATTGGCCAGCGCGTCGGCCGCGTCGCCCATGCGGTCGGTGGTCATGCTGGCTTGGGCGAATTCCACGCCGATGCCGAAGGCAATGATGACCAGCGCCATCAGCGCCTGGGTACGCATCCGCACGAACAGCGATACCGCGCCGGCCGACAGCAACGCGTAGCCGACGAAGTGCTGCACCTTGTCGAACCCGGAGATGTCCACCGGCGGCAGGTCGTCGGGAGACATCAGCGAGCCGACCGCAACCAGAACGAACAACAGCAGCCACAGGGACAACCACAGCCACGGCCGCCGGAACGGTCGCATCAAAGAGGGCCGCTGCGGCGCCGTGGTCACAGACGGAAACTCAGGTCGCCGGCGAGGAAGGCCGCACCGAACTCGACGTCCTTCTCGAAACCCATGACCTGGAACCGCTCGCCCATTTCGCTGGGCAGGGTCAATCGTTTGACCTCGTTGATTCGGCGCTGACGCAGCTCATCGTCCTTGATCGACTCGATGCGCTCCAGCACGCCCGCCATGCCGTTGCCGAGCAGGAAGCTGGCCTGGCTGCAGTAACCGGCAAAATCGAAGCCGGCCGCGTCGCCAGCTTCGGCCAGCGCGGTGAAATCCACCGACGCGGTGATGTCCTGCAGGCCCGGCCACAGCAGCGGATCGGCGTGCATGCGGTGCCGGTAGTAGGCACGCAGGGTTCCGTCGCTGCGTTCCAGCTGGTAGTACTCGCCGCGCGGATAGCCATAGTCGACAAACAGCATCGCCCCGCGGCGCAGTCCGCCGGCCACCGCCTGGATCCAGTACGGCAGCTGCGGCAACACCTCGGAGCGGTAGCCATCGGGCAATGGCTCCTGCAGCCGCAGGCCAACATGCTGCACGGCGCTGGCGAGGAACGCGTCGGCCAAGCGCAGTTCGCGGGCGAACCCCTGCGCGGTTGCCACCACGTGCTCCTCGTGCACCTGTCCGCCCTGCAGCACGAAGCGCGGCGTCGGCAAGGCATCGATCACCTCGTTGGCGAACACCACGCCGTCCCAGTCATCGTCGAAGGGGCCGTCCAGCCATTCCACCAGGTCGAAAACCGGCCCGATCAGTGCCTCGCGCAACCGTTCCCGCTGGCGTTCACGCAGCTGCGCACTGGGCTCCAGAATGGCGTAGCGGTCCGGCAAGGCGTCCAGCTCCAACAGCCGCTTCAGCGCGACTTCGGCAAACGCGCCTGTGCCGCCGCCCAACTCCAGGATGCGTGCCGCCGGTCCGCATTGCTGGATGACCGGTGCAAGCGATTCGGCCACGCAGGCGGCGAAAATCGGGCCCAGCTCGGGGGCGGTGATGAAATCGCCCTCGGCGCCGAACTTGCTGGCCCCGGCGCTGTAGTAGCCCAGACCGGGTGCATACAGGGCCAGTTCCATGAAGCGGGAAAACGGGATCGCGCCGCCGTTGTCGGCAATCTGCTGCTCGATCACGGCCTGCAGCTGCGCACTGTGGGCGAGCGCTTCGGCGGCCGGTGGCGGGAGGTGGAACTGGTTTGAGGAGGCGTGGCTCACTGGGATCGCTCGCATTGGCATTGCGGTGGGCAGTCGCGCAGGATAACGGCTTGTGCCTTAAGGAAGCCGCCATGTCCCGCCCCGTCGCCCTGGTCACCGGCAGCGCCAAACGTATCGGCGCGCAGATCGCCCGCACCCTGCACACCGCCGGTTACGACCTGGCGCTGCACTACCGCAGCTCGCGCGTGGAGATGGAAGCGCTGGCGGCCGAGCTGGAGGCGGCGCGTCCCGGCAGCACCCTGGTCCTGCAGGCCGATCTGGCCGATTTTGACCGGCTGCCGGAGATGATCGCGCACACGGTCGGCCGCTTCGGGCGGCTGGACGGGCTGGTCAACAACGCCTCGGGCTTCACCCCAACGCCGATCGGCGAGGCGACGCCGCAGCAGTGGGACACGCTGTTTGCCAGCAACGCACGCGCGCCGTTTTTCCTCGCACAGGCCGCCGCGCCGCATCTTGCAGTCCAAGGCGGCGCGATCGTCAACATGGTCGATATCTACGCCGAACGCCCGCTGGGCGGCCACACGATCTACTGCATGGCCAAGGCCGCGCTGCTGATGGCGACCCGCTCACTGGCGCTGGAGCTGGGGCCGCAGGTGCGGGTCAATGCGGTCGCGCCCGGCGCGATCCTGTGGCCGCACGACGCCACCGCCGGCCACGCCACCCACGCCGCTCCCGGGTCGGATACGCCGCCCGCCACAGCGGATCAGGCGGAAAAACTGGCACGCACGCCATTGCAACGCACGGGCACCCCGGTCGAGGTGGCGGAGGCGGTGCGCTGGTTGTTGCAGGATGCGAGCTACTGCACCGGCCAGGTCGTGCACGTGGACGGTGGGCGGATGCTCGCGGGCTGAGCGTGGTTACTCGCCCCGCGTCGCCTCGGCACGGCGGCGTAGTTCGTACGCTCTTGCCTCCTCCGCGCCTTCTTCGTTGCGGATCTGCCTGCGCAGGAAAAGGTGGATGCCCAGCGGCACCATCACCAACAGGAAGATGGAGCCACCCAGAGACAGCCAGCCCACGGGCTTGGTCAACAGTTCAACCAGGATCGGATGCATCGCGCGCCTCCTTGTGGCGGTGTCGATGGCACCATCGTGCCCTATTGCGGCGCGGCGATCTTGAGCGCGATCAAATCCCGCCGGCGTCCGCCAGCGACACGGTCGGCAGGACCCTGTCACGGTCCGGATGGATGTCCCACAACTGCGCCAGGGTGCGGCCGTCGCCAGGCACCACCACGTCCGGGGCAATGTCCGCCAACGGACGCAGCACGAAGGCGTGTTCCAGATCCGGACGAGGGATGCGCAGGTTGCCCGGACCGGACAGCTCACGGTCATCGAACAGGACGATGTCGATGTCCAGCGTGCGATCGCCAAACCTGGGTCCGCTGCGATCACGCTGATGGGCATCCTCGAGCGCGTGCAACCAGTCGTGCAGGGCGACCGGGTCGAGCTCGGTGTGGATTATCGCCGCGGCGTTGAGGAAGTCATTGCCATCGAACCCGACCGCGCGGGTGCGGTACACCGGCGAGAGGTCCATTGCGCCGAAGCGCTCGCGCAACTCCTCCACGGCCCTGCGCAGGTGGGCCACCGGTTCCAGGTTGCTGCCAAGGCTGAGGTAGGCGCGGCTCATTCCGAGAGACCCCTCATGCCGGCGGGCTGCCGCCACGGGTGCATTCGTCGTCACCATCCACCCCGGCGACGGACCGCGCGACATCCCCGTCCGGATCGGTGTCGGCACCTGCGTTTGCCGCATCGTTGGGCCGCGACAGGGACACCATCAGCGCCGCCATATCCGCCCCGCCAGGTGCCTGGTACAGGCGCAGGCCGAACTCGGGCAGCATCGCGATCAGGTGGTCGAAGATGTCCGACTGGGTGTTCTCGTACACCGCCCACTGCACGCTGTTGGTGAAGCAATACAGCTCCAGCGGCAGGCCGGTCGCGCCGGGTTCGAGCTGCCGCACCAGCAGGGTCATGTCCTGGTGGATGCCCGGGTGCGCACGCAGGTAGTGATAGACATACGCGCGGAAGGTGCCGATGTTGGTCACCCGGCGGGTGTTGACCGGGTCCTTGCCCTTGGCCAGCAGGCTCTCGTTGTAGGCCTCCAGTTCGTGGCGTTTGTCGTCCAGGTACTCATCGATGAGGGCAATCCGGCGCAGGCGGGAACGCTCCTCGGATTCCAGAAAGCGCACCGAGGACTGGTCGATCAGCAGCGCGCGCTTGATCCTGCGCCCGCCGGACTCCTGCATGCCGCGCCAGTTCTTGAAGCTGTCGCTGATCAGCCGGTAGGTCGGAATGGTGGTGACGGTCTTGTCCCAGTTCTGCACCTTGACCGTGTTCAGCGCCATGTCGATCACATCACCGTCGGCCTGCAGGGCCGGCATCTCGATCCAGTCGCCAACCCGCAGCATGTCGTTGTTGGCCAGCTGGATGCTGGCGACCAGCGACAGGATGGTGTCCTTGAACACCAGCATCACCACCGCGCTCATCGCGCCGAAGCCCGACAGCAACAGCAGCGGCGAGCGATCGATCAGCGTGGCGATGATGACCACCACCGCAAATACATAGACCACCAGCTTGACCACTTGCAGGTAGCCCTTGATCGGGCGCTCGTTGGCCCGGCTGCTGCTGGCGACGTAAAGCTGGTTGACCGCGTCGAGGACGTGGCTCATCGCCAGCGCGATGGTCAATGCCACGAACGCCAGCGCGACATTGCGCACCACCGTCTCCACCCCGGATGGCAGCTCCGTGATGGCGGCGATGCCGCTGGCGATGATCAGCGCCGGGACGATGTTGGCCAGACGCGCGAGCACCTTGGGCGACATCAACGCATCGTCCCAGCGCATCGGAGTCGCCTTCACCACGCGCGTGACGACGCGCACGAGGATGACCCGGGTCAGCCAGTTGGCCAGCCAGGCGGCCAGCGCGAGGCCCGCGAGCTGGAGCGCAGTGAACGTGTAGGGGTAAGCCTCCAGCGGCTCCAGGAACGTCCAGTCGGTTAGCAAAGTCATTCGGCCAGCATAGCGGCCGATCGTTCGATCATCACGCCCACCGAGCGCGCGCCGCGCACCGCGCCGGGCTTGCCCAGCTTCAGCCGCACATGGGCGACGCCGAACTCCTCCAGGATCAGGGCCGCGACGCGCTCGGCCAGGGTCTCCACCAGGCCGAAATCGGACTCACCCACGTAGGCGATGATCCGCTTGCTGACCGCCTTGTAGTTGAGAGTGTCTTCGATCGCATCGGTCGCGGCGGGAATCCGGTTGTCGAAGGCCATCTCGACGTCGAACACCAGCGGCTGCCGGATCCGGCGCTCCCAGTCGTAGATGCCGATCAGGGCCTCCACTTCCAGTCCTTCGATGAATACCTTGTCCATTGCCGTTTACCTGTCTGTACTGAACTGCGCGGGTGCACAGCGCAAATGATGAGTGGATGGAACCGCGTGCTTGAGGATCTGCGCGCCCGCACGGTGGGTTGGCGGCGCTCCGCGGATGAGCACCGCTCAGAGCGCCGGCAGCGTCGCCATGTCCCAGCGCGGCCAGACCTGGACGGCGGCGTCGCCTTGTTGACCGGCCTGCAGGCGAAGCGCGCCGGCAAACGCGATCATCGCGCCGTTGTCGGTGCAGAACGCCGGCCGTGGGAAGCTGACCCGGCCACCGCGCTGAGCCGCCATGGCCTGCAGCTTCTCCCGCAGCCGCACGTTTGCGCCGACACCGCCCGCGACCACCAGCGTCTCGCAGCCGGCCGCTTCCAGGGCGCGCTCGCACTTGATCGCCAGCGTGTCCACTACCGCCTCCTCGAACGCCCGGGCGATGTTGGCCCGCTCCTGGTCCGACTGGTCGCTGTCGCGCCAGGCCAGCATGACCTGGGTCTTGAGCCCGCTGAAGCTGAAATCCAGTCCCGGACGGTTGGTCATCGGCCGCGGGAAACGGTACGTCCCGGCCGTCCCCTGGCCCGCCAGCGCCGCGAGTTGCGGCCCGCCCGGGTAGGGCAGACCCATCAGCTTGGCGGTCTTGTCGAAGGCCTCGCCGGCGGCATCGTCCAGCGTCTCGCCCAGCAGCCGATAGCTGCCGATCGCATCGACCGCGATCAGCTGGGTATGCCCACCCGAGACGAGCAGAGCCACGAACGGCGGCTCCGGGCGGCCCAGCGGATCGTCCTCCAGCAGCGGCGCCAGCAGGTGTCCCTCCATGTGA
>NZ_JXSS01000023.1 GCF_000855665.1 Lysobacter sp. A03
GCACACAAGCAATGTCCTTGGCGTCAGAGACCGTGATCTCAGAGCACGCTGCGAGAGGGGCAAGTAATACGAAAAACAGAACGCCTTTCATACGCCTAACACCGGAATTAAGCGGACCCGCAGCGCGCGAGACGGTGGAAGATAGAAACCGAACCGCGAGTCTGCTTGCAAATGGGACTTCGCGGGTTCGGCTTGAATGACCAGTTAGGTGCGTGTCGCACTTGGTGGGTGACTTCACCCCGCATTAGTGCATGACTCCCCAGGACTCGCAAGCGCCGCCGAACTGGCTCATAGCTGCGGTTGCTTGGCGCTGGACTGACGTGACGCCCTCGTATGACACTTTGCCTAGAATTTGGAACTGGACGTACCCGTCGCCGTGCTCGTCAGGCGGATACAAGCCAAGCTCGCCATAAAGTGTGCGAAGAAGCTCAACGCCCGCTGCCGGAGGCGGCCAACTCGCAAAGTCCAGGTTGTAGTCAACGGAGTACTTCTTGGAGAAGTCAAAGGCATCCGCAGCGAGATTGCGGAAGACTCCGCCATCCGCATCATCGGGCCAGTCGTCGGTGAACCCTTTCATTCGGCCTAACACCGTAGTTAAGCCGGCCCCCCAACGCGTTGGCCGGATGCTGACGGAAATGGAACTACGACTCTGCTTGGAAACGGGACTTCGGGGGCTCGGCTTGAACTGCCAGTTAGGCATTTGTAGCACTTGACGAGTAAATTAATCGCGCGCCGCAGCGCGCCTCACCGTCTGGATGGTCAGGAGGCGGAGGATGAGACCGTCCGGGTCTCGCTCGACGCGCGCCGCAGCGTCTATGACCCAGTAGACCTCGAAGAGCGTCAGTGTTGCGTTGATGTCATCGCGCAGTTGCTCCGCGCCGGCCCCACTTGCAGTCCGAATTCCGTAGACGCGAATTGATCGATCTGGGCAGCCGGCGGGGCGCAGGAAGTCGCCGTGCTGATCGACGCGCAGTTCTCCATTCAGCTCAAGCGTTTGTCCGACCACGGGTGCGTCGACAAGTGCGACACAGGATCTGCCTGCGGCGTCGCTCCAGACGGAGCACGCAGAAAGAAGTAGTGCGCTTGTCGTTGCAACGGCCAGTACCATTCTTCGCATGACGGCTTAACACCTGAGTTAAGCCGCGCCACGAAGCGGCGTCGGCTTGGACGAATTGTTAGACGTACGCGGCTAGTAAGGCGCCTTGGCTACGTGCGACTTGATGACGCGCGCAGTTGACGCCACAAGTTCGTTGCGCCCTTCCGGTGTAAAGCTGGGCGCTGTCGTATAGACGGCGACCACATACTCTCTACCATCGACAGCGAAGAAGCCGATGTCATTGCGGCCGCCATTGGAGCACGTTCCAGTTTTCTCCCCGACCACCCAATCCTTTGGGAACCCGGCCCTAAGGGTGCTGTCCCCAGTTTGGTTGCCGATGAGCCACCGTTTTAATAGGGACGCGGATGACGGCTTGAGCGCTTCACCGTACAAAACATGGGAAACCGTTTTGCCCATCGCCGTTGGAGTGGTTGTGTCCCTCATATCGCCAGGAATGTTGCTACTCATTTCGGGTTCCTTGCGGTCCAGTCGAGTAGTGAGGTCGTTTAGGTCGCGAAAATATCGCGTCACCCCGGGCGGGCCGCCTACCTCTCGCAACAAGAGATTGGCCGTTCCGTTATCGCTAAGCTGCACAGAAGCTTGAGCGGCCTCAAGTACGGTCATATAGCCCGTCGGCAGGTAGCGCTCTGCTGCAGGTGAATACTCAACAATCATGTTTGAGTCATAGTGCAGTCTCCGTTCCGCATTCTCTTCGCCGCGATCAATACGACTCAGGACGAGTGCTGCGAGTGGCAGCTTGAACGTCGAGCACATGGCAAAGCGCTCGTTGGCGCGATGGCCTCCTAAGAAGCGGCCATCTTTGTCAAAGAGTGCAACGCCGATCTTGGCCGAGTGCGACTTTTCGAGTTCGGCTACGTCAGACGACAGGTCCGCTTGACCTTTTGCGGGGCTAGCCTGACAGACGATGAATAAAAGCAGAGGCAGGGCGGCCTTCACTGTTCTCTCCTGGATTAGCGACGGGGGTGGGGGCGTACGTCTAACACCGGAATTAAGCCGGCCCGCAACGCGCGAGCCAAATACTGATGGAAATCGAGCCGCGGATCTGCCTGGAAATGGGACTTCGCGGGCTCGGCTTGAATGACCAGTTAGCGCGTACCCGTGGTCGCAGGCTGCCAACGGTAGTACGGCTCATGTGCCAATGCCAACATCTCTTGATCCTCAGAGGTGTCGCCGTAGGCAAAGACGCGTGCGTACCGCGTAGGCGGAAATTGCTCTTGGACAAGGCGTGCCTTTTCTTTCCGAACGCATTGACGCCCTCGATACCGGCCGGTGAGCTTGTTGCCCCGTTCCTCAAGGATGGAGCATAGAAGTTGTAGCCCATGCTCCCGACACCACGGACGTAGATAGACGTCGAGCCCCCCAGAAACCACTACAACGGTATCGCCTCTTGCCTTGTGCCAAAAAATACGCGCCATGGCCTCGGGGCGCAGAGTGGTGGGCAAGAACTCTCTAGCAAAATGCTGGCCGTGACTCTCCAGCTCCTCTACGGGTATGCGCCAAAAACCAAAGAGACAGATGGCTGCGCGGACTATGCCGCCCGGCACCAGTTTGAACTTGTAGCCGAGGATCAGCGGGAGGAGTAAGGCCTTGCCGACTAATAGCCGACCGGGTCGCACCGCGACACGCATGAAATAGGGCATCGTTTCCCGATCCGTGATCGTGCCGTCGAAGTCAAGGGCGCCAAATCCATGTGCCGCGGAGTCCTTCTGGTTGCTAACACCCTAGTTAAGCCGACACGCTTTGTGGCGGCAGTGAGGCAACAAATTACCTTTGAAATTTGCTGCCACGAAGCGTGTTCGGGTTGAACGATTGGTTAGGCATGCGGGCGCAAGCCTCTACAAGCCTCCTTGCAGCAGAATCCGCGCACTCTGACCCGTGCCCCGAACAGTTAAGGACGTCTGCGGAGATAAATCTTTCGTCTTGCTGCTTCAAGACGTAGAACACACGAAACCGATCGTTAGTCGGGTAGGCCCGAACGTCGTTAGCGGGCGAGCGAACAAGATAGAACTCGATGTCGAAATCGCCAGAAGTTCGCGCTAGGCCAAGCGAGCTGTCCCGACGCACTGCTTGCTCCAATGCGACCGCAAAGTGCTGTGAAATGCTGCTGTGCGAGTCACCGCTTGCGAACTGAACGACGCAGGCACTCGCTGGCGAACCACCAGCACTTGCGAGTGCCGCTGTAACGACTGTGGCCGCGAGTAGTGTCATGAGCATGCCTAACACCGGAATTAAGCCGACCCGCGGCGCGCGAGACGGATTGCTGATGGAAACCGAACCACCACTCTGCCTGGAAATGTGACTTCGCGGGTTCGGCTTGAATGACCAGTTAGAGCGGCGGTTCCTGCAGGTGCAGTAGCTGAAGTGACTCGGACGTGGGTCTCCAGATGCGTGAAGGGCCGCAGGATGCCACCTGACTCTCCCCGGGCGAGGCAGCCATGACCAAGACGTTGTCACCCGGCAGTAGGCGTGTTTCGTCTCCATCGAAGGAGAGGTCGGAATCGTAAGGGTGATAGCGATTGCGAGTGAAGAGAGACGGTACGTCTGCCGGATTCCCCTTCAGCGTTAGTCGAACCTCGAAACGATATTTCACCCGATATTCGTCGCCGGGCCGCAGCCCGAGAAAAGAATTGTGGGTTGTGGAAGCAATGATGGTCGCGATGAATGCAACGTTCGCGTCGTCTAGCCGTTGTTCCAGAGGCTCAATCACGCATGTTGTAGCCAGCGCAGAGAGAGGTGCTAGAAGCATTGGGAGAAAAACAGGTGGAAGCTTCATAGCCCTCTAACACATGAATTAAGCCGCGCAGCGGCATCGGCTTGAATGAAATGTTGGGCGGCACCTCAGCCACATCCAACCGCGGCACCGCCGTCACCGTCGGATAGGAGACAGGTATCTTGTCCGCTCCTCTTGAACTTGTATACGGTTGGGCAAATTGGAGATGTTCGTCGTAGCGTCTGCAACTCATCCGTAGTGAGCAACTTTGGCGCCGCCAAAGAGATGTCCCATGAGGTTGAGCAAGCTATCGCAACTGGAAGCGTGATGGCGAAGCTAATTCCCACTGTCAGTAAGGCCAACAGAACCACACGCGCGAACGTAACTCTTCTGAAGCGGGCCTCAAAGGCGGCCACCAGCCCAAGAAGAATAGGGATGGCAACGATGGCTAACAGGAACATTCCGTGATGGGATCTCATGCCGCCTAACACCTGAGTTAAGCCGACTTGCGTAGCGGAGCCGAACACATGGCAAGCTCTTTCTGCCATGTGTTTGGTGGAGCGAAACAAGTTCGGCTTGAACGAATTGTTAGGTGCCCAGCTACGGCACTAATGAAAGTATCCACTTGTTATCTCTATTGAAGAAGGCAAATCCACCGCTACGCGTTGGAACTAAGAATCCTTTCCATTCGTGGCTCCGATTGAAAAAATTGAACCCACCTCGTTTGTTAGTCACGAAGTAGCCTGTCCAGTTGGATCCGGCATACATAACCATTACCTCGTCGCTCGCGACCACGCTGGCTCCAACAAAATCTCCATTGGGCGAACAGATCATAAGCCCTCGCCAGTTCCCGTTTCTTGGATCAAGTGAGTATGTAACCTCTGGATTCAACGAATAGGTTACATCTGGGTTGTAGCGATAAGTGACATTGGGGTTTATTGAGTAAGTGACGTCAGGATTTATTGCGTAAGTAACGTCAGGATTTATCCGATACGTGACATCAGGATTAATTGAGTATGTGATGTCTGGGTTGTCAGACGAAGGGATGTTGCATCTCGAGGCATACGCAGCTTGCGTTGATAACAAGAAAATTGCCGCAACAAGAATCTGCTTCATGACGCCTCCATGGGCACCTAACACCGGAATTAAGCCGACCCGCAACGCGTGAGCCGGATGCTGATGAGGATCGAATCTCGGGTCTGCTTGGAAATGGGACTTCGCGGGTTCGGCTTGAATGACCAGTTAGGCGCGTGTCGCACTTGGTACGTGATTTGCCGTTGAACTCGCCCGCTAAAGCCGACATGGCTGCGAGTGCAACCACTACGCTTAACCGGATAATAGGGACCATGCTAGCCAAAGAACGCCAGCCAACGACACGAAAGAGCCTGCAATCCACAAGCTTGCGCCAGTGGGATTGAGATACTTTGATGCTTGCCATACAGGCCCAGCAAACCAGAAGCTCTGACCCGGATGCCGGAACCAGATCCAGCCTACAAGTGACATGGCAACTCCAAGAAACATCACGAATACAGATTGGTGCATCGTAGTCTCCATTAGTGGCTAACGCTTGAGTTAAGCCGAAACGCGTAGTGGAGCCAAATACATGGCAAGCTTTTTTTGCCATGTATTTGGTGGAACGAAGCGATTTCGGCTTGAACGAGTAAAAAGGAGACTTCCCACTTCAGCGGCAAGCCGCTCGGCATCGAGTGCCATGATTGTGGTTCGAATCAACAATCAAACGAAGGGGAAGTCTCCAATGAGCACTATAACCAT
>NZ_JXSS01000006.1 GCF_000855665.1 Lysobacter sp. A03
AAGAAAAAGGCCGGATCCTTTTGGGATCCGGCCTTTGGTGTAAATGCCCAGCGATGACCTACTCTTGCATGGCTTAAGCCACACTACCATCGGCGCATGTGCGTTTCACTTCCGAGTTCGGGATGGGATCGGGTGGTGCCACACAGCTATTGTCACTGGGCAAGGGGGTGAAGCAGCGCACGGGTGCGCCGGCTTGCATAGGGTTGGGACGTAGCGAGTCAGTATTTTGGTCTGGAATGTCGTCGACGTATCGTCGAGTCCAAGGCCACTTGAGGTTATATGGTCAAGCCACACGGATCATTAGTACAGGTTAGCTCAATACATTGCTGCACTTACACACCCTGCCTATCAACCACCTGGTCTTGATGGTTCCTTTAGGGGAGTCAAGCTCCCGGGAGATCTCATCTTGAGGCGCGCTTCCCGCTTAGATGCTTTCAGCGGTTATCGCTTCCGAACATAGCTACCCGGCAATGCCACTGGCGTGACAACCGGAACACCAGAGGTTCGTCCACTCCGGTCCTCTCGTACTAGGAGCAGCCCCTCTCAAATCTCCAACGCCCATGGCAGATAGGGACCGAACTGTCTCACGACGTTCTGAACCCAGCTCGCGTACCACTTTAAATGGCGAACAGCCATACCCTTGGGACCGACTACAGCCCCAGGATGTGATGAGCCGACATCGAGGTGCCAAACACCGCCGTCGATATGAACTCTTGGGCGGTATCAGCCTGTTATCCCCGGAGTACCTTTTATCCGTTGAGCGATGGCCCTTCCATACAGAACCACCGGATCACTAAGTCCTAGTTTCCTACCTGCTTGATCCGTCGATCTTGCAGTCAAGCACGCTTATGCCTTTGCACACAGTGCGCGATGTCCGACCGCGCTGAGCGTACCTTCGAGCTCCTCCGTTACACTTTAGGAGGAGACCGCCCCAGTCAAACTACCCACCATACACGGTCCCCGATCCGGATAACGGACCTAGGTTAGAACGTCAAGCACGTCAGGGTGGTATTTCAAGGTTGGCTCCACCGGAACTAGCGTCCTGGTTTCACAGCCTCCCACCTATCCTACACAGACGAACTCAACGTTCAGTGTAAAGCTATAGTAAAGGTTCACGGGGTCTTTCCGTCTTGCCACGGGAACGCTGCATCTTCACAGCGATTTCAATTTCACTGAGTCTCGGGTGGAGACAGCGCCGCCATCGTTACGCCATTCGTGCAGGTCGGAACTTACCCGACAAGGAATTTCGCTACCTTAGGACCGTTATAGTTACGGCCGCCGTTTACTGGGGCTTCGATCAAGAGCTTCGCCTTGCGGCTGACCCCATCAATTAACCTTCCAGCACCGGGCAGGCGTCACACCCTATACGTCCACTTTCGTGTTTGCAGAGTGCTGTGTTTTTGATAAACAGTCGCAGCGGCCTGGTTACTGCGACCCCCGACAGCTATAGCTCGCATGAGCCACCATCAGGGGTGCACCTTCTCCCGAAGTTACGGTGCCATGTTGCCTAGTTCCTTCACCCGAGTTCTCTCAAGCGCCTGAGAATTCTCATCCTGCCCACCTGTGTCGGTTTACGGTACGGTCTGCGTAAGCTGAAGCTTAGGAGCTTTTCCTGGAAGCGTGGTATCGGTAACTTCGTCCTAATGGACTAGTCTCGCTGCTCGGCGTTAATGACCCCCCGGATTTGCCTAAGGGATCCGCCTACCTGCTTTCCCCGGGACAACCAACGCCCGGTATACCTAACCTTCTCCGTCCCTCCATCGCACTTACGCGAGGTGCAGGAATATTAACCTGCTTCCCATCGACTACGCATTTCTGCCTCGCCTTAGGGGCCGACTCACCCTGCGTTGATTAACATTGCGCAAGGAAACCTTGGGCTTTCGGCGTGCGGGTTTTTCACCCGCATTATCGTTACTCATGTCAGCATTCGCACTTCCGATACCTCCAGCAGACTTCTCAATCCACCTTCAACGGCTTACGGAACGCTCCTCTACCGCGCATACAAAGTATGCACCCCAAGCTTCGGTTCAATGCTTAGCCCCGTTAAATCTTCCGCGCAGACCGACTCGACCAGTGAGCTATTACGCTTTCTTTAAAGGATGGCTGCTTCTAAGCCAACCTCCTGGCTGTCTGTGCCTTTCCACATCGTTTTCCACTCAGCACTGATTGGGGACCTTAGCTGTGGGTCTGGGTTGTTTCCCTTTTCACGACGGACGTTAGCACCCGCCGTGTGTCTCCCGGATAGTACGTGCTGGTATTCGGAGTTTGCCATGGGTTGGTAAGTCGCAATGACCCCCTAGCCATAACAGTGCTCTACCCCCAGCAGTATTCGTCCGAGGCGCTACCTAAATAGCTTTCGAGGAGAACCAGCTATCTCCGGGTTCGATTAGCTTTTCACTCCTAATCACACCTCATCCCCTACCTTTGCAACGGGAGTGGGTTCGGGCCTCCAGTACCTGTTACGGTACCTTCACCCTGGGCATGACTAGATCACCCGGTTTCGGGTCTACAGCCCGCGACTATGCGCCCTATTCAGACTCGGTTTCCCTTCGCCTCCCCTATACGGTTAAGCTTGCCACGAACTGTAAGTCGCTGACCCATTATACAAAAGGTACGCAGTCACTCCACGAAGGAGCTCCTACTGCTTGTACGCACACGGTTTCAGGGTCTATTTCACTCCCTTCACCAGGGTTCTTTTCGCCTTTCCCTCACGGTACTGGTTCACTATCGGTCGGTCAGTAGTATTTAGCCTTGGAGGATGGTCCCCCCATGTTCAGACAGGGTTTCTCGTGCCCCGCCCTACTCGTTTTCATTGAAAGAGCCTTTTCGCGTACCGGGCTGTCACCGTCTATGGCCAACCTTTCCAGGTTGTTCTGCTAAAACTCAATCAACTTAAGGGCTGTTCCCCGTTCGCTCGTCACTACTCAGGGAATCTCGGTTGATTTCTTTTCCTCCGGTTACTTAGATATTTCAGTTCACCGGGTTCGCCTTGCATGGCTATGTATTCACCATGCAATACTGCTTGCGCAGTGGGTTTCCCCATTCGGACATCACGGGATCAAAGCTTATTGCCAGCTCCCCCGTGCTTTTCGCAGGCTGTCACGTCCTTCATCGCCTCTGACCGCCAAGGCATCCACCGTGTGCGCTTATTCGCTTGACCATATAACCCCAAGTCGCCTCAGAGTCATACGTTGCGCGAACACAACGTCTCACTTCAAATATTAGGGGATCAAGTCCCCCGCCTTAGCCTCTACGACACGTCATGGACATTCTGTCTCAAAACGCTCGCTACGTCCCAATTTTCAAAGAACGCGAATCGGCCACAATGCCCATCCGCTTCAAATCTATGTGTGTGTGCGCAGTCTCATTCAGAGTGTCCAGGATGCCTGGTTTGGTGGGTCTGGGAGGACTCGAACCACCGGCCTCACCCTTATCAGGGGTGCGCTCTAACCACCTGAGCTACAGACCCAAAAGTCGAGCGCTACAGGACATCAACGTGGTGGAGCTTGTCGGGATCGAACCGACGACCCCCTGCTTGCAAAGCAGGTGCTCTCCCAGCTGAGCTAAAGCCCCGTGCTAATCCACGCCTCGACCAAAGCCGAAACGCAAAAACGGACGCTCCCGCATTGATCTTGCGATCAACCGGAACTCTGAATGCAGGTCACTTGTGCGGACGCCTGACAGGCTTGGTGCTGCCTTTATGTCTCTAAGGAGGTGATCCAGCCGCACCTTCCGATACGGCTACCTTGTTACGACTTCACCCCAGTCATGAATCACTCCGTGGTAACCGTCCTCCCGAGGGTTAGACTAGCTACTTCTGGAGCAACCCACTCCCATGGTGTGACGGGCGGTGTGTACAAGGCCCGGGAACGTATTCACCGCAGCAATTCTGATCTGCGATTACTAGCGATTCCGACTTCATGGAGTCGAGTTGCAGACTCCAATCCGGACTGAGATGGGGTTTCTGGGATTGGCTAGCTCTCGCGAGTTTGCAGCCCTCTGTCCCCACCATTGTAGTACGTGTGTAGCCCTGGCCGTAAGGGCCATGATGACTTGACGTCATCCCCACCTTCCTCCGGTTTGTCACCGGCGGTCTCCTTAGAGTTCCCACCATTACGTGCTGGCAACTAAGGACAAGGGTTGCGCTCGTTGCGGGACTTAACCCAACATCTCACGACACGAGCTGACGACAGCCATGCAGCACCTGTGTCACGGTTCCCGAAGGCACCAATCCATCTCTGGAAAGTTCCGTGCATGTCAAGGCCAGGTAAGGTTCTTCGCGTTGCATCGAATTAAACCACATACTCCACCGCTTGTGCGGGCCCCCGTCAATTCCTTTGAGTTTCAGTCTTGCGACCGTACTTCCCAGGCGGCGAACTTAACGCGTTAGCTTCGATACTGAAGACTCAATTGTCCCCAACATCCAGTTCGCATCGTTTAGGGCGTGGACTACCAGGGTATCTAATCCTGTTTGCTCCCCACGCTTTCGTGCCTCAGTGTCAGTGTTGGTCCAGGTAGTCGCCTTCGCCACGGATGTTCCTCCCGATATCTACGCATTTCACTGCTACACCGGGAATTCCACTACCCTCTCCCACACTCTAGACTGCCAGTATCCAATGCCATTCCCAGGTTGAGCCCAGGGCTTTCACATCAGACTTAACAGACCACCTACGCACGCTTTACGCCCAGTAATTCCGAGTAACGCTTGCACCCTTCGTATTACCGCGGCTGCTGGCACGAAGTTAGCCGGTGCTTATTCTTACGGTACCGTCAGAACAACCGGGTATTAACCGATTGCTTTTCTTCCCGTACAAAAGTGCTTTACAACCCGAAGGCCTTCTTCACACACGCGGCATGGCTGGATCAGGCTTTCGCCCATTGTCCAATATTCCCCACTGCTGCCTCCCGTAGGAGTCTGGGCCGTGTCTCAGTCCCAGTGTGGCTGATCATCCTCTCAGACCAGCTACGGATCGTCGCCTTGGTGGGCCATTACCCCTCCAACTAGCTAATCCGACGTCGGCTCATCTTTCTGCGCGAAGCCCGAAGGTCCTCCGCTTTCACCCGTAGGTCGTATGCGGTATTAGCGTAAGTTTCCCTACGTTATCCCCCACAAAAAGGCAGATTCCGACGTATTCCTCACCCGTCCGCCACTCGCCACCCAGAGAGCAAGCTCTCCTGTGCTGCCGTTCGACTTGCATGTGTTAGGCCTGCCGCCAGCGTTCACTCTGAGCCAGGATCAAACTCTTCACTTAAGTATTGCGACGCGACCCGAAGGCCGCGCCTATGCTTTGAGTGCAGTGTCTATCCAGACCCAAATAACTCAACTACACGCATCTTGCGATGCTTGCATCTGTTTCATTTGGACTGTGTCGAACATCTGCTAATGGACAACCGTCCACCGGCCAGACGCCCGCACAAGTCACCTGCGCACACTGTCAAAGATCGTCGGAACCGGCCTCAACGCCGCGTTCCGAACCTTGCTGCCAAAGCAGCCAAGGGAGCCGCACATCATACAGCGGATCAAGGGGACGTCAACAACTTCGTCAC
>NZ_JXSS01000039.1 GCF_000855665.1 Lysobacter sp. A03
GCGTAACAGCGGACCTGCAGGTGCTCCAGCACCGCCGCTGTGGCGGCCTGTGTGCCGATCGCAGTGCCGCTGCCGTTGATGTCGGCGGTGAAGGCACCTGCGTCCAGTGCCTGCGATACCGCCTGCTCCACGCAGTCCGCCTCGTCGTCCAGGCCGAGCGAGTGGCGCAGCAGCATCGCCCCACTGAGTATCGCCGCATACGGGTTGGCGATACCGCGCCCGGCGATGTCCGGCGCCGAGCCGTGGATCGGCTCGTACAGGCCCGCACCTTCGTCACCGAGGGACGCGGAGGGCAGCAGGCCCATCGAACCGGCCAGCATCGAGGCCTCGTCGGTGAGGATGTCGCCAAACATGTTCTCGGTCACGATCACGTCGTACTCGCGCGGCCGCGACAGCAGGTGCATAGCCATGGAGTCCACCAGCTGGTGCTCCAGGGTGACATCGGGAAACTCCTCGGCGACCACGCGGGTGGCCACTTCGCGCCACAGCCGCGAGGTTTCCAGCACGTTGGCCTTGTCCACCGAGGTCAGGTGGCCGCGGCGCTGGCGGGCCAGTTCGGCGGCGCGGCGGACGACGCGCTCGACCTCGGCGACGCTGTACTCGCACAGGTCGCTGGCGCGGTCGGCGGTGCGCTGTTTCTGGCCGAAGTAGATGCCGCCGGTGAGCTCGCGCACCACGACCAGATCCACGCCGTTGAGCAGGTGTGGCTTGATCGGCGAGGCGCCCAGCGCGGCCGGGTGCGGTTTGACCGGGCGCAGGTTGGCGTACAGCCCCAGCGCCTTGCGCAGCGCCAGCAGGCCCTGCTCGGGGCGCACGCTCGCCTTTGGATCGGACCATTTCGGTCCGCCCACGGCGCCCAGCAGTACCGCGTCGGCGGTGCGGCAGGCATCCAGCGAACTCTGCGGCAAGGCCTCGCCGGTGGCGTCGATCGCGGCGCCGCCGATCAAATGTTCGTGGAAGCTGAAGCGGTGCCCGTAGGTGGACTCGATCGCGCGCAGTACCTGCACCGCGGCGGCGGTGACTTCCGGGCCGATCCCGTCGCCGGGCAGGACAACAATGTCAGCGTGCATGGTTCTGTTCCTCGTAGCGGGCGATTGCGGGTTCTTGCTTGAGCAGGTAGCCGAGCTGGTCGACGCCTTCCAGCAGGCACGTGCGCGCGAACTCATCCAGCGGGAACTCGAACTCCCGCCCGTCCGGCAGGCGGACGGTGCCGCGGGCCACGTCGATGTGCAGCTCGATGCCGGGCTGGGCGAGCAACTCATCAACCACCGCGTCGGGCAGGACAATCGCCAGCAGGCCGTTCTTGAGCGCGTTGCTGCGGAAGATGTCGGCGATCTGGGCGCTGATCACCGCCCGCAGGCCGAGGTCGAGCAGGGCCCAGGGCGCGTGTTCGCGCGATGAGCCGCAGCCAAAGTTGCGGCCTGCAACCAGGATCTGCGCGTCGCGGTTGGCCGGGTCGTTGAAGGGAAATGCCGGGTCCGGCGTGCCGTCGGCGCGCTGCCGCCAGTCATGGAAGGCGAACCGGCCCAGACCCTTGCGCTCGGTGGTGGTCAGGAAGCGCGCGGGGATGATCTGGTCGGTATCGATGTTGCGTTCGCGCAGGACAACGGTGCGCGAGCGCAGTTCGGTGATGGCGCTCATGGCGTTGCCTCCGCGGCGATGGTGCGGGGTTGTGCATCCACTGCCGGTGGGGACGGGTTTTGCTCACGCAGGAACGCAACCGGGTCGGTGATCTCCCCGCGCACTGCGCATACCGCGGCGGTCAGCGGAGAGGCGAGCACGGTGCGTGCCCCCTGGCCCTGGCGGCCTTCGAAGTTGCGGTTGCTGGTGGACACCGCCAGTTGCCCCGGAGCGACCAGATCACCGTTCATCGCGATGCACATCGAGCATCCCGGCTCGCGCCACTCGGCGCCGGCGTCCAGGACGATCCGGTCGATCCCCTCGGCCTCGGCGTCGCGCTTGATCTGCACCGAACCGGGTACCACCAGCATGCGCACGCGGGGGTGCACCTTGCGGCCGCGCAGGATCCCCGCCGCTTGGCGCAGGTCGTCCAGACGCGAGTTGGTGCAACTGCCGATGAACACCACGTCCACCGGCTGTCCTGCCAGCGGCTGGCCACCGGTGAAACCCATGTAGGCCAGCGCCTTGGTGTCGTCAACGCTGGCCGAGGGCGGCAGTGGCATATCGATCGCGGTCACCTGGCCGGGGTGTGTGCCCCAGGTCACGGTGGGCCTGATGTCGGCCGCATCAATCCGGACCTCACGGTCGAAGCGCGCGCCCTCGTCGCTGCGCAGCTGGCGCCAGCGCGCGACGGCCTGTTCGAACGCCTCGCCCTGCGGCGCGCGCGGCTTGCCGCGCAGATACGCGAAGGTGGTCTCGTCGGGAGCGATCAGGCCCGCGCGGGCGCCGGCTTCAATCGACATGTTGCATACCGTCATCCGCTCATCCATCGACAGGCCCTGGATGGCGCTGCCGCGGTACTCGATGACGTGACCGGTGCCGCCGTTGACGCCGATGACCCCGATCACGTGCAGGATCAGGTCCTTGGCGGTGACCGACGGGCCCAGCTGGCCGTCGATGGTGATCGCCAGCGTGTGCGGCTTGCGTTGCAGCAGGCACTGGGTAGCCAGCACGTGGCCGACCTCACTGGTGCCGATGCCGAACGCCAGCGCGCCGAACGCGCCGTGGGTGGCGGTGTGGCTGTCGCCGCAGACCACCGTCATGCCAGGCTGGGTCAGGCCCAGTTCGGGTCCGATCACGTGGACGATGCCGCGATGGTCGCTGTCGAAATCGAACAGTTCGATGCCGTGGCGCGCCGCGTTGTCGCGCAGGGTCGCGACCTGCTTCTCGGCTTCGGGCGTCGCGTAGGGCAGGCTGCCGTCCGCGTTGCGCGGCAGGGTCGGGGTGGAGTGGTCCAGCGTGCCCTTGGTCAGCTCCGGGCGGCGCACCTTCAATCCGCGCGCATCCAGCTCGGTGAAGGCCTGCGGCGTGGTGACCTCGTGGATCAGGTGCAGGTCGATGTACAGGACCGCGGGCGAGGCATCGCTCTCCGCGCTGACCAGATGGTTGTCCCACAGCTTGTCGAACAGGGTGCGCGGCGCGCCGCTGCCGGCACGGTGGATGCGGTTGGCGATGTCCAGCCACGCCAGCGCGGAGGCTTCCAGGATATCCGTGCTGGTGCCCGAGCCGGTGTGCTCGACGCCGTCGAGGGTCGCCACGACGCTGGCCTGGCCCTGGGCGTCATCGCCTGCAGTGATGCTGGAGATCTGGAAGCTGTCGATCTCCAGTGGGATCTCCGTGGCCCGCGAAAGTGCGGCAAACAACGCGTGCACGGGTCCGTCGCCGACGGCCGCCTCTTCGGCGACCGCGCCGCACGGCTTGGTCAGGCGCACGCTGGCGGTCGGCAGCCAGCCGTCACCGACTCCGGTGGAGGAGTGCACCCGCAGCAGCCGGAAGCCGCGTCGCACCGATGCATCGGTACCCAGCACCAGCGTCTCCAGGTCGGCGTCGAAGACCTCGCGCTTCTTCTCGGCCAGCACCTTGAACGCTTCGAAGACCTCGTTCAGGCGGGTGTCGTCGACCGCCAGGCCCAGGGTCTGCAGCCGGTCGCTCAGGGCGGCGCGGCCGCTGTGGCGGCCCATCACCATCTGCGACTCCTCCCAGCCCACGTCCTGCGGACGCATGATCTCGTAGGTGCCGCGGTGCTTGAGCATGCCGTGCTGGTGGATGCCGGACTCGTGGGCAAACGCGTTCTGGCCGACGATCGCCTTGTTGCGCTGCACGTGCATGCCGGTGATCCGCGACAGCAGGCGCGAGGTCGGCACCAGCCGGCGCGTATCGATGCGGGTGGTCGCGTTGAAGTAGCTGCGGCGCACGTTCAGCGCCATCACCAGCTCTTCCAGCGCGCAGTTGCCGGCACGCTCGCCGATGCCGTTGATGGTGCACTCGACCTGCCGCGCCCCGCCCTCGATCGCCGCCAGGCTGTTGGCGACCGCCAGTCCCAGGTCGTCGTGGCAGTGGGCGCTGAACACCGCGCGCTCCGCGTCCCGCACGTTGGCGCGCAGGTACTCGAACAGCGCGCGGATCTCCGCCGGCGTTGTGTAGCCGACCGTGTCGGGAATGTTCAGCGTGGTCGCGCCGGCGGCGATGGCCGCGCTGCAGACCTCGACCAGGAACTCGGGCTCGGTGCGCAGGGCATCCTCGGCCGAGAACTCGACGTCGTCGAAGTAGCGCCGTGCCATTTCCACGCCCATCACCGCGCGTTCGATCACCTGCTCCTTGCTCAGGCCCAGCTTGTGCTCGCGATGCAGCGGGCTGGTGGACAGGAACACATGCATGCGCGCGTCTTCGGCGCCTTCCAGGGCGCGCACGCTGGCTTGGATGTCGCCGGCGTGGCAACGCGCCAGTGCCGCCAGGGTCGAGCCGCGCACTTCCCGCACGATCCGCCGGGTGGCCTCGACTTCCGCCTCCGAGCTGGCCGGGAAGCCGACCTCGATCACGTCCACGCCGAGATCGGCCAGCGCGTGGGCAAAACGCAGCTTCTGCGGCGCGGTCATGCTGCAGCCGGGGGACTGTTCGCCATCGCGCAGGCTGGTGTCGAAGATGCGTACGTGCTCGGCCGGTACAGGTTTGGTGATGACTACGTCGGGTTCGTGGGTGCTCATGCTGGAACTACCTCGGGAGTGGGCGCTGCCGTGGGTTCGTCCACGGGGCGGGACGGCGCAGAGGCCGTGCTGGCAGGGGAAAGGGGGCGTACCGCAGGGGTATGGGTGGGCGGCGCGATGTCGCGGCTGCGACGACGTGGGCGGCGCGGTGCGCGCGGGCGGACCTCGGAGAGCAACTGGGCCAGCACGCTGGCGTCGATGTTGCCGCCCGACACGACCGCGCATTTGCGCCGCCCGGCGACCCGGCGGCCGGCGGCCAGGGCCAGCGCGCCGGCCCCTTCGGCGATGACGTGCTCTTCCAGCGCGAGCCGGGCCAGCGTCTCGCGCACCGCGCCC
>NZ_JXSS01000041.1 GCF_000855665.1 Lysobacter sp. A03
TGGCGGATGAAGCCCACCAGGCCACGCTGGCCGTAGTCGTGGCGCGGGGCGTCGATTCCGGCCATCTGCCGCAACTGGGAGTCGGCGCCGTCGGCGGCCACCACCAGCCGGGCGCGTAACCGATTGCCCGATGCCAGCGTCAGGACCTCGCTGCGATCATCCTCGCCGTGCTCCCGCGCGATGACCTTGTCGGGGCAATGCAGCTCCACCCCGGCGGCCAGCGCGGCCTTCCAGAGTCGATCGATCAGCAGCCCGTTTTCGAGGATCCAGCCCAGTTCGCGGCGACCCAGGCGGTCGGCGTCGAAGGCCAGCGTGCCCCCGCCTGCTGCATCCCAAACATGCATGTTTCGATACGGCTGGGCCCGAGTGCTGCGAATCGCCTCCCATACGCCGAGACGTTCCAGCAGGGCGATGTTGTCAGGAGCGACGGCGAACACGCGCAGGTCAGGCACGTCGTGGCGCCATGGCGCTGGCTCGCGGCCCTCGACCAGCGCCACCTGCAAGCCCTGCCGCGCAAGTCCCAGCGCCGCCGCGGTACCGACGACCCCGGCACCCACCACCACCGCATCAAGGACGCCGCGCCGACTCATGATTGCGCTCCGTCCGGACGGCACAGCGCGGGCACATCGGCCCGATAACCCAGTGCGCCAGCCACCACCTCGGCCTGCAGCGATGGCAAGCGGTCGATCGCGAGCAGGCCAATACTGCGCAGCGGTCGGAGCAGCTCGGAAGGGTTGGCGGTCAAACGCGCCAGCCCGTCAGAGAACGCCAGAGTCCGGCGCCGGTCTTCCGCGCGCGCGGTGACATACGCGGACAGCAGCTCGGCGTCAGCGCAATCGGCCTGCGCGGAGGCGTCGCGCGCGTTGCTGAGCAGTTCGGCAAGCGTCAGGGCATCCCGCAAGCCCAGGTTGAAGCCCTGCGCGCCCAGCGGGTGAATGGTCTGGGCGGCGTTTCCGACCAGCACGGCGCGCTCTGCGACCTGTCGATCGGCCAGCACCCGCACCAGCGGATACGCCACCCGAGGACCGCAGGACAGGAACCGCCCCGCGCGCCAGCCGAAGGCCTCCTGGACCCGCTGCAAAAAGCCGGCTTCATCCAGCGCTGCGACGGCCTCGGCCTCTTCGCGTGCAACCGCATGGACCAGCCCGTAGTGGCGATCGCCACGGGGCAGCAATGCGGTCGGACCGTCATCGCCCAGGCGCTCATAGGCGGTGCCGTCGGGAGCACGGTCGGTGCGCAGCCGGGTGACAAAAAGCGTTTGCCGGTAATCGTGCTCACTGGTGCCGATGCCCAGTGCGGCGCGCACCGCACTGCGGGTACCGTCGGCGCCCACCACCAGGCGCGCCAGCACAGTGCGCTCACCGTCGCCGTCCGCCAGCCTCACCGCCCTGAAGTCGCTGTGGGAGGTGTCTGCAAACCCCAGGAACCGCGCGGGGCGGTAGCGCTGCAGACGCTGCAGTCCGGTCAGGCGCTTCTCCAGCGCATCGCCGAAGTCCCGCGCGACCACCACCCGGCCGAATTCGCCGCGATCGTGATCGGCGGCTTTCAGAACGCTGCGGCCGAAGTCGCCCCGACGACTGACATGGATCCGCTTGATCGGTCCGCCCGGCGCGGCAAGCTCCTGCATCACACCCAGCGCGGTCAGCGCGTTGACGGTCGCCTCGGCAAAGCTGAGGTTGCGCTGATCGAACACGCTGGCATCGGAGGGGCCGGGAGCGACCGCCTCCACCAGCCCGACGTTGATCCCCAACGGCTCCAAGGCGATCGCGAGGCTGGAGCCGACCAGCCCGCCGCCGATGATCAGAACGTCATGGACGACCGGCGCCTCGGGGGTGCCCGCAGCGGCGATGCCAGCGGCGTCCACAACATTGTCGGAGAGGGGTGCGGATTCGGGGAATCGGGACGATGCGGCCATTGCGCTATGCTAACGGCTCCGTCGTTCCACACCCAGCCACGATGAAAAATTCCGCTTCCCGCTCCCTGCTGACCGCCGGCCCGCTCGTGCTCGTCGCACTGATCGTGCTCGCCGCGCTGACCCGGGTCCTGCCTCACCCGCCCAACTTCTCTCCGATCACCGCGATCGCACTCTTCGGTGGCGCGTATTTCGCCAACCGCAGTTGGGCGTTGCTGATGCCCTTGATCGGCCTGTTCGTCTCCGATCTGGTGCTCGCAGGCGTCAACGGCGGCCTCTACGCCAGCTGGTTCAGCGGCATCGGCATCTGGATCGTCTACGGCTGCATCGTTGTGACAACGGTGATGGGCTTCGGGATGCGCGGAAAGGTCAGCAGCGGCTCGGTCCTGGGCTACTCGCTGGCAGGGTCGGTCCTGTTCTTCCTGGTTACCAACTTCAGCGTGTTCGCCTTCGATGCGATGTACCCGAAGACCGCGGCTGGATTGGCCGCCGCGTACGTCGCCGGCATTCCGTTTTTCAAGTGGAGCGTGCTGGGAACGCTGTTCTACTCGGCGGTCCTGTTTGGCGGCTTTGAACTGCTGCGCTCGCGCGTGCCTTCCCTGCGCCCGCAAACCGTCTGAGCCGGCGCCATGGGCAACCGCCTTTCCCGGATCTACACGCGCACCGGTGACGATGGCAGTACCGGTCTGGGTGACGGAACCCGCACCGGCAAGGATTCGGCCCGGGTCAACGCCTACGGCACGATTGACGAGGCCAATTCGACGATAGGCCTGTTGCTCGCGGTCGAAGTCCCGGACCCCATCCGCGACCTGCTGGTCTCGATCCAGCACCAGTTGTTCGACCTCGGCGGAGAGCTCTGCATCCCGGGCCACGCGGCGATCACCACCACCGACGTGGACCGGCTCGAGCAGCATCTGGACGCTTTCAACGAGGACCTGCCACCGCTGAAGGAGTTCATCCTGCCCGGCGGCGGCGAGGCCGGCGCACGTTGCCATATCGCGCGCACCGTGGTCCGCCGCGCCGAACGCGCGACGGTCACCCTTGCGCGCGAGGAGTCCGTGCGTCCCGAGGCGATCCGCTACCTGAACCGGCTGTCGGACCTGCTGTTCGTCCTGGCGCGGGTCCTCGCGCGAGGCAGCGGCCACGGTGAAGTGGTCTGGGACCACGAGCGCCGGAAAGGCTGATCGTCGTGGGCAAACGCGCACCGCTGTTGCGCCTGTATACCCACCCGGCTTGCCTGGAACATCGACCCGGTCCGGGCAACCCCGAGAGTCCGGCGCGCCTGGAGGCGGTGGTGGAAGCCATCTCCGCGCGCTGGCCGGCCGAACGGTGGCAGCACGCGCCTGCTGCCACCCGCGCGCAGATGATGCGGGTGCATCGCGCGGATCTGGTGGCGCTGATACTCGACAGCCGCTTCCGGGATGCCGACGACACACTGCATATCGACCCGGAGACAGTGCTCAGCCCGGGCTCCGCGGACGCGGCTCTGCACGCCGCCGGCGCAGGAATCCACGCGGTGGATGCGGTACTGGGTGGCCAGACCCGACGAGCTTTCTGCGCGGTACGTCCGCCAGGCCATCATGCGAGCCCGGTCCAGGCAATGGGTTTCTGCCTGTTCAACAACATTGCCGTGGCCGCTGCCCACGCCATCGACATGCACGGCCTGACCCGGGTCGCCATCGTCGACTTCGACGTCCATCACGGCAACGGCACCGAGGCGATTTTTGCCGCGGATGCGCGTGTGCTCTACCTCTCGACGCATCAATCGCCCCTGTTTCCGGGCACCGGCGCGGCCAGCGACGTCGGCATTGGCAACGCCATCAATCGTCCCTTGGCGCCGCAAACCGGCAGCGGGGCGTTTCGTGGACTCTGGTCGGGTGACCTGCTGCCTGCCCTGGGGGCGTTCCGCCCGCAGATCGTCCTGGTATCGGCCGGGTTCGACGGCCATCGGCGCGACCCGCTGGCCGACCTGCAATTGGACGCCGACGATTTTGCCTGGCTGACCGGTGAGCTGGTAGCGATCGCCGAACGCCACGCCTGCGGCCAGCTCGTCTCGATGCTGGAGGGTGGTTACGACCTGAAGGCTCTCCAGGAGTGCGCGATTGCCCACGTCGGCGCGCTGCTTGAGAACTGAAACCGGCGCAAACATGAACGTTGAACCATCGCCGACCCGCACCCCATCGTTGCCGCGCTCGGGTCGATGCGGCAAGCTAGCGGCCGCTCCATGCCTACCGGATCGCCGCGTGCGCAATCGCTTCCCCCTGCTCCCTTTATCGATGTGCATTGCCCTGGCACTGCCGGCGTTATCTGCGCGCGCCTCCGAAGACTGGAGTCTTTGTCCGCTCGAAGACGCCGTGCCGGCGTTTGACGATGCCCCGCAACCCGTCGCCATCGACGGTGCTCGCATCGATCAACCCACCGACATCTCCGGCGATGCGCTCGACGCAAGCGAGACCGACAACACCGTGTTCCAGGGCAATGTCGCGCTGCGCCGTGGTGACCAGTTCCTTGGCACCGACCAGCTCAGCTACCGCAGCGATGACGGCACCTACGTGGCCGACGGCAGCGTCCGCTACCAGGACTCGGGCATGCGCATCGTCGCCGAGCGCGCCCACGGCGACCAGGACGCGGACACGCACACGATCGAGGACCTTCGCTACCAGTTGATCGAGCAACGCGCCAACGGCGGCGCGGAGCGCATCGAGATCCAGGGTGACAG
>NZ_JXSS01000014.1 GCF_000855665.1 Lysobacter sp. A03
CGGGTGATCGGCGATTGGATCCAGTTCTATAACCACCGGCGACCACACCAGGCGCTGGGCATGAAGACCCCCGCCGAGGCTTATGCTTTAGCGATCTGACCTGTGCAGGAAGGGCTGGGTCATTACAATGCAGCACATCGGGCGCAGGTACCTCCTCTCGCAATGCTACATGCTTGGTCTTTCGCAACTGGGTGTTCTCGGCTACGGTTGCAACCTAACTGGTCATTCAAGCCGAGCCCGCGAAGTCCCATTTTCAGGCAGACCCGCGGTTCGATTTTCATCAGTATCCGGCTCACGCGTTGCGGGCCGGCTTAATTCCGGTGTTAGGTAGCAGTAAAAGCGTTTTGCGCTTCTGTGATTCAAGCGCAACGATTGCTTTCCCCGCGTAACCGTAGCTTCTGGTTTCCCCGTGCTTGCGGTTGCCGGCTTGATCGAGGTTACCGGACAAAGTTGCTGGCCTGCGCCGCAGGGTTCTCGCTCAGTCCCTCCAACGCAATCGGGTCAGTGCCGGCGGTGCAGCACATCGGGCGCAGGTACGGCATCTCGTAATGCTCCAAACTTGGTCTTTCGCAACTGGGTGTTCTCGGCTACGGTTGCAACCTAACTGGTCGTTCAAGCCGAACGCCCGAAGTCCCATTTCCAGGCAGACGCGTTGCTCAATTTCAGTCAACCTCCGGCCTACGGGCCGGGCGTCGGCTTAGCTACGGTGTTAGGCACTACTGAGAACTCCCATGCTACTGAAACGCGGTTTGCTTATCGCATTGCTCCTGCTGCCGATTTCCGCTTGGGCATTTGCAAAGCCCATACGCCTGTTGCTACCGCAACAGAATGGGGTAACGTGCCTTGACTCCGTGTGCGTCGAAGATGCAGAACGCATGTCCGAGGCCACGTCGCTGTATGACTCTGCGCATCTGTATGTGCGTAGCACGCTCACCCCATTAAGGGGTCGACCCTTAATAGTTTTTTGCTCAACAGCAAATTGCTACACGTCGTTTGGTGGCGGTGAGGAAAGAGCAATCACCTTTCCAAAGCTCGGAAGTATCATTGCTCCGAACTCATGGGCCCCACACTTCGTCCGGCACGAGCTTATACATGCGCTTCAATCCCAAGAGCTCGGAGCGGTGAAGATGATGCTCGTTCCGGCGTGGTTTCGCGAGGGAATGGCCTATTCGATCAGCGATCCACCAAATTATGACATGCCTCCTCAGTTTCTGAACTATAGATCGGAGTACGATTCATGGTCAGTGGGGCTTACGAATTCTGAAATTTGGTCGTTGGGAAGCAAGCTGTAGCGGATTGCCTAACTGGTCATTCAAGCCGAGCCCGCGAAGTCCCATTTCCAGGCAGACCCGCGGTTCGATTTCCATCAGTATCCGGCTCACGCGTTGCGGGCCGGCTTAATTCCGGTGTTAGCCTTCATGAAAGGATTACTGGCTAGCGTGGTCCTCTTCTCAGTCTTGCTGGGGTGCCAACCAGTGCCGCAGGCCGAGCACGTTTCCTGGGCCGACCAAGTTCAGAAAGGGATCACCAAGCGCAGCACTATTCGGGATCCAGCTAGAGTTCGATCGCTCATTCCGTACGAGAGCATTTCTATAGAGCGTAGTCCTTGCTTTGGGAAATGCCCCGTCTACAAAATGACCCTCCATCGAGACGGTAAAGCACTGCTTGTCGACGACCACCTCCTTCCAGATGAAGCTCGCCGGTACTCAGCAGAGATGGATTTGAAAGACTACGCGCGTCTGGCGCAGCTATTTGAAGACACACGGACGGCTTCAAGAAAGACAGAATACATGGGCCAGTGGACCGACGATTACTTCGTGACGATCACTGCCACAGACTCGCAGGGCAGCTGGAGCATTTCAGATTACGGTCAAGTGGCGCCGCCGAAAGTGTGGGCGCTGCAACAAGCATTGTTCCGGCAGTACGCAACCCTGCCTTGGGCGGGTGGCGTCAAATGACGGGTGTATTCACACAGCAAGTGCGACAAGCGCCTAACTGGTCGTTCAAGCCGAACCCCGAAGTCCCATTTCCAGGCAGAGTCTTAGCCCAATTTCCGCTAACCTCCGGTCTACGCGCCGGGGGTCGGCTTAACTACGGTGTTAGGTGCACGAATGACGGTAGTTGAGACATTGATGGAAGCAGCAGTTGCGGACGTCGAGCTCCTTCGCCGGCTAGACAGCCAAGGCGATCGTTTTGGCCTCCCCCGAGATGTCGAGTTCCTGCTGCGTTGTCCAACAGCTGAGAAGGCTGAAATCGTTGCTAGTTTCATCAACGAGTACCAGTACGGCGTTGCGGTGGAGCAAGATCTTGAGACATCACCCAGCGTTCTTGTCACAGTGCACATGCCGATTGAGCAGCATGCGCTTCTAGCTGTCTCTGGCTTCATGGCTTGCGTTTGTGAGTTGTACGGTTTGGACTATGACGGGTGGGGTTGCGTTGCTCAGTCGGCGCGCACCTAACACTTCATTCAAGCCGAACCCGCTTCGCGGGTCGCCTTAATTCAGGTGTTAGGCCTCAGATGGAGAACGTTCTGGACTGGCTAAAGATCGCCAAGTATGCCGCCGCGCTGTTCGCTGTTCAGTTCATAATCGGCTTGTTTGTAGGTCTATTCGCACCCGTGGGTGGTGAGTCTGGCGTTGCGCCGCTTTTCTTGGGTACCGCTGCTTCCTTCGCGTTCTGTGTGGCAATATTTACCCACCTTGCTGTGTATCAGCAGGTCAACGCATCGGGCCACGCGTGGGCTGCGCTGCTAGTCCAAATTGCGGCGGCGTCAGCGCTTGCGCAGATTCTCACTGGCTGGCTCGGCAAGGCATCACCAGTTCTGCTCGCCTTAGAGTGGCTCGTACTTGTATGTGCACTTATCGCTGGCACTGCACTCGGGTCCACTCTACGGTACAAAGGCAGCCAAGCGGCTGATGGGTGAACTAGCTCAACAGGGTGAACAAATGCCTAACTGGTCGTTCAAGCCGAACCCGCGAAGTCCCATTTCCAAGCAGACCGGCGGTTCAGTTTTCATCAGCGTCCGACCTACGCGTTGCGGGTCGGCTTAATTCCGGTGTTAGACAGTTAGAGTAACTCTGGCCCTATGAATCCCTCGCAAGCCACGTTGCTGACGACCGCCATAGTTGCTAGCTGCGCGCTGGCATTGGTAGCAGCTAATAGCGCGTGTGCCGAAGAGCCTCTGGCGAGCGCTACCACGCTATGTGAGATTACGGCCTCTCCGTCGCACCTGAATCCTGAGGTCTCGTTCATAGCCGTTGCTTCAACCGACTTGCATCACGGCGTCACACTCTGGGATTCTGACTGTCCAAACGCAGGCGTTCGGCTTGGCCGTGCGTCCGACAGCGCAGACCCAAGCGTCGAGAGATTCCTAACTCGTCTAAGCTCCGCGGCACCGCCTAATAAATGGCGCGACTTCACTGGCACCTTCACTGGTAGGCTTGAGCTCAATCTAGCGGGTAAGCCGCGCTTCACTCTTTCCGCAGTAGATGATTTCCGCGAGCTCCCGAATGGGCTTTAACCAGGCGCGGTCTAACTGGTCGTTCAAGCCGAACCCCCGAAGTCCCATTTCCAGGCAGAGTCATTGATCCATTTCCGCTAACCTTCGGACTACGTGCCGGGGGTCGGCTTAACTACGGTGTTAGGGCGCACATGCAAGTCTTACCTTCAATTGCCACAGTTCTCTTTTTCATCACCACGCTCGTCTACATGCATGCGGTGTTTAAGTTATATGCCCTGGTCAAAGCGGAGCGACCTGAGTGGGTCGATCGTCGCGGTTCGCTCAGCGTGTTCTACACAGGAATGCCTCGCCTCGCAGACCCCAACGTCAGCCTCGCTACCATCGGCATTGCATTCAGCGACCGGCGCCATGAGCTGCGTTCACCGGAGGCAAGCAAATTCGCCAACCGCATCCGCATCCTTCTTCCTTTAGGTACGATTCTCTTCTTGGGCATGCTGGCGGGAATCACCGCTAGTACACCCTAATAGGTGTTACGGCGATTATGAAAACGCAGCTCGGCGCCACGAAGGCTGTTATAGACTCGAGCCCCTAACTCGTCATTCAAGCCGACCCCGCTAAGTCCCATTTGCAGGCAGACTCGCGGCTCAGTTTCAATCAGCATCCGCCCCACGCGTTGCGGGTCGGCTTAATTTCGGTGTTAGCTGACAAGGATAGCTATGAGATTCATTGTTGGTGGTTTATTTGTCGCTGCTGCACTTGTGATGGGTGGTTGCGCCTCCATCCCAATCTCAACAGCCCTGCAACTCTCCTCGCTCTCTC
>NZ_JXSS01000005.1 GCF_000855665.1 Lysobacter sp. A03
AAGCAGCTTGCAGCGCGCCAATGCGGTTGCCGTGGAGCAGGCCACGGCCGAGCAGATCTGGATCCGCGGCCTGGCGCAGCGCTTGCCCTTCGGCAAGGTGCTGGTCGCGATTGCCAACAAACATGCACGACAGCTGTGGGCGATGTTGGCCCGCGACGAGGATTACGACGCTGAGGCCTGGCTTAAACACCCGATGGTGCAGCGGCCGGCCACCTCCAGAAAACAGACCGTGGCTGCCTGACGGCAGCACAGCCCACGATGTTCAACGCCAGAGCGAACAGGTAGCAAGCGGTCAGACCGCCCCGGAGAGAGCCTGACTAACAAGGTGGCGCCATCGCATGACACGGTTGATCCCCGTGCATGGGCGAATCCGATGAATGAGAGAGGCCTTCGGGTGCGGTTTTTACCCTGGTCCGGATCAGTAACGCCGATCCAACAAGACCGATTACGGAAATGCAGTCTGGCAACGCTTTGATCACCCGATCACTCTGGCGAGTGGCACTGCAAGACGCACAACAAGAGCAACAGCAACCACCTCAAGCTCAAGGTCAGGACATCATGCACTCGGGGTTGACGGGAAGCTCCTTACGGAACTGTTAGGCGCCATCTGCGGAGCGAGTGGCTGCCGGGCAAGCTTCCAATAGCCTGCCATCTGTCGCGTCTATGGTGTAAGTGTCAGGTCCCGTAGCGCGAACAATGATGTATCCAGTCTGGTCCAGCTCAACGCCAGTAGGAAGCCGGGAAAAATCCAGTGCCTTTAAGAATCGCAATGCCCCTCTGTCCTGCGCTTTGCTGCCAGAGGTGCTAACGATTTCGCTTTTCGACGTTTGACCCGATGCCCCAATAGTTGTCTTAAGACATGCGGCAGGATCGGATCCCGAGGCGACTTGAGCTAGAGCTGTACTCACGAATAAACCTGTAGACAACATGCGAACTCCTTGTATGGGGTCTAACACCGGAATTAAGCCGGCCCGCAACGCGTAGGCCGGATGCTGATGGAAGCCGAACCACGACTCTGTCTGGAAATGGGACTTCGTGGGTTCGGCTTGAATGACTTGTTAGCCGGCAGTGCGGCGCGTACGAAGCCAAAGAAACGCCCAAGCTGAGACGACTATTGACGCAATGAAGAACCAGAACGAGGTGAGTTCGTAAAGCGGAACGTCCACGTACGGATGATTCGTGGTGTAACTGCATTGCCACTCCGCGTAATCAAAACTACCGCCGAGGTCTAGGCAGGCGCCTGGAGCTCCCCATTGAACGTCAAGATACAAACCAGCGATCAGCGCTGGGACTAACACGGCTACTTGTAGGAACCTTCTAGTCATGTCTGGTCTGCCGCCTAACACCGGAATTAAGCCGGCCCGCAACGCGTGGGGCGGATACTGATGGAAGTCGAGCCCCGACTCCGCCTGAAAATGGGACTTCGCGGGTTCGGCTTGAATGACCAGTTAGGGCGCAGTGGACGAACTATGGCTGTAAACATAAGACTCAAATGGGAAGCCACTTTTCTTTAGGATTCCGCTCAGCCCTGTCGAATTGAAGTAGCAGCCCCCGCGAAACTGAATAGATCTTCCGCTGTTGCTATAGACCACAGCATCACGTTCTCCAACGTCTATCAGCATGTTCTGCTGCTGTTGCTTGGCAGGACAATCGACTATCCGTGCCTCTCCCAAGTGTTTGACGGCTTGATGCATGACGTTTGCACAATTTGCACCACAGGAACGATAGATCCTAATGGAAGACTTGAAGCGTATGGCATCCGCGTCATACGAATACTCGCCAGTACGGGAGACGAAGTACAGGGTGACGTGGTCCGCTGTACCTAGCGCATTGGACAAGGCCTCGCTTGCGTCGCTCGTTCCAGCTTCCGCCGTAGATGGAAGAGCTGCCAGAGCCCCCGCGAGCCACGCGGCCAATAGAAGTCTCAGCATTTCATTGTCTCCTGCACAGACAAGCTAGCAACGCGCCCTAACGCTCGAGTTAAGCCGCGCCACGAAGTGGCTTCGGCTTGGACGAATGGTTAGGCTGCGCCCCCGTAACGAGCAGCCCAGCTGCCAACTGACATATCTGGCTGCGCTGCTCAGGTGAGAGTACGCGGAACGGTATGGGCATGGCACCGCTCTCGAGCTCGATCAGGAAGCCGAGACTGTAGGTGTGGACTGCTTTTACCCTGGACCAAGGCACAGAGCCTGGACCGCGTCTGGTGCCTCTGCTCACGCCCGCGGCATCAACGATGAAGTCACACCGGCCGACGCGAGACGACTTGTACACGAAACCGAGCGTTGCAACAATCCGCAGCACGATGCGCGACAGAAGTCGCCTCACGCCGCGGAGCATGCGCAATTCGTCCTGCGTATCGAATGCGTGCTCCGTTACGAACTTGAGGTACTCCCCGAGCCGGTAGCGAACTGAGAACTGGACGCGCGGTGAGTGATCCATAGCGGCCTAACACGGTAGTTAAGCCGACCCCCGCTGTAGGCCGGAGGTGGGCGGAAATAGAACAATGACTCTGCCTGGAAATGGGACTTCGGGGGTTCGGCTTGAACGACCAGTTAGGCGCCGAAGATTGCCATAGTAAGTGCGACAACCAGCGCGCAAGAGGAAGAGCGGTGAGCTGGCAGACTGGCGGGACTTCTGATCTGGCGAGAAAGGAGCCCCAGCCATGACGTACCACCAGCTCACCGAACCCGAACGATACCTGATATCCCAGCTACGCAAGGCAGGCCGTGGAGTGGCCGAGATTGCCGGGATCCTGGGCCGGCACCGCAGCACGATCTACCGCGAGTGCCGGCGCAATGCCACCCAGCACATAGCCCGCGGGCTGACGGTCTACTGTCCGAGCAAAGCGCAGCAGCAACGTAATGGCCGGTCACGGCGAAGTCGCCGCGGCCCACACCATGATGCCGTCCAGTACGCCCGGGTGGAGGAACTGCTCGAGCAACAGTGGAGCGCGGAGCAAATTGCCAGCACGCTGCATAAGCAAGGCGAGTTCCGGATCAGCTTCCAGACCATCTACCGTCACGTGCGACGCGACTGGCGAGCCGGCGGAAAGCTGTATGTCCAGCTGCGCCGACGTTACAAACGGCGCAAGCGCCACTACGGCCCGGAACGCCGCGGGAGGATGCAGGGCAAGCGAATGATTGACGAGCGACCCGTGGAAGTTGAGTCCAGGCAAGTACAAGGCCACTGGGAGATCGACACCGTGTGGGGCGCCTCCTGGGAGAAGCCGTGCATCGTGACGCTAGTGGAGCGCGCAAGTGGTTACTTGCTGATTGGAAAACTGCCCAACCGGACAACCAAGGCATTGAACCGACGGACCATTGGCTTGATGCAACGGACTGGCGCGCCGTTTCTGACCATCACTTCCGACAACGGCACCGAATTCCATGGCTATCCGCATATCGAAGCCGTTACAGGAACCGTCGTGTACTTCGCCCGCCCGCACCACCCGTGGGAGCGAGGCACCAACGAGAACACCAACGGCCTGATCCGCCAGTACTTGCCCAAGGGCAAAAGCATGGCGAATCTGACCCAAAAGCAATGTGACGCCATTGCTCACAAACTCAATACGAGGCCGAGGAAACGCTATGGGTACGAAACGCCACTCCAAAAGCTATTCGGATACTGATGGTTGTCGCACTTGGTGGTTGAATTCACCCCTCATTGCCAGAGGCCTGCCACCGCGTAAAGATGGCCTGCAACTGCGTGGGTGTGACGGACATCCATTGTGACCAGGCCGCTTCTTGTCCGTGCGGATAGCCAAGAAGATTGCCCATTGCATTGTTAATTGCGAGAGACACATCTCCTATGATTGGAGTCGCAGGTGTAAACGAGCTGGCAATTGATTCGACCTCCGAGCGCTCCAAGCCGAACAGGGTCTGAAACTCCCAATCAGGAAAGAATGGGCCTCGGGCTGCAGCGAGAAGCGATTGCTGGAAAGTCTCAAACTCGGATGTGCTTCTCATGGGGCCTAACACCGGAATTAAGCCGACCCTCAACGCATGGGACGGATGCAGATGTAAATCGAACCACGACTCTGCCCGGAAATGGGACTTCGCGGGTTCGGCTTGAATGACCAGTTAGGCGCCTAGAGCT
>NZ_JXSS01000110.1 GCF_000855665.1 Lysobacter sp. A03
TCGTCGGCCAGCTCGGCCAGTTCCGGGTCGCCGCGCATCGCCAGCGCCGTCTCCAGGTCCGCCTGGGCAGCGGCCTCGTCGGCGAGCGCGGTCGCCACCGGCCCCAGCTGGGAGAACTCGCGCGAGAGCTGGCGGAAGCGCTGGTTGTCGCCGATCACATCCGGGTCGGCCAGCAGGCGCTCCAGTTCTTCGCGGCGTTCGGCGAGGGCTTCGAGCTTGCGGCGCAGGCTGGGGGTCATCGGTCGGTCTCGGGTCGAGAGGGGTGGGTCTGGAAAAACGCGGGACGGGCGGGGTGAATGGGTCGGTTGGCAGCAACGGGTGCGGCGCGCCGACGGGTCCGGCCGGCGAACAATCGGCGGGCCAGGCAACGTGTGGCAAGGCTACTTGCGGCTGTCGCGGCCGGGCGTTGGCTTCGCACCATCACGCTTTTCAGCCGGCATCAGGATCGCGCTTCCGGCGGCGGGAAAGAGCTTGTCGGCCGCCCGGGCCAGTTCGGCATTGCCGGTGATCGCGGCCTCGCGCAGCGCAATCGTCGGTGCGTGCAGGAGGCGGTTGGTCAAGGTGTGGGCAAGGAATTCGAGCACCGCGTCCGGGTCCTCGCCATTGGCCAACTGCTGGCGGGCCTTGGCCAGCGCATCCAGTTTCGCCGCGTCGCCGTGGGCGCGCAGCTGCTTCAGCGGCGCGGTACGACTGCGGGCCAACAGGCTCTCCATGAAGCGCGCGACCTGGACCTCGATAATGGCTTCGGCTTCCGCCGCGGCTTCCTGGCGGCTGCGCCGGTTCTCCTCGATGGAGCGCTCCAGGTCATCCACCGTGTACAGATACACGTCGCGCAGCTTGGCGACCTCCGGGTCGATGTCGCGCGGCACGGCCAGGTCCAGCAGCAGCATTGGCCGATGTCGACGCTGGGCCAGGGCGGTGGCCACCTGGTCGCGATGCAGCACGGCGCCTCGCGCGGCGGTGGCGGACAGCACGATGTCCGCCTGGCCAAGATGGCGGTCGATCTCGTCCAGCGGCACGGCAACCCCGCCATGCCGGCTGGCCAGTTCCTGCGCGTGGGCGAGGGTGCGGTTGGCGACCAGCAGCCTTTTCACTCGCGCCTGGACCAGATGCCGCGCGGCCAGCTCGACCGTATCGCCCGCGCCGATCAGCAGCACGGTTGAGTCTTCGATTCGGGCGAAGGATTCCTGCGCCAGCCGAACGGCGGCCGAGGCCACTGAGACCGGGTTGGCGCCGCTACGGGTGTCCGTGCGCGCGCGCTTGGCGGTGGTGAAGGTGTGCTGGAACAGGCTGTCGAGCTGGCTGCCCAGACTGCCCGCCGCGCGCGCCGTAGCCCACGCATCCTTGACCTGGCCCAGGATCTGCGGCTCCCCCAGTACCAGCGAATCCAGGCCGGTCGCGACCCGGAACAGATGGCGGACGGCGCCCGCGCCGGCGTGCCGGTAGAGGTAGGCCTGCCGTTCGTCCATCCCGGCCGGGTGGGGGGCCAGCCAGTTCGCCCCCGCCTGCCCGCCGTCATCGACCACGGTGTAGATCTCGGTGCGGTTGCACGTGGACAGCAGCGCGGCCTCTCGTACCCCGCCCAGTCCGCGCAGCGAATCCAGGGCGGCAGGAATCGTCTCGCTGGAGAACGCCACCCGCTCGCGCAGGCTGACCGGCGCGGTCTGGTGGTTGATCCCGAGCACGAACAGGTTGGAGGTTGGACTGGTCACCGGACTCATGGGGATTGGACGGCGGGTTCAGGCGCTTGCGATAAGCTGCTGGCTGCTGAAGGCCCATATTCTACCGGCCTCCCGATTCCCAGGGATTCACCTTGATGCAAGCACCGTTGCGCCTATTCATATCCGCCGTCCTGTTGCTGCTGGCAAGCGCGTTTTCGGCCAGCGCCGCGCCTGCCGCCGAAGTGCCCACGGCCGATCCGGTGATCGAGACCCTCGAGCCCTTGATAGCGGCCGAGTTCGCCCTTCAGGCGGGTCGGCTGGAGGAGGCATCACGCTGGTACCTGCAGGCGGCGTTGGCCGCCGACGACGAGGCGTTGACCGAGCGGGCGACGCGAATTGCCCTGCTGTCGCGCGATGACGAGAGCGCCGCGCGTCTGTTGGAGCTGTGGCGACGCCAGGGCGGCAATAGCGTCAACTTCCTCGGCGCCGAGGCCAGCCTGGCCCTGCGCCGCGGTGATGAGCGCAAAGCGCAGCGTTTTCTGGTCCAGTTGCTCGGCATGCCCGGTGACGAGGGCTGGCGGCAGGTGCTGGGGGTGATGATCGCCGGCGCCCGCGATCCGGCCCAGTCGTCGCGGGTGCTGGAAGGGCTGGTGCGTCGTGGCAGCATTCCGCCGACCCTGCAGGCGTGGCTTGCGTTTGGCGGGCTGGCCCAGCGCCTTGAGCAGCCGGAGCTGGCTGAACGCATCGTCGCCGAAGTGCTCAAACGCTTTCCCGGCGAGCCGCGGGTGGCCCTGTTGAGGGTCAGCCAGCTGCGCGAAGCCCGTCGCGTGGACGAAGCGCGCGACGTCCTGGCCTCCATCGCCGAGCGCGCCGAAGATGACGATGAACTGCGCCTCGCCATCGCCTATGAATACGACACCCTCGGCGATCTGGCCGCCGCCGAGGCCACACTCGCGCGCGGCGAGCAGGACGACCAGACCTACGGCCTGCGCGCCTCGCTGCTGGCCCGGGCCAAGGACAATGTCTCGTTGCTGGCGTTGTATGAGGAGCTCAGCGCGCGCGGCCAGGTGCCCGATCCGCGCCGACGCCTGCTGTTGGGCCAGGTGGCCGAATTTCTGAAGCGCTACGACGAGGCGCTGAACTGGTATCAGGGCGTCCCGGGTGGGGCGCAGCGCGTCCCGGCGATGTTGCGCAGCGCCAACGTCCTGCATGAGCTGAATCGTGCCGACGAGGCGTTTGCACAGCTGCGTGAAATGCAGGCCGATGCGTCGACCACCGACACCGCGCGCCGCGATGCCTATCTCCTGGAAGCGTCACTGCACGAGCACGATGAGGACGCAGCGGCCGAGAAGGACGCTTTCTCACGTGGCCTGGCCGCGTTCCCCGACGATCTGGAAATCCTCTACGCGCGCGCCCTGAGCTGGGAGCGTGGCGATGATATCGCCCGCGCGGAGGCCGATCTGCGCCGCATCCTTGTCATCGATCCCGAATCGGTCGCCGCGTTGAACGCACTGGGCTACACGCTTGCCGATCGAACCGACCGCTACCAGGAAGCCTTGGAGCTGATCAACCGCGCCCGTGCCGCAGAGCCCGACAACGCCGCCATTACCGACAGTTACGGCTGGGTGCTCTATCGGCTGGGACGGAACGACGAAGCCCTGGTCGCGCTTCGACAGGCGTTCGCATTGCAGAAAGACGCCGAGATCGCCGCCCACCTGGCCGAAGTGCTGTGGACGCTCGGTCGCCATGACGAGTCCCGCAAGTACCTGGAAGAAGCAGAACGCATCGATCCCGACAACCGCGCCTTGAAGCGGGTCAAGGAACTGACCGGGCCATGAGGATCTCCGTTGCCGTAGCCGTCATCGCGCTGGGCCTGCTGCTGGCCGGCTGCGCAGGCGCGCCGCTGCGACCGGCGATTTCAGCGTCCGATGTCGCCGCCGCCGAAGCGTCCCAGGTTCAGCGCGAACGCTTGCTGGCCCGCACTCCGGACTGGTCATTGGCCGGGCGCGTCGCGGTTTCCAATGCAGGCAAGGGTGGCAGCGGCCGCATCGAATGGCGTCAGGACGGCCCGCGATACCTGATCACCCTCAGCGCGCCGGTAACGCGGCAGGGTTGGCAACTGACCGGCGATGCTGACGCGGCGCGCCTCGAAGGACTTGAGGGTGGTCCACGTTCCGGCCCCGATGCCCGACTGCTGTTGCTGGCCGCGACCGGCTGGGACATTCCCGTGGTGGCACTTGGCGACTGGGTCCGCGGCGCCCGCGCCCCCGAACTGGCACCAGCAACGATCGAATACGGCACCGACGGACTGCCGCGCCGGATCGATCAGGACGGCTGGACGATCGAATACCGCTGGGCCCCCGATGCGGTGACGGAGGGCGAAACAGCGCTCCCCAGCCGGGTCGACGCGGTCCGTGGCGAGGCCCGGGTCAAGCTGATCGTCGACGAATGGCAGGCAGAAATCCCGCCCGGCGCGATGCAGCTGCAATGACGGGTCCCTCATCCGGGCCCTATGCGGCTGCCGAGCGCTGGAGCGAGTGGCCGGCGCCGGCCAAGCTGAACCTGTTCCTGCGCATTCCGGGACGTCGCGCGGACGGCTACCACCTGCTGCAGACCGTGTTCCGCCTGCTCGACTGGGGCGATACGGTGCGTCTGCGCGTTCGGAGAGACGCGCGGATCGTTCGTCAGGGCAGCCCGCTCGCTGGTGTGGCAGAGGCGGACGACCTGACCGTACGCGCAGCCACCCTGTTGCAGTCGGTATCGGGATCGGCGCAGGGCGTGGACATCGCAATCGAAAAGCGCATCCCCGTGGGCGGCGGTTTTGGCGGCGGATCATCGGATGCGGCCACGGTCCTGGTTGCGCTGGACGCGCTGTGGGGCACCGGGCTGGGCGAGGAGCGGCTGGCGGCATTGGCGCTGCAGCTCGGAGCCGACGTGCCGGTGTTCGTGCGCGGGCGGAATGCGTGGGCCGAGGGTATCGGCGAGCAGTTGACGCCGATCGATTTGCCGCGGGCGTGGTACCTGCTGGTCAACCCGGGCGTGCACGTCGCTACCGCCGAGCTCTTCCAGTCAGCCGAATTGACGCGCGATGCGCAGCCCGCGACAATAGCGGACTTCGTTTCGGGCAAACCGCTCGGGAACGCGTTCGAGCCGGTATTGCGCGGCCGCGAACCGGCCATAGACGCCGTGTTTGCTGCCCTGTCGCAGGTCGGCACGCCGCACCTGACCGGTTCCGGCAGTGGGTGTTTCGTCGAGTTCGCCAGCCGCGAATCCGCCGAATCCGCGCTGTCTGCGTTGCCATCGGGCCTGGATGCCTGGTTGGCTGCAGGCCTGGATCACTCGCCCTTGCGCGGTATTGCGGGCAGGACGAAACCAGTTACACAGGGGCGTCGCCAAGAGGCCTAAGGCACCAGGTTTTGATCCTGGCATTCGTAGGTTCGAATCCTACCGCCCCTGCCAATTTTGAAGCCTGTGGGCCCCGCGCCCTGAGCGATGTCCAACATGAAAGTCCAAGGTGATCGCAGTCTGCTGATCTTTTCCGGTAACGCCAATCCGGTACTGGCCCGGGCGGTGTGCAAGGAACTGGGCGTGCGACCGGGCAAGGCGCTGGTCAGCACGTTCTCCGATGGTGAGGTGCAGGTCGAGATCGAGGAGAACGTGCGCCAGCAGGACGTGTTCGTGATCCAGCCGACCTGCGCCCCCAGCGCCGAGAACCTGGTCGAGCTGCTGGTCCTGATCGATGCGCTCAAGCGCGCCTCCGTCAGCAGCGTCACCGCTGTGGTGCCTTACTTCGGCTATGCCCGCCAGGATCGCCGTCCGCGCTCCTCGCGGGTGCCGATCACCGCCAAGGTCGCCGCCAAGATGTTTTCCGCGGTGGATTGCGACCGGGTGCTTACGATCGACCTGCATGCCGACCAGATCCAGGGTTTCTTCGACATGCCGGTCGACAACGTCTACGCCTCGCCGCTGTTGCTGGCCGACATCTGGCGCGCGCACGGCACCGACAACATGGTCGTTGTCAGCCCGGACGTGGGCGGGGTGGTGCGCGCGCGGGCGATCGCCAAGCGGCTGGATGATGCGGACCTGGCGATCATCGACAAGCGCCGGCCCAAGGCCAACGTGTCCACCGTGATGAACATCATCGGCGACGTGGACGGCAAGACCTGCGTGCTGGTCGATGACATCGTCGATACCGCGGGCACCCTGTGCGCCGCCGCTGCCGCGTTGAAGGCGCGTGGCGCGACCAAGGTCGTTGCCTACTGCACCCACGCGGTGCTGTCGGGCGCGGCGATCAGCAACATCCGCAATTCCGAACTCGACGAGCTGGTGGTCACCGATACCATTCCGCTGACCGAGGCCGCGCGCGAGTGCGGCCGGGTCCGCCAGCTCAGCGTCGCCGAGCTGCTGGCCGAGACGATCCGCCGGATCGCTTTCGGCGAGTCGGTCAGCTCGCTCTACGTCGACTGACCGCCGCACTTTTTTTATGGCTCACCTGGTCGCGGGTGAGTCTTTCCCGGCCGCCGCGAGGTGGCCACACCTGCAACACAAGCGAGTAAACAAGCAATGTCCGATCAAACCATCAAGGCCTCTGGCCGCAGTGTCGAGGGGAAGGGTGCGAGCCGCCGCCTGCGTCACGCGGGCAAGATCCCGGCCATCATCTACGGCGGCGACGCCGCTCCGCAGCCCGTCGTGCTCGACCAGGAAAAGATCTGGGTCGCCAGCCAGAACGAGTGGTTCTACTCGACCATCCTGGACCTGGACGTCGACGGCAAGGTCGAGAGCGTGCTGCTGCGTGACATGCAGCGCCACCCGTTCAAGCAGATCATCATGCATCTGGATTTCATGCGGGTGAACCAGAAGGAAGTGCTGCGCACCCAGGTGCAGCTGCACTTCATCAACGAGGACATCTCGCCGGCCGGCAAGAACGCCGACGTGATCATCATGAAGGAGCTGAACCACGTCGACGTCAGCTGCCTGCCCAAGGATCTGCCGGAGAACATCGAGGTCGACCTGTCCAAGCTGGAGCTGGGTGACACCATCCACCTCTCGCAGATCCCGCTGCCCGAGGGCGTCGAGATCCCGAGCCTGGCGCTGGGCGAGGAGTACGACACCGCCGTGGTCGTGGCGCGCAAGGGTCGCGTGGAAGTCGAGCCGGAGCCGGAAGTCGAAGACGACACCGATGCCGCCGATGTGCCGGCCACCAAGGTCGATTCGGACGAGAAGAAGGACGACGAGTAAGCCTGCAATTCGCTGGGGCAACCGCAATCGCGGAAGCCCCGGCTTGCGGCTTGCTCGCCTGTCATGGCCGGTTTGCGCCTGATCGTCGGACTGGGGAATCCCGGTCCTGAATACCTCCGGACCCGGCACAATGCCGGGTTCTGGTTTGTGGACGCCCTGGCGGAAAGCCTGGGTGTCCGTTTCAGCCTGGAATCAAAACTGTCCGGGCAAGCGGCGAAGGTCCAGATTGCCGGGCAGCCGATCTGGTTGCTCAAGCCTGCGACCTTCATGAACCTGTCCGGCAAGTCGGTAACCGCCGCGCTGAATTACTGGAAGATCGAGCCCGAGCAGGCATTGCTGGCGCACGATGAGCTCGACCTCCCACCCGGCACCGCCCGCCTGAAGTTTGATGGTGGTCACGGGGGCCAGAATGGACTGCGCGACACCATGCGACTGCTCGCCCACGGCCGTTTCCACCGGCTGCGGATCGGCATCGGCCATCCGGGCCACAAGGATCAGGTCACCCCTTGGGTGCTGGGCCGGCCCGGCGCGGACGACGAGGCGATGATCCTGCGCGCCATTGGCGATGCGATCGACGTGCTGCCGCTGGCGGTTGCCGGCGATTTCAGCGAGGCGATGAAGCGCCTGCACACGCCCCGGGCCTGAAGCCCGCTTCGTCATTGCTACACCATTGGTTCCACCCCTCATATTGAAAGCGAGTACAGCGTCATGGGCATCAAATGCGGCATCGTCGGCCTTCCCAACGTAGGCAAGTCGACCCTTTTCAATGCCCTGACCAAGGCGGGCATTGCCGCCGCCAATTTCCCGTTCTGCACGATCGAGCCGAACGTGGGCGTGGTGCCGGTCCCCGATCCGCGCCTGAACGCGCTGGCGGAGATCGTCAAGCCGCAGAAGTGCCTGCCCACCGCGGTCGAATTCGTCGACATCGCCGGTCTGGTCGCCGGCGCGGCCAGTGGCGAGGGTCTGGGCAACAAGTTCCTCGCCCACATCCGCGAGGTGGACGCGATCACCCACGTGGTGCGCTGCTTCGAGAACGACGACATCATCCACGTCAACAACCGCATCGATCCGCTGTCGGATATCGACACCATCGATACCGAGCTGGCCCTGGCCGATCTGGATTCGGTCGAGAAGGCGCTGCAGCGCGCCGAGCGCTCCGCCAAGACCGGCGACAAGGACGCGAAGATCCGCGTCGACGTGCTCACCCGCGTGCGCGATGGCCTGGATGCCGGCAAGCCGGCCCGGGCACTGGACCTGTCCGACGATGACCGCCTGGCGCTGCGCGACCTGTTCCTGCTGACCCTGAAGCCGGTGCTGTACATCGCCAACGTGCTGGAGGACGGCTTCGAGGACAATCCACACCTGGATGCGGTGCGAGCGCGGGCGGAAGCCGAAGGCGCCGAGGTGGTGCCGGTCTCGGCAGCGATTGAAGAGGAACTCAGCCAGCTCGACGACGAGGACCGCGATGCGTTCCTGGCCGACATGGGCCTGGACGAGCCCGGCCTCAACCGCGTCATTCGCGCCGCCTACAAGCTCCTCGGGCTGCAGACCTATTTCACCGCCGGGGTCAAGGAAGTGCGCGCCTGGACGGTCAAGGGCGGGGCGACCGCACCACAGGCCGCCGCGGTCATCCATACAGACTTCGAGAAGGGCTTCATCCGCGCCGAGACCATCGGCTATGACGACTTCATCAAGTACCAGGGTGAGACCGGCGCGCGCGAGGCCGGGCGCATGCGCCTTGAGGGCAAGGAGTACAAGGTCCAGGAAGGCGATGTGTTGCATTTCCGCTTCAACGTGTAGCCTCCGCTGCGGCGCGAGGTCGCATTTTCAGCAGCCTGGGCAAATATCTTTCGCCCGCCGTTGACAAGCGCGCAAAAGCCCCTCAGAATTGCGGGCTCTTTGGAGGGATACCCAAGCGGCCAACGGGGGCAGACTGTAAATCTGCTGGCTTACGCCTTCGGTGGTTCGAATCCACCTCCCTCCACCAGCTTCGCGCCCGTCGCGTGCTGGTAGACGCAAGGCAACAAACCGATAGACTAACCATCCGTCGGCGCAGCACCCAAGCAGGTTTGTCCGGCGCGGGAGTAGTTCAATGGTAGAACCTCAGCCTTCCAAGCTGATGGTGCGGGTTCGATCCCCGTCTCCCGCTCCATTGATGTCGCGACGTTTTTGACCCTGCTGAAATGGTCTGTTTGAAAAATTCGCTCACGTAGCTCAGTCGGTAGAGCACCTCCTTGGTAAGGAGGAGGTCACTGGTTCGATTCCAGTCGTGAGCACCACACCTACCATCCAGAACACCGTCCCACAGCGAGAAGCGACAATCATGGCCAAGGGTAAATTCGAGCGCACCAAGCCGCACGTGAACGTCGGCACGATCGGTCACGTTGACCACGGCAAGACCACGTTGACTGCAGCGCTGACCAAGGTTGGCGCGGAGCGTTTTGGTGGCGAGTTCAGCGCGTACGACGCGATTGACCGTGCCCCCGAAGAGAAGGCACGCGGCATCACGATCTCGACCTCGCACGTCGAGTACGAGTCCCCGAACCGCCACTACGCACACGTCGACTGCCCCGGGCACGCCGACTACGTGAAGAACATGATCACCGGTGCGGCGCAGATGGATGGCGCGATCCTGGTGTGCTCGGCCGCTGACGGCCCGATGCCGCAGACCCGCGAGCACATCCTGCTGGCCCGCCAGGTCGGCGTGCCCTACATCGTGTCCTACCTGAACAAGGCGGACATGGTGGACGACGCCGAGCTGCTGGAGCTGGTGGAGATGGAAGTGCGCGAGCTTCTGTCCAAGTACGACTTCCCCGGCGACGACACCCCGATCATCACCGGTTCGGCGCTGAAGGCACTGGAAGGCGACCAGAGCGATATCGGCGTGCCCTCGATCATCAAGCTGGTCGATGCACTGGACAGCTGGATCCCGGAGCCCGAGCGCGACGTGGACAAGGCGTTCCTGATGCCGGTCGAGGACGTGTTCTCGATCTCCGGTCGCGGCACCGTGGTGACCGGTCGCATCGAGCGCGGCATCATCAAGGTGGGCGAGGAGATCGAGATCGTCGGCATCCGCCCGACCGTCAAGACCACCGTCACCGGTGTCGAGATGTTCCGCAAGCTGCTCGACCAGGGTCAGGCGGGCGACAACGCCGGCCTGCTGCTGCGCGGCACCAAGCGTGACGACGTCGAGCGCGGCCAGGTGCTGTGCAAGCCCGGTTCGATCAAGCCGCACACCGAGTTTGAAGGTGAGGTGTACATCCTGAGCAAGGACGAGGGTGGCCGTCACACGCCGTTCTTCAAGGGCTACCGTCCGCAGTTCTACTTCCGCACCACCGACGTCACCGGCGCCTGCGAGCTGCCCGAGGGCGTGGAGATGGTGATGCCGGGCGACAACGTGAAGATGGTGGTGACGTTGATCAACCCGATCGCGATGGACGAAGGCCTGCGTTTTGCGATCCGCGAAGGTGGCCGCACCGTCGGCGCCGGCGTGGTGTCCAAGATCATCAAGTAATTTCAAGCGCCCGGGCCGCCCTGCAAGGGGTGGCCTGTTGGCGTAACAGGAAGGATTGGCAAGGCGGCTTCAGCCGCCGTTGCCTTTTCCGGAACCAGTCAATACGCCAGTAGCTCAATTGGCAGAGCAGCGGTCTCCAAAACCGCAGGTTGGGGGTTCGAGTCCCTCCTGGCGTGCCACAAGCGGAAGGTCGATTGAACACCAAGGCTGAGCAAAGCACGGGCGACATCCTGAAATACGTGGCCGCGGTGCTGTTGGTGGCCGCAGGCGTATTCGGCTTCTACTGGTTCGACCAGTGGCCGGGCGGCATCCGCGCCCTGCTGGTGGTGGGCGGTCTGGTCCTTGGCGCGGCGGTCTTCATGGTCAGCCACAAGGGTGTGCAGACCCGCGAGTTCCTCTCGGAATCCCACTTCGAGTTGCGCAAGGTGGTCTGGCCCACGCGCCAGGAAGCAATGCGCACCACCTGGGTGGTGGTTTTGGCAGTCGTGATCCTGAGCCTGATCCTGGCCGGATTCGATGTCGTCATCCAGGCGGCGGTGAAGTGGCTGCTTGGACGTTGAGGAGATGACACAAGTGCAGAGTTCAGACAACAGTCCCACCGCGGAAAGCGGCGGAACCAACAAGCGCTGGTATGTCGTCCACGCCTATTCGGGTTACGAGAAGACGGTGGCCCAGGCGCTGCGTGACCGCATCGCTCGCGAAGAAATGGAAGACCGCTTCGGCGAGGTGCTCGTTCCCACGGAAGAAATCGTGGAAATGCGCGCCGGCCAGAAGCGCCGCTCCGAGCGCAAGTTCTTCCCCGGTTACGTGCTGGTCCAGATCGCCACGACCGATGAGGGCGGCATTCCGCGCATCGACAGCGAGTGCTGGCACCTGATCAAGGAAACCCCGAAGGTGATGGGTTTCATCGGTGGTACCGCCGCGCGGCCGTTGCCGATCGCCGACCACGAGGCTGCGGCAATCCTGGACCGCGTCCAGGAAGGCGTCGAGAAGCCGCGTCCCAAGGTGCTGTTCGAAGCCGGCCAGATGGTCCGCGTCGTCGATGGTCCCTTCAACGACTTCAACGGCGTGGTCGAGGAAATCAACTACGAGAAGAGCCGCCTTCGCGTGGCGGTGCTGATCTTCGGACGTTCGACCCCGGTCGAGCTCGAATTCGGTCAGGTCGAAAAGGCCTGACGGATAACCCATCCGCCGGACGAGTGGTTCGCCCGGCATCAATCGCGAGGAGCCTGCCGTTGCGAGACGCGCAGGCGCTTGCACTCGCAGGAGTTGTGACATGGCAAAGAAAGTAGTTGGCTATATCAAACTGCAGGTCAAGGCCGGCCAGGCGAACCCGTCGCCGCCGGTGGGTCCTGCCCTCGGCCAGCGCGGCCTGAACATCATGGAGTTCTGCAAGGCATTCAACGCCGCGACCTCCAAGCTCGAGCCCGGCCTGCCGACTCCGGTGATCATCACCGCGTACTCGGACCGTACCTTCACCTTCGTCACCAAGAGCACCCCTGCCGCGGTGCTGCTGAAGAAGGCCGCCGGCGTCAGCGTGGGTTCCAACCGTCCCAACACCGACAAGGTCGGCAAGGTGACGCGCGCCCAGCTGGAAGAGATCGTCAAAGCCAAGGAGGCCGACCTCACGGCGGCGGACCTGGAAGCGGCGGTGCGTACGATTGCGGGTTCGGCCCGCAGCATGGGTTTGGCGGTGGAGGGTTAAGACATGGCGATGACCAAGCGCAAGAAAGCAATCAAGGCCGCCGTCGAGCCGGGCAAATCCTACGCCTTCGACGACGCCATCAAGATCGTCAAGACCGCCACCAAGGCGAAGTTTGTCGAGTCCGTTGACGTGGCGGTGCGCCTCGGCGTGGACGCGCGCAAATCCGACCAGCAGGTGCGCGGTTCGACCGTGCTGCCCGCCGGCACCGGCAAGAGCGTTCGTGTTGCGGTGTTCGCACCGGCGGGCGCCAAGGCCGACGAGGCCCTGGCTGCCGGCGCGGAGGCGGTGGGCATGGACGACCTGGCCGAGAAGATGCAGGCCGGCGACCTGAACTACGACGTCGTGATCGCCACCCCCGACGCGATGCGCGTGGTGGGCAAGCTGGGCCAGCTGCTCGGCCCGCGCGGCCTGATGCCCAACCCGAAGGTGGGCACCGTGTCCCCGAACCCGGGCGAGGCGGTCAAGAACGCCAAGGGCGGCCAGGTGCGTTACCGCACCGACAAGGCCGGCATCATCCACTGCACGATCGGCAAGGCGGACTTCGACGACGCCTCGCTGAAGGGCAACCTGGAAGCGCTGCTGGTGGACCTGATCAAGGCCAAGCCGGCCAGCGCCAAGGGCCACTACCTGCAGAAGATTTCGGTCAGCTCGACCATGGGCCCCGGCGTCGCCGTGGACCAGGGAACGCTGGCCCTGAAGTAATGAATCACGCATCGGCCGGAGCGCAACCGCCCCGGCCGGTGCGGAACGTTTGAGGGCATCGCCGAGGCTCAAGCCGACGCGATAGCTGTCAAAGACCGCAGGCGCGTCCAGCGCATGGTTGCGGCGGGCAGGGAGGCTCGCACTGGCACGGATATCGTCGCCGCCATGGACACCGGATGCTTAATCCAGGTTCCAGCAGCGCTCCTCCGGGAGTTGTTGCCGGCACCAGGCCTGCGTAGATGGTTGCCGACCCTCCAGAATCCTGGAAACGGCCACCACCCGGAGCATCGTTCGCGATGTTCCCGGCATCGGGCCAAACGATGCCGACCGAGTACCGCTCCCGTGCATGTTGCGCGGGGCGGAGTTGAAGTACGGAGGAGTGCAATGGCTCTTAATCTGACCCAGAAACAGGAAGTCGTTGCCGAACTGGCGGAGGTCGCCAGCAAGGCGCACTCGCTGGTCGCCGCGGATTACGTCGGTCTTACCGTCGGGCAACTGACGGAAATGCGCAAGAAGGCCCGCGAAGCCGGTGTGTACTTGAAGGTAGCCAAGAACACGCTGGTCTCGCGCGCAGTGGAGAACACCGATTACGCCATCGTCGCCGATGAGCTGACCGGTCCTTTGCTGTATGCCTTCTCGCAGGAAGATCCCGGCGCTGCGGGACGTCTGATGAAGGAGTTCGCCAAGGCGAACGACAAGCTGAAGCCACGCCTTGTGTCACTGGGCGGACAGTTGTACCCGGGCACCCATGTGGATGTCCTGGCGTCGCTGCCAACCCGTGACGAGGCGTTGTCGATGCTGCTCAGCGTCATGTCCCAGCCGGCCACCATGTTGGTGCGCCTGCTCAGCGAGCCCGCGTCGCAGGTTACCCGCGTTGTCAACGCGGCTGGCCAGACCAAGGCTGCCTGAGGCAGACAGTTCGGTTTACGGTTTTCTGCATAACGCTTTACGACAATCAAGTCGTTTCCAATCCAGATAAAACGAGGTTTTTACAATGTCCCTGTCCAACGAGCAGATCATCGAAGCGATCGCCGAAAAGTCCCTCATGGAAGTGATGGAGCTGGTGAAGTCGATGGAAGAGAAGTTCGGCGTGTCCGCCGCCGCTCCCGTCGCCGCTGCCGGCCCGGCCGCAGCTGCTGCTGCCCCGGCTGAAGAGCAGACCGAGTTCACCGTGACCCTGAAGGCCGCCGGTGAGAAGAAGGTCGAGGTGATCAAGGTTGTCCGCGCGATCACCGGTCTGGGCCTGAAGGAAGCCAAGGACCTGGTCGAAGGCGCGCCGAAGGATGTCAAGGAAGGCGTGACCAAGGACGAAGCCGAGAAGCTGAAGAAGGACCTTGAGACCGCCGGTGCGTCCGTCGAAGTCAAGTAATCCTTGATTGAGTCGCCGGTTTATACTGGAGGCGACCAGCCGGGGCTGGGGGCGAAAGCTCCCGGCCTTTGGCCGTTGTAGCGATATCGGTTCCACGTTCCACCACGCAGTACCGAGTTGGCAGTAGGAAGTAGCGGGAGATGGCGTGCTGGTGCCGGCAATACCAGCGACTTCCCACTGGCAATTTTGCACCACCTTGATGCATCCCCCGATCTGCATCTCTCCCATCACGTTTTCCCCCGGGCCGCGGACGCGCGACCCGATGAACACCGAGGCGGTAGCTCACCATGACCACAGCTTCCACGACGAATTATTCGTTCACTGAAAAGAAGCGCATCCGCAAGGATTTCGGCAAGAGCCGATCGATCCTCGAGGTGCCTTTCCTGCTTGCCATCCAGGTCGATTCCTATCGCCGGTTCCTGCAGGAAGACGTCGCACCCGCCAAGCGCGAGGAGCGCGGACTGCATGCCGCACTGAAGTCGGTGTTCCCGATTTCCAGCTACAGCGGCAACGCGGCCCTGGAGTACGTTGATTACAAACTCGGTGAGCCGGCGTTCGACGAGCGCGAGTGCCGCCAGCGCGGCATGAGCTACGGCGCCCCGCTGCGGGTCACCGTGCGCCTGGTGATCTACGACCGCGAGTCCTCGACCAAGGCCATCAAGTACGTGAAGGAGCAGGAGGTCTACATGGGCGAGATTCCGCTCATGACCGACAACGGCACCTTCATCGTCAATGGCACCGAGCGCGTCATCGTCTCCCAGCTGCACCGCAGCCCGGGCGTGTTCTTCGACCACGACCGTGGCAAGACCCACAGTTCGGGCAAGCTGCTCTACAGCGCCCGCATCATCCCCTACCGCGGCTCGTGGCTGGACTTCGAGTTCGATCCCAAGGATGCGCTGTTCACCCGTATCGATCGTCGCCGCAAGCTGCCGGTGACCATCCTGCTGCGTGCACTGGGCTACACCAACGAGGAAATGCTGGCCGAGTTCTTCGAGGTCAACACCTTCCACGTCGATCCCAAGGAAGGCGTCCACCTGGAGCTGGTGCCCGAGCGCCTGCGTGGCGAGACCCTGGACTTCGACCTGGCCGACGGTGACAAGGTCATCGTGGAAGCCGGGCGCCGCATCACCGCGCGCCACGTCAAGCAGCTCGAGGCCGCCGGCATCGATGCGCTGGCCGTGCCCGACGAGTACCTGATCGGCCGCACCCTGTCGCATGACGTGATCGACGCCAGCACCGGCGAGCTGATCGCCGCGGCCAACGACGAGATCACCGAAGAGCATCTGGTGCTGTTCCGCAAGGCCGGCATCGATGCGCTGGGCACGATCTGGACCAACGACCTGGATCGCGGTGCCTTCATTTCCAACACCCTGCGAATCGATCCGAGCAAGACCCAGCTGGAAGCGCTGGTCGAAATCTACCGCATGATGCGTCCCGGCGAGCCGCCGACCAAGGACGCTGCGCAGAACCTGTTCCACAACCTGTTCTTCACCTTCGACCGCTACGACCTGTCGGCCGTCGGCCGGATGAAGTTCAACCGCCGCATCGGCCACAAGGAAGTCACCGGCGCCTCGGTGCTGTACGACGAGCGCTACTTCTCCCAGCGCAAGGACGAGGAATCCAAGAAGATCGCCGCCGAAGTGGGCGAGGGTTCCGACATCCTCGACGTGCTCAAGGTGCTGACCGAGATCCGCAACGGCCGCGGCATCGTCGATGACATCGACCACCTGGGCAACCGTCGTGTGCGTTCCGTCGGCGAGATGGCCGAGAACACGTTCCGCGTCGGCCTGGTCCGGGTGGAGCGTGCGGTGAAGGAGCGCCTGTCGATGGCGGAGGCCGATGGCCTGACCCCGCAGGACCTGATCAACGCCAAGCCGGTGGCGGCCGCGGTCAAGGAATTCTTCGGCTCCTCGCAGCTGTCGCAGTTCATGGACCAGAACAACCCGCTTTCGGAGGTCACCCACAAGCGCCGCGTGTCGGCTCTTGGGCCGGGCGGCCTGACCCGCGAGCGCGCCGGATTTGAAGTCCGCGACGTGCATCCGACCCACTACGGCCGCGTGTGCACCATCGAGACCCCGGAAGGCCCCAACATCGGCCTGATCAATTCGCTGGCCGTGTTCGCCCGCACCAATGAGTACGGCTTCCTGGAGACGCCGTACCGCAAGGTCGTGGGCGGTAAGGTCACCGACGAGGTCGAGTACCTGTCGGCGATCGAGGAGAACGAGTACGTCATCGCCCAGGCCAACGCGCCGCAGGACGCCAAGGGCGTGCTGAGCGAGCTGTTCGTGGACTGCCGCTACCAGGGCGAGTCCATGCTGAAGCCGCCGAGCGAAGTGGACTTCATGGACGTCTCGCCGATGCAGACGGTCTCGGTCGCTGCGGCGCTGGTGCCGTTCCTGGAGCACGATGACGCCAACCGTGCGTTGATGGGCGCCAACATGCAGCGTCAGGCGGTTCCGACACTGCGTGCGCAGAAGCCGCTGGTGGGCACCGGCATCGAGCGCGCCGTGGCGCGTGACTCGGGCGTGACCGTGAACGCCCTGCGCGGCGGCACCGTCGAGCAGATCGACGCGGCCCGCATCGTGGTCAAGGTCAACGAGGACGAGATCAGCAACGAGACCGACGCCGGCGTCGATATCTACAACCTGATCAAGTACACCCGTTCCAACCAGAACACCTGCATCAACCAGACCCCGCTGGTCAACGTGGGCGACGTGATCGCGCGCGGCGATGTGCTGGCCGATGGTCCATCGACGGATATCGGCGAGCTGGCCCTGGGCCAGAACATGCTGATCGCCTTCATGCCGTGGCACGGCTACAACTTCGAGGATTCCATCCTGCTGTCCGAGAGGGTGGTCCAGGAGGATCGCTACACCACGATCCACATCGAAGAGCTGACCTGTGTCGCGCGTGACACCAAGCTCGGGCCGGAGGAGATCTCCGCCGACATCCCGAACGTGTCCGAGCAGGCGCTGAACCGCCTCGACGAGTCCGGCGTGGTCTACATCGGTGCCGAAGTGCGCGCCGGCGACATCCTGGTCGGCAAGGTCACGCCCAAGGGCGAGAGCCAGTTGACCCCGGAAGAGAAGCTGCTGCGGGCGATCTTCGGCGAGAAGGCGTCCGACGTGAAGGACAGCTCGCTGCGCGTGCCCCCGGGCATGGACGGCAACGTCATCGACGTGCAGGTCTTCACCCGGGACGGCATCGAGAAGGATGCCCGTGCCAAGCAGATCGAGGAGTCGGAAGTCCGCCGGGTCAAGAAGGACTTCGATGACCAGTTCCGCATCCTGGAGGCGGCGATCTACAGCCGCCTGCGCAGCCAGCTGATCGGCAAGGTCGCCAATGGCGGCGGCGGCGTGAAGAAGGGCGAGACCGTTACCAGCCTGGTGCTGGACGGCCTGTCGCGGAAAGACTGGTTCAGCCTGCGCATGAAGGACGATTCGGCCGTCGAGGCGATCGAGCGCGCGCAGAAGCAGCTGGACGTGCACGAGAAGGAATTCGAGCGCCGTTTCGCCGACAAGCGCGCCAAGATCACCCAGGGCGATGACCTCGCCCCGGGCGTGCTGAAGATGGTCAAGGTGTTTCTGGCGGTCAAGCGCCGCATCCAGCCGGGCGACAAGATGGCCGGCCGCCACGGCAACAAGGGTGTCGTATCGACCCTGGTGCCGGTGCAGGACATGCCCTATATGGCCAACGGCGAGACCGTCGACATCGTGCTCAACCCGCTGGGTGTGCCAAGCCGCATGAACATCGGCCAGGTGCTGGAAGTCCATCTGGGCTGGGCGGCCAAGGGACTGGGCGAGAAGATCCAGCGGATGCTGGAGGCTAAGGCCAAGGTCACCGAGCTGCGCAAGTTCCTCGACGAGATCTACAACCACGACACCAAGCTGCATGGCCAGCGCGTGGACCTGAAGCAGTTCAGCGACGATGAGCTGCTGGCGCTGGCGGACAACCTCACCGACGGCGTACCGATGGCAACGCCGGTATTCGACGGTGCCGCCGAGTCGGAGATCAAGTCGATGCTCAAGCTGGCGGACCTGCCGGCGAGCGGCCAGACCACCCTGTATGACGGTCGCACCGGCGAGGCATTTGATCGTGAGATCACGGTCGGCTACATGCACATGCTGAAGCTGAACCACCTGGTCGACGACAAGATGCACGCCCGTTCCACCGGCCCGTACTCGCTCGTCACCCAGCAGCCGCTGGGCGGCAAGGCGCAGTTCGGCGGCCAGCGCTTCGGTGAGATGGAAGTCTGGGCGCTGGAGGCCTACGGCGCGGCGTACACGCTGCAGGAAATGCTGACGGTCAAGTCCGATGACGTGCAGGGACGCAACCAGATGTACAAGAACATCGTCGATGGCGAGTACGAGACGGTCGCCGGTATGCCGGAGTCGTTCAACGTGCTGGTCAAGGAGATCCGCTCACTCGCGATCAACATGGAGCTGGAAGAGAACTGAGGCCGCTGGGCGGGCAACGCCGCGAATCGCGCGTTGCCCGGCTCAGACCACCGGTAGTGCCAGCCCTTTGACGATTTACTCCTCCACGGAGAAAGAAAAATGAAAGACCTGCTCAACCTGTTCAACCAGCAGCGTCCGGCGCTGAACTTCGACGCGATCAAGATCGCGTTGGCGTCGCCCGACCTGATCCGTTCGTGGTCGTTTGGCGAGGTGAAGAAGCCCGAAACGATCAACTACCGCACCTTCAAGCCCGAGCGTGACGGCCTGTTCTGCGCCGCGATCTTCGGCCCGGTGAAGGACTACGAGTGCCTGTGCGGCAAGTACAAGCGCATGAAGCACCGCGGCGTGGTGTGCGAGAAGTGCGGCACCGAGGTCACCCTGGCCAAGGTCCGCCGCGAGCGCATGGGCCACATCGATCTGGCCAGCCCGGTTGCCCACATCTGGTTCCTCAAGTCGCTGCCCAGCCGCATCGGCCTGATGCTGGACATGACCCTGCGCGATATCGAGCGCATCCTCTACTTCGAGGCGTTCGTCGTCACCGAGCCGGGCCTGACCCCGTTCGAGCGCGGCCAGCTGCTCAATGAAGAGGAGTACATGCAGGCCCGCCAGGAGCACAACGACGACTTCGACGCCGCGATGGGCGCCGAGGCGGTGTTCGATCTGTTGCGCACCCTGGACCTGCAGAGCGAGCTCGTGCAGTTGCGCGAGGACATGGCCGCCACCGGTTCGGAGACCAAGCTCAAGCGCTTCACCAAGCGCGTCAAGCTGATCGAGGCGTTCCTGGAGTCGGGCAACAAGCCCGAGTGGATGGTCATGACTGTGCTGCCGGTGCTGCCGCCGGACCTGCGTCCTCTGGTGCCACTGGACGGTGGCCGCTTTGCGACCTCCGACCTGAACGACCTCTACCGTCGCGTCATCAACCGCAACAACCGCCTGCGCCGCCTGCTGGAGCTCAGCGCGCCCGAGATCATCGTGCGCAACGAGAAGCGCATGCTGCAGGAGTCGGTGGACGCGCTGATGGACAACGGCCGTCGCGGCCGCGCCATCACCGGCACCAACAAGCGCCCGCTGAAGTCGCTCGCCGACATGATCAAGGGCAAGCAGGGTCGGTTCCGCCAGAACCTGCTCGGCAAGCGCGTGGACTACTCCGGCCGCTCGGTCATCGTGGTCGGTCCGTACCTCAAGCTGCACCAGTGCGGCCTGCCCAAGAAGATGGCACTGGAGCTGTTCAAGCCGTTCATCTTCGCCAAGCTGCAGCGCCAGGGTCTGGCCACCACCATCAAGGCGGCCAAGAAGCTGGTCGAGCGCGAAGAGGCGGAAGTCTGGGATATCCTGGAAGAAGTCATCCGCGAGCATCCGGTGCTGCTCAACCGCGCGCCGACCCTGCATCGCCTCGGCATCCAGGCTTTCGAGCCGGTCCTGATCGAGGGCAAGGCGATCCAGCTGCACCCGCTGGTCTGCACCGCGTTCAACGCCGACTTCGACGGTGACCAGATGGCCGTCCACGTGCCGCTCTCGCTGGAAGCCCAGCTGGAAGCGCGTGCGCTGATGATGGCCTCCAACAACATCCTGTCGCCGGCCAACGGCGAGCCGATCATCGTGCCGTCGCAGGACGTCGTGCTGGGCCTGTACTACATGACCCGCGCGCTGGAGAATAAGAAAGGCGAGGGCATGGCCTTCGCCAACGTCGCCGAGGTCAAGCGTGCCTATGACAACCGCGTGGTGGAACTGCACGCCAAGGTCAAGGTCCGCATCGAGGAGTCGGTGGTCCAGGAAGACGGCACCCGCGTGCAGCAGTCCTCGATTGTCGATACGACTATCGGTCGCGCGCTGCTGGACGACATCCTGCCGTCCGGCCTGCCGTTTGCGCTTGCCAACGTCGAGCTGACCAAGAAGAACATCAGCCGCCTGATCAACTCGTGCTACCGCATGCTGGGCCTGAAGGACACGGTCGTGTTCGCCGACCAGCTGATGTACACCGGTTTCGCCTTCGCGACCCGCGCCGGCGTGTCCATCGGCATCGACGACATGATCATCCCGGACGCCAAGAAGGGCATCCTGGACGAGGCCGAGACCGAGGTCACCGAGATCCAGGAGCAGTACCAGTCCGGCCTGGTCACCGGCGGCGAGCGTTACAACAAGGTCGTGGATATCTGGTCGCGCACCAACGAGCGCGTCGCCAAGGCGATGATGGAAACCATCGGCACCGAGAAGGTGGTCAACGCCAAGGGCGAGACCATCGACCAGAAGTCGATGAACTCGGTATTCATCATGGCCGACTCCGGTGCGCGTGGTTCGCAGGCGCAGATCCGCCAGCTGGCCGGCATGCGTGGCCTGATGGCCAAGCCGGACGGCTCGATCATCGAGACCCCGATCACCGCGAACTTCCGCGAGGGCCTCAACGTCCTGCAGTACTTCATCTCGACCCACGGTGCGCGCAAGGGCCTGGCCGATACCGCGTTGAAGACCGCGAACTCCGGTTACCTGACCCGGCGACTCGTCGACGTGGCCCAGGACGTGGTCATCACCGAGGACGACTGCGGCACGCTGGAAGGCCTCACCATGATCCCGATCGTGGAAGGCGGCGACATCGTGGAGCCGTTGCGTGACCGCGTGCTGGGTCGCGTCGTGGCAGAGGACGTGTTCCTGCCGGGCGATGACGAGGATCCGATCGTCACCCGCAACACCCTGCTTGACGAGGCCTGGGTGCAGAAGCTGGAAGAGGCGAGCGTGCAGTTGATCAAGGTCCGCTCGACCATTACCTGCGAGTCCACGTTCGGTGTGTGCGCCAACTGCTACGGGCGTGACCTGGGCCGCGGCCACATGGTCAACCATGGCGAGGCGGTCGGCGTGGTCGCTGCCCAGTCCATCGGTGAGCCGGGTACCCAGCTGACCATGCGTACGTTCCACATCGGTGGCGCGGCGTCGCGTGCGGCGGCCATCGACAACGTCACGGTGAAGACCACCGGTACGCTGAAGTTCAACAACCTCAAGCACATCGAGCACTCCGACGGCCACGTGGTCGCGGTGTCCCGCTCCGGTGAACTCTCCGTGCTCGACGTCCACGGGCGTGAGCGCGAACGTTACAAGCTGCCCTACGGCGCGACCATCGACGTCAAGGATGGCGCGGATATCAAGGCCGGCCAACAGGTCGCCCATTGGGACCCGCATAACCACCCGATTGTCTCGGAAGTCGCCGGTTTCGTGCGCTTCATCGACTTTGTCGATGGCGTGACCGTGATCGAGAAGACCGACGAGCTGACCGGCCTGGCCTCGCGCGAGATCACCGATCCCAAGCGTCGTGGTTCGGCGGCCAAGGAACTGCGCCCGATCGTGCGCATCGTCGACAAGGACGGCAACGACCTCAACATCCCGGGTACCGACCTGCCGGCGCAGTACCAGCTGCCACCGCGCTCGGTGGTCAACCTGCAGGATGGCGCGGCCGTGGGCGTGGGCGACGTGGTTGCCAAGATCCCGCAGGAAGCGTCCAAGACCCGCGACATCACCGGTGGTCTGCCGCGCGTGGCCGACCTGTTCGAGGCGCGCAAGCCGAAGGACCCGGCGATCCTGGCCGAGGTGTCGGGCATCGTCAGCTTCGGCAAGGAAACCAAGGGCAAGCAGCGTCTGGTGATCAAGGAAGCCGACGGCACCGATTATGAGGAGCTGATCCCCAAGTACCGCCAGATCATCGTTTTCGAAGGCGAGCATGTGGAGAAGGGCGAGACCGTGGTGGATGGCGAGCCGACCCCGCAGGACATCCTGCGCCTGCTGGGCGTGGAGCCTCTGGCGGTGTACCTGACCAAGGAAATCCAGGACGTCTATCGCCTGCAGGGCGTGAAGATCAACGACAAGCACATCGAGGTGATCGTTCGCCAGATGCTGCGCAAGGTCGATATCAGCGACGCCGGCGACAGCAAGTTCATGAATGGCGAGCAGATCGAGCGTCAGCGCTTTGTCGAGGAGCATGCGCGGGTCGCGGCGAACGACGGCATCGTGCCGCAGTTCAACCCGGTCCTGCTGGGCATCACCAAGGCATCGCTGGCGACGGAGTCGTTCATCTCCGCGGCCTCGTTCCAGGAGACCACCCGGGTGCTCACCGAGGCCGCTGTCCGCGGTACCCGCGACAACCTGCGCGGACTCAAGGAGAACGTCATCGTCGGTCGCCTCATTCCTGCCGGCACCGGTTTGGCGTACCATGCGCAGCGCCGCAAGAACGCGTCGGGTTTGACCGACTCCGAAATGGCGGCCCTGTCGGCGCCGGTCGCGTCCGCTGCGGTTGCAGAGGATGTCGGCGAAGAGTCGAGCGCGTCGTAATACTGCAATAGCAAGTGGCGACCGGAAACGGTCGTCCCAGATCACCAAATGAGGCGCACGGAGCGCCTCGTGTTGGGCCCAGGGAAGGGCGGGATCAGGAAGTTTCGCGGGACTGGCGCACTGCGCCGGCCCCCGTGGATTCGTGTCTAATTCGCATTTGACGGCATCGTCAAGTGCGGGTTATACTTTTCGGTCTCGGTCGGTCGGGAGTTTCCGGCTTTCCGTTCGTTATTCACAAGAGGTGCGGCATTCCTGGCCGGCCTCTCACCAAAGAGTTCCCGATGGCGACGATCAATCAGCTGGTCCGCAAGCCGCGGCAAGCAGCGACCTACAACAGTGCCTCGCCGGCGCTTGAGAACTGCCCGCAGCGCCGCGGCGTTTGCACCCGTGTCTACACCACCACCCCGAAGAAGCCGAACTCGGCGATGCGCAAGGTGGCCAAGGTGCGCCTGACCAACGGTTACGAGGTCATCTCGTACATCGGCGGTGAAGGCCACAACCTGCAGGAGCACTCGGTGGTGCTGATCCGCGGCGGTCGCGTCAAGGACCTGCCGGGCGTCCGTTACCACACCGTGCGCGGTGCGCTCGATGCCGCCGGCGTCGCCAAGCGCCGCCAGCGCCGTTCAAAGTACGGCGCCAAGCGCCCGAAGTCCTGAGGAATTGACCCATGTCGCGTAAAGGTTCAGCACCGCAGCGTTCGATCCTGCCCGATCCAAAGCATGGCAGCGAGACGATCGCGCGTTTCATCAACATGGTCATGTACAGCGGCAAGAAGTCCGTCGCCGAGAAGATCGTGTACGGCGCCATGGACGTGATTGGCGAGAAAAATGCCGATCCGTTGGAAGTCGTCGAGAAGGCCCTGGCCAACATCTCGCCGGCGGTTGAGGTCAAGTCCCGCCGCGTCGGCGGTTCCACCTACCAGGTGCCGGTCGAGGTGCGTTCGTCGCGCCGGGTCGCGCTGGCAATGCGCTGGCTGATCGACGCCGCGCGCAAGCGTGGCGAGAACACGATGCCGCGCAAGCTCGCCGCAGAGCTGCTTGATGCCTCCGAGAGTCGTGGTGGCGCGGTCAAGAAGCGTGAGGAAACCCACCGCATGGCGGAAGCGAACAAGGCGTTCGCGCACTACCGCTGGTGACCCGGATGCCCCGTCAGTAGCGGGGCGTTCGCAGGCAACAACACACTCCGACGGCGGCCGCGGCTGCCCGAGCGTACCGCGTGCCGCCATCAGGTGGCACCCGGCCTTTCTGAAACATCCAAATACGAGAGGGTACCGTGGCTCGCACCACTCCCATCGAACGTTACCGCAACTTCGGCATCATGGCCCACATCGATGCCGGAAAGACGACCACCTCCGAACGCATCCTGTTCTATACCGGTGTCAACCATAAGCTTGGCGAAACCCATGAGGGTGCCGCCACGATGGACTGGATGGAGCAGGAGCAGGAACGCGGCATCACCATCACGTCGGCTGCGACGACCGCTTTCTGGAGCGGCATGGACAAGTCCATGGAACAGCACCGGCTGAACATCATCGACACTCCCGGGCACGTCGACTTCACCATTGAGGTGGAGCGGTCCCTGCGCGTGCTCGATGGTGCGGTGTTCGTGCTGTGTGCGGTCGGTGGCGTGCAGCCGCAGTCCGAGACTGTCTGGCGCCAGGCCAACAAGTACAAGGTGCCGCGTCTTGCATTCGTCAACAAGATGGATCGCACCGGCGCCAACTTCAACAAGGTCGTCAGCCAGCTGAAGGCCCGCCTGGGTGCCTATCCAGTGCCGATGCAGGTGCCGATCGGCGCTGAAGACGGCTTCGAAGGCGTGGTCGACCTGGTCAAGATGAAGGCGATCCACTGGGATACCGCGTCCCAGGGCACTGTGTTCGAGTACCGTGAGGTCCCGGCCGATCTGTTGGAAGAGGCGACCACCGCACGCGCGTTCATGGTCGAGGCTGCCGCCGAGGCCAGCGAAGAGCTGATGGACAAGTACCTCAACGACGGTGAGCTCACCGAGGCGGAGATCATCGCCGGCCTGCGCGAGCGCACCTTGAAGGTCGAAGTCATTCCGGTGTTCTGCGGCACGGCGTTCAAGAACAAGGGCGTCCAGGCGATGCTCGACGGCGTGATCCAGCTGCTGCCGGCTCCGACCGACGTGCATGCCGTGACCGGTATCGACGAGGACGAGCAGGAAGCGACCCGCGAGGCTTCCGACAAGGCGCCATTCTCCGCGCTGGCGTTCAAGGTCATGACCGATCCGTTCGTTGGCTCGCTGACCTTCTTCCGCTGCTACTCGGGCGTGCTGAACTCCGGCGACCAGGTGTACAACCCGATCAAGTCGAAGAAGGAGCGCATCGGCCGCATCCTGCAGATGCACTCCAACGACCGCATCGAAATCAAGGAAGTGCGTGCCGGCGACATCGCCGCCGCCGTCGGCCTCAAGGACGTCACCACCGGTGACACCCTGTGTGCGATCGATAACGTGATCACTTTGGAGCGCATGGTGTTTCCGGAGCCGGTGATCTCGATGGCCGTGGAGCCCAAGACCAAGGCCGACCAGGAGAAGATGAGCACCGCGTTGGGCCGTCTCGCACAGGAGGATCCGTCCTTCCGCGTGCACACCGACGAAGAGTCCGGCCAGACCATCATCTCGGGCATGGGCGAGTTGCACCTGGACATCCTGGTGGACCGCATGCGCCGCGAGTTCAACGTCGACGCCAACGTGGGCAAGCCGCAGGTGGCTTACCGCGAGACCATTCGCAAGGCGGTCAAGGCCGAAGGCAAGTTCGTTCGCCAGTCCGGCGGTAAGGGCCAGTTCGGCCACGTGTGGCTGGAAATCGAGCCCGGCGAGACCGGCAGCGGTTACCTGTTCGAGAACGCGATCGTCGGCGGCGTTGTCCCCAAAGACTACATCCCGGCCGTGGACAAGGGTATCCAGGAGGCGGTTGCCAACGGCCTGCTGGCCGGCTATCCGATCGTCGACGTCAAGGTCAAGCTGGTCGACGGTTCCTACCATGAAGTCGACTCCTCCGAAATGGCGTTCAAGATCGCCGGCTCGATGGGCTTCAAGGAAGGCTTCCACAAGGCCAGCCCGGTCCTGTTGGAGCCGATGATGAAGGTCGAGATCGTCACTCCGGAGGATTACCTGGGCGACGTGATGGGCGATGTCAGCCGCCGTCGCGGCATCCTGCAGGGTCAGGAGGACAGTCTGTCGGGCAAGATCATCGACGCGATGCTTCCGTTGGGCGAGATGTTCGGCTACGCCACCAGCCTGCGCTCCATGTCGCAGGGTCGTGCGACCTTCACGATGGAATTCGATCACTACGCCGAGGCGCCGGCCAACATCGCCGACGCGGTGATCAAAAAGAACTGATGCAACGGCCGGCATCCGCCGGCCGCCGCTTCCATACGACAACCAGACGAAATCCAGAGGTAACAATCATGGCCAAGGGTAAATTCGAGCGCACCAAGCCGCACGTGAACGTCGGCACGATCGGTCACGTTGACCACGGCAAGACCACGTTGACTGCAGCGCTGACCAAGGTTGGCGCGGAGCGTTTTGGTGGCGAGTTCAGCGCGTACGACGCGATTGACCGTGCCCCCGAAGAGAAGGCACGCGGCATCACGATCTCGACCTCGCACGTCGAGTACGAGTCCCCGAACCGCCACTACGCACACGTCGACTGCCCCGGGCACGCCGACTACGTGAAGAACATGATCACCGGTGCGGCGCAGATGGACGGCGCGATCCTGGTGTGCTCGGCCGCTGACGGCCCGATGCCGCAGACCCGCGAGCACATCCTGCTGGCCCGCCAGGTCGGCGTGCCCTACATCGTGTCCTACCTGAACAAGGCGGACATGGTGGACGACGCCGAGCTGCTGGAGCTGGTGGAGATGGAAGTGCGCGAGCTTCTGTCCAAGTACGACTTCCCCGGCGACGACACCCCGATCATCACCGGTTCGGCGCTGAAGGCGCTGGAAGGCGACCAGAGCGATATCGGCGTGCCCTCGATCATCAAGCTGGTCGATGCACTGGACAGCTGGATCCCGGAGCCCGAGCGCGACGTGGACAAGGCGTTCCTGATGCCGGTCGAGGACGTGTTCTCGATCTCCGGTCGCGGCACCGTGGTGACCGGTCGCATCGAGCGCGGCATCATCAAGGTGGGCGAGGAGATCGAGATCGTCGGCATCCGCCCGACCGTCAAGACCACCGTCACCGGTGTTGAGATGTTCCGCAAGCTGCTCGACCAGGGTCAGGCGGGCGACAACGCCGGCCTGCTGCTGCGCGGCACCAAGCGTGACGACGTCGAGCGCGGCCAGGTGCTGTGCAAGCCCGGTTCGATCAAGCCGCACACCGAGTTCGAAGGTGAGGTGTACATCCTGAGCAAGGACGAGGGTGGCCGTCACACGCCGTTCTTCAAGGGCTACCGTCCGCAGTTCTACTTCCGCACCACCGACGTCACCGGCGCCTGCGAGCTGCCCGAAGGCGTGGAGATGGTGATGCCGGGCGACAACGTGAAGATGGTGGTGACGTTGATCAACCCGATCGCGATGGACGAAGGCCTGCGTTTTGCGATCCGCGAAGGTGGCCGCACCGTCGGCGCCGGCGTGGTGTCCAAGATCATCAAGTAATTTCTGTACCTGGCGCTCCTCAAGGGGCGCCAAACCAGCGAAATGAGGAGCAGGACGCACCTCGTATTCGCCCGACAGGGAAATGTCGCGTGGCAACACCACAGGCTGTAGCGGATATGTCCGCAACAGCTTGACGGGCTGGTGACACGCGCTTTATACTTTTCTGTCTGGGCAGGCCGGGTAACCGGCCTGCCTTGTTTTGCTACAGATTTCCGTATCGGCAGGCCATCTCCGGTGCGGGGGAAATATCCATTGGGGTTCGGTGCACCTAGCCACCGGCCCGTCGCTCTTTACTTCCAAGGAACACCGTCATGGCGGACCAAAAGATCCGAATCCGGCTGAAGGCGTACGATCATCGATTGATCGACCGCTCGGCCAGCGAGATCGTCGAGACAGCCAAGCGGACCGGCGCACAAGTGCGCGGCCCGATTCCGCTGCCAACCAAGATCGAGCGCTTCACCGTTCTTACTTCTCCGCACGTCGACAAGGACGCGCGCGACCAGTACGAGACCCGCACGCACAAGCGCGTGCTCGATATCGTCGACCCCAACGACAAGACCGTGGACGCGCTGATGAAGCTCGAACTGGCTGCCGGCGTCGACGTCCAGATCAAGCTGACCTGAGGCAGACATCATGACCGCGAAGAAATATTCGTTGGGCATCGTCGGTCGCAAGGCCGGCATGAGCCGGTTCTTCACCGAAGATGGCCGTTCCATTCCGGTGACCCTCATTGAGGCGACCCCAAACCGGATCACCCAGATCAAGTCCGTTGACAGCGACGGTTACAGCGCGGTGCAGGTCACCGTCGGCGTGCGCCGCGCGGCGCTTGTCAACAAGCCCTCGGCGGGTCACCTGGCGAAAGCCAAGGTCGGCGCCGGTCGTGGCCTGTGGGAATTCCGCGTCGCCGACGACAAGCTGGGTGACTTCAATGTGGGCGGCGAGATCAAGGCCGACATCTTTGAAGTGGGCCAGATCGTCGACGTGCAGGGCGTCACCAAGGGCAAGGGCTTCCAGGGCACCGTGAAGCGCTGGAACTTCGCCATGGGTGATGCCACCCACGGTAACTCGCTCTCGCACCGGACCCCGGGTTCCATCGGCCAGCGCCAGACGCCGGGCCGCGTGTTCCCGGGCAAGAAGATGTCCGGCCACATGGGCCAGGTGCAGCAGAGCACGCAGGGTCTTGAAGTGGTCAAGGTCGACGCCGAGCGCGGCCTGATCGCAATCAAGGGCGCCGTGCCGGGCGCGCCGGGCGGCGATGTGATCGTCCGTCCGACGACCAAGGGAGTATGACGATGGAACTTGCCATCAATAACAGCGACAAGACCCTGGCGGTCTCCGAGGAGATCTTCGGGCGCGAGTTCAGTGAGGACCTCGTTCACCAGGTCGTGGTCGCCTACCGTAACGCGGGCCGTGCCGGAACCAAGGCGCAGAAAACGCGTTCGGAAGTCGCCGGTACCACCAAGAAGTCGAAGAAGCAGAAGGGCGGTGGCGCACGTCATGGCGCGCTGACCGCTCCGATCTTCCGCGGCGGTGGCGTGACCTTCGCGGCCAAGCCGCGCAGCTTCGCGCAGAAAGTCAACCGCAAGATGTACCGCGCGGCAATGGCCTCGATCCTGTCCGAGCTCAACCGCCAGGGTCGGATCACCGTCGTGGACAGCCTGGAGCTGGACTCGCCGAAGACCACGGGCATGGTTGCCCTGCTCAAGGGTCTTGAAGCTGGCCGCCGCCCGCTGCTGGTCACCGAGGATGCCACCGAGAATCTGTACCTCTCGGCGCGCAACTTGCCGTATGTCGAAGTCCGTGACGTGCAGGGCCTGGATCCGGTCGCGCTGGTTGGCGCCGACACGGTCGTGGTCACCGCCGACGCGATCAAGAAGATCGAGGAGTGGCTGGCATGAACGACGCCAAGCTCTATAACGTGATTCGTGCCCCGCGTGTGTCCGAGAAGACCGCGCGGCTGCAGGAAGTTTCCAATCAATACGTCTTCGAAGTGGCGACGACGGCAACCAAGGCGGACATCAAGGTCGCCGTGGAAAAGCTGTTCGACGTCAAGGTCGAGGCGGTCAACGTGCTCAACGTGAAGGGCAAAGCCAAAGCCTTCAAGTTCCGCATGGGCCGTCGCCCCGACTGGCGCAAGGCATACGTGACGCTGGCCGATGGCCAGTCGATCGACGTGATGGCCAAGGCTTGAGGATCGACCCATGGCACTAATGACATTCAAACCCACTTCGCCCGGCCGCCGTTCGGCAGTCCGCGTCGTGTCGCCCGAACTCCACAAGGGCGCCCCGTATGCGCCGTTGCTGGAGCCGCAGAGCCGCTCGGGTGGTCGTAACCACCACGGCCGCATCACCACCCGCCACATCGGTGGTGGCCACAAGCAGCACTACCGCATCATCGATTTCAAGCGCAACAAGGAAGGCATTCCGGCGCGCGTGGAGCGGATCGAATACGATCCCAACCGCACCGCCCATATCGCCCTGCTGTGCTATGTCGACGGTGAGCGTCGCTACATCATCGCGCCCAAGGGTCTGAAGGCGGGCGACCAAGTGATCGCCGGCCGTGATGCCCCGATCCGTACCGGCAACAGCCTGCCGCTGGCCAACGTGCCGGTCGGCTCGACCGTGCATTGCATCGAGATGAAGCCTGGCAAGGGTGCGCAGATCGCCCGTGCCGCCGGCGCCTCGGTCCAGCTGGTGGCGCGCGAGCAGGGTTACGCAACCCTTCGCCTGCGCTCCGGCGAGATGCGCAAGGTGCCCGTCGAGTGCCGCGCCACCATCGGTGAAGTCGGCAACAACGAGCACAGCCTGCAGAAACTGGGCAAGGCCGGTGCCAAACGCTGGTTGGGCATTCGCCCGACGGTGCGTGGTGCCGCCATGAACCCGGTCGACCATCCGCACGGCGGTGGTGAAGGCAAGGCTGGCCAGGGCAACCCGCATCCGGTCACCCCGTGGGGTGTCCCGACCAAGGGTTACAAGACGCGGCACAACAAGCGCACGCAGCAGTTCATCGTTCGCGATCGCAGGAGCTAATCGACAATGGCACGTTCACTTAAAAAGGGTCCGTTCGTCGACCACCATCTGATCAAGAAGGTGGAGGCTGCGGCCAACAACAAGCGCCCGATCAAGACCTGGTCGCGCCGCTCGATGGTGCTGCCGGAGATGGTGGGTTTCACCATCGCCGTGCATAACGGTCGCAACCACATCCCGGTGCTGGTCAACGAGAACATGGTCGGCCACAAACTCGGCGAGTTCGCCCTGACGCGTACCTTCAAGGGACACGTCGGCGACAAGAAGAGCCGATAAGGAGATGACCATGGAAGCCAAAGCCATCCTGCGCAGTGCGCGCATCTCCGCCCAGAAAGTCCGCCTGGTCGCCGACCAGGTGCGCGGTCAGACCGCCGAGAAAGCAGTCAACCTGCTGAAGTTCTCCGACAAGAAGGCCGCCGATCTCGTCCGCAAGGTTCTGGAGTCGGCCATTGCCAACGCCGAGAACAACCAGGGCGCCGACATCGACGAGCTCAAGGTCACGACCATCATGGTTGACGAAGGTCCGACGCTGAAGCGCTTCATGGCGCGTGCGAAGGGTCGCGGCACCCGCATTCTCAAGCGCACCAGCCACATCACCGTGGTTGTGGGCGACGGCAAGCAGGGCGGAGTCTGATTATGGGTAACAAAGTTCATCCGACCGGCATTCGCCTGGGCATTTCCAAAGACTGGAACTCCAAGTGGTTTGCCGGCAAGAAGCAGTACTCCGAGTACCTGATCGCCGACCTCAAGGTCCGCGAGATGCTGCGCAAGAAGCTCTCGCAGGCGGGCATCTCGAAGATCTTCATCGAGCGCCCGGCCAACAACGCCCGCGTGACGATCCACACCGCCCGTCCGGGCGTGGTGATCGGCAAGCGGGGCGAGGACATCGACAAGCTGCGCAAGGAAGTCAGCGAGATGATGGGCGTTCCCGCCCACATCAACGTGACCGAAGTGCGCAAGCCCGAGCTGGACGCCCAGCTGGTGGCGGAGTCGATTGCCCAGCAGCTGGAGCGTCGCATCATGTTCCGTCGCGCGATGAAGCGCGCGGTCGGCAACGCGATGCGCCTGGGTGCCCTGGGCATCAAGGTCCAGGTGGGTGGCCGCTTGAATGGTGCGGAAATCGCCCGTTCCGAGTGGTACCGCGAAGGTCGTGTGCCGCTGCACACCCTGCGCGCAGACATCGACTACGGCTTTGCCGAGGCGAATACCACCTACGGCATCATCGGCGTGAAGGCATGGGTCTACCGGGGCGAGATCTTCGATTTCTCCCAGGTTGGTCAGGAAAAGCCGGACGACAGCCCGCGCAGCGATCGACGTGACCGCTCGCCCCGTCCGCCCCGCGACTCGAGGTAACGGATCATGTTGCAACCAAAACGAACCAAGTACCGCAAGGTCCACAAGGGCCGCAATGACGGTCTGGCCTGGAGCGGCAATGCTGTCAGCTTCGGCGAGTACGGCCTGAAGGCGACCGCGCACGGCCAGCTTACCGCTCGCCAGATCGAGGCGGCACGTCGCTCCATCAGCCGTCACGTCAAGCGCGGCGGCAAGATGTGGCTGCGGGTGTTCCCCGACAAGCCGGTCACCAAGAAGCCGATCGAAGTCCGCATGGGCAAGGGCAAGGGCAACGTGGAGTACTGGGTTGCCCAGGTCCAGCCCGGCCGGATGATCTACGAGATCGAGGGCGTGGCTGAAGACGTGGCGCGCGAAGCGTTCCGTCTGGCCGCCGCGAAGCTCTCGGTGACCACCACTTTCGTGACCCGGACGGTGCGGTAATGGAACTCAACAAACTCCGAGAGAAGTCCGCTGACGAGCTCAAGGCCCACCTGACCGAGCTGCACAAGGAGGGTTTCGCCCTTCGCATGCAGCAGGCCACCGGCCAGCTCGCCAAGACCCATGAGGCCCGCCGGGTGCGCCGCGAGATCGCTCGCGTCAACACCCTGCTCGGCGAGAAGAAGTAAGGACCCGCCATGACCGACAACAATACAGAGAAGGCGCTGCGCACGGTCGAAGGACGCGTGGTCAGCAACAAGATGGACAAGACCGTCACCGTGCTCGTCGAGCGCCAGGTCAAGCACGCGCTGTACGGCAAGTACATCCGTCGCTCGACCAAGCTGCACGCGCACGATGCGGAGAACACCTGCAACGAGGGCGACGTGGTCCGGATTTCCGAGATCGCGCCGATGTCGAAGACCAAGAACTGGCGTGTGGTGGAAGTTGTCACCCGCGCTGTCGAATAACGAGGAGGCTGAACCATGATCCAGATGCAAAGCTACCTCACGGTGGCAGACAATTCCGGCGCGAAGGAAGTGATGTGCATCAAGGTGCTCGGTGGCTCCAAGCGCCGCTACGCCGCGATCGGCGACGTCATCAAAGTGACCGTGAAGGACGCGATTCCGCGGGGCAAGGTCAAGAAGGGCGACGTCTATGACGCCGTCGTCGTGCGGACCCGCAAGGGCGTTCGCCGCTCGGATGGCTCGTTGATCCGCTTCGACGGCAACGCTGCCGTCCTGCTGAACAACAAGCAGGAGCCGATTGGCACCCGCATCTTTGGGCCCGTGACCCGTGAACTGCGTTCCGAGAAGTTCATGAAGATCGTCTCGCTCGCCCCAGAAGTGCTCTGAGCGGAGGAATTGACATGAACCGTATCAAGAAAGGCGACCACGTGATCGTCACCGCCGGCAAGGACAAGGGCAAGAAGGGTGATGTGGTGCGCGTTGCAGGCGACAAGGTCGTCGTGTCCAACGTCAACATCATCAAGCGCCACACCAAGCCGAACCCGCAGGTCGGCCAGGCCGGCGGCGTGATCGAGCGTGAAGCGCCGATCCATATCTCCAACGTGATGGTGTTCAACCCGGCTTCGGGCAAGGGCGAGCGCGTTGGCATCAAAGTGCTGGAGGATGGGCGCAAATTGCGTGTGTTCCGCTCCAGCGGCGAGGCGCTTGACGCCTGAGGAATGCTGAAATGACCCGGCTTGAAAAATTCTACAAAGAAGAAGTGGTTCCGTCGCTGACCGAGAAGTTCGGTTACACGAACCCGATGCAGGTGCCGCGAATCTCCAAGATCACCCTGAACATGGGTGTGGGCGAGGCCGCCACCAACAAGAAGGTGCTGGAGAACGCGGTCGCCGACATGACCAAGATCGCCGGCCAGAAGCCGATCGTGACCAACAGCCGCGTCTCGGTGGCCTCGTTCAAGATCCGTGACGGCTGGCCGATCGGCTGCAAGGTCACCCTGCGCCGTTCGAAGATGTTCGAGTTCTTCGACCGTCTGATCAACGTTTCGCTGCCGCGCGTGCGTGACTTCCGTGGTGTGTCTGGCAAGTCCTTTGACGGGCGTGGCAACTACAACATGGGCGTCAAGGAACAGATCATCTTTCCTGAAATCGATTACGACCAGGTGGATGCTGTCCGGGGCATGGACATCGCGATCATCACGACCGCGAACACCGATGCGGAAGCCCGCGCCCTGCTGGAAGCGTTCCGCTTCCCGTTCCGCACCTAATTCAAGGATCCACCCATGGCAAAGACCTCAATGATCAACCGCGATCTGAAGCGGGCGAAGCTGGCGGAGAAGTATGCCGCCAAGCGCGCCGAGCTGAAGAAGACGATTTCCAGCCCGTCCAGCTCCTATGAGGAGAAGGAAGAGGCGGTGGTCAAGCTGCAGAAGCTGCCGCGTGACTCGTCTCCGTCGCGCCAGCGCAATCGTTGCGCCCTGACCGGCCGTTCGCGCGGCGTGTACGCCAAGTTCGGCCTCGGTCGGAACAAGCTGCGCGAAGCCACCATGCGTGGTGACGTGCCGGGCCTGCGCAAGGCCAGCTGGTAAAAAAAAGTGGTAATGGGGGTCGGTTAGTCTGCTAGACTTGCCGGCTCGCAACGCTCCACGCGTGTCTGCCGTTCCAAGGCGCGCCACAACTGAATTCGCAATCGCGCGGATATCGGTGCACTCATCAGGTAACTACACATGAGCATGACTGATCCCATCGCCGACATGTTCGTCCGCATCCGCAATGCGGCCGCGGTCGGCAAGCCGTCGGTGAAAATGCCGTCGTCCAAGACCAAGGTCGCCATCGCCAAGGTGCTGGAAGACGAAGGCTACATCCTCGGCACCACCGTGACCGATATCGGCAACGGCAAGCACGAGCTCCAGGTCGACCTCAAGTACTACGAAGGCAAGCCGGTAATCGAGCAGCTGAAGCGCTACTCGCGGTCCGGCCTGCGCCAGTACCGCGGCAAGGACCAGCTGCCCAAGGTGCTCAACGGCCTGGGCGTTTCCATCATTTCCACCTCCAAGGGCATCATGACCGATTCGAAGGCGCGCGAGCTCGGCGTCGGCGGTGAAGTCCTGTGCTTCGTGGCATAAGGGAGTAACGACCATGTCCCGTATTGCCAACAAGCCGATCGTTCTGGCCAAGGGCGTCCAGCTGGATGTCCAGTCCGGCAGCGTAGCGGTCAAGGGTCCGAAGGGCTCTCTCTCGATGGCCATGCCCGAAGGTGTGCAGATCAAGATAGATGACGGCCAGGCGCTCATGAGTTCCGACACCCCGGCCCATGTGGCCGTGACCGGCACGATGCGTTCGATCATCGCCAACATGGTGCACGGCGTTTCGGAAGGCTTCGAGCGCAAGCTCGAACTGGTCGGCGTCGGCTACCGTGCCGCCATGCAGGGCAAGGACCTGAGCCTGACGCTCGGCTTCTCCCATCCGATCGTGTTCACCGCTCCGGAAGGCATCACCATCACCACCCCGACCCAGACCGAAGTGCTGGTGCAGGGTGCCGACAACCAGCGTGTCGGTGAGGTGGCTGCCAAGATTCGTGGCTTCCGTCCGCCCGAGCCCTACAAGGGCAAGGGTGTGAAGTACGCCGGCGAGACCATCATTCGCAAGGAAGCCAAGAAGGCCTGATCACCATCAGGGGCCTTCAGCTTTCGAGGACCAGACAATGAACAAGAACATCGCCCGCCTGCGCCGCGCCAAGTCCACCCGTTCGCATATTCGTACGCTCGGTGTCCCGCGCCTGTCCGTGCTGCGCACCGGCCAGCACCTGTACGCGCAGGTATTCACTGCCGACGGATCGCAGTGCCTCGCCGCTGCCTCGACCACCCAGTCGAGCGTGATGGAAGGCCTGAAGAACGGACGCAACGCCGACGCCGCCACCAAGGTTGGCCAGGCAATTGCCGCCGCGGCCAAGGCCGCCGGCATCGAGAAGGTTGCTTTCGACCGCTCGGGCTATCGCTATCACGGTCGCGTCAAGGCGCTGGCCGATGCCGCCCGAGAGGGTGGCCTGCAGTTCTAAGCCGGGACGGGGCCTGCGCCCCGTTCCTCTACCTGCCGACGCGGGTCGCGTCGGGTGTGATCCCAGGTTCCTGTGGTCGCACGGCGCCCGGAAGTGTCAACAATCATAAGCGGCACCGCCGCAAATTCCCTATTCAAACCAGGTAACTGCAAGATGGCTAACGAACGCGATTCACGGGGGCGTGGTCCCCGCGACGAAATCGACGACGGGATGATCGAGAAGCTGATCACCGTCAACCGTGTCAGCAAAACCGTCAAGGGCGGTCGCCAGTTCACGTTCACCGCATTGACGGTGGTCGGCGACGGTGGTGGCAAGGTTGGCATGGGTTACGCGAAGGCGCGCGAAGTGCCGGCCGCGATCCAGAAGTCGATGGAGCAGGCTCGCAAGAACATGAAGGGCGTCGATCTGAACAACGGCACGCTGTGGCATTCGGTCAAGTCCGGCCACGGCGCGGCGCATGTGTACATGCAGCCGGCGTCGGAAGGTACCGGTGTGATCGCCGGCGGCGCCATGCGCGCGGTGCTCGAGGCGGTCGGCGTGCGTGACGTGTTGGCCAAGGCCACCGGTTCGCGCAACCCGATCAACCTGGTCCGGGCAACCCTGCGTGGCCTGTCCGAGATGCACTCGCCGGAAAAGATCGCAGCCAAGCGCGGCAAGAAGGTCGAGGAATTGAACCATGGCTGATGCAACTGAAAACAAGAACGGCACCGTCAAGGTGCGTCTGGTCAAGGGTCTGCGTGGTACCCAGGGTCGCCACCGCCTGTCGGTGAAGGCACTGGGCCTGCGCAAGATCAATGACGTCCGCGAGCTGAAGGACAGCCCGCAGGTTCGGGGCCTGATCAACACGGTCCACTACCTGGTCCGGGTCGAGGAGTAATACGATGCGTCTCAATACACTCTCGCCCGCAGAGGGCGCCCGCGAAGACCGCAAGCGCGTCGGTCGCGGTATCGGTTCGGGCCTGGGCAAGACCGCCGGTCGCGGACACAAGGGCTCGTTCGCGCGATCCGGCAAGGGCAAGATCAAGGCCGGCTTCGAAGGCGGCCAGATGCCGATGCAGATGCGTCTGCCCAAGGTCGGCTTCCGCAGCAAGACCAAGAACGACACCGCCGAAGTCATGCTCTACCAGTTGGACAAGCTTGAGGCGGGCGAGATCGATTTCGCCGCCCTGCGTGCCGCCGGCCTCGTGCCGAGCCGCGCCAAGCGCGCGAAGCTGGTGGTGAAGGGCGAGGTCGGCAAGAAGTTCATGTTCAAGGGCGTGCTGGCCACAGCCGGTGCCAAGGCCGCCATTGAAGCGGCCGGCGGCAAGGTCGAGGAGTAAGTCACCGATGGCGCGTAGCAACAACGCCATGGCCGGCATGGGCGGCGGGCTCGGCAAGTTCACCGAGCTCCGTCAGCGACTCATGTTCGTGCTGGGAGCACTGGTCGTGTACCGGGTGGGCTGTTACATCCCGGTTCCGGGCGTCAATCCCGAGGCGATGTTGCGCTTGATGGAAAGCCAGCAGGGCACCATCGTGGACATGTTCAACATGTTCTCCGGTGGTGCGCTGGAGCGCTTCAGCCTGTTCGCGCTGAACGTGATGCCCTACATCTCCGCGTCCATCATCATGCAGTTGATGGTGCAGATCCTGCCCAGCATGAAGGCCATCCAGAAAGAGGGCGAGTCGGGCCGGCGCAAGATCACCCAGTGGTCGCGTCTTGGAGCGATTCCGCTGGCCGTGTTTCAGGCCTGGGGCATTGCGACGGCCCTGCAGGCTGGCGGCGCCAGCCAGGGCATTCCAGTGGTCTACAGCCCCGGCGCGGGCTTTGTCATCACTGCGGTGATCTCGCTTACCGCAGGCACCATGTTCCTGATGTGGCTGGGCGAGCAGGTGACCGAGCGCGGCATCGGCAACGGTGTCTCGCTGATCATCTTCGCCGGCATCGTGGCCGGGTTGCCGTCGGCGGCCCTGAACATGTTCGAGCAGGTCCGCAACGGCGAGATGGGTACGCTCACCGCCATGGCGGTCGTCGCGATCGTATTGGCCGTTACGTTCTTCGTGGTGTTCGTGGAGCGGGGCCAGCGGCGGATCACGGTCAACTACGCGCGCCGCCAGGGCGGCCGCAGCGCGTACATGAACCAGTCCTCATTCCTGCCGCTGAAGCTCAACATGTCTGGCGTGATCCCGCCGATCTTCGCGTCCAGCATCGTCATGTTCCCGGCCACCGCGGCTACGTGGTTCAGCCAGGGCGATTCCTCGTCGTTCATGCTCAAGGTCAGCCAGTGGCTTAACCCGGGTGAGCCGCTGCACATGCTGCTTTACGGCGGTCTGATCGCCGGCTTTACCTTCTTCTACACCGCGCTGGTGTTCAACTCGCAGGAAACCGCAGACAACCTGAAGAAGTCGGGCGCGTTGATCCCGGGTATCCGCCCGGGCAAGGCGACCGCCGACTACGTCGACGGGGTCCTGACCCGGCTGACTGCGGCGGGTGCGACCTATCTGGTCATCGTATGCCTGCTGCCGGAAGTGATGCGCTCGCAGATGGGGACCTCGTTCTATTTCGGCGGCACCTCGCTGCTGATCGTCGTTGTCGTGGTGATGGACTTCATTGCGCAGATCCAGGCGCACCTGATGTCGCACCAGTACGAAAGCCTGCTAAAAAAGGCGAACCTGAAGGGTTCCCGTGGCGGCGCCGGCGTGCGTTGAGCGAAAGGTGTTGATTCAAGCCAGTCACTTCGGCTAAACTGGCGCGTCATCTTCGGCGTACGTTGCTGCGGATGCTGCTGATGTATCGAAAGCCCGGCCTCCACACCGGCTTTCATCAGGGCGACCTGCGCGACGTCTCGCGCGCAGGTGGATCCGGACCCGTCTGCGCGCCAGAGTAGCGCGCGGTGTCCGGGAAGGCGGCTTGACAGCGCTTTCCCGGTCAGTCCTGGTTCGTCGCCGGAGCATGGGCACACTCCCCATGCCGTTGCGGTGCTGCGTCAACCGACGGCGCACTGCTTCCTACAACCCGAGGCCTAGATGATTTTCCGATTCACTGACCAGTGAACCTTTCCACCGAGTTGTCAGGGCTCGGTTGCCAAACCAGTTGGAGATCGCGTTATGGCGCGTATTGCGGGCGTCAACCTGCCTGCCCAGAAGCACGTCTGGGTCGGGCTGCAGAATATCTACGGCATCGGCCGTACCCGTTCCAAGCAAGTATGCGAGTCGGCCGACGTCAAACTGTCGACCAAGATCCGCGACCTGTCCGAGCCGGAAGTCGAGCGTCTGCGCGGCGAAATCGGCAAGTTCATCGTCGAGGGCGACCTGCGTCGCGAAATCGGCATGTCGATCAAGCGCCTCATGGACCTGGGTTGCTACCGCGGCCTGCGTCACCGTCGCGGCCTGCCGCTTCGTGGCCAGCGCACCAAGACCAACGCACGTACCCGCAAGGGTCCGCGTCGGGCCATCCGGAAGTAAGGGGTAGATCATGGCCAATCCAAGCGGCTCGAAGACGAAGAAGAAGGTCAAGCGCGTCGTCACCGACGGCGTTGCGCACGTCCACGCTTCGTTCAACAACACCATCATCACGATCACCGACCGCCAGGGCAACGCGCTCTCGTGGGCGACTTCGGGCGGCGCGGGTTTCCGCGGTTCGCGCAAGTCGACCCCGTTTGCCGCCCAGGTGGCGGCCGAAAAGGCCGGCCGTGCTGCGCTCGACTACGGCGTCAAGTCGTTGGAAGTGCGCATCAAGGGCCCGGGTCCGGGTCGGGAATCCGCCGTTCGTTCGCTGAACAACGTCGGGTACAAGATCATCAACATCATCGACGTGACGCCGATTCCGCACAACGGTTGCCGCCCGCCGAAAAAGCGTCGCGTCTGAGGAGCTGAAGAAGAATGGCTCGTTATATTGGTCCTACCTGCAAACTTGCCCGTCGCGAAGGCGTCGATCTGGGTCTCAAGTCCGCCTCGCGCGCCCTTGACTCCAAGTGCAAGCTTGAGCAGAAGCCCGGTCAGCATGGCGCGACGCTCCGTCGCGGCAAGATGTCCGATTATGCAAACCAGCTCCGCGAGAAGCAGAAGGTCAAGCGCACCTACGGGTTGCTCGAGCGCCAGTTCCGGAACTACTACAAGAAGGCGGCGGCGAAGCGCGGCAACACGGGCGAAATCCTGTTGCAGTTGCTCGAAACCCGTCTCGACAATGTCGTATACCGCATGGGCTTTGCGGTGACCAGGCCGGCCGCGCGCCAGCTGGTGTCGCACCGCGGCGTCACGGTCAACGGCAAGTCGGTCAACCTGCCTTCCTACCAGGTCAAGGCCGGTGATGCGATCGCGTTGTCCGAGCGTGCGCAGAAGCAGTTGCGCGTGCAGGAGTCGCTGACTGTGTCCCAGCAGATGGATCTGTCGCCGTCCTGGATCGATGTGGACAGCAAGAAATTCGCGGGTGTCTTCAAGGCGATTCCGGAGCGTACGGATCTGTCGGCCGACATCAACGAAGCGCTGATCATCGAGCTGTACTCGAAGTAATCCATCTGTTCTTGAGCCTCCGACCCGCCGGGTCGTGGGCTCACAGGAGACTCCACAAAATGACGGTTACCGCCAATCAGGTGCTGCGCCCACGCGGTCCCCAGATCGAACGCCTCACCGACAACCGCGCAAGGGTGGTCATCGAGCCGCTCGAGCGTGGCTACGGTCACACGCTGGGCAATGCGTTGCGCCGGGTTCTGCTGTCCTCGATCCCGGGCTTCGCGATTACGGAAGTCGAGATCGATGGCGTGCTGCACGAATACACGACGGTCGAAGGGTTGCAGGAGGACGTGCTCGAGGTCCTGCTCAACCTGAAGGACGTCGCCATCACCATGCACACCGGCGAGTCGGCGACCCTGTCGTTGACCAAGCAGGGTCCCGGCGTGGTGACTGCGGCCGATATCAAGACCGATCACAACGTCGAGGTCGTCAACGGCGACCACGTGATCGCCCACTTGACCAAGGACACCGCGCTCAGCATGCGCATCAAGGTGGAACGGGGTTACGGCTACCAGCCGGCGACCACCCGCCGCAATCCGGAAGAGGAGACCCGCACCATCGGTCGCCTGATGCTGGATGCGAGCTTCAGCCCGATCCGCCGCGTGGCGTATTCGGTGGAAGCCGCCCGCGTCGAGCAGCGCACCGACCTGGACAAGCTGATCATCGACATCGAGACCAACGGCACCATCGACGCGGAAGAGGCGGTTCGTACCGCCGCTGAAGTGCTCAGTGACCAGCTGTCGGTGTTTGGCGATTTCACCCAGCGCGAGCGCGGTGCAGCCAAGCCGGCCAGCACGGGTATCGACCCGGTGTTGCTGCGTCCGATCGACGACCTGGAGCTTACCGTGCGTTCGGCCAACTGCCTCAAGGCGGAAAGCATCTACTACGTCGGCGATCTGATCCAGAAGACCGAAGTCGAACTGCTGAAGACGCCGAACCTCGGCAAGAAGTCGCTCACCGAGATCAAGGAAGTGCTCGCCCAGCGCGGCCTCTCGCTCGGCATGAAGCTCGAAAACTGGCCGCCTGCAGGCATCGCCTCGCACGGCATGATGGGCTAAACAGGAAACAACACTCATGCGCCACCAGAAATCAGGACGCAAATTCAACCGTACCAGTGCCCATCGCGATGCGATGTTCACCAATATGGCCGCGTCGCTCATCAAGCACGGAGCAATCCGTACGACCCTGCCCAAGGCCAAGGAGCTGCGCCGCGTTGCGGAGCCGCTGATCACCCTTGGCAAGACGGATGGCGTTGCCAACCGTCGCCTCGCCTTCTCGCGCCTGCGTGACAAGGAAGCGGTGGGTACGTTGTTTGTGGAACTCGGTCCGCGTTACAGCGCGCGTCCGGGTGGCTACCTGCGCATCCTCAAGTGCGGCTTCCGCGCTGGCGACAATGCGCCGATGGCCTACGTGGAACTGGTTGACCGTCCGCAGTCCGCGGCGGAGTAATCGCTCCCCGACTGCGACCGGGTGGCAACGCCCTGTCGTAAGCATCAGCCCTGGCCGTGTGCCGGGGCTTTTGCGTTAGACGGCTTCCGCTTTGCGTAGCCGCCCCAAGCCCGTATCGTGTAGCCCCATGACGAGACCCGCGACGCGTATCTCCAGTTTTCGCCGCCGTTTCCTGCTTGGCTTCTTGGCCTGTGCCGGACTGATCGGTTATGCGCTCTACACCCAGTTCTACGGCGGTCTGCTGCCGTGTCCGCTGTGCTTCTTCCAGCGAGTCGCCTTCGCAGCGGTCGGTCTGGTGTTCCTCGTGGGTGGTTTGCACGCACCGACTGGGCGGGTCGGGCGGCGCATCTACGGCACACTCGCATTGCTGGCCGCATTGGTCGGCATCGGTGTGGCAGGCAATCACGTGCGACTGCAGCATCTGCCACCTGACCAGGTGCCGTCCTGTGGCCCAGGGCTGGATTACATGCTCGATGCGATGCCGTTGACCGGGGTGATCCGCAAGGTGATGACCGGATCGGGCGAATGTGCGGAGGTCGACTGGAGCTTCCTGGGTCTGGCGATGCCGGCATGGAGCCTTGTCTGGTTTGTCCTGCTCGGTGCCTGGGCGCTGTATGCGACAACGCGCACAGACTGAGGCTGGTCGGCGCGGGCGTTGATCCTTTGGGCGGGCGTTGCAACTTTGTCGGCACGCATGGATGATGTAATGCTGCTCCGCAACAAAAGTCCTTACCGCCATGCCCACCGCCGAACGCAGCCTGCACTCCGTGAATCTCCCCGAGAACTGGAACCCGACCTCCTGGCGCGAGCGCACCGCGCTCCAGCTGCCGACCTATGGGGATCCCGACGAACTCGCGGGCGTACTCTCGGAGCTGCGCTCGCTGCCGCCGCTGGTGACGTCCTGGGAAATCCTCGCGCTCAAGCAGCAGATTGCAGACGCCCAGGAGGGCAAGTGCTTCGTGTTGCAGGGCGGCGACTGCGCCGAAACCTTCGACGCGTGTTCGTCCGACGTGATATCCAACCGCTTGAAGGTGTTGTTGCAGATGAGCCTGGTGCTCGTGCACGGCATGCGCAAGCCGGTCGTGCGGGTAGGGCGGTTTGCCGGTCAGTATGCCAAGCCGCGCTCCGCCGACAGCGAGACGATCGATGGCGTGACCCTGCCGAGCTACCGCGGCGACATGGTCAACGCGCCGCTGTTCGAAGCTGCCGCGCGGCGCCCTGATCCGCGGCGGATGGTGAAGGCGCACGCGCGCTCGGCGATGACGATGAACTTCGTGCGCGCGCTGATCGATGGCGGCTTCGCCGATCTGCGCCACCCCGAATACTGGAATCTGGACTGGGTCGGTCACTCGCCGCTGGCGGCAGAGTATCGCCGCATGGTCGAGTCGATCGGCGATGCCGTCCGCTTCATGGAAACCCTGTCGGGCGGGTCGGTCCGCAACCTGGACCGGGTCGACTTCTACACCTCGCACGAGGCTTTGCTGCTGCCGTATGAGGAGTCCTTCACCCGCCAGGTGCCGCGCCACTGGGGCTGGTTCAACCTGAGCACCCATTACCCATGGATCGGCATGCGCACTGCAGCGATCGACGGTGCCCACGTCGAGTACTTCCGTGGCATCCGCAACCCGATCGCGCTCAAGGTTGGGCCCTCGGTCACCCCGGATCAGCTGATGCGGGTGGTTGATGTGCTCAATCCGCAGGACGAACCGGGCCGGTTGACTCTCATCCATCGGATGGGCGCGGCCCATATCGCCGAGAAATTGCCGCCGCTGCTGGACGCGGTGCGGCGCGACGGTCGCCGCGTGCTGTGGGTGTGCGATCCGATGCACGGCAACACCGAGGCGACGGCGAACGGCTACAAGACCCGCAAGTTCGCCAACATCGGCGACGAGCTGGAGCTGGCCTTTGACCTGCATGCCGCGGCCGGGACGCGGTTGGGCGGCGCGCATCTGGAACTGACCGGCGAGGACGTCACCGAGTGCACCGGAGGCGCACGTGGCCTGACCGAGGTCGATCTGGAACGCGCGTACCACTCCACCGTCGATCCGCGCCTGAACTACGAGCAGGCGCTGGAAGTCGCGATGCTGATCGTGCGCAAGCAGTCGCAGCTGTCGGCGGCCGACACGAGCGCATAAGCCGGGTAGCCGGGACAAGGCGCAGCAGCAAAAAAGCCGCCCGTGATGGGCGGCTTTTTCATGTCCCCCCCCGCATGGTGCGCGGGGCGGTTGACCACCGGTCAGCCGCGGCTGGCGCGCTTGCGGTCGGTCTCGGTCAGGTGCTTCTTGCGCAGGCGGATTTCCTTTGGCGTCACCTCGACCAACTCGTCATCCTCGATGAAGTCCAGCGCCTGCTCCAGGCTGAACTTGATCGCGGGCGTCAGCTTGATTGCGTCATCCTTGCCCGAGGCGCGCATATTGGTCAGCGGCTTGGTCTTGATCGGGTTGACGGTGAGGTCGTTGTCCTTGGAATGGATGCCGATCAACTGGCCTTCATAGACGTTGTCGCCCTCGGCGGCAAACAGCTTGCCGCGCTCTTCCAGTGGCCCAAGTGAATACGCCGGGGTGGCGCCGGCCGAATTGGAGATCATCACGCCGTTGGGGCGCTTGGCGATCGCGCCGACCTCGCGCGGGCCGTAATGGTCAAACACATGGAACAGCAGGCCGGTTCCCTGGGTCAGGGTCTTGAACTCGTTCTGGAATCCGATCAGGCCTCGCGCGGGGATCATGTAGTCCAGACGCACGCGTCCCTTGCCGTCGGATTCCATGTTCTTCAGCTGGCCCTTGCGGGTGCCCAGCTTTTCCATCACGCCGCCCTGGTGCTGCTCCTCGATATCGACAACCAGCTGCTCGACCGGTTCCATCATCTGGCCATCGATTTCCTTGACGATCACTTCCGGACGCGACACGGCCAACTCGAAGCCTTCGCGGCGCATCGTCTCGATCAGCACCGACAGGTGCAGCTCGCCGCGGCCGGACACCAGGAACTTGTCCGGGTCCGAACCTTCCTCGACCTTGAGCGCGACGTTGTGCAGGGTCTCGCGCTCCAGACGCTCGCGGATCTGGCGGCTGGTGATGAACTTGCCGCCGCTGAAGTCCTTGCGGCCGGCGAACGGCGAGTTGTTGACCTGGAAGGTCATCGAGATGGTGGGCTCGTCCACGGTCAACGGCGGCAGCGCCTCGGGCGCGTCCACCGCGCACAGCGTGTCGGAGATGCCCAGATCCTGCACGCCGGAGATGGCGATGATGTCGCCGGCTTCCGCCTCTTCCACCTCGACCCGCTCCAGGCCCATGAAGCCCAGCACCTGCAGCACCTTCGCCTGGCGCTTCTTTCCTTCGCGGTCGATCACGGTGACCGGCATGTTGGTGCGTACCTTGCCGCGCTGGATGCGGCCCACGCCGATCAGGCCGACAAAACTGTTGTAGTCCAGCTGGCTGATACGCATCTGGAACGGACCGTCCGGGTCCACCGCCGGCGGCGGCACGTGCTTCATGATCGCCTCGTACAGCGCGGTCATGTCGCCGTCGCGCACGGTGTCTTCCAGACCGGCGTAGCCGTGCAGCGCCGAGGTATAGACAATCGGGAAGTCGAGCTGCTCGTTGGTCGCGCCCAGCTTGTCGAACAGGTCGAACACCTGGTCGATCACCCAGTCGGGCCGCGCGCCGGGGCGGTCGATCTTGTTGATCACCACGATTGGCTTGAAGCCCATCGCGAACGCCTTCTGGGTGACGAAGCGCGTCTGCGGCATCGGTCCGTCCATCGCGTCCACCAGGATCAGCACCGAGTCGACCATCGACAGCACGCGCTCGACCTCGCCACCGAAGTCGGCGTGTCCCGGGGTGTCGACGATGTTGATCCGGTTGCCCTGCCAGGTGATGGCGGTATTCTTGGCAAGGATCGTGATGCCGCGTTCCTTTTCCTGGTCATTGCTGTCCATCACCCGCTCGGCCAGCACAGTGCGGTCGGAGAACGTGCCGGACTGCTTCAGCAGGCAATCAACGAGGGTGGTTTTGCCGTGGTCAACGTGGGCGACGATGGCGATATTGCGTAGGCGTTCGATGGACATGGGGTAGAGCGGCGCGTAGGCAGCTTTCAGAAGGAAGTCCGCCAGTATATATGCCTGCGTGTTCTGCGCGGTAACTGCGGTGTGGTGGGTTAAACTTGGGGGTCTGGCGTTCGCACAAGCGCCCCCTTGAGAAAACCGGAGTCACGACATGAGCCTGATCGCCAATTTCGATACCGAGCGCGGACCGATCCGCATTGAGCTGGCCGCCGACAAGGCGCCGCTGACGGTCGCCAACTTCGTCAACCTGGCCCAGCGCGGCTTCTACGACGGCCTCAATTTCCACCGTGTTCTGGCCGATTTCATGATCCAGGGCGGTTGCCCCCAGGGCACCGGTACGGGCGGCCCGGGCTACCGCTTCGAGGATGAGACCGGCAACGGCCTCGCCCACGAACGCGGCGTGCTGTCGATGGCCAACGCCGGTCCGGGTACCAATGGCAGCCAGTTCTTCATCACCCACGTGCCGTGCTCCTGGTTGGATGGCAAGCACACCGTGTTCGGCAAGGTGATTGAAGGCCAGGACATCGTCGACAGCGTCAAGCAGGGCGACAAGATCAAGTCGGTCAAGATCGAAGGCGACGTTGACGCGGCACTCGCGGCCAGGGCCGACCGCGTTGCCGAATGGAACAAGACCCTCGACGCCAAGGCGTAACGCACTTATCGGCAGTGGCGCCTCCAAGCCGCGGCTGCGTTTGGCGCCACCGCCTTCAACCCCCTTGCAACAGGCGATTGCGATGCCCCAGTTTGCCCAGCGCATCGGTCGGGCCCGGCCCAGCGCGATCATGCAGGTCGCTGAAAAGGCCAAGCGGCTGAAGGCCGAAGGCCGCGACATCATCAACTTCTCGATCGGCGTGCCCAATTTCCTGCCCGGCGATCACGTCTACGCCGCGGCGCGCGAATCCCTGGCCCACGACAGCGGCCAGTACGGCAGCAACCGCGGTTCCGACACCCTCCTGAAAGCGTTCCTCGCCCATCTGGAAAAGATCGGCCTGACCGGGTACAGCGTGGCCAACCTGGCCAGCGGGATTGGCGCCAAACAGCTCATCTACAACCTCGCGGAGGCGTTGCTCGACGAGGGCGACACGATCGCCTTCGCAGTGCCGTACTGGACCAGTTATCGGGACATCGCGGCCATCGTAAACGCGAAGGTCGACCTGCTGCCGTGTCCCGCCGCGCAGGACTACAAGCTGACCCCTCAGCAGCTGCAGACCGCGCTGGAGAAGAAGCCGCGCGTGTTCCTGTTCAACAACCCGTCCAATCCGACCGGCATGGTCTACGGCAGGGACGAGATCGCCGCGCTGGCCGACGTGCTGGTGCGCTATCCCGATACGTGGATCATCACCGATGACATCTACCACGCGATGGTGTTCGATGACCTGGGCTACTACAACTTCGCCCACGCCCGGCCGGAGCTGCGGGATCGCCTGATCTTCGTCGACTCGCTGTCCAAGACCTACGGCATGCCCGGTTGGCGCGTCGGCTTGATGGCCGGTCCGGAGTCCGTGGCCAAGGCGATTGCCACGCTCAACTCCAACCACATCACCAGCATTCCCGAGGTCGTCCAGGCTGCCGCGGTGGCCGCGCTGGAAGGCCCGCAGGATGTGCCGGCAAGCAAACGGCGCGAATTCCAGGCCAAGCGCGACCAAGTCATGGACGTGATGGATGCGATCCCCGGCGTGGTGTGCCCGCGGCCGCAGGGGGCGTTCTATGCCTTCCCCGATGTGAGCATCGCATTCGGCCGGGTGCACGGTCCCAGCGGCCTTGCGATCGATGACGACCTGACATTCTGCGGTGCGTTGCTGGAGACCAAGGGCGTGGCCTGCGTGCCGGGTTCTGCCTTCGGCGAGCCGCGCGCCGTCCGCATCAGCTACACCTGCCCGACCCCGCAGCTGGTCCCCGGGCTGCAGCGGTTTGCCGAGTTTTTTGCTGAATTGAACTGAGCTGTCGCTTCCCATCTCCCACCCCCACTGTTTCAGGAGTCCCCATGAAGAACCCCGTTCGCGTTGCCGTTACCGGCGCTGCCGGCCAGATCGGTTACTCCCTGCTGTTCCGCATCGCGTCCGGCGAGATGCTCGGCAAGGACCAGCCGGTGATCCTGCAGATGCTCGAGCTGCCGATGGAGAAAGCCCAGGCCGCGCTGAAGGGCGTGATGATGGAGCTGGAAGACTGCGCATTCCCCCTGCTGGCCGGCATGGTTGGTACCGATGACGCCGAAGTCGCCTTCAAGGACGCGGACGTCGCCCTGCTGGTGGGCGCGCGCCCGCGTGGTCCCGGTATGGAGCGCAAGGACCTGCTGCTGGAGAATGCGAAGATCTTCACCGCCCAGGGCGCGGCGCTGAACAAGGTCGCCAGCCGCGACGTCAAGGTCCTGGTGGTGGGCAATCCGGCCAACACCAATGCCTACATCGCGATGAAGTCCGCGCCCGACCTCAACCCGGCCAACTTCACCGCGATGCTGCGCCTGGACCACAACCGCGCGCTGTCGCAGCTGGCCAACAAGGCCGGTGTGCCGGTGGGCGATATCGAGAAGCTCGTCGTGTGGGGCAACCACAGCCCGACCATGTACCCGGACTACCGTTTTGCCACCGTCAACGGCGAATCGCTGAAAGACAGGATCAACGACGCCGACTGGAATGCCAACACCTTCATTCCGCAGGTCGGCAAGCGCGGCGCGGCGATCATCGAGGCGCGTGGCCTGTCCTCGGCGGCCTCTGCTGCCAACGCGGCCATCGACCACATCCGTGACTGGGTGCTTGGCAGCAACGGCAAGTGGGTGACCATGGGCGTGGCCTCAGACGGCAGCTACGGCATCCCCGAGGGCATCATCTACGGCGTGCCGGTGATCACCGAGAACGGCAAGTACACCCGCGTCGAAGGCCTTGAGGTGGATGACTTCAGCCGTGCAGCGATGGACAAGACCCTGGCCGAGCTGGAAGAAGAGCGCGCCGGCGTGGCGCATCTGCTGGGCTGATTCCTCAAGCCAGGCGGTTGCAACGGGGCAGCTTCGGCTGCCCTTTTGCGTTCAGGGCCGGGCAGCGCCGCGGCTCGGCTAGAATGGTCGCATCTGCCGCGGCGTGTCCGGCGCCGCTTGGGCAACACCACTCACGCACGCCGTCCGACGACCCCCGCGTCGCCGGAACACGGTCTGGACCATCACCACTGGAGTCGAGATGAGCGACACACCCGTAACCAAGCCGAAGCCGAAAAAATCCGTTGCGCTCAGCGGCACGCCCGCCGGCAACACCGCACTGTGCACCGTGGGCCTCAGCGGCAATGACCTGCACTACCGCGGCTACGACATCCACGATCTCGCGACCAAGTCGAGCTTCGAGGAGGTCGCCCACCTGCTCGTTCACGGCGTGCTGCCCACCCGCGCGCAGCTGGCCGCCTACAAGACCAAGTTGCGCCGCCTGCGTGGGCTGCCGGCACTGGTCACCGAAGTGCTCGAGCTGGTGCCGGCCAACGCCCACCCGATGGACGTGCTGCGCACCGGCTGCTCGATGCTGGGCACGGTGTTGCCGGAACGTGACAGTCATCCGGCATCGGAGGCGCGCGACATCGCCGACCGCCTGATCGCAAGCTTCGGCTCGATGCTGCTGTACTGGTGGCACTTCACCCGCAACGGCCGCCGGATTGATGTCGAGACCGCGGACGACAGCGTCGCCGCGCACTTCCTCCACCTGCTCCACGGCGAGCCGGCCAGTGCGTTGCACGCCGACGCGCTGGACAAATCGCTGGTGCTGTACGCGGAGCACGAATTCAACGCGTCGACCTTTGCCGGCCGCGTGATTGCCGGCACCGGATCGGACCTGTACTCGTGCCTGACCGGTGCGATCGGCGCACTGCGCGGACCCAAGCACGGTGGCGCCAACGAAGTGGCGATGGACATCATCAGCCGCTACAACACCGCCGACGAGGCCGATGCCGACATCCGCGCGCGGATGGAGCGCAAAGAGATTGTCATCGGTTTCGGCCACCCCGTGTACACGATCGGCGATCCGCGCAATCCGATCATCAAGGAGATCAGCCGCAGCCTGTGCGAGGACGGCGGCAACCAGGTGCTGTTCGACGTGTCCGAGCGCATTGAGAACCTGATGATGGACACCAAGAAGATGTTCCCGAACCTCGACTGGTACAGCGCATCGGCGTACCACATGATGGGCATCCCGACCGCGATGTTCACCCCGCTGTTCGTGATCGCGCGGACCACCGGCTGGAGCGCCCACGTGATCGAGCAACGCCAGGACGGCAAGATCATCCGTCCCAGCGCGACCTACGTTGGCCCCGGGGATCAGGCTTACGTGGAACTCGACAAGCGCTGACCGGACTACGGGCGCTCAGCGGCTCGCAGCAAGCAAAAGGCCACGCAGATGCGTGGCCTTTTTTGTCGGTGCACTCGGACCGGCTCAGCTCAGCCCTTCCGCCTTCAATACCGCCTGCACGCCCTCATCGGCGTCCATATGGGCGCGGTAGGCCGCAAGATTGTCCAGTCCCGTCATGTCGATTCCCACAAACCCCGCCCAGCGCAGGGTCATATAGAAATAAGCGTCGGCATGGCTGCGGAAGCCGGCCAGCCACTGGCGACCTTCCAGGGCTGCATCGGCGACCTTGAACAGATCGCGCACACGGCCCCGGGCAGCGGTCTTCAGGCCGGCATGCTGCGCCGCGTCGGCATGGAACCGCGCGGGTGCGAACAGCGGATTGAATGCAGGGTGCAGGTCGGCATTGACGAACGCTAGCCAACGGGTGGCGATGGCTCGCTGGCGGGCACTGCCGTCGCCGATGAGGCCGGCGTCGGGATAGCTGTCGGCGATATAGCCCATGATCGCGGCGTTCTGGGTAAGGACGAAGTCACCGTCCACCAGGGTCGGCACGGTGCCACTGGGATTGAGCGCCAGGTACTCGGGCGACTTCATCGCCTGGGCGGTCATGACTTCGACCTCGTAGGGCTGGCCGGTCCATTCGAGGGCGATGTGGTCAGCGGTCGAACACGAGCCAGGCTTTGTATACAGCTTCATGCGATCTCCGGAGTGGGGCGGGGGAGGGCCATCGTCTCGCCGATGGCCACCCGCCATTATCCACGCGACCGCTGGCGCTGCGCTCAGGTCCCGACCGGAAGGTTGGAGGGAGCGAGGTTCTGCACCTTCAGGAAGGTGTGGTCGCCGATGGTCGCGACCCGGTACGCGTTGCGCCAGTTAGGGCTGGCAATCGACAATGCGGCGAAATGACTCGCGCCGGGCACGATCTCCAGGCGCTCACCGACGGGCAGTTCCCAGTTGCGCTGCGCTTCCAATGCGATCGTCACCGATTCGGCCCAGGCCTCGGTGTTGCTCAGCCGCGTGTTGGGCGAGACGATGGTCGGCGCGAACTGCTTGCGCGCGGTGACCACGTCGCAAACGCTGTCGCCCCACAGTCCGCTGTCGCGGCGACGCAGCGCGACTTCCGCTACCGCTTGCTGACCCTGCACCGACTGGTTGCGTGCTTCCAGGTACAACGTAGTGCTCAAGCAGAGCGAGTCTGCGCTTTGCGGGGATAGAACCGAGGCCAACCACAGGATCCAGGCCAGTTTCATGACGAACTCCTTGCTCCGTTGCGCCGGCAACGTTGATCGCACTCGGGGGAGCGCGGTCGGTTGCCGGCATGGCGTACTGGGGAGGCGGCGGCTCTATGGCTCGCTTGGCCCCTTCACCTTGTCCCGCAGACGGCGGGAAGGTGGATGTCACCAAAGGGGGTGACTGGGAAAGTTGCGGCACGGTAGCGACCGGAATATAAATGCAACGTGAACAGGGTGGCGTATTCAGGTTTGTATGGACACGGTTTATACCCACCGAATTTTGTGGGCCCTTACCCCATCACGGTTTCACGACAAACTGAACAAAAGTCTGAATTTACAGTCGGGAAACCCCTGTTCAGACTTTATCGGCGCTCCGTCAGAGCGCCGCGGCCAGTCGGCAGCCGTGATCAATGGCCCGTTTTGCATCCAGCTCGGAGGCCAGCTCAGCACCGCCGATGACGTGGACCCTCCCGTGGTAGCCGCTCAATTGGTCTGCCAAAGGCTTGAAGGAAACCTGGCCGGCGCAGATCACGACGTGGTCCACGGGCAGCAACTGCACTGCACCGTCGATCCTCACGTGCAGGCCTGCATCGTCGACGCGCAGATACTCCACGCCGCTGATCATCGTCACCTGCCTGTGCTTCAGGGTGGCCCGGTGGATCCAGCCAGTGGTCTTGCCCAGCCGCGCTCCCGGCTTGCCTTCACTACGCTGGAGCAACCACAGCGCGCGCGCCGGGACTTCGGCCGCAGGTGGCAGCAGACCACCCCGATTTTGGGTGTAGTCCAGGTCCACTCCCCACTCCCTGCGCCAACGCGCGGGTTCCAGCGTCGGCGATCCGCCGGCCTGGGCGAGAAATTCGGCGACGTCGAACCCAATGCCGCCGGCGCCGATGACCGCCGCGGTTGCGCCGACTTCGACCTTCCCCTGCAGGACATCGGCGTAGCCGACCACGCTTGGATGGTCCGCGCCGGGGAAGTCGACCTTGCGCGCGACCACGCCGGTGGCAAGCACCACATGGTCGAATCCAGCCAGATCCGCGGTGGTGGCTCGCGTCGCCAACCGCAGGTCGATCGCGGTCAGCTCGATCTGGCGTTGAAAGTAGCGCAGTGTCTCGTGGAATTCCTCTTTGCCAGGGATGCGTTTGGCGAGGTTGAACTGGCCACCTATGCGGCCCGCGGTCTCGAACAGGGTGACCTGGTGGCCGCGCTGGGCGGCGATGGTCGCGCAGGCCAGGCCCGCCGGCCCTGCACCGACGACAGCGATACGCCGGGGCGATGCGGTCGGCGTGTAGCGCAGTTCGGTTTCGGCGCACGCGCGCGGATTGACCAGGCAACTGGCGCGCTTGTTGGCGAACACGTGGTCCAGGCAAGCTTGGTTACAGGCAATGCAGGTGTTGATCTCGTCACTGCGACGCGCACGCGCCTTGGCGACCCACTCGGGATCGGCCAGCAGGGGACGCGCCATCGACACCATGTCCGCCTCGCCGCTGGCAAGGATGCGTTCGGCCGTGTCGGGCATGTTGATGCGGTTGGTGGCAATAACCGGCACCCCGACGGCCGGCCGCAGGCGCGCGGTAATTTGGCTGAAGGCGCCGCGCGGAACGGAGGTGGCGATCGTCGGCACCCGCGATTCGTGCCAGCCGATACCGGTGTTGATCAGGGTTGCGCCTGCGGCCTCCACCGCGCGTGCCTGGGCCACGACCTCCTCCCAGCTGAGTGCGTCATCGACCAGGTCGATCATCGACAGGCGGTAGATCAGGATGAAGTCCGAACCGCACGCCTCGCGGATGCGCCGCACGATCTCCACTGCAAAGCGCATGCGCTGATCGGCGCCTCCGCCAAAACCGTCCTTGCGGCGATTCGTCCTCGGCGCGGTGAACTGGTTCAGCAGATAGCCTTCCGAGCCCATCACCTCCACGCCGTCATAACCGGCATCGCGTGCGAGCTGGGCGGTTCGCACGAACGCCGCGATCTGGCGCTCCACACCGCGTGTCGACAGCGCGCGCGGGGTGAACGGATTGATCGGCGATTTGATCCGGCTGGGCGCGACCTGCAGCGGGTGATAGCCGTAGCGTCCGGCGTGCAGGATCTGCAGGCAGATCCTACCGTCGTGGCCATGGACGGCATCGGTGACCTGGCGATGCTTGCGCACCTCCCACGACCGACTCAGTTTGCCGCCAAGTGGTTTCAGCCAGCCGGTGATGTTGGGCGCGAATCCGCCGGTCACCATCAGCCCCACGCCCGCTTCCGCACGCTCCGCGAAGTAGGCCGCCAGTTTTGGGAAGTCCGCGGCGCGGTCTTCCAGACCCGTGTGCATCGAGCCCATCAGCACCCTGTTGGGTAGGCGGCAGAACCCCAGGTCCAGCGGCGAAAACAGATGCGGATACAGTGGGTGCGGGTCGGTCATGGAAAGTACGCGGGCGTATGGATGAATCACGATGCCGTCATTTTCATCACGCGGCAAGCTGCCGCGCTCCGACTACCAGCGTGTGTCCACGCTCTGCTTATGGACGAGAGGGCACAGTGAAGCGCCGCACCATGGAGTCCTGCCAATGAGCCAGCACGACAGCCGCTCTGCGATCCGCCCCGCGCCTGACCAGCCGTTACTGGACGTGGCGGACTACGTGGTCGACTACACGATCGATTCGACGGAGGCCTACGACACGGCGCGCTACATGTTGCTGGACTCGCTGGCATGCGCGGCGCTGGCGATGGAGCACCCGGAGTGCGTGACCCATCTGGGGCCGCTGGTGCCGGGCGCGGAACTCAAGGACGGCGCACGCGTGCCGTTCACCGGCTTCCAGCTCGACCCGGTGCAGGCCGCCTACAACATCGGCGTGCAGATCCGCTGGCTGGACTTCAACGACACCTGGCTGGCCGCGGAATGGGGGCATCCTTCGGACAACCTCGGCGCGATCCTGGGTGTGGCCGATTACCTCGGGCGCCGCGCGGAGCAGGACGGCAAGGCGCCGATGACTGTGCGCGACGTGCTCGGCTGGGCAGTCAAGGCCCACGAGATCCAGGGCTGCTATGCGCTGGAGAACGCGTTCAACCGCCTGGGCATGGACCACGTCATCCTGGTGCGCCTGGCGTCCACCGCCGTGGCGACCCGGATGCTCGGCGGTGACCGTGACGCGATCTGGTCGGCGCTGTCGCACAGCTGGATGGACAACGGCGTCCTGCGCACCTATCGCCACGCGCCCAATACCAGCCCGCGCAAAAGCTGGGGTGCCGGCGATGCCTGCCGCCGTGCGGTGACCCACGCACTCAATGCCGTGCGCGGGGAAGTCGGCTGCCCCAGCGCGCTGACCGCGCCAACCTGGGGCTTTTATGACGTCGCCTGCGACGGTCGGCCATTTACCTTCGAGCGCCCCTTTGGCAGCTATGTGATGGAAAACGTTCTGTTCAAGCTCAGCTTCCCCGCCGAGTTCCATGCCCAGACCGCTGTCGAATGCGCCATGCAATTGCACGCGCAGGTGACGCAGCAGCTGGAAGCCGGAGGCGTGGAGGCCATCGAGCGGATCGAGCTGGAAACCCAGCAGGCCGCGATCCGCATCATCGACAAGACCGGTCCGCTGTCCAACTACGCCGACCGCGATCACTGCCTGCAATACATGGTCGCCGTGCCGTTGCTGTTCGGGCGCCTCACCGCCGATGACTACGGTGATGCGGTTGCCGCCGACCCGCGCATCGATGCACTCCGGCAGAAGATGACGGTGAGCGAGGACCCGCGTTTTACCCGCGACTATTCCGATCCAGCCAAACGCTATATCGGGAACTCGGTCCAGGTGTTTTTCACAGACGGCACCCACACGCAAAAGGTCACCGTCGACGTCCCCATTGGTCACCGGGAGCGCCGGGCGGAGGGAATTCCGGTGCTGATGGACAAGTTCGAGCGCGCCATGCGCGGCCGGCTTTCCACGGAGCGGGCGGATCGGTTGATGACGCTTGCAAACGACCCGTCGCAGCTGGAATCGCTTGCTGTCACGGAATTTATGGGTCTTTTTTCGAACTGAATGCATCGCAACAGTTCGCAGTGTGTCCGGGGAACTTTGTCAATTGTTATTCCGCTGTTAACACGGGCTTCACGCTTGCCGCCCTAGGCTTCACCCCGATGGCGTCAAACCGGCAGCCGTCCACTAGCGCTACCGAATCACGCACCCCGATTTTTTCAGTCTGGATCCACACGGAGATACACGAATGAACAAGAAACTCCTTTGCGCAGCCATGCTTGGTGGCCTGGCGTTCGCGGGCGCCGCAAGCGCTCAAGAGTTCGATGACCGCTGGTACCTGACCGGTTCGGCGGGCATGAACATCCAGGACAACAATCGCGATTCCCGCGATGCGCCGTTCCTGGCCTTGGGTGTGGGCAAGTTCCTCAACCCGAACTGGTCGCTTGACGCGGAGCTGAACTATCAGAAGCCGAAGGCCGATCGCAACCAGGATCTGAACTGGAGCCAGTACGGCATCTCGCTCGACGCGCGTTACCACTTCCTGGCCGAAGGCCGGAACTGGAACCCGTACGTCCTGATGGGCCTGGGTTACCAGCGCGCCGAGGAAGAGTTTGATCCGTCCAACCCGCTGTTGCCCGCGCGCTTCACCCGCAACGGCGCCCCCAGCGTGCAGAAGGACGGCCACGTTGCCGGCAAGCTCGGTTTTGGTGCGCAGGGTGACGTCGGTCGCGTGAAGATCCGCACCGAGTTGGCTTACCGCATTGATGCGCACGACGACAGCGTCGGCGCGTTCCTGACCGACGATGTGCCGCGCGATGACGGTGCGGACTGGTTCGGCGACGTCCTGGCTTCGGTTGGTGTCGTGGTTCCGCTGGGCCCCGAGCCGATGGTTCCGGTTGCTCCGGCGCCGCCGCCGCCGGCCCCGCCTGTCCAGGATGCTCCGGTTCCGGTCACCATCGACCTGCGTGGCGTGAACTTCGACTTTGACAAGTCCACCCTGCGCGCTGATTCGCTGGCGATCCTCAACGAGGCGCTGGAAATCCTGCGTCGTTACCCGGAAGTCCGCGTCGAAGTGGCCGGTCACACCGACCTCTGCGGTCCGGATGCGTACAACCAGTCGCTGTCCGAGCGTCGTGCGCGGGCCGTGTATGACTACATGACCTCCAACGGCATCGATTCCAGCCGCCTGGCCGGTCCGATCGGCTACGGCGAGAGCCGTCCGCTGGAGCAGACCGAGCAGACGCAGCCTGGCTGCCGCAACGAGCGTAACCGCCGCACTGAGTTGAACGTCCAGAACTGAGTGAGGCGCACACCTCTGGGGGTTCGCCCACAGCGGTGACGTAAATCCGAAGCCCGGCAGAAATGCCGGGCTTCGGCTATTTTGAGCGCTTGTTAATAAATTGTTCGGATATGTGTATCATCACGTTCGTGACTGCGGATCGTCGGGGCTTCGTGCCGCCTTCCGAAGTGACCTGCCTGTTCCAGCGGTGCGTCGTGAAAGCGATGCGTCGACAAATACTTTCCCCCGGATCCTACTGAAGGAGCTTTCCATGAAAATTCGTTTGATGAGCGCCGCGCTGCTCGCCGGCCTGGCATTTGCCTCGGCCGCCAATGCGCAGGAATTCGATGACCGCTGGTACCTGACCGGTTCCACCGGCTTCAACCTGCAGGACAGCGACCGCGGCACTAATGACGCCCCGTTCCTGGCCCTGGGCCTGGGCAAGTTCGTCAGCCCGAACTGGTCGATCGACGGTGAGCTGAACTATCAGAACCCGAACTTCGATGCCAACCAGGACCTCAACTGGAGCCAGTACGGCATCTCGCTGGATGCGCGTTACCACTTCCTGGCCGAAGGCCGTAACTGGAACCCGTACCTGCTGATGGGCCTGGGCTACCAGCGCGCCGAGGAAGAGTTTGACGCGTTCCCGAACCCGAACTCGCCCGGTCAGCGCGTTGACGGCAACCTGGCCGCCAAGGTCGGTGCCGGTCTGCAGGCCAACATGGGCCGCGTCGGTGTGCGTACCGAGCTGGCGTACCGTGGTGACTTCGACGACCAGAGCGTCCACAACCCGAACGAGAGCTGGTTCGGTGACCTGCTGGCCACCGTCGGCGTGATCGTTCCGCTGGGCCCCGAGCCCGTTGCTCCCGTGGCGCCCGCTCCGGTCGCTCCGCCGCCGGCTGCTCCGGTTGAAGCCCCGATCCCGGTGACCATCGACCTGCGTGGCGTGAACTTCGAGTTCGACAAGTCGAACCTGCGCCCGGATGCGGTCTCGGTCCTGAACGAAGCGGCCCAGATCCTGCAGCGCTATCCCGAGCTGCGCGTCGAAGTGGCCGGCCATACCGACTCCAAGGGTTCGGATGCCTACAACCAGGCCCTGTCGGAGCGTCGCGCCAGCGCCGTCTATGACTACCTGACCAGCAACGGCATTGACGCCGGCCGCCTGGTGGGCCCGAACGGTTACGGCGAGAGCCGCCCGATCGCGCCGAACACCAACCCGGACGGTTCGGACAACCCGGCCGGTCGCGCCGAGAACCGTCGCACCGAGTTGAACGTGCAGAACTAAGTACGTCTGCAACAGCGGGGGGCGCCCCTTGGCGTTCCCTGCGCGCTACCGAAACCCGGCCATTGCGCCGGGTTTCGTTTTTCTGCGTTCTGGCCGGACATGCGGCGCGCTTGCGGTTGTTCAACGCGTGGGGGGCGCCTACACTCCCGGTGACTGGACGCGGTGTCCAGATGCCGTTTCCAGGAGTCCGAACATGTTGCGTGCCGCTGCTTTTCTTGTCCTGCTGTCATCCGCCGGAGTAGCAAGCGCGCAAAGTGCTGCCGCCTGCAGCAGCCTGTCGGCGCCCGCTGTGCCGGTCCAGCGCACCTTGATCGTCCCGATCGCCTCGGAGTTTCGCACTCCGGGACGCCAGTTGGGCGCGCCCTCGGGCGTCCTGTCACAGGCTTTGAGCGAGTCGCTTTCCGCCGAGCAGGTGATATTTCGCAAACACATTGAGAGTTGCGCCGTGTTTGCCAGCATCGCGCCACCCGCCTCACCCGCGAGCCTGCCGGCCGCGACGGTGGCGCCTGCAGTGCCGGGCTCCGGCGCAGTGCCCACGGCGACCGATCCGGCCGCTTACAAGCCGCGTACCGAATTCGACAACACGCCGTGGCGGTTCAACATGAGCGAGAACGGCCAGCGGATGACCGCCGACGCCTTCGACGAGTGGATGAAGGCCAAGGGGCTGCAGGTGGTTGGCGGCAAGTTCATGCGGATTCCGGCCGCGGCCGCGGCGCCCGCGGTCGAAGCGGATGCAGCCGAAACGCCGGTCCAGGAACAGTAGACGCTCAACTCGAGCAAATTCGGATGTTCGACAAGGGTCGAGTCCAGGAAATGAAAACGGCCGCAGATGCGGCCGTTTTCATTTGTGCTTAGCTGAGGTCTTTGCCGGTTGACCGATCTGCAGCGCCAGAGTCAGGCACTCTGCAGTGATGACGCCGATTCCAGAACACCCAACGCTGGGCGCCCGGGCGTGCGGGCCGTGGCCGCACCCTCAGCCGTTCAACACGCCCAGTTCGCGCCCGATGCGGATGAACGAATCAATAGCCTGGTCGAGCTGCTCGCGGGTGTGTGCGGCGCTGATCTGGGTGCGGATGCGCGCCTCGCCCTGAGGTACCACGGGGAAGAAGAATCCGATCACGTAGATGCCTTCATCCAGCAGCCGGTTGGCGAACTTTTGTGCCATCGGCGCGTCATACAACATGACGGGGACGATCGGATGGTTGCCGGGCTTGAGGTCGAAGCCGGCCGCGCTCATTTTCTCGCGGAAGTAACGTGTGTTCTCTTCCAGCGTGGTGCGCATCGCGTCGGCGCCAACCAGCATCTGGAAGGCCTTGGTACCGGCGGCGACGACGTGCGGAGGCAGCGAGTTGGAGAACAGGTACGGGCGCGAGCGCTGGCGCAGCAGCTCGATAACTTCCTTTTTGCCCGTAGTGAAGCCGCCCACGGCGCCGCCCATGGCCTTGCCCAGGGTGCCGGTGAAGATATCGATGCGGTCCATGACGCCCTTGAGTTCCGCCGAACCCCGGCCGGTGGCGCCTATGAACCCGGTCGCGTGGCAGTCGTCGATGTGCACTAAGGCGCCGTATTTCGCCGCCAGTGCGCAAATCTCGTCGAGTGGGGCGACGAAGCCGTCCATTGAGAACACGCCATCGGTGGTGATCAATTTGGTCTTGCAGCCAGCCGCGTCCGCCGCCTGCAGCTGGGTTTCCAGATCGGCCATGTCGCAGTTGGCGTAGCGGAAGCGCTGGGCCTTGCACAGACGTACACCGTCAATGATCGAGGCATGGTTGAGGCTGTCGGAAATGACCGCGTCCTCAGGCCCCAGCAAAGGATCGTACAAGCCGCCGTTGGCGTCGAAGCAGGACGCGTACAGGATGGTGTCTTCGGTGCCGAAGAAATCGGCGATCGTCTCCTCCAGCTCTTTGTGCAGGTCTTGGGTACCGCAGATGAAGCGGACGGATGCCATGCCGAAACCGTGGGAATCCAGCGCGTCCTTGGCGGCCTGGATCAGCTCGGGATGGTCGGCCAGGCCGAGGTAGTTGTTGGCACAGAAGTTCAGCACCGTACTGCCGTCCTCCAGGGTGATCTGCGCCGACTGCGGGCTGCTGATCACACGCTCGGATTTGAACAGGCCGGCCTCACGGATTTCCTCGAGGCTGGTGGCGTAACGTTTGGTCAGGGACATGGCGGCTCCAGAAAGTCGTAGTCGATGTCGGGTCGGTGCGCGTGGATTACGTTCGCGCAGCTGCGGAAAAGGGCGGTGTGCGCTGGGCGTTCGCCAGCGGCGCGGCGTGGCGAGCGGGTCGCACTCAGTTCCAGCTGAGCACGATCTTGCCCGACTGGCCGGCTTCCATGAGGTCGAAACCCTTCTGGAATTCGTCCACCGGGAGCTGGTGGGTCAGCACCTTGCCCAACGGGAATCCGCCCAGCACCAGCTGGGTCATCTTGTACCAGGTCTCATACATCTTGCGCCCATAGATGCCATGCAGGGTCAGGCCCTTGAAGATGATCTTGTCCCAGTCCGCGCCGGCGCCTTGGGGCATGATGCCGAGCAGCGCGATCTTGCCGCCGTGGTACATGCACTCGAGCATGTCGTTGAAGGCGCGCGGGTTGCCGCTCATCTCCAGACCGACGTCGAAGCCTTCCATGTGCAGGTCCTTCATCACGTTCTTCAGCGGTGTGTTGGCGACGTTGACCACGCGGGTGGCGCCCATGTCGGCAGCGAGCTTGAGCCGATAGTCGTTGACGTCGGTGACCACCACGTTGCGCGCGCCGATGTGCTTGCAGATGCCCGCCGCGATGATGCCGATGGGGCCGGCGCCGGTGATCAGCACGTCCTCGCCGACCACGTCGAACTCCAGCGCGCAGTGGGCCGCGTTGCCGTAGGGGTCGAAGAAGGCCGCCAGCTCGCTGGGGATCTGGTCGGGGATCGGCCACAGGTTGGTCGCCGGCATCACGATGTACTCGGCAAACGCGCCGTTGCGGTTGACGCCGATGCCGACGGTGTTGGGGCACAGGTGCTGGCGGCCACCGCGGCAATTACGGCAGTGGCCGCAGACGATGTGGCCTTCGGCCGAAACCCGTTGGCCGACGCGATAGCCGGTCACGCCCGGGCCGACGTCGACGATGCGGCCGACGAACTCGTGGCCGATCACCAGGCCTGGCTTGACGGTGCGCTGGCTCCACTCGTCCCACAGGTAGATGTGCAGGTCCGTGCCGCAGATCGCGGTCTTCTCCAGCTTGATCAGGACCTCGTTGGCGCCGGCGGTGGGTACTGGCACGTCTTCCATCCAGATGCCTTTTCCGGCTTCGCGCTTGACCAGCGCCTTCATCGTGGAGGGGATCAAGTGCGCTGCGTTGGGCTGCGCGTTGGCGGTGGTATCGGACATGGATGGCCTGGCGAAAACGGCGGGGTTTGGGACCGATTGTACCGGCCACGCCTTTAGTCCCGATGACGGCAGTCGCCCAACCCGGCCGCGCAGCCGGCTCAAGGGCATGACCGTTGGCGGTTGCGGACGCTGCGTGGCATTGCTTATCGTCGAAGGTTGCATATCACCTACCGGGGCAACCGTGAACTTTCGAATCCTCTCGGCGGCCCTGACCGTCGCGCTCGCATCCACCGCCGCCCACGCCGATGAAGGCATGTGGCAACCCAGCCAGATGCCCGAGTTGGCCGCCCAGCTGAAGGCGCGCGGCCTGGAGATGGACCCGGCGGCGTTGTCCAACCTTGCCGGCAAACCGCTGGATGCGGTCATCAGCCTGGGTGGTTGCACGGCAAGCTTCGTGTCCCCTACGGGTCTGGTGGTGAGCAACCATCACTGCGTTTACGGCGCGGTCCAGTACAACTCCACGCCCGATCGCGACCTGCTCAGTGACGGGTTTGTCGCCAAGACCCTCGCCGAGGAGCTGCCGGCCGAGCCCAATGCACGCATCTACGTCACCCAGGAGATCGCAGACGTCACCGCCCGGATCACCGACGGTCTGGACGGCCTGGATGGCAAGACCCGCTACGACACCGTGGAGTCGCGCAGCAAGGCGCTCGTGGCCGAGTGCGAGCAGCCCGGCGGCCTGCGCTGCAATGTCTACAACTTCCACGGCGGCCTTCAGTTCTCGCTGATCCGCCAGCTGGAGATCCGCGACGTGCGTCTGGTGTACGCGCCACCCGACTCGATCGGCAAGTTCGGCGGTGACGAGGACAACTTCGAGTGGCCGCGCCACACCGGCGACTGGGGGTTCCTGCGCGCCTACGTTGGCAAGGACGGCAAGCCGGCGGCGTACTCCGCCGACAACGTGCCCTACAAGCCGGCCAGCTGGTTGACGGTGGCCCAGCAGCCGCTGGAGGAGGGTGACTACGTCATGGTGACCGGCTATCCCGGTTCCACCGATCGATACCGCCTGCCAGGCGAGGTCAAGGAAGCGATCGAGTGGCGCTATCCGACGATGGTGGGCTACTTCGGCGACTACCTGGCCACGATTGATCGAACGACCGCCGGCGACAAGGCGGCGGCGCTCAAGTACGCCTCCACCGTCGCCGGTATCAACAACGTGCTCAAGCTGTATCAGGGCAACCTGGACGGCTTCGCCCAGATGGACGATCCGCTGGGCATGAAGCAGGCGCGCGAAGACGCGCTGGAGGCATGGCTGGGCAAGCGCGGCAGCGAGGGCCGGGCGCAGCTGGACGCCATTCGCGCGCTGGAGAAGGAACTGGCCGAGGATCGCGCAACCCGTGAGCGTGACCTGTGGTTCAACAACACCCTGGGTGGCGGGTTGCCCGGCGTGGCGGTAAACCTGTATCGCAACGCGATCGAGCAGGCCAAGCCGGACGCGGAGCGCAAGCCGGGCTATCAGGATCGTGATGCACCGCGCATCGCCGGCTCGATGACGGCGTTCGACAAGCGCTACGACGCCAAGGTGGACCAGGCACTGATGTCGCTGCGCCTGCAGCGCTACGCCAGCCAGGTGCCTGCGGCGCAACGCATCGCCGCCCTCGACCGTTGGCTGGGTATCGGCGCCACCGACACGACCATCCCCGGACTGGAGACCAAGCTCAACGCGCTGTACGCCGGCTCAAAGCTCGGCGACGCGGACACCCGTCTCGCGCTGCTGAAGGCGGACAAGGCCGAGATCGAGACCTCCAACGACACCGCCTTGCAGCTGGCGGTGGCGATGATGCCGACCGTGTTGCAGATCGAGGCTGACGCCGAGGCCCGCTCCGGCCGGATCTCGGCACTGCGGCCGCAGTACATGCAGGCGATGATCGATTTCAACCAGTCCCAGAACAAGCCGGTCTATCCGGATGCCAACAGCTCGCTGCGCATCACCTTCGGCACCGTGAGGGGTTACTCGCCGCGCGACGGCGTGCAGATGACGCCGTTCACGACGCTGGCCGGCATCGTCGCCAAGACCACCGGCAAGGATCCCTTCATCACGCCACAGTCGGAACTCGACGCGATTGCCGCCGGCAAGGGCGCCCAGTACCGGATGGACTCGCTGGGCGATGTGCCGGTGAACTTCCTCAGCGACGTGGATACCACCGGCGGCAACTCCGGATCACCCACCCTGAATGCCAAAGGCGAGCTGGTTGGCCTGTTGTTTGACGGCAACTACGAAAGCCTCAGCGCCGGCTGGATCTTCAACCCCGAACTGACCCGCTCGATCCACGTCGATACCCGCTATATGCGCTGGGTGATGGACGAGGTCGATCACGCTGAACACCTCCTGGAGGAGATGGGACTGCCGCATGACTGACACCAACGCAACCCTGAAGACCGCCGTGCGCGGGGCATTGCTGGCGACCGCCGCCGGCCTCGCGTTTGGCGCCCACGCCGATGAAGGCATGTGGATGCCCTCGCAGCTGCCGCAGATCGCCGACCAGTTGGCTGCGGCCGGCTACAAGGGCGATCCCGCCGCGCTGGCCGACCTGACCCGCCCGCCGATGAGCGCGGTGGTGTCGCTGGGCGGATGTACCGCCAGCTTCGTGTCCCCACAGGGTCTGGTGGTGACCAACCACCACTGCGCCTATGGGGCGATCCAGCTCAACTCGACGCCGCAGAACAACCTGATGGCGGACGGCTTCAATGCCGCCTCGCTCAAGGATGAAGTCCCGGCCGGGCCCGCCGCCCGCGTGTTCGTGACCACCGACTTCGACCGGGTCACCGACCGCGTGCTGGCGGAGGCTCGCGGAAAGACCGGTCGCGATTACTACGACGCGGTTGATTCGGCGAGCAAGGCGCTGGTAGCCGCGTGCGAGCAGGACGCCGGCTACCGCTGCAGCGTCGCCAACATGTACTACGGCACCGATTTCTACCTGGTCAAGCAGCTGGAGCTGAAGGATATCCGGCTGGTCTATGCACCCCCGGAATCGATCGGCAAGTACGGCGGCGAGATCGACAACTTCATGTGGCCGCGCCACAGCGGCGACTTCGCATTCTACCGCGCCTATGTCGGCCGCGATGGCAAGCCGGCCGCGTTCTCCCCCGACAACGTGCCCTACGAGCCCAAGGCGTTCCTGCAGCTGTCGACCGACCCGGTCGCGGAGGGAGACTTTGCGATGCTGGCCGGTTATCCGGGTCGCACGTTCCGCCATCGCACCGCGGCCGAGTTCGCAGATCAGGTGGGCACCCAGCTTCCCGAGCGCGTCGACCTGTATGCCGCGATGATCGACACCATCGAGGCTGCCGCTGCCAACGACGCGGATGCCGGCGTGCTGTACGCCTCTCAGGTTGCCAGCATGAAGAACAACCTCAAGCGGGCGCAGGGTGAGTTGGACGGCCTTCGCCGCAGTGATGCGGTCGGCGTACGCAAGCGCGACGAGGCCGCGATGCTGGCCTGGCTCGACAAGCAGCCCGATGCGGCCGCCGCCCGCCGCGACATCGATGCGGCGGCCGCGGTTATCGCGCAGTCGCAGGCGACGCGAGAGCGCGACCAGTTGTTCGGGCTGATTCGCACCCAGACCCAGCTGCTCAAAAGCGCCATGCAACTGCAGCGGCTGGCGCTCGAGCGTGCCAAGCCCGACGCGGAGCGCGAAACCGGTTACCAGCTGCGCGACGAGGCGCAGATCGAGGCCTCGCTGAAGCAGGTCCAGCGCCGTTACGCCCCGCAGGTTGAAAAAGCCCTGTTGGCAGAGCTGCTGGCCCGTTACCGCGCACTGCCTGCCGATCAGCGCATTGCCGAGCTGGACGTCGTGTTCGGCACCGACAAGGCCCAGGCTGCGTCCGCGCTGGACACGCTCTACAGCAGCACCCGACTCGATCAGGAGGCGGAGCGCCTGCGCCTGCTCGCCGCCGATCCCGCGGAGATCTCCGCGTCCACCGATCCGTTGATGCAGGCCGCTGCGACGTTGCTGCCGGCCCAGCTGCGGATCGCTGATGCGGACAAGGCCAGCGACGGCGAATTGCTGCGCCTGCGGCCGGCCTACATGCGCGCGCTGATCGGCTTCCGTGAGTCGCAAGGGCAGGCGGTGTACCCCGACGCCAACTCGACCCTGCGGGTGAGCTACGGCAAGGTCAGCTCGCTGGACCCGCGCGACGGCGTCCACTACACCCCGTTGACCACCGTGCAGGGCATCGTCGAGAAGCACACCGGCGAGGATCCCTTCGACGCCCCCAAGACCCTGCGCGACGCGATCGCCAAGGGCGACTTCGGCAGCAGCATCGATCCCGTGCTGGGCACCCAGACCGTCAACCTGATGACCAACCTGGACACGACCGGCGGCAACTCCGGGTCCCCGGTGCTGGACGCCAACGGCAAGCTGATCGGCCTGAACTTCGACAGTAACTGGGAAGCGGTCAGCGCCAGCTGGATGTACGACCCGCGCTACAAGCGGGCCATCCACGTTGACGTGCGCTACCTGCGCTGGCTGATGGGCAAGGTGTACCCGGCACCGAACCTGCTGCGGGAAATGAGCCTGCCGCTGGAGTAGGCAAGGGAAGCGCCGCGTCTGTGGTGTCGCCGCGGGCCGAGGGTGAACGCCCTTGCTGCGAATGTCCCACGGCACCGGTGAAGCCGGTGCCTCCTCCTTTACTTCGCCGCAAGGGCATTCACCCCCGGCATCCAGTATGGCGGGGGTTGCAGATGCGCGAATCCGCCAGTACGGGGGGACCTGTATGTCTTCGGGGCGAAGTAAAGGAGGAGGCCGCCGCCGCAGGCGGTGGCCGGGGGACATTCGCCTCGAAGGCATGCAGGTCGCTCGACCGCTAGTTCAGGCCAGAATCGGGCCAGGGCGCAACACCTTTCCCGTACTCCGGATGTCCTCGACGTCGCGAGAAGAACCGTAAACCAGCGCTCGCTGTCGGCGAGTCTCGTGCGTCACGCCTGTGCCGGAAGTTACGGGTTGCTCACTTCCCGGCGGGCTAAAATCACCGATTCGACATCGGCAGGAGCACTTGCATGCGTTATTCGATATTGACCGCCGCCATGGCGTTGACGGGCGTCATGGGATCGGCGGTGGCCGGCGAAGGCATGTGGGTGCCGCAGCAGCTGCCGGAGATTTCCGCAGCGTTGCAGAAGGCCGGGCTGGAGCTGCCCGTCGAACAGCTGGCTGACCTGACCGGCGACCCGATGGGCGCGGTGGTCTCGCTGGGCGGCTGCACGGCGAGCTTCGTCTCCCCGCAGGGTCTGGTGGTGACCAACCATCACTGCGCATATGGGGCGATCCAGCTCAACTCCACGCCGGAAAACAACCTGATCGAGGACGGCTTCAATGCCGGAGCCATGGAGCGCGAAGTGTCGGCCGGGCCGAACGCGCGCATCTATGCGCTGGACTCGATCCGCGACGTGACCAAGGACGTCCGCGCCGCGATCGATGCCGCGCCCGATGCGCTGGGACGCACGCGTGCGCTTGAGACCATCCAGAAACAACTGGTCGCCGACTGCGAAGCCGACGCCGGCTACCGCTGCCAGTTCTACAGCTTTGCCGGCGGCAACACCTACCGTCTGTTCAAGAACCTGGAGATCAAGGACGTACGCCTGGTCTATGCGCCGCCCAACAGCATCGGCAGCTTTGGTGGCGATATCGACAACTGGATGTGGCCGCGCCACACCGGCGACTTTGCGTTCTACCGCGCCTACGTCGGCAAGGACGGCAAGCCGGCGCCGTACTCCACCGATAACGTGCCCTACCAGCCGAAACATTTCCTCAAGTTCGCCAGTCAGCCGCTGAACATCGGAGATTTCGTGATGGTCGCCGGCTATCCGGGTCGGACCGCGCGCTACGCCCTGGCCGAGGAGTTCGACGCGACCGAGCAGTGGACCTACCCGACCGTCAAGCGCCATTACGAGGCGATGGTCGATCTGGTCGAGGCGGCCGGCGCGAAGGACGAGGACATCAAGGTCAAGTACGCCAGCACGATTCGCGGCTGGCAGAACACGATGAAGAACTACGGCGGCCAGCTGGAAGGCTTCCAGCGCATCGACGCCAGCAAGACGAAGCATGCCGAGGAGGCCGCGGTACTGGCCTGGTTGCGCGGCCAGGGCGCCAAGGGTGCGCCGGCTTTGGAAGCGCACGCACGACTGCTGGAACTGGACGCCGCCGAGCGCGCCACCCGCGAGCGCGACCTGGTCTTCGGCCAGCTGGTCCGCACCGGTGCCATCGGCGCGGCAACCAGCCTGTACCGGTTTGCGCTGGAGGGTGAGAAGCCGGACGCGCAGCGTGACGCCGGCTACCAGGCGCGTGACCTGCCCGGTTTGGAGGGCTCGCTGAAGCAGATGGAGCGCCGCTACGACGCCGGCATGGATCGCCAGTTGCAGCAGTATTGGTTGCGCGAATACGTGAAGTTGCCTCAGGACCAGCACATTCCCGCTCTCGATGAGTGGCTGGGCGGCAACGACGAGGCCGCCGTGCAGGCCGCACTGGATCGCCTGGCGGGCACCAGTCTGGGCGATCTGGAGACGCGCCTGAAGCTGATGCAGGCCGACCGCGCGACGCTTGAGGCCAGCAAGGACCCGGCCCTGCAACTGGCCGTGGCACTGATGCCGACGATCCTGCAGAACAAGGAGCTCGACGAAATCCGCACCGGTGACGTGCTGCAGGCCCGCCCGGTTTATCTGCAGGCGGTTGCCGATTACCGCGCCAGCGGTGGCGAGTCAGTCTATCCGGATGCGAACTCCTCGCTGCGCATCACCTTCGGCAATGTCCAGGGCTACACCAAGCTGGACGGCAGCCGCCAGGCGGCGTTCACCACGCTGGAGCAGATAGCCGACAAATCCACCGGCGTGGAACCGTTCAATGCGCCCAAGGCACAGCTCGACGCCATCGCCGCCAAGCGCTACGGCGGCCTGGCCAGCCAGGAGTTGGGCACGGTACCGGTCAACTTCATGGCCGACCTGGACATCACCGGCGGCAACTCGGGCTCGCCGGCGATGGATGCGCGCGGCGAGCTGGTCGGGCTGGTGTTCGACATGAACTGGGAAAGCGTCAGCTCCAACTGGGTGTTCGACCCGGACATGACGCGCGTGATCGCGGTCGATGGGCGCTACCTGCGCTGGGTCATGCAGGAGGCGTTCCCGGCCCCGCAGGTGCTCGAGGAACTCGGCCTGCCTACTGGCCAGTGATCGCGGCACCGCCCTGTCGCGCCGTCCTGCGGGAGTGCGTCGATGGGCGGCGGACCGGCACTGACCCGCGTTCGCGCGGGCTGGGCCAGAATGGTCCTTTGTTTCCTACCCATCTGCATCGAGTACCCGCATGAAAATCATCCTCGCCCGTCATGGCGAAACTCCCTGGAACGCCGAAGGTCGTTACCAGGGTCAGGTCGACATCCCCCTCTCGGAAACCGGCGAGGCGCAGGCGCGCGCGCTGGGCGCTCGCCTGCACGACGTGGAGATCACCCGCGCGGTGGCGTCGCCGCTGTCACGCGCACGCCGCACCGCCGAGTTAGCCCTCGGCGAGCACCGAGCAGGCCTGCTCAGCACTGATGCGGACCTCAGCGAGATCGCGCACGGCAGCTGGGAAGGGCTGCTGGCCAGCGAAATCCACGCCACCGATCCGGACCTGCTCAAGCTCTGGCGCGATTCACCGCATGAGGTGCTGATGCCCGGTGGCGGCGAGTCGCTGCAGCATGTGTTCGACCGCGCCTGGCCGGCATTCGGTCGGGCAATGGCCGGACTGGGCGACCACGACACGCTGCTGGTGGTCGCGCACGACGCGGTCAACCGCATGCTCCTGTGCAACGTGCTGGGGATCCCTTTCTCGCGACCGTGGACGTTCCGGCAGGCGCCGACCACGCTCAACCTGCTGGAAGGCACCCGGCTGGAAGACCTCGAGGTGGTGCGCCTGAACGATTGTTCGCATCACACCGCGCTGTTTGGCGAAGCGGTGCACCGCGCGCTCTAGCCGCAGGCCGCACGGCCCGCATCCCCGCATCCCGCGCCGCCCCGCCTGTTGTCCTGCGAGTGTTCGCCATGAACCTGTCCCAATGGCTCGACCGGATCGAGCAGCTGCATCCCAAGTCGATCGACATGGGGTTGGAGCGGATCGGCGCGGTGGCCGGCCGCCTGGGCATCAAGCGGCCTGCGCGGCGGGTGATCACCGTGGGCGGTACCAATGGCAAGGGCTCCACTGTCGCCTTCATCGAAGCGATTGGACGCGCGGCCGGCTGGCGTGTCGGCGCGTACACCTCGCCGCACCTGCTGGCCTACAACGAGCGAATCCGCATCGATGGCGTGGATGCGGAGGACGCGACGATCGTGGCCGCGTTCGAGGCGATCGAAGCCGCACGCGGTGACACGCCGCTGACCTACTTCGAGTACGGCACGCTGGCCGCGTTGTGGCTGTTTCAACGCGCTGACCTTGATCTGGCGGTGCTTGAAGTCGGGCTGGGTGGTCGCCTGGATGCGACCAACGTGGTGGACCCGGATGTCGCGGCGATCACCACCGTGGACGTGGACCACCAGGACTATCTGGGCGAAGGGCGGGAAGCCATCGGACACGAGAAGGCCGGCATCGCGCGGGCCTGGAAGCCGCTGGTGCTGGGCGATGACGATCCGCCGTCCAGCGTGCTGCGCCATGCCTACTCGATCGCTGCCAAGACGCTGAGGATTGGCTGCGACTTTTTCGTCGACCTGCCCGGTGGAACCGGCAGTGAGCCGGACGATTCCCATGCCGTGGCTGCCCGACAGTGGCGCTGGCGCGAGGTCGGCCATCGCATCGACCTGCCGTTGCCACGGCTTGCGGGCCAGATGCAACTGCGCAATGCCGCCGTGGCCATCGCCGCTCTGCGTGCCCTGGATAAATCACCACCCGACCGGGCGGTCGTGCAGGGGGTCGCCGATGCACGCATCCGCGGCCGGTTGCAGCGTTTTGAGCGGGACGGGGTAGACGTGGTGGTGGATGTGGGCCACAACCCGCAGGCCGCGCACGCGCTGGCGGACTGGCTGGCGGCCACGCCGGTTGTCGGTAAAACGCATGCCGTGTACGCAGCGCTGGTGGACAAGGACCTGGTGGGCGCGGTCTCGGCGCTGGCCACCAGCGTCGACCACTGGCACCTGGCCGGGCTGGCGACGCACGCCCCCCGGGGCGTCAACGTCGAGGATTTTGCGATCCGGCTGGCCGGGACTGCGGCCGAGGCCGGCCAGCGCCACGACACGGTCGACCATGCGCTGGACGCGGCGCTGGCTTTGGCGAGCCCCGGAGACCGGGTGCTGGTGTTCGGTTCCTTCCACACCGCCGCCGAGGCGCTCACGCTGCTGGAGCAAGCGTCCCCGACGCCGCCCAGCTGAACCGCCGGGTCGCGACGTCAGCCGTGGTCCAGCCTTCATTTGGCACAAGGGTATAATTCGCCGGCATTCCCCGTTGCCTGCGAGATCCGATGGAACCTGCCCTCAAACAGCGTCTGATCGGCGCCGCCGTGCTGGTCGCCATTGCGGTGATCTTCTTGCCCATGCTGATCAAGGGCCCGGCGCCCGACAGCGGCGTGTCGGATATTTCACTCGACGTGCCTTCCATGCCCAGGCAGGGTTTTGAAACCCGTGAGCTGCCGCTGGTGACCCCGCCAGCGCGCGATGGTGCCAGCGCCACCGCGCCGGGTACGAAGCCCTCGGGGGAGGGCGCACTGCCCACCGTGGATACCCGCGCCACGGGCGACACCGGCGACCAGGCAGCCGGCATGACGCCGGCACATGTGGCGGCGGGCAACTATGCAGTCAGCTTCGGCAGCTATGCCAGCCAGGCGGATGCGCAGAAAGTGGTTGACGCGCTGAAGGCGGCGGATTTTCCTGCCTTCCAGGAGCCGGTGAAGAGCGGCGAGCGCACCCTGCACCGGGTCCGCATTGGTCCCTTCCAGACCAGCGCGGAGGCCGAAACCGCACGTATCGACTCGGCCCGCGTGCGCAAGGACGTCGGGGCAAAAGTCGTGGTGCTGGATGCGGATCGCGCCGGCTCCGCAACCGCGAGTACCAGCGCCGAGAAAGCGGCAGACAAGCCCGCGCAGGCGGTTGCCGTCAAACCCGAGCCCAAGCCGGAGCCGCCCACGCCCAAACCCGCCGAGGCGGCCAAGCCCGAGCCGGCCAAACCGGTCGTAGCGGCGCCAGCTCCGGCGCCCGCAAAGCCCGAGGCCGCAACGGAGCACAGCAAGCCGG
>NZ_JXSS01000073.1 GCF_000855665.1 Lysobacter sp. A03
GCGATGTGCGGCGCACTGGGCGCGGTCGCCGGGATCGCCCACCTGCACGGCGCCGACGAGGCGACTCTGCATCGGGCGCTCGGGCTCACCTACAGTCACCTGTCAGGCACGATGCAGGCGCACGTGGAAGGCTCGCCCACCCTGGCGCTGCAGATCGCCTTCAATGCGCGCGCGGCGATCACCGCCTGGACCCTCGCAAACCACGGCTTCCCCGCGCCGCACGACTGGCTGGAGGGGCCGTTCGGCTACCTGCCGCTGATCGAGGGCGCGTTCGACACCCGCCCGGCGCTGGCCGCACTGGCCGCCGGTGATGCGCAGATCGAGCAGGTCAGTCATAAGGTCTTTCCCACCGGGGGCGCCGCGCATGCCTGCCTGGACATGCTGCGCGAGTTGCGTGAGCGCGAGGGCCTGCGCATCGGCGACATCGCCCGGCTCGAGCTGCGTGCGCCGCCGCTGGTCCGCCGGCTGGTCTCGCGGCCCTACAAGGCCGGCATGGAAACCAGTTACGCCCGCCTGTGCCTGCCCTACCTGACCGGCACGATGCTGATCGACGGCCGGGTCGGGCTGGACGCCTATTCCACCGAAGCTCTGGCCGATCCGGTGCGCGCGGAGTTCGCCAGCCGCCTGCAGGTCGAGCCCAACGACTGCGACGACCCCAACGCGCTGGTGCCGCAGAGCCTGGTGGTCACCACCACCGACGGACGCGAGCTGCACAACCAGCGCGACGCCGCGTTGGGTTCCCCCGAGCGCCCGCTGGACCGCACCCAGCAGCTCGAGAAATTCCACCACTGCCTGGACCACGCGGCCCGGCCCTTCGACCCCGCCCGCCGCGCCGACCTGCTCACCGTTCTCGACCGGCTGGAGGCGCTCGATGACGTGCGTCGCCTGGTCGACCTACTGATTGTTGAGGCCCCATGACCACCAACGCGACCTATTTCGAATCCTTCGACGTCAACAAACTGCTGGCCGAGTACCCGCTGGACCAGGCCTTCACCGACCGCTTCAGCAGCATCAGCCGCGACGAGCTGTTCGCCGAGCAGGACGCGCGCTTCCGGCGCTGCGTCGCGCGCGCTTGGCAGATCCCGTTCTACCAGCGCCTGTGGGGCGACGCGGGCCTCGAGCCGGGCGACATTACCGGCCTGGCCGACATCACCAGACTGCCGGTCTATGGGAAGCACGAGATCATGGCATCGGTGGAAGCCAAGCCGCCGCTGGGCGATTTCCACGGCTGGCGCGACGGCACCGCCGCCGGCGACACGCCGCTGGTGTTCCACACCACCAGCGGCACCACCGGTCGGCCGCAGCCGCTGTTGTTCAGCCCGCACAGCCGCGAGGTGCAGAACCTGCTGCTGGCGCGTCTGTACCGCTGGCAGGGCATGAAAGCCGGCGACGTCGTCCATTCGGTCTACGGCCACGGCATGATCAATGGTGGCCACTACATCCGCGAGGCCGTGAACCACTTCACCCAGGCGCTGTTCTGTTCGGCCGGTACCGGCATCGAGATGCGCTCGGTGCAGCAGGTCAACCTGATGCGCGACATGGGCGCGACGGTGATCGTCGGCTTTGCCGACTACATCAAGAAGCTGGCCGACGTCGCCCGCGAGCAGGGGCTGGAGCCGGGCAGCGACATCAAGATCCGGATGATTTCCGGCCACCTGGGCCGCGAGTCGCGCGAGTCGCTGTCCAAGGCCTGGGGCGGGGCGCAGCTGTATGACTGGTACGGCGTGGGCGACACAGGCGCGATCGCCGGCCAGGGCCCGGACCAGGACGGCCTGTACCTGATGGAGGACGCCCAGTACGTCGAGGTCCTCGGGGTGGACGACGGCAAGCCCGTGGCCGACGGCGAGACCGGCGACATGGTCGTGACCTGCCTGTACAAGGACGACATCTACCCGATCATTCGCTTCAACACCCACGACGTCACCCGCGTGCTGACCACTCCGTCCTCGCTGGGGATCAACCTGCGCCGGATCGAGGGATTCCTCGGCCGCAGCGACAACATGGTCAAGGTGCGCGGCATCAACGTGTTCCCGCAGGCGATGGCGCCGATCCTGGAGGAGCACGCCGGGTTTGCCGGCGAGTTCATCTGCGTGACCACCCGCGATGCCGCCGGCCGCGACGACCTGGCCGTGCACATCGAGGTCAAGGGCGAGACGACGGACGCCGAGCTGGCCGCTGCGTTTGCCGCGCTGCTGCGCATGCGCCTGGGCGTGGATGTCAGCATCGTGCTGGCCGAGCCGGGGTCGCTGGCGCCGTTGACCGGCATGGAAACGCGGCAGAAACCCATCCGCCTGATCGACAAGCGCTTCGAGTAAGAGTCCGACGCCATGAGCCGCATCGACGCCGCCCTGCTGGGCGAGGACATGACATCGCAGCTGGCCCGGCTGGAGCGCGGCGAGCTCAGCTGCCGCGACCTGCTGGAGCATCAGTTGACGGCGATCGATGCCAGCCAGCCGGTGTTGAACAGCTATCTGGCGGTGGACGCCGATGCGGCCCGCGGTGCAGCGGACGCCGCCGATGCCCGCCGCAAGGCCGGCACTGCGCGCGTGCTGGAAGGCGTGCCGGTGGCGGTCAAGGACAACATCGATGCGTCCGGCCTGATCACCCCCGCCGGCATGGCGACCCGTCGCGACAACGCCCCGGCCGACGCCGACAGTCCGTCGGTCGCACGCCTGCGTGACGCCGGCGCGGTGATCCTGGGCAAGCTCAACATGCACGAGGCGGCGCTGGGCGCGGACAACGACAACCCGCACTTCGGGGCATGCCACAACCCGCACCGTCCGGGTTTTACTCCCGGCGGTTCCAGCGGCGGCAGCAGCGCCGCGGTCGCGGCCGGGCTGTGCAGCGCGGCGCTCGGCACCGACAGCATGGGCTCGGTGCGGATCCCGGCCAGCTACTGCGGCGTGGTAGGACTGAAACCGAGCTGGGGCGCGATCAGCACCCGCGGCACGGTCGCGCTGAGCCACCGACTCGACCACGTCGGTCCGCTGGCCCGTTCGGCGCGCGACCTGCGTGTGCTGCTGCCAGTTCTGGCCGGCTTCGATCCGGCCAGCGCGCAGTCGCGGGCGCTCCATTTCGTGCCGGCATCGACCCGTCCGTTGCAGCTGGGCGTGGTGGATTTCGGTGACACCGTCGAGTG
>NZ_JXSS01000031.1 GCF_000855665.1 Lysobacter sp. A03
GCCGAGCAGATCTGGATCCGCGGCCTGGCGCAGCGCTTGCCCTTCGGCAAGGTGCTGGTCGCGATTGCCAACAAACATGCACGACAGCTGTGGGCGATGTTGGCCCGCGACGAGGATTACGACGCTGAGGCCTGGCTTAAACACCCGATGGTGCAGCGGCCGGCCACCTCCAGAAAACAGACCGTGGCTGCCTGACGGCAGCACAGCCCACGATGTTCAACGCCAGAGCGAACAGGTAGCAAGCGGTCAGACCGCCCCGGAGAGAGCCTGACTAACAAGGTGGCGCCATCGCATGACACGGTTGATCCCCGTGCATGGGCGAATCCGATGAATGAGAGAGGCCTTCGGGTGCGGTTTTTACCCTGGTCCGGATCAGTAACGCCGATCCAACAAGACCGATTACGGAAATGCAGTCTGGCAACGCTTTGATCACCCGATCACTCTGGCGAGTGGCACTGCAAGACGCACAACAAGAGCAACAGCAACCACCTCAAGCTCAAGGTCAGGACATCATGCACTCGGGGTTGACGGGAAGCTCCTTACGGACCTGTTAGGCGCGTAGTGCTGAGGTTTGAGCGCCAATAGCTTTTATCCACTGCCCACGCGAGGAAGTGACAAAGCTGTATTCGGCTCCGGCGGCACGGACTACAAACGAGTTGGGGAACACTGGCACCACTCCGAAGATCCGTGTCCAAGACGGGTGGACGCTCTCCACCGCTTCGAGAGCTATTTCTGTGAGGCCGTTCTGGAAATTGAATTTATGGGAATTAAACAAAATACGGCTATCCGTAAGGTATAGCTTTCCGCCAACTGCCTCCAATCCACGCTGCATGTTTGCCGGCGTGCTTCGAAGGAGGTTCTCACCGGGCCTGAAGGTTATGTCCATATGTGCCTAACACCGGAATTAAGCCGGCCCGCAACGCGTGAACCGGATACTGATGGAAATCGAACCGCGGGTCTGCCTGGAAATGGGACTTCGCGGGCTCGGCTTGAATGACCAGTTAGGCAATCCGCTACAGCTTGCTTCCCGACGACCAAATTTCAGAATTCGTAAGCCCGACTGACCATGAATCGTACTCCGATCTATAGTTCAGAAACTGAGGAGGCATGTCACAATTCGGTGGATCGCTGATCGAATAGGCCATTCCCTCGCGAAACCACTCCGGAACGAGCATCATCTTCACCGCTCCGAGCTCTTGGGATTGAAGCGCATGTATAAGCTCGTGCCGGACGAAGTGTGGGGCCCATGCGTTCGGAGCAATGATACTTCCGAGCTTTGGAAAGGTGATTGCTCTTTCTTCACCGCCACCAAACGACCTGTAGCAATTTGCTGTTGAGCAAAAAACTATTAAGGGTCGACCCCTTAATGGGGTGAGCGTGCTACGCACATACAGATGCGCAGAGTCATACAGCGCCGTGGCCTCGGACATGCGTTCTGCATCTTCGACGCACACGGAGTCAAGGCACGTAACCCCATTCTGTTGCGGTAGCAACAGGCGTATGGGCTTTGCAAATGCCCAAGCGGAAATCGGCAGCAGGAGCAATGCGATAAGCAAACCGCGTTTCAGTAGCATGGGAGTTCTCAGTAGTCCCTAACACCGGAATTAAGCCGACCCGCAGCGCGCGAGACGGTGGAAGATAGAAACCGAACCGCGAGTCTGCTTGCAAATGGGACTTCGCGGGTTCGGCTTGAATGACCAGTTAGGTGCGTGTCGCACTTGGTGGGTGACTTCACCCCGCATTAGTGCATGACTCCCCAGGACTCGCAAGCGCCGCCGAACTGGCTCATAGCTGCGGTTGCTTGGCGCTGGACTGACGTGACGCCCTCGTATGACACTTTGCCTAGAATTTGGAACTGGACGTACCCGTCGCCGTGCTCGTCAGGCGGATACAAGCCAAGCTCGCCATAAAGTGTGCGAAGAAGCTCAACGCCCGCTGCCGGAGGCGGCCAACTCGCAAAGTCCACGTTGTAGTCAACGGAGTACTTCTTGGAGAAGTCAAAGGCATCCGCAGCGAGATTGCGGAAGACTCCGCCATCCGCATCATCGGGCCAGTCGTCGGTGAACCCTTTCATTCGGCCTAACACCGGAATTAAGCCGACCCGCAACGCGTTGGGCGGCTGCTGATGGAAACCGAACCGCGACTCTGCCTGGAAATGGGACTTCGCGGGTTCGGCTTGAATGACCTGTTAGACGCCGGTCCGTTAGGAGCGATCACCAGCGACAAATTGGCCATTGACCAAGATCTGGGCTTTGACATTGACCAGCGCGACAACGCGTACTTCAATTAGGTCACTGGTCGAGTCGCTGTGTACTAAGCGGGCAGACAGCCACTTTCTCCAAGTAGGTGCAAAAAAGCCGCTATTCCGGTCGCGGCAATCCCCGTCAATGTAGAGTCGCGTACCGCCGGTCCATGAGTTCACGACCGTGATCTCGTGGCCTGCTACTTGAGTTGTCCATGTCTTCTGAGGCATGAGTGTCCAAGGCGCCTAACACCGTAGTTAAGCCGACCCCCGACACGTAGTCGGGAGGTTGGCTGAAATGGAGCAATGACTCTGCCTGGAAATGGGACTTTGGGGGTTCGGCTTGAACGACTTGTTAGACGGCGGCTTATGGCGTGGTGTCGTGACGAACTTCAAGAAAGTGTAGCGACCCAGTGATTTCCTGCTCAGGTGTAACCTTTTCAAGGAGACACAAATGAGTGCAGTAATGGAAGAAGAGATCAAGCGTTGGACGGCCCGACGGAAGTCGGCGCTGGTACTGGAGCTTT
>NZ_JXSS01000020.1 GCF_000855665.1 Lysobacter sp. A03
GAATTCATCGCTGTAGCGATAGGTGGTTCTGGGGCCTGGTCTTGCCATGAAAGACACTCCTGACTGTTAGATCAGGGTGTCCACTGAACCGAAGGAACTACCGGTTCGGCTTGAACGACCAGTTAGGCCGCACTCTGGAACCTTTCCGCGCCAAGGGCGATCCAGATCCCTACACCCAAGATAGCGAGTGTCATGATCACGAACATGGGGAGTGAAACGGTAGGCTCCAGTAAAGAAATGGCGCCTGAAATACAGAAGCCGAGCGGCAAAACCAGCAAGCGATTTCCTGCCCATCTATGCAGTGCCGGAGCGTCCGAAACGCGGCTGTAGTCAACAATGTTCAGCGGCTTTGATGTACCGGCGAAGCGAGTAGCCAGAGCGACGACTAAAAGGACTGGGACGAGGAGTAGTTGAACAATGGCGAGCAGCGCTTCCATGCGGTCTAACACCGTAGTTAAGCCGACCCCCGGCACGTAGGCGGGAGATTGGTGGGAATTGAGCAACGACTCTGCCTGGAAATGGGACTTCGGGGGTTCGGCTTAAACGACCAGTTAGGTTGCAACCGTAGCCGAGAAAAGTCAGTTGTGAAAGACCATGCTTGGAGTAGCGCCTGAAATCGTGCCTGCGCCCGATGAACTGGACTTGAGGATCTATGCGATTGCGGTTTGAACGAACTGTTCGGCGTCATTGCGCGAATGGTGACCGTCCGCAATGTGGGCAGTTGCCAGTGGCAACGGCTATGTCGCCGGGAATGCCAAGTAGACCGCCGTTGCAAAAACGACACACGAAACCGGCGCGTTGGGCCTGATTCCGGCCACGCAATGTGAAGATCGCTGCGTTGACGATGAGCAGTACCAGATAGGAAATGCCGGCGGCACCTTGATATCGCGCTGGAACGAGCGAAGCCAGCGGAATGGCGGCCAGAAGAACTCCGAAAAACAGGATGAGATACACGGTGTTAACTCGTCTATCGCGAGCATAGAACTTGGCGCGGCGCTTCACGAATTGATCCTTGGTCACGAGATACTTTCCTCGATGCCTAACACCGGAATTAAGCCGAGCCGCGAAGCGGCTTCGGCTTGAATGAATCGTTAGCGCTCACCTGCGGCCTTTACAGAAGCTAGCTGCCTAAGAAGAGATGACCTATAACGCCATCTTACATATTTGGCTGACGCCATATTGAACAGCCGCGTTGCTCCGAACACACAGGCGATGATGACAGCCAAATAGATGAAGCGCAGGGCACCAGAAGCATGGAAAAGTTGAAGTAGATACACGCCGATCAATAAGACTGAGGTGGGAACTGCAACCGCGAATGCATAAAGGACCAAAAGTTCTGCCCGGTAGCGAACATCTGTCTCCGTAGAAGACAACATTGAATCAACTTGCCCATCAGTGAATTGAGCGAGTTCTGCCTCTAGTTCTTCAAGGAATAGGTCAGTCTGCATAATCTTCTGCTGTGGACGCTAACACCGGAATTAAGCCGACCCGCAGCGCGCGAGACGGTGGAAGATAGAAACCGAACCGCGAGTCTGCTTGCAAATGGGACTTCGCGGGTTCGGCTTGAATGACCAGTTAGGTGCGTGTCGCACTTGGTGGGTGACTTCACCCCGCATTAGTGCATGACTCCCCAGGACTCGCAAGCGCCGCCGAACTGGCTCATAGCTGCGGTTGCTTGGCGCTGGACTGACGTGACGCCCTCGTATGACACTTTGCCTAGAATTTGGAACTGGACGTACCCGTCGCCGTGCTCGTCAGGCGGATACAAGCCAAGCTCGCCATAAAGTGTGCGAAGAAGCTCAACGCCCGCTGCCGGAGGCGGCCAACTCGCAAAGTCCACGTTGTAGTCAACGGAGTACTTCTTGGAGAAGTCAAAGGCATCCGCAGCGAGATTGCGGAAGACTCCGCCATCCGCATCATCGGGCCAGTCGTCGGTGAACCCTTTCATTCGGCCTAACACCGGAATTAAGCCGACCCGCAACGCGTTGGGCGGCTGCTGATGGAAACCGAACCGCGACTCTGCCTGGAAATGGGACTTCGCGGGTTCGGCTTGAATGACCTGTTAGACGCCGGTCCGTTAGGAGCGATCACCAGCGACAAATTGGCCATTGACCAAGATCTGGGCTTTGACATTGACCAGCGCGACAACGCGTACTTCAATTAGGTCACTGGTCGAGTCGCTGTGTACTAAGCGGGCAGACAGCCACTTTCTCCAAGTAGGTGCAAAAAAGCCGCTATTCCGGTCGCGGCAATCCCCGTCAATGTAGAGTCGCGTACCGCCGGTCCATGAGTTCACGACCGTGATCTCGTGGCCTGCTACTTGAGTTGTCCATGTCTTCTGAGGCATGAGTGTCCAAGGCGCCTAACACCGTAGTTAAGCCGACCCCCGACACGTAGTCGGGAGGTTGGCTGAAATGGAGCAATGACTCTGCCTGGAAATGGGACTTTGGGGGTTCGGCTTGAACGACTTGTTAGACGGCGGCTTATGGCGTGGTGTCGTGACGAACTTCAAGAAAGTGTAGCGACCCAGTGATTTCCTGCTCAGGTGTAACCTTTTCAAGGAGACACAAATGAGTGCAGTAATGGAAGAAGAGATCAAGCGTTGGACGGCCCGACGGAAGTCGGCGCTGGTACTGGAGATCA
>NZ_JXSS01000001.1 GCF_000855665.1 Lysobacter sp. A03
GCGCGAAACCGTCCAACGGACCGCAACTGAAGATCACATCCACCCGCGACGGCAGCACGGGTGGCGCATCCAGCTCGCCCGGCAGCCACTTCACACCGTTCGCCAGCACGCCGTGGTCGGCAGCATGGACCTGGCGCGAGACCGCGGTCACGCGCCAATCGGCCGGCGCCAGGCGCGCGATGAGCGCACTGCCGATCTGGCCGCTGCCACCGAATACCAGGGCATCGCGCATGGGTGTCGTCCACGTCAAATGACCGCACAGCATAGCGAGGGGATGGATGCGAATCCGCCAGTAAAGGGCCGGGTTCGCCGTGAATTGGCAAGGATATGACCTCGATGCCTCGGTTAGAATCGGGCACTGCCGCCAAAAGCCCGCACCGCGGCTGGCGCGCCATCCCCCGATGCCACAGGACTTCCATTGCTGCCATTAGTGCTAGCCCTGCCGTTCGTTTTCGCCGCTTTGGTGATGATTCCCGCTGAAGGAAATCGCCGCTTGCTGGCCTGGATGGCGGGGATCGCTCCACTGGCCGGCATGGCCGCGATGCTGGCCGTGGCGCCGCAGCTGGTCGCCGGCGAGGTCATCGGCTGGAGCGTGCCGTGGATCCCGCAGCTGGGGCTGGCGTTCTCCTTGCGCCTGGACGGGCTGGCCTGGATGTTCGCCTCGATGGTGCTGGGTATCGGCGGGCTGGTGGTGATGTATTCGCACTACTACCTCGGCCCGCAGGAAAAAGCCCAGCGCTTCTTCGCGTTCCTGCTGCTGTTCATGGGCTCGATGCTGGGCATGGTCCTGGCCGGCAACCTGCTGCTGCTGGCGGTGTTCTGGGAGCTGACCTCGATCAGCTCCTTCCTGCTGATCGGGTTCTGGTCGCAACGCCAGGATGCGCGCGAAGGCGCCCGGATGGCGCTGACTATCACCGCCGGCGGCGGACTGGCGCTGCTGGCCGGCGTGATCATGATCGGCCACATGGTGGGCAGCTACGAGCTGGATGTTGTGTTGGCGGCGGGCGACCTGATCCGCGCCCACACGCTGTATCCGTGGATGCTCGGGCTGATCCTGCTGGGCGTGTTCACCAAGAGCGCGCAGTTCCCGTTCCAGTTCTGGCTTCCGCATGCGATGGCGGCACCCACCCCGGTGTCTGCCTACCTGCACTCGGCGACGATGGTGAAGGCCGGCGTATTCCTGCTGGTGCGGCTGCATCCGGTGCTGGCCGGGACCGACATCTTCTTCTACGTGGTCAGTGGCATCGGTGCGATCACGCTCCTGCTGGGCGCCTGGAACGCGATCTTCCAGCACGACCTCAAGGGGCTGCTGGCCTACTCGACGATCTCCCACCTGGGCCTGATCACCCTGCTGTTCGGGTTGTCGACGCCGTTTGCGGTGGTCGCCGGATTGTTCCACATCCTCAACCACGCGACCTTCAAGGCGTCGCTGTTCATGGCGGCCGGCATCATCGACCACGAAACCGGCACTCGCGACATGCGCCTGTTGGGCAACCTGCGCCGCTACCTGCCGTGGACCAGTGCGCTGGCGATCATCGCCTCGCTGGCCATGGCCGGCATCCCGCTGCTCAACGGCTTCCTGTCCAAGGAGATGTTTTTCGCCCAGGCGCTGGAGATCAAGGGCCATGACGTGGCGCGGATCGGCATTGGCGTATCGGCATTCCTGTTCGCCGTGTTTGGCGTCGCCTACAGCCTGCGCTTCGTGCACGAGACGTTTTTCGGCGAAGGCCCGCGCGGGGTGTCGCTGCCGATCAGTGAGCCGCCCCGCTTCATGCAGGTGCCGGTCGCGATCCTCGCCATCACCTGCATCGCGGTGGGCATCGTGCCGCAGTGGACGGTCGCGCCGATGCTGGCCGCGGCGGCCTACGGTGTGCTGGGCGCCAACGTGCCCGATTACAGCCTGGCCGTGTGGCACGGCTTCAACCTGCCGCTGGCGATGAGCATGGGCGGCGTGGTCGGCGGCGTGATCCTGTATTTCGGCCTGCGCCGGCTGCTGGACCTGCATGCCAACGTCAAGCGTTCACTGGGCCGACGGCTGTTCCGCATCAACGTCGAAGCGCTGTTCCGCCTCGCCAGGCGGCTGACCCACGTGGTCGCCAACGACAGCGTGCAGCGCAGCATGCTGGCGTTGGTGCTGGTGGCGATCGCGGTGGGCGCTGCGCCGTTCGTTGCTGGCTGGGGGGAACCATCGCCGGTGGTGGAGCGTGTCTCGCAGTCCATGCCGTTGATGGCCTGGGTGCTGTGGATCGTGATGGTCGGCTCCACGCTGGGCGCAGTTGCGCTGCACCGCACCCGCCTGCTGGCATTGATCGCCATGGGCGGCGTGGGGTTGTCGATCAGCATGACTTTCGTCGCCCTGTCCGCGCCCGACCTGGCCTTGACCCAGCTACTGGTGGAAATCGTCACCCTGGCGCTGATGCTGCTGGGCCTGAACTACCTGCCCAAGGACTCACCCAAGGGGCGGTCGCACTGGCGGCGCGGCCCTGAAGCGGTGAGCGCGGACACCGCGGCACCGCCCCGGCGCCCGGGCGGACGGCCCCTGGGGGCGGACCCGGGGCGGGCGTACACGGCCCGCAGCCTCACACGCAGGGGGGCGAGTTCGCCCCGGAACCTGGGCTTG
>NZ_JXSS01000037.1 GCF_000855665.1 Lysobacter sp. A03
GAGAGAGCGAGGAGAGTTGCAGGGCTGTTGAGATTGGGATGGAGGCGCAACCACCCATCACAAGTGCAGCAGCGACAAATAAACCACCAACAATGAATCTCATAGCTATCCTTGTCAGCTAACACCGTAGTTAAGCCGACCCCCGGCACGTAGTCCGAAGATTTGCGCAAATTGAGCAACGATTCTGCCTGGAAATGGGACTTCGGGGGTTCGGCTTGAACGACCTGTTAGACGCGCGTCGCACTTGATGTGTGAATTCACCCGGTTGTCGTACCTGGAGGGAGAGTTCACCCGCGAACCTTACATGTGGGGTCATTTCCATCTCGGAATGCGTTGGCGGCACGCCCGTCGCTTGCCCCGGAAATTTCCGAGCTACACGAGTGGAAACATCCGCCCTTTACCTCAGTAGCGCACCCGGCGCGGACGCACGCAAGAATGCACGCGTCCACGGGGGCACACTCTTGGGCGAATGTTTTGAAGAAAGTGCGATCACTTTCACTAAGGATATCAATGCCGTCCAGCGTGCAGTGTTGCTTCCACGATGCGTTCGACGCCCCAACTGCAGACTGTAACTCCGGCACAGAAGGCGAGCAAGCCACGAGAAGTGCAGTGACTACGACTGTTATGGGCCTCAGTGCGCGCATTACCATCCTTGCGGTCTAACACCGGAATTAAGCCGACCCCCGCCGCGTAGGCCGGACTTTGGCGGAAATGGAGCAATGAATCTGCCTGAAAAGGGGAACTCGGGGGTTCGGCTTGAATGACCCGTTAGACTGACGGCCGTAGACAACTAAGCAACCAACTCTTGGGCGAGGCCCGAGAACAGCAGAAATAGGAACACGATTGCTGTGGAGTTCAGCAATTTACGCGCGGACGTGTAGTGCATCAGGACCGTATCAGACAGAGGCTCACCCATGAGCCGGCCAGCTCGAATGGATCTAAGGACCGCGTAACTGCGGCTAAAGGATGAGCTAGGGAGAGCTTTCTTTGCTTGAAGTGCCAGAACTACGTCTGGATGGATTTCTTGCATAGACTTCCCGAATTTATGAAGTGCGTAGCAGTACCCGATTGCGAGTGGCCAAACGGCAATTAATGAAATCACGAAGATGATTGATAGAGTCGTGGCCATAGGCGTTATCGGCAGGTCTAACACCTATTAGACACCAAAGTGGTGCCTATTCCTTGTGTCTAATCCGGATAGTCCGGTCCGAGTTTCCAGCCGTAGTCCTACAGAAATCAACCACATCCCCTGAGCGAAGGGGCCTAATCCCTGTGTCTAATCTGGGACTTCCTCCGGAAAAGGACAATGCGATGGGATACTCGCACCCGAGCTCGGGCGGTGCAACGCCTGAGCCGCACGCCCCCCGGCTGCTCGACCAGGTCCGGGCGCGCATTCGTCGTCGCGGCTTGGCGATTCGTACCGAGGACGTCTACGTTAGCTGGATTCGCCGCTTCATTTTGGCGAACGGAAAACGTCATCCGAGCGAGATGGGCGAGCGGGAGGTGGAATCGTTTCTTACCCGGCTGGCGGTGCAGGGAAAGGTGGCCGCTTCGACCCAGAACCAGGCGTTGTCCGCGCTGCTGTTTCTATACCGCGAGGTGCTTGGGCAGGACCTGCCATGGATGGAGAATATCCGGCGCGCCAAACGACCCGAGCGGTTGCCGGTGGTCCTCACCGTTGAGGAAGTGGCGCGCTTGTTAGCCCAGATGAGCGGCGTCCACCACCTGATGGCCAGTCTGCTCTACGGCTCAGGTATCCGGCTTATGGAGTGCGTGCGCTTGCGGGTTCAGGACATCGACTTTGTGCGCCGGGAGATCCTCGTTCGGCGCGGAAAGGGCGGCAAGGACCGGAGAACCATGCTGCCCGTCAGGGCGGTCGCTGCACTACAGGCGCATCTCGTCCAAACCAGAATGCTCCATGAGGGAGATCTGGCCGTGGGCCACGGATCGGTGTGGTTGCCGGGTGCTCTGGCACGCAAATACCCGAATGCGGCCCGCGAGTGGATCTGGCAATACGTGTTTCCGTCGCGCCTGCGCAGCGTGGACCCGCGCTCGGGGATCGTTCGACGTCACCATGTGGACGAGAAGAACCTGCAAAGAGCGGTCAGGATTGCGGTACAGGCCGCCGGTATCGGCAAGCACGCCACCTGCCACACGCTCCGGCACAGCTTCGCGACGCATCTGCTCGAGTCGGGCTCGGACATTCGCACGATTCAGGAGCTGCTGGGTCACTCGGATGTATCGACCACCATGATCTACACCCATGTCCTGAATCGTGACGGTTCCGGTGTGCCCAGAACGCAGGAAAACATAGACCCTAGCTCGCCTCCACTTCGCAGAGGCTGCAGCAACCGGGCCCGCGGAACCGACCGCGGGTTCCCCAGACCGGTGTACAAAAACAAAAGGCGACACCAGGAGACAACCCACCCACACCGCTGCGACCCCACCCGCCACCCCACCGCGACATTCAACCAGACAGACCGCCAGGAGGACTGGGACCAGGAA
>NZ_JXSS01000053.1 GCF_000855665.1 Lysobacter sp. A03
GGCCTGGACGATGATGACCCGGCCGGCGGACACGGTCGCCAGCAAGCTGCTTGCACGCTCGTTGCCCGAAGCGTTCGGAGCCAACGTGGTCAACGTGATCCTGGTGGACTTCCGCGGCTTCGACACCTTCGGCGAGATCACCGTCTACGCCATCGCCGCGCTGGTCGTGCACGCCATGCTGCGCCGCGCGCGCACCGCGCCGGAGAAGAAGATGCCCGGACCGCCGATCCCGCTGCCGGTGCCGGCCGACCTGGCGCAAATCATTTTCCCGCTGACCCTGGTGGTCTCGATCTTCCTGTTCCTGCGCGGCCACAACGCGCCCGGCGGCGGCTTCATCGCCGGCCTGACGCTGGCGGTGCCGTTGCTGGTGCAGTACGTGATCCAGGGCGCGAAATCGGTGGAGTCGCGATTTGGCTTCGACTACATCCGCCTGATCGGCGCCGGCCTCACGGTCGCCGTGGTCAGCGGCGCGGCCTCGATGCTGTTCGGGGTGCCGTTCCTGACCAGCGGCCACCACGATCTGGTCCTGCCGTGGCTGGGGACGATCGGCCTGGCCAGCGCGGCGGCGTTTGACGTGGGCGTGTACCTGGTGGTGTTCGGCGGGACGATGCTGATGCTCTCGATGATGGGCACCATCAAGCCCTCCAAGAAGATGGTCGCCCGTCGCGGCACCATCGACCCTTCCGCCCGTTCAGCTGTCACCGGGGAGGTCGCGTGATGGAAATCGCCATTGCCAGCGCCATCGGCATCCTGGTTGCCGCGGCCGTCTATCTGATGCTGCGCTCGCGCAGCTTCGACCTGATCCTCGGCCTGACCCTGCTCACCTACGCGACCAACCTGCTGATCTTCTCCGGTGGCCGACCGGTCGTCGGCAAGCCGCCGGTGCTGCGCGACGGGCTGCCGGCGACGCTGGCCAACTACACTGACCCGCTGCCGCAGGCGTTGGTGCTGACCGCCATCGTGATCGCGTTTGCGATGACCGCCGTGACCATCGTGCTGGCCATGCGCAGCCGCGCCGACAACGACACCGACCACGTCGACGGCCGTGAGGAACGCGTGCCCAAGCCGCCCCTGGCGAAGAAGGACCGCGCATGAGCCACCTGGCGATCCTTCCCATCCTGCTGCCCCTGCTGGGCGCGGCGGCGTCGCTGTTCGTCGAGCACCGGCGCATCGGCGCGACCGTGCAGCGCTCGGTGGCGTGGGTCTCGATGCTGGCCACCCTCGCCGCATCGCTTGCGTTGGTCACGCGCGCCGCCGACGGCGAGATCCTGGTCTACCTGCTCGGTGATTGGCCGGCGCGGCTGGGCATCGTGCTGATGGTGGACCGGCTGTCGGCGCTGATGGTGCTGGTGACCGCGCTGCTGGCGGTGGCTTGCCTGCTGCACGCGTGCTCGGGCTGGGACCGCCGCGCGCCGCATTTCCATGCGCTGTTCCAGTTCCAGCTGGTCGGCCTGAACGGTGCGTTCCTAACCGGCGACGTGTTCAACCTGTTCGTATTTTTTGAGGTGCTGCTGATCGCCTCATACGGCTTGATGCTGAGCGGTGGACGCGGGGTGCGGATGGCGGCGGGCATGCATTACGTCGCGTTCAACGTCGCTGCATCTACCTTGTTCCTGATCGGCCTGGGACTGCTGTACGGCCTGCTGGGCACGCTCAACATGGCCGAGCTGGCGGTGCGCATCGCCGCCCTGCCGGCGCACGACCAGACGCTGGCCAAGGCCGCCGTGGGCATCCTGCTGGCAGTGTTCTGCGGCAAGGCAGCGGTGCTGCCGCTGTACCTGTGGCTGCCGGAGACCTACACCCGCGCCCCGGCTGCGGTCGCGGCCCTGTTTGTGGTGATGACCAAGGTCGGGATCTACGCGGTGCTGCGGGTCGGCTCCCTGCTGCTGGGCGAACCGGCCGGAGAGCTGGCCGGCTACGGCTGGGACTGGCTGATGCCGGCAGCGGTTGCAACCCTGGCCATGGCGGCCTTGGGCGTGCTGGCCGCGTCACGCCTGCGGATGCTGGCCGCCTACCTGGTGCTGGTGTCCGCAGCGACATTGCTGATCGCCTTCGGCCTGCGCCAGCCCGACACCATCGGCGCCGGGCTGTACTACCTCGCCCACAGCACCTTCGTGGCGGCGGCGTTGTTCATGATCGCCGACTTCGTCCGCCGCGCCCGTGGCGACGCCGGGGACTTCACCGAACTACTCGCCCCGCGGCCCGCGCGCGGACTGGTCGCGGGGCTGTTCCGGATCGCCGCGATGTGGGTCGCGGGCATCCCGCCGCTGTCGGGCTTCATCGGCAAGCTCGCGCTGCTGC
>NZ_JXSS01000016.1 GCF_000855665.1 Lysobacter sp. A03
TCGTGGCGCAGCGGGTTGTGCGCATAACCGTCGGTCTGGCCGCACGCGAAGCCCAGGGTCAGGTTGCGACCGATGCGCTGGTCATGGCCGAGAAGCCAGGAATCGGCATCCAGCCGCGACTGCGACCACATCGCGCGCTCACCGCCCTGACGGCTGGCCCAGCTGCCCAGACTGACGACGTTGCCTCCGGAGAGCCCGTCCAGGCGCGACTCCAGTGCGTGACGGCCATCGTCCATCGCCATCGTGGCGAACGCGGTGTCCGCCGCGTGCATCTCGCCGGACAGGCTCGCCAGCGCGCGCTCCGCGCCTGCCGCAGACGCGATCGACTGGATCGCGCCCGCGCCGGTGATGAAGCCGCCCATCGCACCCGGGCCACCTGGGCCGTTCACACCCGCGCCATCGCGATCCAGGCCGCGGAACGCACCCTCGACCCGTGCCGCGCCGCTGACTGCGGTCGGGCTCAAGCGCAGTGACTGCGCGGTGGTGAGGACGTCCAGCCGCTGGATGTCCAGCCAGGCGCTTTCAAGGTCGTGCCCCAGCGTCGCCTGCAGCAGCAGGTTGCTGCTGGAAGACACCTTCGAGAACGTGCCCGACAACCCGCCGTCGGCGGTCAGGAAAGTCTCCCGCGCCGAGCGCACGTAACCGTCGGTGACGCCGGTGACGAGTACCTCGCCCGCGACGCTGGCCCGGCCCGTGACCTTCACGGATGAGCCCAGGTCGAAGGCGAAAACACCCGTATTCGTCTGGGTGAAGTCGCCACCGATGGTGTGCACGGTGCCGTTCGCATCCTCGCCGTAGAACGCCGCAATGCCCTCGTTGCGCAGTGAACCCTGCACCGAGATGCCGTCGAGCAGCAGCAGGCCGTCATGACCGATTTCGGTATCGCCGGGAATGTCGAACAGGGACGCCAGCGAACCTTCGTTGACGATGGTCTTGCCGCGGTAGCTGTTCTTTCCGGTCAGGTCCAGGTCGCCGTCGCCGGTCTTGGTGATGCCGCCCGCACCGGTCAGGTCGTTGGACCAGACCGATCGGCCGCCATCGAACGCCGCGCTCATCTGGCCCCAGTCCAGCCGGCCAGGACCCTTGGCGGCCTTGCCCACGTCAAGCAAGCCGTGGCCGAAGATGGGATCCACGCCGGGCGCACCCAGATCGACCGCGGTGCCGAGCAGGGTCTGCCGGACCTGGTCGTTTTCAAAGTACGGAAACGCCTGCCAGACCACCGCCGCCGCACCGGATACCTGTGGCGCTGCAAAGGACGTACCCGAGCCCACCCAGTAGGACGGATCGCCCGGCGGGTCCAACACATCGGTGAAGACGACCTGGCCCGGCGCGACCAGGCAGTAGTTCTGGGCGATGCCACAGGCGTTGGAGTAATCGGCCAGCTTGGTCGGCTCCAGCGTGTTCAGTGCCGCTACCGCGAGCCAGCCGCGCTCGAGGATGTCGGCGCCCGCGCCCAGGCTGGGCAGGGCCGCCGTGTCACTGGGGTTGTCGAAGCCCTCGTTGCCGGTCGCGAACACGACCAGACCGCCCCAGTCCACGACGAACGGCTTGAGCGCGTTGACAAAGGTACGGGTGACCGTGTCGCCGCCGGTCCAGTACAGACCGCCCCAGGAGTTGTTGGAAATCCGCGCGCCACCCGTGATGAGGTCCTCGTGGATGTCGCCCAGCCAGGAGCCGTCGGACACCTCGTTGCCTTTGCCTGATCCGTCGTCGGATGGAGGCGCATCGGAGATGATCCGCGCGGAGACAAACGTGGCGTCCGGCGCGATGCCGCCCGGCCAGTCGCCAAACCGACGCCCGCCGGCCAACTGGGCAACGATCGTCCCGTGGCCGAGCACGTCATCCACGTCGAGGTTGTTGGTACGCGGATCAAGGTAAACGAAGCTTCGCGTGACCCGGCCGTCCAGCGTCGGGTGGTCGCGGCGGATGCCGCTGTCCAGCACACCGATCGTGACGCCTTCACCCGTGAACCCGGCAGCATGAGCGGCGTCGGTGTTGGTGAGGACCAGGTGGGCATCAAAATCGGGCTGCGGGCCCGGTACGGGCTCCTCGTCCGGTGGCGGGATCGGCGGGGGGGGGCGGGGGGGGGCGGGGCGGGGGAGTGCGCCCCCCCCCCCCCCCACCCCGCCACCGGTCAGCGCAACCAATCCGGCCCCCCCCCGCACCCAACTCCTTCCGCGCCGGCGGTGGGGGAGGGAGAACCA
>NZ_JXSS01000078.1 GCF_000855665.1 Lysobacter sp. A03
GTCTCGCGGCGGGCCAAGTGGCTTGCCAGCGCCTCCATGCTGCTGGCGGCCGCGATCGCCTTCGTGACCGCTCCGCACCTGTGGATCGCCGCCATCGCCACCGCCACGATGGCCGTTATCGCGTGCTGGCTATGGCTGCGGCCGGAGCCGGAGCGCTGAACGGTATCGCCTTGCCCGCTGGCGCCGTTACACTGCGGCGATGAACGCACGACTTCCGATTTGCCTGCTCGCCCTCGTCATTGTCCTGCCGCTGGCCGTTGCCGGTTGCGGCAACAGCGGCCCGCTGGTCATGCCCGACGCCGTCCCGGCCGATACCCCGATCGATAGCGACGATCAGGCTGTGGACGCCACTGAACCGGTCGAGGATGACGCCACGACCGACGACACGATCGAAGAACTCGGTGCCGACCCGATTCCCGAGGTGGGCGGTGACGACGACGGGAATGACTGAAGGCGCACGGACCGGATCCACTCCCGCCCTGCCTTTCAGCAAGATGCACGGCGCCGGCAACGACTTTGTCGTGCTGGACCTGCGCGGTGACCGGGACGCGCCAGACCCGGGCTTGTGCCGCGCCATCGCCCATCGCCACCACGGCGTGGGCTGCGACCAGATACTCACCATCGAAGCGCCGCGCACCGCGGCCGCCATCGCCAGCTACCGCATCTGGAACGCGGATGGATCGACCTCGCAACAATGCGGCAACGGTGCGCGCTGCGTCGCCGCCTGGCTGGTGCGCGAAGGCAGCGCGCCGGCGGCAGGCGAGTTCCAGCTCGACAGCCCGACCGGTGCCCACACGGTGCAGCGCCTGGAGGATGGCCGCTACCGCGTCGACATGGGCGTGCCGGAGTTCGATCCGGCACGTATTCCCATGGACGGCTTCGACGCCCCTCGCGATCCTTACGTGCTGCCGGTGCGCGGCAGCATCATGCCGGTGGGCGCGGTATCCATGGGCAATCCGCATGCGCTGATCGAGGTCGACGACATCGACACCGCCGAGCTGGACATGGCCGGCCCCGGTCTGCAGGACCACCCGGCGTTTCCCGAATCGGTCAATGTCGGTTTCGCCCAGATCCTTGGCCGCGACCGCATCCGCCTGCGCGTATACGAGCGCGGCGTCGGTGAAACCCTGGCCTGCGGCAGCGGCGCGTGCGCGGCCGTCGCGATCCTCGCCCGGCGCGGGCTGGTCGATCGCGACGTGCGGGTGTCGCTGACCGGCGGGGACCTGCAGATCACCTGGCCGGCCGACGACCAGCCGGTGGTAATGACGGGCGCGGCCGCATTCGTATTTGAAGGAGAATGGAACGCATGAGCGAGACCACCGAAACCCTGGGTGCGCACGAGGTTGCCGCCTGGCTGCGCCGCCATCCGACCTTCCTGCAGCAGTTCCCCGACCTGTCGGTCAGCCTGGTGGTGCCGCGCGAGGAAGGCTCGGCTGCCTCTTTGGCCAGCTACCAGCTGGAGGTGCTGCGCGACAAGAACCGCGAACTGTCCAAGCGCTTGCGCGATCTGTTTGCCAACGCCGAGGAGAACGAGCGGCTGGCGGTGCGCACCCACCAGCTTGCACTTGCCTTGATGCGCCAGGACACGGCCGCCGACACCGTGCGCGCGATGGCCGCGACGCTGGCGGAGGACTTCAACGGCGACCTGGTGCAACTGGTCCTGTTCGAGTCGATTGACGGACTCGACGAGAACGACTGGCTGCAGGTGGTCAAACGCGACGATGCGCGCCTGCAACCGTTCCGGGATTGCCTGGCCGACGGCGAGCCCCTGTGCGGCCGCCTGCAGCCGGAAAAGCACGCGCTGCTATACGGCGACAGCGCCGACCAGGTGCAGTCCACCGCATTGCTCCCGCTGCCCGCGCTGGGCC
>NZ_JXSS01000019.1 GCF_000855665.1 Lysobacter sp. A03
CGGCCCCCAGGATGTGGGCCAAGTGGTACTGCGTGCCCGAGCCCTGCTGGGCCGCCAGCGCGGCATCCACTTCGGCATCGCTGACCGAAATCTGCGACTGGGCCAGGCGCTGGCGCAGACGCTGCACCAGCAGCTCGTCGCGGATGGAGTCGCGGAACTGCGGCAGCGAGGTTCCGTCGCGCGCCAGCTGCGCGGCGAGCTGGTCGACGCTGACCTGGTTCTGCGCGGCAATTGCGCTGATGGTCTGGTCGACTTCCTGGCTGCTGACCTTCACCCCGGTGCTGTTGGCACGGGCGACCTGCAGCTTGAGCAGGACAAGCCGCTCGGCCACCTGGCGCTCAAGCACTTCCGGCGGCGGCAGCTGCTCGGTGCGACCGGCGTACTGGGCGCGGATGTTGGCCACCGCCCGGTCGAGCTCGCTTTGCAGGATGACGTCCTCGTCAACCACCACTGCGATGCCGTCGATGGGAGCGACCTGTTGCGCAAATGCGGGCGCAAGCAGCAGCGCGCCGGCAAGGAGGGACGCGAATAGTTTCTTCATGGGATTTGATCGAGGGAGTGGTCGAAATCGTCGTCTTCCAGAGAGGAAGGCGGCACAAGATAGAGATCATCACGATCGTAACCGAGGATAGCACGGCTCAAAATCGACTCGGTTTTCTGGCCCGCCGAGCCCAGACCCTTGAGTTCGAACTCCACCCGCAACGAGTCGTCCAGGTCGCCATTGCGCTCGCGCACGTAGCGGCGCGCGATGAAGCGCACCGCCATGCAGCAGCTCTCCCACTGCACGCCGGCAATGGATTCGAGCAGTTTGCGGTCGTCGATCGCGTAGTAGTAGCGGCCGACCACGCTCCAGGTCTGGTTGATCGGGTACAGGAACGAGAAATCCACCTGCTCGGTGAGGTCGCGGCGGTAGCGGTAGCCCAGGTTGACCACGCCCTTGTCTCCGATCAGGTAGCGCGTGCGGATACTGGCGAGATCCTGACGGCGGTACTTGGGATCCCACTGGTACGCCATGTTGATGCTCCAGCGCTTGGTGGGTGAGATTCCCACATCGGCCACCCAGGCCGACTTGCCTTGCTCGACCGCGGTCTCGCCGGGCACGACCACGCGGCTGTCGTCGAAATACTGGATCTGGCCGAGGCTGGCGGAGAGGCGCTCGCGGCCATTGGCATCGTTGATGAAACGGGTGGTGACCGCGGTGGTCAGCTGGTTGGCGTCGATCTGCCGGTCCGGCCCGGTGTAGCGGTTGTCGCGGAACAACTGGCCCCAGCTGAACGTCATCGGGTTGGTGTCGAAACGCGGCAGGCCGTTCTGGTCGCGATAGGGCACGTTGAGGTAGTAGATCCGCGGTTCCAGCGTCTGCGTGTAGGTGTCCTTGCCGAAGCTGACCTTGCGGTCGAAGAACATCCCGGCGTCGAGCGAGGCGATCGGCAGGCTGCGGCTGGGACTGGCATCACCGCCGTTGGCCGCAGCCAAAGTGTCGTCGAGGTCGTAGGCGGTATGGCGCCACGCGATCTTCGGCGTTGCATACCAGCTGGAACCCTCCAGCGGCATGCTGACATAGGGCATCACGTCCAACCGGCTGCCTTCGTCGCGGACTTCGTGGCGGAAGCGCACCGCCTCGGCGGTGACGCCAGCTTCGAACCAGTTGCCGAACGGCTGGGCCCAGTTGAGGTATGCCCGGGGCAGCCGGTCGTAGCGCAGGTTGCGCTCGCTGAGGGTGTAGTCGGCCAACTGGTTGTGGTCCGCCATCACACCGGCGTCCCAGTAC
>NZ_JXSS01000038.1 GCF_000855665.1 Lysobacter sp. A03
CATGGTTATAGTGCTCATTGGAGACTTCCCCTTCGTTTGATTGTTGATTCGAACCACAATCATGGCACTCGATGCCGAGCGGCTTGCCGCTGAAGTGGGAAGTCTCCTTTTTACTCATTCAAGCCGAGCCGCGAAGTCCCATTTCCAGGCAAAGTCTCGGTTCGCTTTCAATCAGTATCCGGCGCACGCGTTGCGGGTCGGCTTAATTCCGGTGTTAGGCCGCATGAAACAGATTGTCGCTATTGGTGTTTGCCTCGTGCTTCTCGGTTGCGCACCTACCACCGTCACTAGCCGATATGTCACGCTTGATGAGGCCAAGGCCGACAGGCTGTTTGAGCGCGGCTGGCTACCCGATATCTTGCCTCCTTCTACTAATACCATCCGCACCGAGAATGACCTAGACCTCAACCTGTCCGAGGGGGAGTTCTCGTTTGTTCCAGCCGAAGCTGAGCCGTTGTTCGGTAAGCTTTCTCCAGGCGCCCCGTCTGCTATCGTGCTGCAAACAGTCAGTTCTTACAGGAGACGCGGATACTCGGCATGGTCGTACCGCGACGAAGACTCCACGTGGGCCTTCTTCTGCCAAGAGTCCAAAGGCCACTGTGAGTACCTCATGTGGCTCAGATAGCGGCGAATTCCCACGTCAAGTGCAGCAAACGCCTAACTGGTCGTTCAAGCCGAACCCCCGAAGTCCCATTTCCAGGCAGAGTCATTGTTCTATTTCCGCCAACCTCCGGCCTACAGCGGGGGTCGGCTTAACTACGGTGTTAGCCGGCATGGGGAAGACCACACTGATTTGGTTGCTACTTGCACTGTGCGCATGCGCGCGGGAGGAACAACCATCTGTGGGTGCCGAGGTGTCCATCGCCAGCCCTGGGGAAGGCGCGTCCATTTCTGACCTGCCGGCAGAAATACAACAAGCATTAACGTCGTTGTGTGACTCGTGCACCTTCGCGGATGCGGGCGCGCCGTGGAATTCAGGCGATGTGATAGTTGACGATAGACCACAACGTCGTTTCACTAGCATTGAGCGCCGAGGATCGGAGTGGCGGATCAGTTATGAGCACGGGGGTATTGGCAAGCACAACCACACCGTCGTCTTGGCCCAGACACCTACCGTCCATCTCACACAAGGCAGTTCCTGCCTCCCAACGCAGGCGCAGACGTGCGAGTGGTAGTGCCGCCTAACAGCTCGTTCAAGCCGAACGTACTTCGCTACACCAACTACATGGCAGGTTAAGCTTGCCATGTCGCCGGCTCCGCTACGCACGTCGGCTTAACTCAAGTTGTTAGGTAGCAGTAAGAGCAGTTTGCGTTTCAACGATACAAGTGCAGCGATTGCATTCCTCGCGTAACCGTAGCTTCTGGATTCGCTGTACCTGCGGCTGCCGTCTTGATCGTGGTCAGCGGACAAAGTTGGTGGCCTGCGCCGCAGGGTTCTCGCTCACCCGCTTTAACGCAATCGGGTCAGTGCCGGCTATGCTGTAGCGACCCAGTGATTTCCTGCTCAGGTGTAACCTTTTCAAGGAGACACAAATGAGTGCAGTAATGGAAGAAGAGATCAAGCGTTGGACGGCCCGACGGAAGTCGGCGCTGGTACTGGAGATCAT
>NZ_JXSS01000106.1 GCF_000855665.1 Lysobacter sp. A03
GGTGGCAGTCCTGCTGGCCGGTCTGCTCTCACTGGACACGCTGTTCCGAGGTGACGCCGAGGACGAGTGCGAACAACACCACCACGAGCAGGGCAAACAACGCAGGCTGGAACGCATCGCCGCGCCGGCGCCACAGCAGGCGCAGGTCGCGCTTCATCAGCGCCTTTGCCGATCCGGGAAGGCCTGGCAGGGCGCCGCTCATGCGATCGCGCCGCTGGAATGGCGGACCATCTCGAGCATGCGGGTGCGCCCCGGCGGCGCCGCGTAGGCGCCGTGGGTCGTCACCAGGGCCGCCCCGCCGCTGCGCAGGTGCGCCTGGATCATCCGGTTGACCAGCTCAATGCCCTCCAGATCGAGGTTGGCATAGGGCTCGTCCAGCAGCCACAGTGGCGCCGGCGACAACCACAGCCGTGCCAGCGAAAGCCGCTTTTTCTGTCCGGCGGAAAGCTGGCGGGCGAGCGCGTCCTCGAATCCGCCCAGTCCCACGATGGCCAACGCATTGATTGGCAACTGGTTGCGACGCCGCCCCTGCAGGCCGGAGAGAAATGCCAGGTTTTCCATCGCACTCAAGTCGGCCTTGAAACCGGGCAGGTGACCCATGTAGGCGATGGCGCGCGCGCGCCGCGACGCACGCGCCCGCTGCCCATCGATGTCCACCTCTCCACCGTCGGCGCGCAGCAGTCCGGCAAGCACGCGCAGCAAGGTGGTCTTTCCCGACCCGTTGCCGCCTTGCACGAGCAGCGCTTCGCCGGCGTCCACGGAGAAATCCAGCGGGCCGAACACGGGGTCGTCGTTGCGTGCGAAATGCAGGCCGCGGGCGGCGAGCAGGGGCGGGGCGGATCTATCGGCGGCGGTCATCTGGAGGCGTAGTGGCCGGTGAAACTCCGGGCGCCCATGTTAGCCGTTCGGCGGAGCGTCCCGTTGCTGGTCTTTCCAGTGGACGCAGGCCGCTGCGTCGGACGGCAGCTCACGATTGAAAACTGCCTTCTTCCATGCATCCATCGAAGGACCTGGCGCCAGCATCCGCAGGGTCACCGGCTGGGCCGAATCCCACGCCAGGATCGCTGCCTGCCCAAGCGAATCGCCCAGTGCGGCGGCAGTTGGCACATCGACGTCTGCGAGCAGCCAACCCGGTTCGTGCCACTTTCCGTCCGGCCCTTCCGCCCACGCGCGCTCGCGCTGGATGCCCAACGCGTCCAGACGCGCCACCAGTTGGGCGTCGGCTTGTTGGTTGGCGTCGTCGGGACGTGGCTCGGAGGCCGGGTTCCACGCGGTGATGAACGCATAGGATCGGGCGGGCCAGCGGCTTTCGAGTCGCCCAGCGCGCTCGCCCACGAGTATCGGGAACTCCTCACCATCCACTCGCACCCCGTACCGGGCCGCGGCGTAGGCAGTGGCCAACTCGATGGCATTGACGACCTTTAGTGTCCTCATGAGGGCCAGCTTCCGACTACTGGACGCGGGATGCAAGTGGGCCGCTATTCCTCCGCGATACCGGTCCGGTGATGTCGCCGGGGAGGCCGCTCGCCACCTCCCGGTATTTCGTAGACTGGCTGCCTTTGTGACTCACAGGTCCCGCCCATGTCGATCAGCGCCTCCGCCAGCACCGTGCCGGCCCCGGAAACCAAATTGCCCAAGGTGGGCACAACGATTTTTACCGTGATGTCGCAACTGGCCGCCGACCACGACGCGGTCAACCTGGGTCAGGGTTTTCCGGATTTCGATCCGCCGGAGCGCCTGGTGGAGGCCTTAGCCAGGGCCATGCGGCACGGCCGCAATCAGTACGCGCCGATGAGCGGCATCCCCGCGTTGCGTGAGGCCATCGCGGAGAAGACCGAGCGCTGCTACGGCTACCGGCCCGACGTCGATGCCGAGATCACCGTCACTTCCGGCGGCAGCGAGGCCATCCTGGATGCCATTCACGCGGTGGTCCGGCCGGGCGAGGAGGTCATCGTCCTGGACCCCTGCTACGACTGTTACGAGCCCGCCATCGAGATGGCCGGGGGCATTCCCGTGCACGTGCCTCTCGACCCGAACACCTTCGCCCCCGACTGGGACCTGGTCCGCACCGCGGTCACGCCGCGGACCCGGATGCTGATGATCAACAGTCCCCACAATCCGTCCGGCGCAACGCTGAATAAGGACGACATCGAGCAACTTGCCGCGCTGTTGCGCGATACCGACATCTACCTGCTGTCGGACGAGGTCTACGAGCACATCGTCTTTGACGGTGCGCGCCACGAGTCGGTGCTGCGCTATCCCGAGCTGCGCGAGCGTGCGTTCGTGATCTCCAGTTTCGGCAAGACCTACCACTGCACCGGCTGGAAGGTCGGCTATTGCGTGGCGCCACCGGCTTTGAGCGCCGAATTCCGCAAGGTCCACCAGTACAACACCTTCTGCACGTTTGCCCCCGCGCAGTTCGCCTTCGCAGAGATGATCCGGGATGAGCCGGAGCACTACCTGGAGCTGAGCGCGTTTTACCAGCCGATGCGCGACCGTTTCCGCGAGCAGCTCCTGACCACGCGTTTCAAGCCATTGCCGGTGCCGGGTGGCTACTTCCAGCTGGTCGATTACTCGGCGGTAAGCGACCTGGATGACGCCGAATTCTGTCGCTGGCTTGCGATCGAGCACGGCGTCGCCGCGATTCCGCTCTCGCCTTTCTATGGCACGCCGCCGGCCGGACAACGGCTGGTGCGCTTGTGCTTCGCCAAGAGCGAAGCAACCCGTGATGCGGCAATCAAACGACTGGAGAAGCTGTAATGGACAACCTTCGTGTCTCCCTGGTCCAGGGCGAAACCCTGTGGCACGACCCGGCCGGCAACCGCGAGTATTACGGTGGTCTGATCTCTTCGCTGCGCGGTCTGACCGATCTGGTGGTATTGCCGGAAACGTTTACCAGCGGCTTCTCCAACGAGGCCATTGACGATGCGGAAACCATGGACGGCGAGTCGGTGGTGTGGATGCGCGACCACGCCAGGGCGCTTGATGCGGCGGTTACAGGGAGCGTGCAGATCCGTGATGGAGACAAGGTCTTCAATCGGATGCTGTTCGCCACGCCGGACGGCGGGCTGCACAGCTATGACAAGCGGCACCTGTTCCGCTACGCCGGCGAACACAAGCGCTATGCCCCCGGTCGTGACCGGCTGACGGTTGAGTGGAAGGGTTGGCGTATCTGCCCGATGGTCTGCTACGACCTGCGATTCCCGGTGTTTTCGCGCAACCGCTTCGATGTCGAACGCAAGGGAGCGTCGGATTACGACCTGGCCCTGTATGTCGCCAACTGGCCCGCGGCGCGCGCGCATGCGTGGAAAACCCTGCTGCGGGCTCGGGCGATCGAGAACCTGTGCTTCGTGGCGGGTGTCAACCGCGTTGGCACCGATGGCAACGACCTGGCCTATTCCGGCGACAGCGCGGTGATCGATTACGTCGGCGATGCACTGAGTGAATGCACCGACCGGGAACTGGTTACCACCACGACCCTGCTCGCCGCCGGATTGCACGAGCATCGAGCGCACTTCCCGGCGATGCTGGATGCGGACCGCTTCGAGCTGGCGTGACCTGGAGGAATCACCGCAGCTGGATCGATCCACCGTCGGCCATCAAGGTCTGCCCGGTCATGTAGCGGCTGTCCTCGCTCAGCAAGAAAGCCACTACCGGCGCGACGTCCTTTTCAGGATCGCCGAAATACCCGAGCGGGATGCGGGATGCAGCTTCTTTGTAGTGCTCCGGATAGCTGGCCTTCCATTTGGTCACACCTTCGGTGTGCGCCTTGGGGCAGACGATGTTGACGCGTATTTTGTCCTTCGCCCACTCATTGGCCGCGACCCGGCTGAGGCCGCGGATGGCTTCTTTTGCTGCAGCGTAGCTGGCCTGCGTTTCCAGTCCGGTCAGTCCAGCGCCCGAGCCGAAGTTGACAATGGATCCGCCCGACTTGGCGAGTTCAGCGTACGCCGCCTGCATGAAGAACAGCGTCGCGTTGAAGCCGGTTCCGAACGAGAGCACCCAGTCCTGCTCGGTCAACTCCATCAACGGCTTCTGGGTGGAGGCGTGGGCATTGTTCACCACACCCGTCAGTCGGCCAAAGCGGGACAGGGCCAGCTCGACGGCCTCCGCGGAGGTGGATTTCTGCGACACATCACCTTTGAGGAAGGCAATCCTCCCCGGGTTTGTCTGTTCTTTATTCATGCCTGACGTTTCGTCGATGTCGACTGCAACGACGGCGGCCCCCCGCTCGACCAGTACCGTCGTCAACGCGCCGCCGATGCCTGCTGCGCCGCCGGTGACGATGACCACCTGTCCGTCCAACATTCCCATCTCGATAACCTCCTGTTTGCGGCGCGTGCCTGTGAAAGACGACTCAATTCGCACCCAACGTCCCAGCATACGCCGTGGTCGTTGTGAGCCTGGGTGCATTTCGGAGCGCGCGTCTTTCCCGCTGTTTTAACGGCCGCTGACGCCTACTGGTGGGGTATGGCGTTCGCGCCGCCCGTCCTGGGGTGGACATGACAGCGCTTCGGAATGCATGGCTCATAGTGTCGCTTATCGCCGTTGTGGTCGGCGTCTGGCTGGCGGATGCCCGTTCGCAACCGGTGCCAATGGAAGGTGGAGCGCAGCCCACCGTCGTATTGTTGGAGATCCAGGGTGGGATCGGTCCAGCCAACCGTGATTATCTGGTGCGAGGCCTGCAGCATGCGGCCGACGAAAACGCTGCTGCGGTCGTGCTCCGCATTGATACGCCCGGCGGGCTTGACGCGGCCACGCGCGACATCAACCAGGCCATTCTCGCCTCTCCCGTTCCGGTGATCGGCTGGGTGGCGCCGCAGGGCGCCCGCGCGGCGAGTGCCGGCACCTACATTCTCTATGCCTGCCACTTGGCGGCGATGGCCCCTGCGACATCCCTGGGCGCAGCGACGCCGGTTTCAATGGGCGGCGCAACCCCGTTTCCAGGCTCGAAGGAAAATTCCCCGACGGCTGGCTCCACACCATCAAGCACAGAAGGGCAGGGCAGGAACGATGACGACGAAGGGGTGGCACCCGGCCAGTCCGAGACCGCCGACACGAAGCCGGGTCGACCCGAGCCAGCGACGACGGACGCCATGTCGCACAAGGTCGTCAACGACGCGGTCGCCTATCTGCGCAGCCTGGCGGAATTGCGCGGTCGCGACGCTGCGTTTGCCGAAGATGCGGTTCGCAATGCGGCAACCCTGACCGCCGACCAGGCGCTGAAGCAGAACGTGGTGGAGATCATCGCCACCGACATGGACAGCCTGCTGGGCCAGGCCGATGGCCGCGAAGTGCGGCTGCGGGACGGAGCAACGGTACTCGCGACGCGCGGCGCGGCGGTAACGACGTTCGCGCCGGACTGGCGCTTCAGCCTGCTGGCAGTGCTGACCAATCCATCGGTGGCCTACATGCTTCTGCTCGCCGGTATGTACGGGCTGTTGCTGGAGGGCTACAGCCCCGGGGCGGTTGTGCCGGGAGTGGTAGGCGCGATCTGCCTGTTGCTGGCGCTGTACGCGCTGCAGGTCCTGCCGGTCAACTATGCGGGCGTGGCTTTGATTGCGCTGGGCGTTCTGCTGATGGGCCTGGAGTTTTCCGTGCCCAGCTTCGGGGCGTTGGGAATCGGCGGGGTAGTGGCGCTTGTGGTCGGCTCGTTGATCCTGTTCGATACAGACGTGCCCGGGTTCGGTGTGCCCGGCCAACTGATCCTTGGCGTGGGTATCGCCAGCGCGTTGGCCTTCATGGGACTGGTCTGGGTGCTTGCAGGATCACGCACACGACAGGTTTCTGTGGCTGCCGGCGCCATGGTCGGTCAGCAGGCGATAGCGATCGAGGACTTCATCGGCCGGGGACACGTACGCATCCGCGGAGAAATCTGGCAGGCCGAATCCGTCGTGCCCGTCGAGCGCGGTCAATCCTTGCAGGTGCAGTCCATGGACGGGCTGGTGCTGCATGTCACCCACGCCGGACCCGCAGTTGCCGTGCGGTCCGGCAAAACCGGAGTCCCACCATGAACCTGATCATGTACTTCCCGATACTGCTGGTCATCGCAGTGTTCTTCTTCAGTGCGATCAAGATCCTGCGCGAGTACGAGCGCGGCGTGGTGTTCCAGCTGGGCCGGTTCTGGAAGGTCAAGGGGCCGGGGCTGATCCTGCTGATCCCGGTAGTGCAGCAGATGGTCCGGGTCGACATGCGCACCATTGTCATGGACGTCCCGTCGCAGGACCTGATCACCCGCGACAACGTCTCCGTGCAGGTCAACGCCGTCGTGTATTTCCGCGTCGTGGACGCTGAAAAGGCGATCATCGCGGTGGAGCATTTCTACGAGGCCACCAGTCAGCTTGCCCAGACGACCTTGCGCTCGGTGCTTGGTCAACACGAGCTGGACCAGCTTCTGGCCGAGCGTGACAAGCTCAACAGCGACATCCGCGCGATCCTCGACAAGCAGACCGATGCGTGGGGCATCAAGGTCGCCAATGTCGAGATCAAGCACGTCGACATCAACGAGACGATGGTCAGGGCGATTGCCCGCCAGGCGGAGGCCGAGCGCGTGCGCCGGGCCAAGATCATCCACGCCGAAGGTGAGCAGCAGGCGGCCGAGAAGCTGGTCGAGGCCGCGCGGATCATGGGCGCCGATCCACGCGCGATCCAGCTGCGCTACATGCAGACGCTGACCGAGATAGCCGGCGACCGGACCTCCACGATCGTGTTCCCGCTGCCGTTGGATCTTGTGGAGCCATTGCTGGCACGGCTGAAGGAACCCGCGCACCCGCCGCATGATCGGCGTGATCCAACCAGCTCAGGTCCGGTCGCACAAACAGGAGAGGAGCACACATGACCCAGGACTACGCCATAACCGCGCCGACGCGCGAGGAGGTGGACGCGCTGCCCGGAACAACCGTCATCGAGTTCGGCACCTCGTGGTGCGGCCATTGCCAGAGGGCGCAGCCGCATATCGCGGCAGTCTTCGCGAGCCACCCAGATCTTCGCCATCTGAAGGTGGAGGATGGTCCAGGGCGGCGGCTGGGCAGATCCTTCCGGGTCAAACTCTGGCCGACACTGGTTTTCATGCGTGACGGCGTGGAAGTCGCCCGCGTCGTCAGGCCAACGGATGCGCCTGTGATAGCCGAGGCGTTGCAGGCCGTCGAGGGGTCATGATTGAGGCTCCTCGAGAAGCCCGCCCGACAGGCTGTCGACCGGGCGTTAACGGCGTCCCCCCTATCAATTGGACAACGACCGCACTTGGCCGGTCTCAATGCGCTCCGTCGCGCTTACGACGAGGACCTATGAACTTTCCAAGCCGCACAACCCTTGCTCCGCGTAACCACCGCACGCTTGCCGCCCTCGGTGCGTTGTCGCTCGCACTCGCCCTGGGCGCCTGCGACCGGGCTGCCGAAGAGGGGACTCACATGGATCCGCCGGCCACCGCCGATGGCGAGATGCCGTCGCCCATCGGGCCCGGTGGAACCCTAGTCACCGATGCAGCCGATGCCTCGGGCAGCCTGACGGTGATGTCGGTGGGCGGTCCGGGCGATTATGTTGCCGACAACGACCGCCGTGCGGTGTACATGCTGGAAGGTGACCTGGATGGCGACAAGTGCACCGTGTCATGCCTGACGCAGTGGGCGCCATTGTTTCCGCCCACCGGCGAGCCGACCGTAAGTGACGGATTGAGCCCTGTCCTTATCGGAACAGTCGAGCGCCCCGATGGCAGCCACCAGGTCACCTATAACGGGCGTCCGCTCTACCACTTCGTCGGTGACACCCGCCCCGGCGATGTGCTCGGCCACCAGCGCAAGGATGAGTGGGGCGACTGGTATTTGCTGACACCGCAGGGCAGTGAGCTGGGTGAGGAAGTTGGCAAGCTGGAGACGCCGCCCGACAGCAACTGAGCCGACCGTTCGAGTCAGTACCGCATAACCCGCACCGGGTAGAGTGGCCGGATGCTCAGTCTCGGCCCTTTCCCCCTGCCGGCCGCAATGCTGGCGGTCTCCCTGATAATCGCGATCCTCGTCTCGCGCCAGTTTGCGAGGCGCGTGCGCTCACGCGGGGCGACATCGTCCATCGCTACGCCAGAGGCAGAGGCAGCTGCCCACCCCGCTCAAGATCGAACAGCGTCGTCGGTCATCTTCGACATGTTCTTTATCGGCATCCTGGCGGCGCGGCTGGTATTCGTGTTGAGGTGGTGGCCCGCCTACGTGGCTGAGCCCTGGTCGGTCCTGCGCATCGGTGATGGTGGCTTTACCTGGTGGGCCGGATTGCTGGCCGCATTAGGCTGGGCCGCCTGGAAGCTCCGCCAGAGCCCCGGGTTGCGCATTCCTCTGATCGCAGGAAGCCTGTCTGGAATGCTGGCTTGGGCAGCACTGCTGGGATCGGTGTGGCTGATGCACCAGTCCAGCGTGGAATTACCAACCACCGAGATGACCACGCTCGCGGATGAACGCGTAACCCTTTCGGCGATGTCCGGTCAGCCGCTGGTGGTCAATCTTTGGGCCACCTGGTGCCCGCCGTGTCGTCGAGAAATGCCGGTACTGGCCAAAGGCCAGCAGTCCACGCCGGATGTCGGCTTCGTTTTCGTCAACCAGGGTGAGGGTCCGGAGCAGATCCGCGACTATCTTCAGTCCGAGGGCCTGTCGTTGGACAACGTGCTGCTTGACCCGTTTTCCAGCCTGATGAACGAAATGGGCGCACGCGGGCTTCCCACCACGCTCTTCTTTGACGCCACTGGGCGGCTGGTGGACTTCCACATGGGCGAACTGACCCAGGCGGGTCTCGCCAGCAAGCTGCAGGCCATTGTCGGGTCGCCCGGTCCAATTTCCCCCACTCCCCCGGAGGTGCCGTGATGGCACGCAAGACCATCCAGTCCTGGCTGTTTCTGGGCCCGATCCTGCTGCTGGCAAGCGCCTGCAGCGATGCTGTGGAATCAGGCGCGCAGCCAGCGCAAGCTGAGCCGATCGGGAAGGTGTCGGCTCCTGACGCCGATAATAAAGCCGGTGACTACCCCGCGCCCATCCAGGCGCTGGAAGCGCAGGGCCTGGAGGTGCTGGGAACGTTCAACGCGCCCTCCGGCCTGACCGGCTATGCGGGCATTGCGGGCGGCAACCCGGTGTCGATCTACATGACCGGCGATGGTTCCCATGCACTGATCGGCACCCTGATCGACGCCGCCGGCAACGACGCCGGGGCGGAGGCGATGCGTGATCTGGTCGTCAAGCCGATGTCCGAGCGCATCTGGAACAAACTCGAGAAAGCGACCTGGGTGCAGGACGGAAAGACCGATGCACCGCGGGTCATCTACACATTCACCGATGCCAATTGCCCGTATTGCCACAGCTTCTGGGAAGCAGCGCGACCGTGGGTGGATGCGGGAAAGGTCCAACTGCGGCATGTCATGGTCGGGGTGATCCGCCAGGACAGCGCCAACAAGGCTGCCGCGATCCTCAAGGCCGCGTCACCCGAAAAAGCGCTGACGGACAATGAGCGCAACCAGTCCAGCGGCGGCATCAAGCCGATGGCGGCCATTCCGGCGGACGTGCGCGCCCAGCTGGACAGCAACGAACGCCTGATGCTGGAGCTGGGCTTCCAGGGCACGCCGGGAATCCTGTTCCACGATGAGCAGGGCAATGTACAGCGCCGCTCGGGCATGCCGCAGGGCGACGATCTCAACGTGGTGCTCGGCCCGCGCTGAGTCCAGTGTGTTGCCACGATTTCCCGCGGCGCACGGCAACCCGGTGCGCCGCGGTTTTTTCTACGACTCAGACGATCCCGGTGCTGTAGAACACGCCGATGATGACCATGACCGCCAGGGTCTTGATGATCGTGATCGCGAAGATGTCCTTGTAAGCCTGGCGATGGGTCAAGCCGGTCACCGCCAGCAGCGTGATCACCGCGCCGTTGTGGGGCAGGGTGTCCATGCCGCCGGACGCCATCGACGCCACCCGATGCAGTACTTCCATGGGGATGCCCGCGGCGTTCGCGTTGGCAATGAAGGTCTCCGACATCGCCGCAAGGGCGATGCTCATGCCCCCGGATGCCGAGCCGGTGATGCCGGCCAGCGCGGTGACCGTGATTGCCTCGTTGACCAGCGGATTGGGGATGGCGCCGAGCGCGTTGGCCACAACCAGAAAGCCCGGCAATGCGGCGATTACCGCGCCAAAGCCGTATTCCGACGCGGTGTTCATGGCCGCCAGCAAGGCACCCGCGATCGCGTCCTTGGTACCGATCGCAAAACTTGTAATCACCGGCTTCCAGGCGAACGCAATGACCGACAGGATCCCCACCAGCAGCGCTCCCTCAACCGCCCAGATGGCGACCACGGAGGAGATCTGCTGCACAACCGGGGCGTTGCTGCCGATCACGGCGGGATCAAAGGAGTGGCTCTCGCCGTAGTAGCGTGGGATCCAGTTGGTGAACAGCTTGTTGGACACACCCACGAGTATCAGCGGCAGGATCGCCAGCGCGGGGTTGGCCAGCTTGCCGCCGGTGAACTCGGCCGGCTCGTTGAGCAGCTTGGCCGGATCGCCATAGCCTTCACCGGCTTTCAGCGCAGCGCGTCGTCGCCACTCCAGATAGCTGATGCCGACAATCAGGATGAACACACCGCCGATCGTTCCCAGCCACGGCGCGGCCCAGGTGTCGGTGCCGAAGAACGGGGTCGGAATGATGTTCTGGATCTGCGGCGTGCCGGGCAAGGCGTCCATGGTGAAGGTGAACGCACCCAGCGCGATGGTGCCGGGAATCAGGCGCTTGGGGATATCGCTCTGGCGGAACAATTCGGCGGCAAACGGATACACCGCAAACACCACCACGAACAGCGACACGCCGCCATAGGTGAGCAGCGCGCACACCATCACGATCGAGAGCATTGCCCGACTGGCGCCGAACAGCTTGATCGTGGCGGCGACGATCGCCTTGGAGAATCCCGAAAGCTCGATCACCTTGCCGAAGATCGCCCCCAGCAGGAACACCGGGAAGTAGAGCTTCAGGAAGCCGACCATCTTGTCCATGAACAAGCCGGTGAACATGGGCGCGACCAGACTCGGATCGCTCAACAGCACCGCGCCCAGCGCCGCGACCGGCGCGAACAGGATGACGCTGTAGCCGCGATAGGCGACGAACATCAGAAACGCCAGCGCGCCCAGGACAATCAGGAAATCCATGTCAACCCCGCCATTCGCCACTCCCCGTGTATCAGTGACCGAGGAGTGTCCGCGCAGCGCCGCCCGACGGGCATTGTCCGAAGGTACAGCTGTGATCGGTGTCTGCCCCGCCTAGTCTGACCGCCAAGGTGGAACGGGTCTGGGTTTGCCGTGGATCCGAAACCTCGACACGACAACCGGCAAGCCAATCGAATCAAAGGGGAGAGACCGTATGTACCGTAAGCAGTTGAGCGTCGCCATCGTCTGCGCATTGCTCGCGCCAGGCGTCTGGGCGCAGGACGCGTCAAGTACCGCAACAACCGACGGCGCCGCGCAGGAAAGCCAGGCCAAGACGCTCGACGCCGTCACCGTGACCGCCCGTCGGCGCACCGAGTCCATCCAGGACGTGCCGGTCGCGATCAGCGCGTTCGGCGAGGAAGCCCTCAAGGACCTGCAGGCCGACACCGTCGAGGGTTTGCAGGGCGTCGTACCCAACATGAACATCGTGCAGGGTCGCGGATCGGCCAACTCGATCAACGTCTTCATCCGCGGCATCGGTCAGCCGGACGCACTGCAGACCTTCGATCCGGGCGTGGGCATGTACGTCGATGACGTCTACTACTCGCGGATCAACGGCGCGATGTTCTCCCTGTTCGACGTCCAGCAGGTGGAAGTGCTGCGCGGCCCGCAGGGCACGTTGTATGGCAAGAACTCCACTGGCGGCGCGATCAAGGTCACCACCAAGAACCCGTTCGAGGACACCGGCGGCTCGGTTGAGGCCACGGTGGGCAACTTCGGCCAGCGTGAAGGCAAGTTCTACTTCGGCGGGGAGTTGAACGAATCGGTTGCCATGAGCCTTGCCGGCTCGATGAGCGAGAGCGACGGCTACGTGACCGACCCGTCCACGGGCCGCAAGTACAACGGCGACGAAAACAACGCCCTGCGCGGCAAGATTGCGTTCAAGGTCAGCGACACGGTCAACGCCACGCTGTCACTGGACCGCAACAAGCAGTACGCCCCGCTGACCCTGGGCCAGCCGACGGCGCCGCTCATCCAGACCGACCTGGCATTCGGCCCGGTCGTGCTGAAGCCGGCGCCGACGGGTGAGTACGACTTCCGCACCCGCACTTCGTTCGGTCCGAACCAGGGCCAGGAAATGACTCACACGGGCGCGAGCCTTACGGTGGACTGGGACATGAGCGCGCAGTGGCGCTTCAAGAGCATCAGCGCTTGGCGCAAGCTGAAGACCGAGTCCTTCATCGATATCGATGCGTCGGAGTTCGAGTTGGGCGACGTGCTGGTGGCGATCGACCAGAACCAGAAGAGCCAGGAATTCCAGTTCCAGTACGACAACGGCAGCAACCTGCAGGCGATCTTCGGCCTGTATTACATGAACGAGAAAGTGCCTTCCTACCAGGAGGCCTACGCCAGCGATTTCTTTGCCTTAGCCGGGATGCCGATTTCGTTCCTGCGCACCATCGAAGACGATCTGGATACCACCTCGAAAGCCGCATTCGCGCACATGAGCTGGGAGTTCGTGCCGACCTGGACCCTGGCCGCAGGTCTGCGCTACTCCAAGGATGAGAAGGATTACACCCGGTCCACCAGCACCTACTGGGGCCCGATCCTCGCTGCGCTGGATGAAACCGTGGCGTTCGATGGCCGCCAGAGCTGGGACGCCTGGACGCCTTCGATCAGCCTGCAGAAAGCCTTCAGCAGCAACGTCATGGGCTACGTCTCGGCCAACCGCGGCTTCAAGTCCGGCGGGTTCAACGGGCGCGCCAACTCGGTGTTGGAAACCACCCAGGCGGTGTTTGATCCGGAGTTCGTCTGGACCTACGAGGCCGGACTGAAAATGCGCTCGGCCGACGGCCGCATGCAGGGCAACGTCACCGCCTTCCACAGCGAGTACAAGGACTTCCAGGCCCGCGTGTCGGAGATCGTAAACCCCGATTCGCCGACCCCGAGTTTCTCCTTCCCCGTGCTCAACGCCGCGTCGCTGAAGATCGACGGCATCGAGTTCGAAGGCAGTGCATTGCTCGGCGAGGGCACCCGTCTTTCCGGCCAGCTGTCCTACATGAACGCCCGCTACGACGAGTTTGTGGACCCTCGCGTGCAGCTGGACCCGGCACTGGCCAACCTGCACGACCATGTCCCGTTCTCGCCTGACTTCACCGCGCGTGTCGCCCTGCAGCACACTTTCATCATGGATGGCGGCGCAGGGGTCACGATTGGCGGAGACGTGGCCTACCGTGACGACACCTGGCTTTCGGTCGACAACCGCAGCAACCTGATGCAGAACGCGTACGCAACGTACGGCCTGTTCGGTGTCTGGGATTCGTCCGACTATGCGTGGCAGGTGCGCGCGGGCGTGCGCAACCTGGGCGACAAGGTCTACAAGACCGACGGCCAGGAGTTCTCCAGCGTCGCCAACATCCAGACCGCGTACTACGCCATGCCGCGCAACTACTACCTGTCGGTGCGCTACAACTTCTGACCGGCAACAAGCGTCAGGCGACACAGCGAAACGGCGGCGGGCCCAGGGCCTGCCGCCGTTTTCATTGCCCGGACCTGGCCCGGACCTATCTGCCCGGTTGGAAGCTGACCGGTACGTTGACCACGCCCGTGACGGGTCGCCCGTCCTGGGTGGCAGGTTGGAAGCGCCAGCGCCTGCCCGCCTCCACCGCAGCGCGATCCAGATCACTCGATCCACTGCGGCGTGCCACACGCACCGCGGTAGGAACGCCATCGGCGCCAATCATCGCCTCCACCATTACCGTGCCGCTTTCACCCCGACGGTTTGCGCGCGCGGGATACGTGGGGGCGGGTGTTCGCCCCGACAGTGGCACTGGCGGCACAATCGGCGAGTGCGATACAGGCGTGTGCGCCTGCGGGGCCGGTTCCACGGGCGGAGCGGTCTCCGCCACCCGGGCAGGTACCTGCTGGATCTCAGCGCGCTCCCGCTCCTGCGTCGCTGCCGTTTCGGGAGTTATCTCGATGGTCTCCCCAGTGCCATCGCCGGTTGGCACCGGCAGCGGGGTGTAGTCGGCCGAGACTGCATCCGCCGGCGCTTCGCCGGGACGGTAGAACTCCGGCTCGCTGCGGCTGCGTGTCCAGATGAGCGCGAACAGCAGCATTCCGGCCGCCACCGCGAGCAGTACCGCCCACCACATGCGTTGCGTGGGCAGCCATCGGGCCGGATGAAAGCGTGGACGGGACGTTGCGGGCATGGCAAATCCGGAAGTCTGGGTACCCGCATTGTGCACACGCGCCGTTAACGAGGCGGCAATCGCCTGCCCTCCGTGGCCGATCCACGCAATAATGTGCGGTCCGATACAACCTTGTGGTCCCGTCATGCTTGATCCAACCCTCCTTCGCCAGCAGCCCGACGAGCTTGCAGAGCGCCTGCAGCAGACGCGCGGTCACGAGCTGGACGTCGCCGCCCTGCGCATGCTCGAAACCGAGCGCAAGCGGATCCAGGTCCGCACCCAGGAGCTGCAGAACCTGCGCAATACCCGGTCGAAGGCCATCGGCCAGGCCAAGGGGAAGGGAGAGGATGCGAGTGCGCTGCTGGCCGAGGTCGCCGGCTTCAGCGAGGAGTTGAAGGCCAGCGAGACCCGTCTGGACGCGATCCGCAGCGAACTCGATGCCATCGCCCTGGGCTTGCCGAACCTGCCCCACGAATCGGTACCCGGCGGCGCGGACGAGAGCGACAACGTTGAGCAGCACCGCTGGGGAACGCCGGGTGTCTTCGCCTTTCCGGCCAAGGATCACGTCGAGCTGGGGGCGCGCCACGGTTGGCTGGACGGAGATACCGCGGCGAAGCTGAGCGGTGCGCGCTTCACCGTGTTGCGCGGCCCTGTTGCCCGGCTGCATCGGGCGCTGGCCCAGTTCATGCTGGACCTGCACACGGGCGAGCACGGCTTCGAGGAAACCAGCGTACCCGTGCTGGTGAACGCCGAAAGTCTGCTTGGCACCGGCCAGTTGCCCAAGTTCGAGGACGACCTTTTCGCCACCTCGGTGGGCGAGAGCAAGCGTTACCTCATTCCGACCTCCGAAGTCCCGCTGACCAACATCGTCCGCGACGAGATCCTGGCCGAGTCGGAACTGCCGATGCGGATGACGGCGCACTCGATGTGCTTCCGTGCCGAGGCCGGCGCATACGGGCGCGATACCCGCGGCATGATCCGCCAGCACCAGTTCGAGAAGGTCGAGCTGGTCAGCATCGTGCGTCCCGAAGACTCCGATGCCGAGCACGAGCGCATGACGCGTTGTGCCGAGGTGGTGCTGGAGAAGCTGGGGCTGCCTTACCGGCGCATGTTGCTGTGCTCGGGGGACATGGGCTTTTCGGCCAGCAAGACGTTTGATCTTGAGGTGTGGCTGCCATCGCAGGACACCTACCGCGAGATTTCCTCGGTTTCCAATTGCGATGCGTTCCAGGCCCGGAGGATGCAGGCCCGCTGGCGCAACCCCGCTTCCGGCAAGCCCGAGCTGGTGCATACCCTCAATGGCTCCGGCGTGGCGATCGGCCGCGCCTTGGTCGCGGTGATGGAAAACTACCAGCAGGCGGACGGCTCGATCGTTGTTCCCGAAGTGCTGCGTCCGTACATGGGCGGGATCGACCTGATCTCCTGATCGCCTGCTCGAACCGGACGGGGCAGCTTTCCGGGAAGTTTACGAAACCGATTGTTGCGGTTTGAAGCTTGTGCTGATCAAATACTGCCGAATGTTCCGCTATTGGAATTGTCTGGCATGCAGGATCTCAACGATCTCCACTATTTCGCCATGGTGGTGGAACACTCCGGCTTTGCTGCGGCCGAGCGCGCGACGGGCGTACCCAAGTCACGCCTGAGCCGTCGCATCAGCCAGCTTGAAGCCGAGATGGGGGTACGCCTGCTGCAACGGTCCACGCGCCGGTTTGCAGTCACGGAGGTCGGCAATTCGGTCTACCGCCACGTCCAGTCGATGTTGGCGGAGGCGCAGGCGGCCCGCGAAGTGGTTGATCGGCTGAGCGCCGAGCCGCGCGGGGTGATCCGGGTCAGCGTTCCAGTGGGCGTCGCCCAGCAACAGATGCCCAAGTTGCTGCCCGGGTTCCTCGGCCGCTATCCCGAAGTGCGGGTGCAACTGCACGTCAGCAATCGCCGGGTCGATGTGATCAACGAAGGCATCGACGTCGCCCTGCGGGTGCGCAGCAAGCTCGATGACGACGGCAGTCTGGTGATGCGCAGCTTCGGCCAGATCCAGGAACTGCTGGTCGCCAGTCCCGACTACCTGCGCAAGATGGGTCGGCCAAGGACGCCGCAGGAGCTCTCCGACCACGTCACCATGAGCATGAGCGAGGACGATGCGCGACAGCGTTGGGAACTGCACGGACCGGAGGGAGACGTACAGCCGGTCGACATAAAGCCGCGGGTGATGGGCTTCGACCTGCCGATGCTGCTCTCACTGGCGATACAGGGCGTAGGCATCACCTTGTTGCCCGAAAGCGTGTGCGCCGATGCCGTCCGTCGCGGTGACCTGCAGGTGGTGTTGCCTGCATGGCGTTTGCCGCAGGGCATCTTCCACGCCGTATTTGCCTCCCGCCGCGGCATGCTGCCAGCGGTCCGGGTGTTCATTGATTACCTTGCCGAAACCGTTCCGGCGCTGGTCGCCGATGCCCGCCTGGGCTGCGGCGACATTAACGGCAAGCCGTGCAGTGAGGCGGAACTCAAGGCGTTCAGACGCTGACGCATCGGCGATCCTCGTGCGATAATCCGCGGCGCGGAGATCCGGTGCAATGCCGGCTCGCCTCGAACCGCTGATCAGGCTTTGGCCCGCAGCGACCAGTACTTGGAAGAGTGGCCGAGCGGTTGAAGGCACCGGTCTTGAAAACCGGCGAAGGGTTAAACCTTCCGTGGGTTCGAATCCCACCTCTTCCGCCAATTCGCTCCCAGTCGAGCCTCCTCCTGCAAACTCGTGAGTTGCGCCGTCTGAAGCGCAGCGGTAGCCTCGCCGGCAGGGGACTACACGGAACGTAGACGAGGAGGGACAATGGGAATTACTGTATTCATCGTGGATGACCACGCACTGGTGCGTACCGGCATGCGCATGATCCTGTCGGCCGAAGACGATATCCAGGTCGTGGGAGACGTGGAAAGCGGCGAGATGGCGCTGCCACTGATCCGTCAACTGAAACCCGACGTGGTGTTGTGCGACCTGCACCTGCCCGGAGTGAGTGGGCTTGAAGTCACGGAGCGGGTCGTAAAGGGCAACCACGAAACGCGCGTGATCATCGTATCCGTGCTGGAGGACGGTCCGATGCCGCGGCGGTTGCTGGAAGCCGGCGCGTTCGGTTACGTCGGCAAAGGCGGTGATGCCGCCGAGCTGGTACGGGCCGTGCGGGACGTTGCGCGAGGCAGGCGCTACCTGGCCAGCAACATCGCCCAGCACCTGGCGCTGTCAGGCCTGGAAGGGGATGACTCCCCCTTCGATGAGCTCTCTCCGCGCGAGTTGGAGGTGGCGCTGCTGCTTGCGCAGGGCTTGCGTCAGGAGGAGATCGCCCGCCGGTTGTGCTTGAGCGCGAAGACCATCAACACCCATAAAAGCCGAATGTTCGAGAAGCTCGACATCAGTGACAACATCGCGCTGGCCAGGCTGCTGGGGCAACACGGAGTGCTTGAGCCAAGCCGGGTTCTTTAGCCATCGCAGCGAGTCACCGGTCGCCGATATCCGGAAGCAAAACGGGCCGCAATTGCGGCCCGTTTTGTTGGTGGCTGCGAAAAGCCTCCAGTTTTGAACCTCAGGCGTCGTGCTTGAGGTCTTTCGTCGCCGATTCTGTGGATAGTTCCGCGGCGTCTTCCTCGTCCGTGCCGCTAGCGAGTCTGCTGCCTTCGAAGAGGTTCGCGGTACGCGGCTCTTCCTTGTCACTGGCTTTCTCGAGGAGCACGTTCTGATTGGCCGGCGACTCGACGTTCTCGGGCGCCGCATGCTCCACGATCATCGCTGGCGCTGCTGCTCCAGGCTCCGCCGACACTTTCTCAACTTCAACCACCGTCGGCGGTGCAACCACCACTGGTGGCAACCTGGTTCCGGCGTCGATCCCGTCATCGGCTGCATTTTCTCCGGTGATGTAACCCGGAATGGTGCGCGCCAAGGGTTGTTGGCCCTGTGCGGCCGGCTTGTTCGACAGTGAGTCGGAGCCGGTCTGCGCTGTGTCAACAGATCCGCCGGTTTCCCGCGCATCCGTCGCTGCCGTCATGGAAGCAGGCGCGTCCGCAGAAGTCATGTTGCCGCCATCGGTCTCTGTGCCTTCGGTCACGGCAGTTGACTGTTTGCGGACACGAGGCGTACGCGGTGGTCGCGGCGCACGTGGTTTGCGTGCCTTCGGCGCAGAGGTGACCTCGGCCTCCTCATTGCCGTCGTCGTCGCCCTCGGCTTGAATCCCGGCGTCTCCCTGGGCGTCGGCGCTCGGCGTGCTCTTTTCCTTGAGCTCAGCATCGGTCGATGACTGATCTGAAGACTCGACGCTTTTTGCGGCTGCAAGTGGTTTCGCTTCGGGCTGATTTTCAGGCTGCGCAGCCATCGGCTTTTCGTCGGTCTTCGGTTTATCTTCCTGATTGTTGCCAGCCTCGGGAACATCATCAAAGTCGAACTCAGGCTGTGCACGACTCACCGCTGCCCCAGCTGCACCGGCCGGAGCAACGCCCGAGGTGTCGTCATCGTCCGTGGACCCTGCATCCGACAGGACGTTGTCGGAAGAATGGTCTGCGGCTGACGATGCGTCCGCGCTGCCGCGACGGCGGCGACGGCCACCACGACGGCCGCGGCGACGACGGGGCGTTCCGTCGGCGTTGTTCTCGTCTTCGGCCGTGGCGTGGCCATTGCTAGCGTTTGCGGCTCCCGGCTCTTGCTGCGTGTCAGCGTTGGCGCGCTCGCTGTGACGTTCTGATACAGCCGATGCCGCCGCCGTTGCGGCGGCCGCGGTGGCCAATTCCGTCTGATCGGCGGTATCCACCTGCGGTGCGGTTACGTCACGTGCCGGGCGATCACCGCGCGACTGGCGTGGCTGTCGCTGCGTCGGCTTTTCGGAGACGTCCATTGCCGCCACGTTGGCTTCACCCTGGCGTCGCGGCTGCTTCTCGCGCGGCTGCCTCGGTCCACGACCGTTGCTGGAAGCGGCCCGCTCATCCTGAGGCTGACCGGTGCCACGACGACCATCATCCCGACGGCTGCCATCGCGACCTTGCTGCTTGCCGCCACGGCGCTGACCGTTGCGGTCCTGTCGCTCACCGCGCTCGCTGCGCTCGGCCTGGTTGGTGCCGTTGGGACGGCCACGATTGCTGGTTGCGCGCTCGTTGGCCTTATCGGCAGCGGGGGCAGGGGTGCCGCGGAAGAACCGCATGATCCGATCCACCATTCCAATGGAATGGGTCGGCGCAGCGGCGACGACCACCGGGGTCGGGGCCACCGGTGCCGGCACGTCAGCCTGGCGCGGCTCGCGCAAGGGCGCCGGCTGGGCCGGCCTGACATTGGTCACGGCGGCGGCGACCGGAACATTCAGGTTTGCCTTGGTCAACGCGTGGGTTGGAAGCTTGCGCTGGCTGCCGCGGTGGTAGCTCGGACGGTTGCTGTCTTCGCCCAGCTCGTTATCGCGCAGACGGCTGACTTCGTAGTGGGGCGTCAACAGATGCTCGTCGGCGACGATGACGATCGGGGTGCCGTGGCGGCTTTCGATCTCGCTGATCGCGCGGCGCTTTTCGTTGAGCAGGTAGTTGGCGATTTCGGTCGGCGCCTGGACCAGGATCTGCCCGGTGTTCTCCTTCATCGCATGCTCTTCGCTCACGCGCAGGATCGACAGCGACAGCGACTCGACGCTGCGCATGCGGCCATGGCCTTCGCAGCGCGGGCATACCAGCTGGCTGGACTCGCCCAGGCTCGGACGCAGGCGTTGCCGGCTCATCTCGAGCAGGCCGAAACGGGAAATACGGCCCACCTGGACCCGGGCGCGGTCCTGCTTGAGCGCATTTTGCAGCCGGTTTTCGACTTCGCGCTGGTGCTTGCTGGAGGACATGTCGATGAAATCGATCACCACCAGCCCAGCCAGGTCGCGCAGGCGCATCTGGCGGGCGACTTCCTCGGCGGCCTCAAGGTTGGTGTTGAACGCGGTTTCCTCGATGTCGCTGCCACGCGTGGCGCGGGCCGAGTTCACGTCAACCGCCGTCAGCGCCTCGGTCTGGTCGATGACCAGCGCTCCGCCCGACGGCAGGCGCACGTCGCGCTCGTAGGCGTTTTCGATCTGCGACTCGATCTGGAAGCGGTTGAACAGCGGTACGTCGTCGGTGTAGTGCTTGAGCTTGCGCAGGTTGTGCGGCATCACCTGCTCGACGAACTCGCGCGCCTCGGCGTACATCTCTTCGGTGTCAACAAGCACTTCGCCAATGTCCGGGCGCATGTAATCGCGCAGCGCGCGGATGATCAGGCGGCTTTCCTGGTAGATCAGGAACGGCGCCGGCTTGGTCAGCGCCGCATCGGCCACCGACTTCCACACCTGCAACAGGTAATCCAGGTCCCACTGCAGCTCCTCGGCGTCACGGCCGACACCAGCGGTGCGGATGATCACACCCATGTCGTCGGGGATGTTCAGCGCATCCATCGCACGCTTGAGCTCGGCGCGATCCTCGCCCTCGATCCGGCGAGACACGCCGCCCGCGGTGGGGGAGTTGGGCATCAGCACCATGTAGCGGCCGGCCAGCGAGATATAGGTGGTCAGAGCCGCACCCTTGTTCCCGCGCTCTTCCTTGTCCACCTGGACCACGACTTCCTGGCCTTCGCGGAGCAGTTCCTTCAAGCCGGCCTTGTTGTGGTCGACGCCCGCGGCGAAGTAGTCACGCGAGATTTCCTTCATCGGCAGGAAGCCGTGGCGATCACCGCCATATTCGACGAACGCCGCCTCCAGCGAGGGCTCCAGGCGGGTGATCTTGCCCTTGTAGATGTTGGACTTTTTCTGTTCCTGCGACGGTTGCTCGATATCGATGTCGTACAGGTTCTGCCCGTCGACAATCGCGACGCGCAGCTCTTCGGCCTGCGTCGCGTTGATCAGCATGCGTTTCATTGATGCATTCCTCGCGCGCTCTACCGCGCGGAACGCCCTGGCGTTTCGCCTCTGGACACTGCGTCCCGTCGCCGCGACATGGAACCTGCAGGCCGGTGAACCGGCGTGCGCGCGCTGACGTGACCTGACAATTTCCAGCGCTTCTACACCACGGCAAACCGCGGGAGCGCTTGTTTTTGTTGCTTACCAAATTTTGGGGCCGGAGGCGCTTCGGGCAGATGCCGTGACGCCGCTCGGGTCGTGTTCATCGACCGGTGATTGACGCATATTCGCCAAAACCGGACGAGCCGAGGTTCCACCGTGCTGGCGCTGCTAACATGGCCGCCCCGAGGGCGGGGGTCAGACGCAGACCGGAATCGCAGGTTGGGCTTTTGGCCCGTGCTCCGGCTACCAGGCGTAATGCAGTGGCCGGAACGACTTCCCTGCGAAATCAAAACCTTATCTCGCGTCGCGAGTGTATCAGATAACTTCCCCAGAATGACCCATTCAGATACCCAGCAAAGCCATGCCGGAGCGCGCGTTGCGGTGGTTCCCGAGGACCGTGAAGGCCAGCGGCTGGACAACTTTCTGCTTGGGCTTCTGAAGGGCGCTCCCAGGTCGCTGGTCTACAAGCTGGTGCGCTCCGGACAGGTGCGTGTTAACGGGGGCCGGGCGAAGGCGGAACGTAAGCTGGAAAGTGGCGACAAGGTTCGAATCCCCCCGCTACGGCTGGAGGCGGAAGGCGAGCGGGCGTCACCGCCGCGCGGATTCATGGATGCGCTGGAGGCGGCAATCGTCCATGAGGATGCGCGGTTGCTGGTCCTGAACAAGCCATCGGGGGTCGCCAGCCATGGCGGTAGCGGCATCAGCTTTGGCGCGATCGAGACGCTGCGTGCGTTGCGGCCGGGGCAGGGCCTGGAGCTGGTGCATCGGCTTGATCGCGACACCTCGGGCGTCCTGGTGGTCTCCAAGAAGCGCTCCACCCTGACCGAGATGCAGGCGCTGATGCGTGAGAGCACCAGCGGCGCCGGAGGCATGCGAAAGCGTTACCTGGCGTTGCTGATCGGACGCATGCCGGATGGAACGATGAGCGTGGACGCGCCGCTACACGTCGGCCTGCGTCAGGGCGGCGAGCGGCACGTGCAGGTGAACCCGTCAGGCAAGTCAGCGCTGAGCCATTTCAAGGTGCTTGAGCGGCGCGGCGGGCACTCCTACTGCGAGGTGCGCATCGAAACCGGACGCACCCACCAGATCCGCGCGCATGCGCAACACATCGGGCATGCCGTCGCGGGCGACGACAAATACGGGGATCCGGAGGTGAACCGTCGCCTGCGGGATCAGGCCGGGCTGAAACGCCTGTTCCTGCACGCGGCGACGCTGGAGTTCGCACTCGACGGTGGCAAGACGCCATACAGCCTAACTGCTCCGCTGGCGCCCGAGCTGCTGGATGTCCTCGACCGCCTGAAGTAGATCGTCGCCGGCGGTGCACGCGTGCATCGGCGGCGACGAACGCTCTCGCATCTATTGCGGCAGGCTGCCTGAGACGTCTCGACAGCGCTCCGAATCCATGTCCGGGGCGGTGAACTTCACCGGTACCCGCAGCGGACTTTCCGCCGGTTGGCCACGACTGGTGCCTGCCTGGAATTTCCAGCCCTTTACTGCGTCCACTGCAGACTGGTCCAGCTGCGGGTGGCCGCTGGTGTCTTCCACCTTCACGTTCTTCGGAATGCCATCCACGCCGATGGTCAGTAGCACGCCCACCACGCCTTCGATACCCGCGCAGGCCAGTTCCTCGGGGTACTCGGGCGGTGGAGTCTCTACGGCCATGGGCTGCGTAGGTGCAACCTGCACCGGCTGCTCGGCCTGGTCTGAGTTGCAGCCAGCGAGCATCAGGCCCAAGGCAAGGGCGGACAGGGCGGGAAACAGCTTCACGTGGCCAATCACGGGCTTGAGCGGGTGGGTAATTTGCATCTCATTCACTCCTGCAGGGCATCGGTTTTTGCAGCACAGATGAAGTCGTTCTCGCTCAGGCCGCCCACGTCGTGAGTCGAGAAGCGAACCTCGCAGCGGTCGTAATGCACACCCAGATCCGGGTGGTGGTCCTCGCGATTGGCGATGAAGGCCAGCGCATTGACGAAGGCGATCGTCCGGTAGTAATCGTTGAACTTGAACGTGCGGGTCAGGGCCCGGCCTTCCTCTGCAACGGTCCAGTCATCCAGATGCCCATGGAGTTCACGGATCCGGGCTTCGTCGAGGCGATGTCCTGAACCTTTGCGCGGGACGCAATGGGCCTGGGCGAGTGAAATCCTGTCTTTCATCGGGGACTCCTTGCGGTGGGCAGGCTGAACGCCTCTCGGCAGCCTTGCCTGGCTTAACGGGGGGCATACGCTTGTATAGCGCCAAGCCCGTTAGAATAGCGGCATGATCCAGATATCCGAATCCGCACAGACCCATTTCCGCAAACTCATCGAACGCGAGGCAATCCCCGGTCTGGGGGTTCGCCTGTCGGCCGTCAATCCCGGTACGCCCCGCGCCGATGTCCGCCTGGAGTTCACCGAACCGGCGGAGCTCGACGGCGATGAGTGGGCGATCGATTGCAAGGGCTTCACGCTGTGGCTTGAGGCCGAGAGCGTGAGCGTGCTGGACGGCGCGGAAATCGACTACGAAGCGCTCGCCACCGGTGGTCAGCTGCAGATCCGGGCCCCGAAGATCAAGGGCGCCGTCCCCGGCGCGTCCGCGTCGCTCGTGGAGCGCGTCCGCTACCTCATCGAGAACGAGATCAATCCGCAGCTGGCCATGCACCGCGGCAACGTCGCGCTGCAGGAGGTCACTGCGGACGGCATCGTCGTGCTGCGTTTCGGAGGCGGGTGCCACGGCTGCGGTATGGCGGATGTGACATTGAAGAACGGCATCGAGAAGACCCTGCGCGAAAAGGTGCCCGGGGTGACCGGCGTGCGTGATGCGACCGACCACGAGACCGGCTCCGCCCCCTATATCGCGCGCAACGGCGCCGGCTGACCGACCCGCCACCCTTGACCCTTCCGGTTGACGCGTGGCTGCATGCGCTCCGGCTTCGGATGAAGCTGGTGGAACCGCATCGGCGTCGCGCCGCCGGAGAGTTCCCGCCGGGGTGGAACGAGTGGGTTGCCCGCGATGAACGCTCCCGCACACCCGCCATACCGCCCGAGGCCATGGCCTCGGTGTTTACCCAGCGCGACGTTGCGCCGCCGCCGCCGCACTCCCCGGAACTGGGCCGCTGGGATTCGTTCAAGGCGCTTTGCCGCGAGCAATGGGACCCGCCAGCAGCCGACGAACGCCCGCTCCGGCGCATCGCGTGGCTGATTGCCATCGGCTGGCATCTATTTGTCGCCGTAATGCTGGTCTGGTTGATGTATCAGCAGTATCTGGCGCCCGCAAACCCGCCGAAAAAAGGGCAGGAGGACGTGGTCCAGATCGAGTTCATCGGCGAGGGCACTCCCGAGGAGGTCGGTGGCGGCCAGGATGTCCCGCCTTCGCCGGCTGACGCGCCCTCGGCAAGTGCCGCACCGTCCGGGCAGGGTTCTGCCGCAGGCGAACCGCCAGCCCCACAGATTCCACCGCAGCCAGTCGAGCCCACATCTGAGGTAGCAGCTTCCGGGGCCCCAGCGACGATGCCGCCTGTTGCGCTTGACCAGCCGGTGCCGGAACCCACGCCGCCAGAGGTCAGTCAGAACGTCGAGGTGAGCAAGCCGGTGCCGGATGTATCCGAATACCAGTTGCCTCCACCGATGCCACGGCTTCCGCTACCGCAGGTGACCGTTCCAGAGCGCACCGTGTCTGCACCGGACACGGTCGTGGTCGAGGTGCCGTCGCGACCGGCCGCCGCGCTCTCCACGGTAGCGCCCAGACCGATTCCGGAAATAACGCTGGAGCAGTCACCCGCAGAGGTGGTCGTGCATGAAATTGCCGCGCCGCTACCCGCGGCGCCGACGGTGACCGTTCCGCGGCGTGAAGTGGCCGTGGCCGAGCAAACGCTGACACCCCGGTCAATCCGGGAGCGGGAGATTCCCGCGCCCGCTCCAGCCACGGCCGCCCGGCCAGCTGAATCCTCGACCAGTGACACAGCCACGCTCGCAAGGTCGGATAGTTCTTCGCCGAGCGAGCGGAAGAACAACGCCTCGACAGGAACCGGCGATGCGGCCGCGACACCTGCGCAGACCACCGGCCCGAAGACCGCCGCCGCGCCCGGCGGCTGGGATACGCTCAAACGTGCCGACGATTGGGGCGAATCCACCCGCAATGTGGACGGTGGACAGAAGGGCGATCCGTCGGGTCTATACAACAGCGATGGCAGCGTGCGCCTTGCCGAGGCACCGGGGTCCGCCTCGCCGGCGCGGCCTCCCGGCGCGTTGACCGATGAGATCGTAAACCTGGATCGCGCCGGCACCTGGCTCAAGCGCAAGCCCACCGACTACGAGCCCACCGCGTTCGACCGCTACTGGAGGCCCAGCGAGACCCTGCTGGAAGAATGGGTGCGCAAGAGCGTCACCACCGTCCGGATCCCCATCCCGGGCACCAACAAACACGTGGTCTGCCAGACGATCCTGCTGGTTGTTGGCGGGGCCTGCGACATCACCGATCCCAACCTGCTGGATGTCCCCGCCACGGCACGCCCTGCGCCAGACATCCCGTTCAAGCCCGAATTGCAGGAAGGCAACGGCAGCCTGCTGCCGGAGCCGGTCGAGCCGTAGTTTGATCGGCGGCCTCCAGGAAATGAAAAAGCCCGCGCAATGCGGGCTTTTTCCTGATCCGAACCTCGGCGCGGAAAACTTGCCGCGCCCCGACGGCGCTACTTCTTGTGCGAGCCCGTCAGGTTGACCAGATTGCTCGGACGCGATGCGAAGTAGGTTGAGAGGTCGGCGATTTGCTGGTCGGTGAGCGCCTTGGCCTGCATCGACATCATGACGTGGTCGCGGCTGCCATCGCGGTAGCTCTGCAGGGCGTAGGCCAGATAGTCCTGGTATTGGCCACCGATGACCGGGTAGGTCGTATCGATCGGCGCGTTGCCATCAGCGCCGTGGCAGTCGATGCACGACTGGCCGGTTGCCGCGCCCTTGGCGTTGGCCATCTGCTCGCCGGCCGCGACGTACCCTTGCGGCAACCCGGCGGAGGAAGAGTGGGAAGGATCCGCCGGCGTCTGCGAGCAGGCGGACAGGGCGAACATGGCGACGGCGGCAAGGACCGCAGGGGCGATGGCGAATGTTTTGCGGATCGTCATGGGGCTGCGTTCCTACTTGACGTTGGACAGAAATGCGGCGATGTCGGCGATGTCCTGGTCGGAAAAGCCCTGGGACTGTGCACGCATCGTCGGATGCGAGCGGGTGCCGTTCTGGTAGGCGGTGAGCGCATTGACCAGATAGTCCGCCGACTGTCCCCCCAGCTTGGGCACGTGGTAGTTGGGATAGGCGTTCTTGTAGCCGTCAATCCCGTGACAGCCCTGGCAGGTGTAGGTCAGCTCGTAGCCGTTCTGGGCACTGGCCGACGCGTGGGCGGGCTCCTGCCCAGCGGCAGGGGCCGCAGCAAGGGTCAGAGCCAGGGCAGCGGCAATGGTGAGCAGTCGCATCATAGGTATCCGCAATCTCGTGTGGCTGGCGAAATTAAGGCCGGCTTGGGCAGTGTGGAATCGCCGCTGCCGCCGCGCAATTTTCGGAGTATAGCTTGCGTTCATCGATCAACGAAGGGCAAGTGTCGCAAAGGACCACCCATTGCAGGCGATAATCGCAGGTCGCATCGGCATGACCTTCGGCGCATTCCGGCGGTGAAGTGTTGGTGACATACTTATCTACAACACCGGCATTGCGACCGGTCTGTGTCCGTCCAAAATCACATCACCGGGGTCTCCAATGCAACATCGCGCCAATTCCAGCGGCAATGCCTGGCTTCGTGCCTGTGGCCCTCTGTTCGTGTGCCTCTTGCTGCTCTCAGGCTGCAAGGGCGGGGCGGCGGGTGCCGACGGCGCCAAGAAGGGCGACGCCGAAGAAAAGGAGGCGGTGACGGTTGAGGTGGCGCCGGTGCAGACGCGATCCATGGCCGCCAGTTACACCGGCACCGCGCCGCTGGAGGCCTCGGTGGAGGCGCAGGTCGTCGCCAAGACGTCTGGAGTGGCGCTGAAGGTCATGGTGTCGGAGGGCGAGAAGGTGCGGGCCGGGCAGACGCTTGTGCGGCTGGATTCCGACCGCGCCCGTCTTCAGGTAGCGCAGACGGCTTCGCAGGTCGGCAAGTTGAGCAACCAGTTCGAGCGGGCGCGGAAGATGGCCGCCGAGCAGCTCATCGCTGCCGCGGACTACGACCAGATCCGCTACGACCTCGCCAATGCGCAGGCCGCCAACCGCATGGCTAACCTGGAGCTTTCGTATGCGGATGTGAAGGCCCCGATCGACGGGGTGGTTGCATCGGTCCCGCCCAAAGCGGGCAACTTCATCCAGATCAATACCCCGATCGTGCGGATCGTGGATTCCTCGACCTTGGAGGCCACCCTCAACGTTCCCGAGCGTGAGCTTGCAACGATGGCGGTGGGCCTGCCGGTAGCGCTGGCAGTGGACGCCCTGCCGGGCCAGTCGTTCACCGGAACGGTGGCGCGGATTTCTCCGGTGGTCGATGCCGGCAGCGGCACGTTCCGCGTCATCGCCCGTTTCGACAGCGACGGTGGCCTGCAGGCCGGGATGTTCGGTCGGATCAGCATCAACTACGACCAGCGCGCTGACGCGACCGTGGTGCCGCGCAACGCGCTGCTGGAAGGCGAGGGCGATCCGGCGGTGTTCGTGGTCGAGGACGGAAAGGTCCGTCGCGCGGCTGTCCAACTCGGATACACCGACGGCAACTGGGTGGAGGTGCGCGAGGGACTTGCGGTGGGCGACCGCGTCGTGATCGCCGGCAAGACCGCACTGAGGGATGGCAGCGCGGTGACGGTGATCGGCGACGCGCCCGCGTCGGCGACTCCTGCGTCCGCGCAGTAATCCGGGGCTGACCGATGAGCGACGTCATGGAACGATCCGCGCCGCCGCCGGAGCAGCATCCGGCCCGCAGCTTCAATCTGGTCGAGTTCTCGACCCGCCGGCGGGTCACGGTGGCGATGATCACCATCAGCTTCCTGCTGTTCGGTTTCATCGCGCTGGGCAACCTGAAGGTCAATCTGCTTCCCGATCTCAGCTATCCCACCCTGACGGTTCGTACCGAATACATCGGCGCGGCGCCCACCGAGATCGAGACCCTGATCACCGAACCGGTCGAGGAGGCCGTTGGGGTGGTCAAGGGACTGCGCAAGCTCAAGTCGGTCTCGCGCACCGGCCAAAGCGACGTGGTGCTGGAGTTCGCCTGGGGCACCGATATGGACAAGGCCGGGCTCGAAGTACGCGACAAGATGGAATCCCTGCAACTGCCGCTGGAGGCCAAGCCGCCGGTACTGCTGCGCTTCAATCCGTCCACCGAACCGATCATCCGGCTGGCGCTGTCCTCCAGGACGGAAGGCGACGAATTACGCCAGCTGGCAGTGCTGCGCCACTACGCCGACGATGACCTCAAGAAGAAGCTCGAGCCCGTGCTCGGCGTGGCCGCCGTCAAGGTTGGCGGCGGGTTGGAGGACGAGATCCAGGTGCTGGTCGACCAGGAAAAGCTGTCCCAGTTGAACCTGCCGATCGGGACGGTCACCCAGCGCTTGGCGCAGGAGAACATCAACATCTCCGGTGGGCGCCTGGAGGAAGGCTCGCAGCGCTACCTTGTCCGTACCGTGAACCAGTTTTCCAGCGTGGATCAGATCCGCGACATGCTGGTGACCACCAGCAGTGGTGGGAGCGATGCGGCCGCCGATGCGGCGATGCAGATGGCTCGCGTGGCTGCTGCCTCCGGCTCTGCCGATGCGATGGCTGCAGCGGCATCGGTACAGAGCGCGTCCTCGAGTGACTCCAGTACGGTTGCCGGCGGCAAGCCGGTGCGCCTGAAGGACATCGCCGACGTCGTACAGGGCCACAAGGAACGCGAGGCAATCATCCGCCTGGATGGTCGCGAAGCCGTCGAGCTGGCGATCTACAAGGAGGGCGATGCCAATACCGTCGCCACCGCGGATGCGATCCACGAGCGGCTGGAAACGATCCGCAAACAGGTGCCGCCGGATATCGAACTGACCGTCATCGACGACCAGTCGACCTTCATCCGCAATGCGATCAGCGACGTCAAGATGGACGCGGTGATCGGCGGCCTGCTGGCGATCCTGGTGATCTTCCTGTTCCTGCGCGACGGCTGGAGCACCTTCGTGATCGGCCTGTCGCTGCCGGTCTCGATCATCACCACGTTCTTCTTCATGGGCCAGCTCGGGCTGAGCCTCAATGTGATGTCGCTGGGCGGTCTGGCGCTGGCGACCGGACTGGTGGTGGATGACTCGATCGTCGTGCTGGAGTCGATCGCCAAGGCGCGTGAGCGGGGTCTGGGCATCCTCCAGGCCGCCATCGTCGGCACCGGCGAGGTCAGCATGGCGGTGGTCGCCTCGACCCTGACCACAGTGGCGGTGTTCCTGCCGTTGGTGTTCGTCGAAGGGATCGCTGGCCAGCTGTTCCGGGATCAGGCGCTGACCGTGGCGATTGCGATCGGCATCTCGCTGGCGGTGGCGATGACGTTGATCCCGATGCTGAGCGCGCTGCGTGGCCGACCGGGCGAGTCCTTCCCCGAAGAGCCGCCGCATCCGCAATGGCAGGCCAAGCGCAGGTGGCAGAAGCCGGTTGCGGCCACGCGCCGTGGAGTCGGTGCAGCGATCAGTGGTGTGCTGTTCGGTGTCGCCTGGCTGGTGGTACGTTTTTGGCGAGGCACCGTTGCCGTGGTCGGTCCGGTGATGCGCAAGGCCAGCGATCTGGCGATGGCGCCGTACGCGCGGGCGGAGCGGGGCTACCTCAAGTTGTTGCCGGCAGCCATGGCGCGACCGATCGTGGTGCTGGGTTCCGCAGCCGCTGCGTTCGTGCTGGCGCTGCTGCTGGTGCCATTGCTGGGCGCAGACCTGATCCCCCAGCTGGCCCAGGACCGCTTCGACATGACGGTCAAGCTGCCGCCCGGCACCCCGCTGCGGGAAACCGACGCGCTGGTGCGCGATCTGCAGAAGAAGCATGCCGGGACCGAAGGCATCCATGCGCTTTACGGCGTCAGCGGCAGCGGAACCCGCCTGGATGCCAGTCCTACCGAGAGCGGTGACAACGTCGGCAAGCTCAACATCGTGATGAGCAATGGCGGCAGCGAGCGACTGGAAGCCTCGATGAGTAATGCGCTGCGCGAGAGCATGCAGGCGTATCCGTCCGCCGAGGTCGATTTCAGTCGGCCGGAGTTGTTCAGCTTCTCGATGCCGCTGGAGATCGAGCTGGCCGGGCCTGATCTGGAAACGATCAGCAAGGCTGGGCAGCGGATGGCCGCCCTGTTGCGCGCCAATCCGCACTACACCGATGTCAGTTCAACGGTGGAGCAGGGTTTCCCGGAAATCCAGATTCACTTCGACCAGCAGCGCGCCGCGGCATTCGGAATGACCACGCGCCAGATCGCCGACGCGGTGGTGTCCAAGGTGCGTGGCGACGTGGCCACGCGTTACAGCTTCCGCGACCGCAAGATCGACGTCCTGGTTCGGGTGAAGGAGGGCGACCGCGGTTCGGTGGACGACATCCGCAACCTGATTATCAATGCGGGTGGGAAGTCGGTGCGGCTGGGCTCGGTGGCCGATGTGGTGTCCACCACGGGTCCCAGCGAGATCCATCGCGCCGACCAGGTCCGGGTGGCCGTGGTCTCGTCCAACCTGCAGGGCATCGATCTGGGCAGCGCCGTGCTGGAAGTCCAGAAGCTGGTCGCGGAGAACCCGCTGGGCGCGGAGGTGCAGATGCACATCGGCGGCCAGGGCGAGGAGCTTTCCAGTTCCATCCGCTCGCTGCTGTTTGCGTTTGGTTTGGCAATCTTCCTGGTCTACCTGGTCATGGCCTCGCAGTTCGAGTCGTTGCTGCATCCGTTCGTGATCCTGTTCACCATCCCGCTGGCCATGGTCGGCGCGGTGCTGGCCTTGCTGCTGACCCGCTCACCGGTGTCGGTGGTGGTGTTCATCGGACTGATCCTGCTGGTCGGCCTGGTGACCAAGAACGCGATCATCCTGATCGACAAGGTCAACCAGTTGCGCGAGGCCGGCGTGGCCAAGCGCGAGGCGCTGGTGGAGGGCGCACGCTCGCGCCTGCGACCGATCGTGATGACCACGTTGAGCACGCTGTTCGGCTTCCTGCCACTGGCATTGGCGTTCGGCGAGGGGGCCGAGGTGCGCTCGCCGATGGCGATCACCGTGATCGGCGGCTTGCTGGTGTCGACCCTGCTGACGTTGGTCGTCATCCCCGTCGTCTACGACCTGCTGGACCGTCGCCCGGACGAGTACTACCGCAACCGTGCGCGGCGCGGCGATGACATCGTGCCGGTGGCCACGGGGAATCCGGAGCCGGCTGCATGAGCATCGCCGAGATCAGCCTGCGACGGCCGGTCACCACGATCATGCTGTTCGTATCGATGGTGGCGATCGGGCTGATCGCCGCGGTGCGGCTGCCGCTGGAAGCCCTGCCTGATGTGTCGGCGCCGTTTGTCGGTGTGCAGCTGCCCTATGCCGGATCAACGCCGGAAGAGGTGGAGCGCAACCTGCTGCGCCCGGCCGAGGAGGCGCTGGCGACGATGAGCGGCATCAAGGGTATCCAGGGGCGTGCGTCCGCGGACGGCGCCATGGTGTTCATGGCGTTCTCGGACTGGAGCCGCGACGTGGAGATCACCGCCTCCGAGGCGCGTGAGCGTATCGACGCTATCCGCGACGAGCTGCCCGACGACTTCCGGCGCTATTTCGTGTTCAAGTTCTCCACCACCGACCAGCCGATCATGCGGCTTCGCCTGGCGGGCGAAATGGACATGAGCGGCGAGTACGACCTGATCGACCGGGAGTTCAAGACGCCACTGGAGCGCATTCCCGGCGTGGCCAAGGTGGATATCGGCGGGGCGGCGGCCAACGAGGTCGAGGTGGCGATCGATCCGGATCGTCTGGTGGCCCATGGGCTCAATCTCAACGAACTGACCCAGCGCCTGCAGGCTGCGAACTTCTCCGTGTCTGCCGGTCAGATCGAGGACGGTGGACGTCGCCTCCGTGTTCAGCCGATCGGTGAGATCAACCAGATCGAGCAGTTGCGGGAGCTGCCACTGAACGCCACCGGCCTGCGCCTGGGCGACGTGGCCGATGTCCAGTTGCGCTCTGCGCGTCTGGATGTGGGTCGGCGGCTGGATGGACGTCCCGCCGTGGCGCTGGAAATCTTCAAGGAGCGCAATGCGAACCTGGTGGAGGTATCCCGGCTGGTCCTCGCCGAGCTGGACCGGATTCGCACCCAGCCAAGCCTGAGCGGCGTCGACTTCAAGGTTATCGAGAACCAGGGCAAGGACGTTACCGACTCGCTGCTGGAGCTGGCAGAGGCCGGCGGCATCGGCCTGTTGTTGTCGGTCGCGGTCCTGTTCTTTTTCCTGCGCCATTGGCCGTCGACGCTGATGGTGACGCTGGCGATTCCAATCTGCTTCGTGATGACCCTGGGCTTCATGTATTTCGCCGGGGTGAGCCTCAACGTCCTCAGCCTGATGGGTTTGCTGCTGGCGGTCGGCATGCTCGTCGACAACGCGGTGGTGGTGGTGGAGAGCATCTACCAGGAGCGTGAGCGGATGCCCGACCAGCCGGTGCGCGCCTCGATCGTGGGCACACGCAACGTCGCCATCGCCCTGTCGGCGGGCACCCTGTGCCACTGCATCGTGTTTGTTCCGAACCTGCTGGGTGAGGTCAACAACATCAGCATCTTCATGTCGCAGATCGCGATCACCATCTCGGTGTCGCTGCTGGCGTCATGGCTGGTTGCGGTGAGTCTGATCCCGATGCTGTCTTCAAGGATGAAAACGCCGGCGGCGGTGCAGAACGATCGCGGACTGATCCGGCGGCTGCAGACTCGCTATGCGCGTTTCCTCCGCTGGACCCTGGAGCATCGCGGTTGGAGCATCACCGGCATCGTGCTGATCATTGCCATCAGCGTGGTGCCGATGACGAAGACCAAGTTCGACATGTTCGGCGGCAACCAGGGCGGCGATACCAACATCGGCTACACCTGGAGCGGCAGCTACAGCAAGGATCAGATGTCGGAGGAGGTTGCCAGGGTCGAGGCGTATCTTGAGGAAAACCGCGACCGTTTCAGGATCGCCCAGATCTACTCCTGGTACAGCGCGGGGAGCGACGCCGGCACCATGGTGACCTTCAAGAGCGACGTCGCCGACGCCGGGGAATTGGTGGAGGAGATCCGCAAGGGGCTGCCCAAGTCGGCACGTGGCAAGATCGCTATCGACGAACAGGGCAACCAGGGCGGCGGCACTGGCGAGGGCATGCAGGTCCAGCTGGTCGGGGACTCAACAGAGGTGCTGACCGCGCTGGCCAATGACGTGGTGCCGTTGCTGGCCCGGCAAACCGAGCTGCGCGATGTCCGCATCGATGCCGGCGACAGCAACAACGAATTGAACGTGCGGGTCGACCGCGAGCGGGCCGCGGCATTCGGTTTCAGTGCCGACGAGGTGGCGCGCTTCGTCGGCCTGGCTTTGCGCGGCGCGCAGCTGCGTGATTTCAGCCGTGGCCAGAGCGAGGTGCCGGTGTGGGTTCGTTTCGCCGGGGCCGAGGAGTTCGACGTCTCCGACATCGCCGCCTTCACTGTGCGCTCGCCGGACGGTCGCGAGGTTCCCTTGCTGGCCATGGTGGATTTGGATACCAGCGCCGCAGCCACCGAGATCCGCAGGACCAACCGCCAGACATCGCTGGTGATCAAGGCCAACCTGGCCGGCGATGCCACGACGCCCGACGCCCGAAAGGCGATCGAGCAGACCCTGGACAGCGTGGCGTTCCCTCCCGGTTATGGTTACACCTTCGAAGGCAGCTCGTTCCAGAATGATGCCGAGGCGGTGAACCAGATGATGTTCAACCTGATCATCGCGCTGGTGATGATCTACGTGGTCATGGCTGCGGTGTTCGAGTCGCTCGTATTCCCGTCGGCGATCATGAGCTGCGTGGTGTTCTCGATCTTCGGCGTGTTCTGGCTGTTCTGGCTGACCGGCACCTCGTTCTCGGTGATGGCCTTCATCGGCATCCTGGTGCTGATGGGGGTGGTGGTGAACAACGGCATCGTCATGGTCGAGCACATCAACAATCTGCGTCGGCGCGGCCTGTCACGCACCGATGCGCTGGTGGAAGGCAGTCGCGAGCGTCTGCGGCCGATCCTGATGACGATGGGCACGGCCATCCTGGCCATGATTCCGATCTCGCTTAGCAACACCGTCGTTCTGGGCGGCTTGACCTACTCGCCGATGGCTCGCGCCGTGGCCGGTGGTCTGGCGTTCTCCACGCTGGTCAGCCTGCTGTTCCTGCCGACCATCTACGCGATCCTCGACGATATGCGCAACGCAACGGCGCGCATGTCACGTCGGGCGAGGGGAGTGCGGGTGGATGGTGGAACGCCGGAGCAGGCAGCAGCTTGAAGGAAAGGCCGCAAGCGGTGCGCTGACGCGCCGCTGGCGGTCCGAGGCCGGGCCGGACAATCAGCCGAACAGTGTTCCCAGCATTTTCAAGCCGCCGGTCCAGACCCCGATGGCTGTGCCCAGACTGGTCAGGAAGAAGTTCAACAGCGTCCGTGACACGCGGTTGCGCCACCAGCCGCGCACGGTCTGCACGTCGGCACGAAGCGCCATGAAGTCGGCGTAGGTGGGCTTGCGTATCCACGCCTCGGTCAGCGCGCTCAAAGTGCCGGACGCCAGGGCCGGGTGCAGTGGGGTGATCGGCGAGGCAACGAACGCCACCAGGATGCTCAGTGGGTGGCCGCCGGCGATCGCGCAACCCAAGGCGCCGAGCAGGCCCGTGGCGAGGATCCACTGCAGCAGCAGGTCCGATCCGACGTCGATTCCGCCCTGCCAGAAGCCCCAGGCGAATCCGCCGATCACCACGGTGGACAGGATGATGGTGAACCATGGAATGTTGCTTTTGGGCGCGACGGACTCCAGCTCCTCGCGGATCGCGCCGGCAGGACCGGTCTCCTCGCGCAGGTGCTTGGCGAGTCCTTGCAGGTGGCCGGCACCGACCACCGCCAGCACCTCGCGGGAACCGTCGTTGTTGGTGTCCTCGCGTATCTCGCGCAGCCGCGCAGCCATGTAGCGGTCGCGCTCGGCGATGACGGTCTCGTACACCGCAGGGCTTTCGCTGGCGAATTCGTTGAAGCTCGCCTCCAGCATGTCGCCCTGCTTGAGCTTCTCGATTTCCTCCGCGCCAACTTCATCGTCAGCCAGCAGTCCCGTCAGCAGTCCGCCACCGAGTTTGGCCCGACCCCAGAATCCCAGCCGGTCTGATGCACGCTTGAAGGTCAGGCCGACATCGCGGTCTATCAGGTGCACCGGCATGTTCCGCGCCCGCGCCTCCAGCACTGCCCGCTTCAGTTCGGCACCGGGCTCCACGCCCAGTTGCTCAGCGAGCCGACGCTGGTAGGCCGCGAGCGCCAGGTTGGCCGCGAACATCGCCGTCTTGCCGGTGCGGATCACCTTCACCAGGTCCAGCTTGGCCATGGAATCGGCGTCCGATAGAGCCTGCAGACGCGCTTCGTCGAGCTCCACGGCCACCGCGTCGAAACGGCCGCTGCCTATGGCATCGCGCACCGCCTCCACGCTCTCCTGCGACACATGGGCCGTCCCCAGCAAGGTGTAGCGAACACCGTCGCGCTCGACGACCTCATGCGGCTGTCCATGCAGAAAGTCGGCCGCGGTGGCCAGTGGGGTATCACTCATCAAAAGACAACCGTGGTGGATGGGTGCGCGCGGGGCGCAACAGGGTCAATCGCGATAGCGCTTGAGCAGGTCGTCGTAGGCGTCAATCCGCCGGTCGCGCAGGAACGGCCATATCCGACGGACATCCTCGCTGCGCTGCAGGTCGACCTCGGCCATCAGGATTTCCGGAGTGTCCCCGGCCATCGCCAGAAACTCGCCTTGCGGTCCCAGCACATGACTGTGGCCCCAGAAATCCACCCCGGCAGTGCCCAGCGGGGAGGGCTCATGCCCGACGCGATTGCAACTGAGCACCGGCAGGCCGTTGGCGACCGCGTGTCCGCGATGGCTGATGATCCACGATTCGCGTTGACGGTCTTTCTCGGCCTGGTCGTCGTCAGGGTCGTAGCCGATCGCGGTGGGGTAGAGCAGCAGTTCGGCGCCGGCCAGCGCCATCAGGCGGGCAGCCTCGGGGTACCACTGGTCCCAGCACACGAGCACGCCAAGACGGCCGACGGAGGTGTCGATCGGCTCGAAACCGGTATCGCCCGGGGTGAAGTAGAACTTCTCATAGAAGCCCGGATCATCCGGAATGTGCATCTTGCGATACTTGCCGGCGATACTGCCGTCCGCCTCCAGCACCACGGCGGTGTTGTGGTAAAGCCCGGCGGCGCGGCGCTCGAACAACGAGCTGACGATCACCACCTTGTGCTTGGCAGCGAGGCGGCCGAGGCGGTCGGTGCTGGGACCAGGGATCGGCTCGGCGAGGTCGAACTCCTCCACCGACTCGTGCTGGCAGAAGTACGGGCCGTTGTGGATCTCCTGCAGCAGTACCAGGCGCGCGCCATTTCCGGCGGCCTGAGCGACGCGCTGTTCGATCTGCGCCAGGTTGGCGTCGGCGTTGCCGGCGCCGCGATCGATGACGGCGCGATCCTGGATCAGCGCAACAGTGAGGGTCCTGGTTTTCATGACGGTTCCGATGGTTCGATGGAGGGCGCATGAGCGCACGGGTGCGGCATCCGCGCCACGTCTGGCATGGGTCAGACGACGCCGTCGGGCAGTTGCATCGTGATGCAGTGCAGGCTGCCGTTCTGCCAGATCAGTGGCCGGCAAGGCACTTGAATGACCTCACGGCCGGGAAATGCACTGGCGATCACTGCCGCGGCCTCATCATCCTTGGTGTCGCCGTAAGCGGGCATCAAAACGGCACCGTTGATGATCAGGAAGTTCGCGTAGCTTGCCGCGAGCCGCCGGTCGCCGTCGATGACGGGCGCCGGCCAGGGCAGCGGAAACAGGCGATACGGTGCACCTTCGACCGTGCGCAGGGCGGCCAGTTCCGAGGCCATCGCCTGCAGCGGAGCGAAATGCGAATCGGCTTCGTCGTTGCAGGCCTGGTAGACGATGGCGTCGCGCGCGGCGAAGCGGGCGAGCGTATCGATATGGGCATCGGTGTCGTCGCCCTCCAGATAGCCATGATCCAACCAAAGCACGCGCTGCTGTCCCAGGTGGTGCGACAGCTTCTGCTCGAGTTCCTCCCGCGTTGCCTGCGGGTGACGCTCGTGCAGGCACGTCCACGTCGTGAGTAAGGTGCCCTCGCCATCGGTCTCAATCGCGCCGCCTTCCAAGGCGAAGTCGATGTCGTGCCGGCTGCCGCGGCGGAACACGTCGCGCTCGAACAGTGCCTCGACAAGGCGATCGTCAAGCCTGGCGTCGAACTTGCCCCCCCAGCCGGTGAAGCGGAAATCCAGCAAGCGGAAATCGCCGTTCGCCCTGAGGCTGATCGGACCGGAATCGCGCAACCAGGTGTCGTCGTACGCGACCTCGATGAACTGGACCCGCTCCATATCGACACGGGCCGATGCCAGCCGCGCACGCGCGTACGCTTCGACATCCTCATCGGCCACGCAGATCAGCACCGGCTGGAATCGGGTGATCGCCGATACGAGCGCGATGTAGGTCTCCTCGACCTCGCCCAGGCGGTCGGCCCAGTCGGTCTCGGCCGTCGGCCAGGCGATCAGGATCGCCGACTGGGGTTCCCACTCGGCGGGAAAACGCGTCGTTTCGGTCATGGGGCTCGCTTGCAAGGTGGGCTTATCGGATGGCCGGCTTCGGGCCGGTTTCGCTGCTCACGGCCTGATTCGCGACGACGTCGATCACGCGGTCCCTCTCGAAATAGACCGTGAACTGGGGATAGGACCAGCGATTGATTGTCGGCCACTGGCTTTTTTGACCGCCGCGCGGATCCAACCGCTGCGCGGGAGCGCCGTAACGTGCCTCCACCTGGGCCATGCTTGCTCCTCGGGCAGGCACCGCTGCCTGGTTGAGCTGCTCGGCGCGCTCGATCAAAAGCGTGTCGGCGGAGGCGGGCGCGGCGAACGCAATCAGTGCGAGCAGTGAAAGGCTGGCAATACCGGGTTTGATGGTCATTTCCTAAATTCCCTGGACGGATTCTGAAGCGGGATTGTAAGCACAAGCGCCGGATTGCCGCGTCGGGGCTAGCCGGAGCGGGATCGGCTTCACGTCCCGTCCCGGACGCAAGCTCCAGAACGCAGAAAACCGCCCGGAGGCGGCCTTCTGGCGAAGCGCAGGAAGCGCCCGTGGATCAGCGCTGGCGCGCCTTGAAACGCGGGTTCGACTTGCAAATCACGAAGACCTTGCCGCGACGGCGAACGACTTTGCAGTCGCGGTGACGGGCCTTCGCCGACTTCAGGGAGGACAGGACCTTCATGAGAGACCTCGGCAACAGTGGGGAATTAGCAAGCCTGCAATGCTAGCGGGTTTTTGCATGGCGATCAAGCGCATGCGGGCGTTTCAAGACAGCCTGAGAGGCTCGCGACAGGTCCGGCGACAGCGCCAAGGTCTTTGCGCTGCTTCTGCGTGGTCGGCGGACGGCATAATAGCGCGATGAACAGCAGCCCAAGCGAAACAACATCCGATCCCGCCCCGGTTTTGACGATAGACGGCCCGTCCGGGTCGGGCAAAGGAACCATCAGCCGCCTGGTGACCGCCAGGCTCGGGTGGCACTACCTCGACTCCGGGGCACTTTATCGCGCCGTCGGCGTCGCCGCAGGCTGGAAAGACATCGACCTGGGCGACCCGGCAGCGCTGGTGCGCTGCGCATTCGATACCCGGGTCGACTTTGAGGAGCGGGAAGACGGCTTGCGGGTCCTCGTCAACGGCACCGACGCCACCCACGAGCTGCGGATGGAAACCGCTGGTGCGGCCGCGTCGGCGATCGCGGCAATCGGCGAAGTACGCGAGGTGCTGAAGGAGCGGCAACGCGCGTTCCGGCGCCCGCCGGGCCTGGTTGCCGACGGCCGGGACATGGGCACGGTCATCTTCCCCGACGCGGCCCACAAGGTGTTCCTGACCGCCAGCGCGGACGAAAGAGCGCAAAGACGCTATAAGCAGTTGAAGGACAAGGGGGTTTCCGTTACATTTGCGGGGCTGCTGCGGGAGATTCTCGCCCGTGACGCCCGCGACGCGAACCGTGCCGTGGCACCTTTGCGACCGGCTGCAGACGCCGTGACCATTGATACCACGGGCATGGCAATCGACGATGTGGTGGACAGGGTCCTGGCTTTGCTGGCCCCTGCGCAGTGAGCTTTACCGCAATACCGCTGTAACAATCCCGTCGCAATTCCGCGGCGGATAAACCAACCGACACATGGTGCAGCTCCACCGCACCACATCAACGGGTGGGTCGACCACGTGCTGCTTGCGTTATCCCCTGTGGGAAACGATGCCAGCCGGTGCGACCCGTGTGTTCACACGGATATTTTCCTAATGACCGAATCATTTGCAGAACTGTTCGAACAGAGCGAGCAGTACCTCTCGAACCTGAAGCCTGGCTCCATCGTTGTTGGTACCGTCGTCGAAGTCCGCAGCGACGTCGTGGTGATCAACGCCGGCCTGAAGTCCGAAGGCATCGTGCCCATCGAGCAGTTCCGTAACGACGACGGCGAGATCGATATCGCTGTCGGTGACAAGATCAAGGTCGCGCTGGATGCCATCGAGAATGGCTTTGGCGAGACCGTCCTGTCGCGTGAGAAAGCCAAGCGCGCGATGGTGTGGGACGAGCTGGAAGAAGCGCTCGAGAACAACGAGACCATCACCGGCCGCATCAGTGGCAAGGTCAAGGGTGGTTTCACCGTCGACATCAAGGATGTCCGCGGCTTCCTGCCTGGCTCGCTGGTTGACGTCCGCCCCGTGCGTGACTCGACCTACCTGGAAGGCAAGGAACTCGAGTTCAAGCTGATCAAGCTGGACCGCAAGCGCAACAACATCGTCGTCTCCCGCCGTGCGGTGGTTGAGAGCGAGCACTCGGAAGAGCGCGAGCAGCTGATGGAGAAGCTGGTCGAGGGCGCGATCCTGAAGGGCGTGGTCAAGAACCTCACCGACTACGGCGCGTTCGTGGACCTGGGCGGTATCGACGGCCTGCTGCACATCACCGACATGGCCTGGAAGCGCGTGCGCCATCCGTCCGAAGTCGTCGAAGTCGGCCAGGAGCTGGACGTCCGCGTGCTCAAGTACGACCGTGAGCGCAATCGCGTCAGCCTCGGCCTGAAGCAGCTGGGCGAGGATCCGTGGGACAACATCGCCCGCCGTTACCCGGCCGACACCCGCGTGTTCGGCAAGGTCTCCAACGTCACCGATTACGGCGCGTTCGTCGAGATTGAGCCAGGCGTCGAAGGCCTGGTGCACGTGTCCGAGATGGATTGGACCAACAAGAACGTCAACCCGTCCAAGATTGTGCAGGTCGGTGACGAGGTTCAGGTCATGGTGCTGGACGTGGACGAGGAGCGTCGCCGCATCTCGCTGGGCATGAAGCAGGTTTCGTCCAACCCGTGGGAGACCTTCGCGGTCCTGCACAAGAAGGGCGACAAGGTGGAAGGCCAGATCAAGTCGATCACCGACTTCGGCATCTTCATCGGCCTGGACGGCGGTATCGATGGCCTGGTCCACCTGTCCGACATCAGCTGGAACACTACCGGCGAAGACGTGGTCCGCAACTACAAGAAGGGCGACACCCTGGAAGCCGTCGTGCTGGCCGTGGACCCGGAGCGCGAGCGCATCAGTCTGGGCGTGAAGCAGATGGAGCAGGACCCGTTCGGCCAGTTCATGGCGTCCAACACCCGTGGCTCGATCGTCACCGGCAAGGTTACCGAAGTCGACGAGAAGGGCGCCACCATCGAGCTGGCGGACGGCATCGAAGGCTACGTGGCTGCGCGCGACATCTCCAAGGAGCGCGTGGAAGATGCCAGCAAGGTGCTCAAGGTCGGCGACGAGATCGAAGCTCGCTTCATCGGTATGGACCGCAAGGGCCGCACGATGCAGCTGTCGATCAAGGCAAAGGACGAGGCGGAAATGCAGGAAGCCGTCTCCGACTACAGCCGCGCCAGCGCGGAGGCAGCCAGCGGTACGACCAAACTGGGCGCGTTGCTGCGTGAGCAGTTGAACAGCAACAAGTCCGAGTAATCCGGACCGGCGCGCTGTCCTCTCCGGACGGCTCGTTGTTGCCGTTACTTTGTTGTTGCAACACGAGTACGGCCCGGCTTTGGCCGGGCCGTACTTCGTTCGAAACAGCAACTCCCATATTTTGAAACGGCCACAAGCAGCCACTACAGACACTCATGACCAAGTCCGAACTGATCGAGATCCTGTCCCAGCGCCAGCCGCACCTCAAAGGCGAAGACGTAGATCTGGCAGTGAAGGCATTGCTCGAGATGATGGGGAGTTCACTCGCCGATGGCGAGCGCATCGAAGTGCGTGGCTTTGGCAGTTTCTCGCTGCACTACCGGCCGCCCCGCATGGGTCGCAACCCGCGAACGGGCGAGTCCGTTGCGCTGGCCGGGAAGCACGTGCCCCACTTCAAGCCAGGCAAGGAATTGCGCGAACGCGTCAGTGACGCGATGCCAGTGGATGAGGCCGATTGAACCCGCCGCCGGCTATCCACGGATCTGGGGCTGCCACGCCTACCCTGCGATCCGATGAGCTGTTTGTCATGGATGCGGCATCCAGGAGATTGTCATGCGAGTGATCCGGTTTCTGGTGGCGATTGTTTGCCTGGCGTTTGGTGCAGTCCTGGGTGCGCTCAATCGGCAGCCGGTATCCATCGATGTCGGCTTTGGCCACGTCGCATCCAACCTCGGCATCGTGATGCTCGCGTGTCTGCTTGTTGGCGTGATCGTGGGTGGCATGGCGATTAGCGCCAGCGTGGTCTGGCCACTGCGTCGCCGCCTGGCCAACGCGCAGAAGCAGATCCCAACCGAGCCGTCCGTTGCAAAGGAAGTCCTGTAAATGGACTTCATCAGCGAGTGGTTCTGGTTCTTTGTACTCGTGCCTCTGGCGGCCCTTGGCGGCTGGGTGGTGGGCCGACGCGGTGGTGAGAGACACAGCACTACGCAGGTAAGCCGGCTTTCCACCACCTACTTCCGCGGCCTCAACTATCTGCTGAACGAACAGCCGGACAAGGCCATCGAGCTTTTCCTGCATATCGCCGAACTCGACAAGGACACCTTCGAGACCCAAGTGGCACTAGGCCACCTGTTCCGGCGACGCGGCGAGGTGGACCGGGCCATTCGCCTGCATCAGGCGCTCGTGCAGCGTCCAGGCCTGAGCGACCAGCAGAAGGTGCAGGCACTGCTCGCTCTGGGCGAGGATTACATGAAGTCCGGTCTGCTGGATCGCGCGGAGACCGTGTTCAGCGATCTGGTCGACCTGGACATGCGCGCGCCGCTGGCCCTTCGGCACTTGATCCACATCTACCAGTCTGAGCGCGAGTGGGACAAGGCAATTGAGAATGCCCAGCGCTACGAGGCCGCGACCGGTGAGTCGATGGGCAAGTTGATCGGTCAGTTCGAATGCGAGCTGGCTGATCGCCACCGTGCCGCCGGTGACGTACCGTCGGCGCGCGCTGCGGTCGCGCGCGCCTACCAGGCGGATGCCAATTCCGTCCGCGCCGGGATGCTGGAAGGGCGCCTGGAGGTGGAGTCGGGAAACGATGCCGGGGCGATCCGCGCCTTCGAGCGGGTTGCCCGTACGGACCCCGATTACCTGCCCGAGGTGATGCCGGCGCTGTTGTCGTCCTACGAACGAACGGGCGATGGTTCCGGAGCAAGGGCGTTTCTTTCCGAAATGTGCGAGCACTATCGTGGCATCGCCCCGGTCCTCGCGCTGACCAGGATGGTGGAGAGTCAGGACGGTGTTGCTGCCGCCCGCGCCTATCTGGCCAACGAGCTCAAGGATCGACCTTCGGTGCGTGGTGAAGCCGCATTGATGGAGCTGAGCATCGCTGAGGGAGCGGATCCGCTGGCAACCCTCCACGACCTGAAGCACATCACCGAACAGTTGCTGGTCCGCAATCCGAGCTACCGCTGCAATCATTGCGGCTTCGGGGCCCGCAGCCATCATTGGCAATGTCCGAGCTGCAAGGAGTGGGGCACTGTCAAGCCACTCCTGAACTACGCGGTGGTGTGACCGCTTGCTCTTCTGGTTGCTCCTGCACTTCATGATTGCGGCGGCGGGGACGCTGTTGGCGCGCCGCTACGCGCTGCAGCGTGATCTCCTTGATCACCCCGGGGAGCGGCGTAGCCACCAGGTGGCCACCCCGCGCGGCGGCGGTATCGCGATCGTCGTTGCGGTGCTGGTCGCGATCGTGGCGCTCGTGCTGCGTGATCCGTCGCAACGCTGGTTGCTGGGCGGCTTCGGCGTCGGCCTCGTCCTGGTTGCAGCGGTTGGCATGATGGATGACCACCGACCGTTGCCGGCCAGTCTGCGCCTGGCGGTCCACGCGCTCGCCGGAGTGGTCCTGGCGATCAGCGTGCAAATGGCGGCGGGGAATCCGTGGCTGTCCGTGTTCGCGTTCGTCTTGGCGGTCGCTCTGACCAACATCTGGAACTTCATGGACGGCATCAACGGCCTTGCCGCAAGTCAGGCCTTGCTGGTGGCGCTGGCACTGGCCTGGGTGTTGGGCGGCACGTGGGGCCTTCTGGCGGGCGCGCTGGCCGCGGCCTGTGCCGGCTTCCTGCCGTTCAATTTTCCGCGTGCACGCATCTTCCTGGGCGATGGCGGCAGTGGGGGCATTGGTTTCTGTCTCGCCGGGCTGGGAACAGTTGCAGCGATGACAGACCGGGCGGCGGCGCTTTGGCTGTTGTTGCCACTGTCCGCCTTTCTAGTGGATGCCGGCCTGACCCTGCTGATGCGGTTGGTTCAGCGGGAGCGATGGTGGGAAGCGCATACTCGACACGCTTACCAGGCTTGGGCCCGCGTGGTTGGACACACAAGGGTCACATTGGCATACGCATCATGGACGGCGACGACTGTCGCCGTGATGATCGTGCTCGGCGCAACGCCGGTTTCATTGGCGCTTACGCTGTGTGTGGTGACGTATCTGGCCGCATCGGTGGGCTGGTGGCGGCTGGAGCGAATGGAATCGCATATAAAAACAATAGGTGGCAAATGATGAGATGGCGTGAGCGATGGTCCGGCGCGGTACCACGTTCGGCGGTGGTGGTGCACGACCTTGCGATGGTCTGGATCGTGTGGGTGGTCTTGCACCGGGTTCGTTACGGCGTGATGGTATCGCCGCCTGAATTGCCGTTGTGGTCGACAGAAATTGCGTTGGTGCTGGCCGCCCAGGGGTTGGTGTTCTGGCAGGTCGGCCTGTATCGGGGGCTGTGGCGCTTCGCCAGCGTTCCCGACCTGTGGAACATCTTCAAGGCCTGCGCGCTGGGGCTGTTTGCGATTGTTCTGGGCCTGTTTCTCTACAACCGGCTCGAGCTTGTCTCGCGCACCGTCCTTCTGATGTACCCATTCGTACTGATGGGCATGCTCGGGGCGCCGCGACTTCTGTATCGCGCATGGAAGGACAGCAACAGCGATCAAACCGACGCCGCGTCCGTTCGCATCCTGATCCTTGGTGCCGGCCATGCCGGCGATGCACTGGTCCGCGACCTGCGTCGTCTAGGGTCGTATCAGCCCGTAGGCTTTCTGGATGATGCGCGCCGTCTTCGCGGAAGCAAGGTGCAGGGCATTCCGGTTCTTGGCGGTGTGGAAGAGGTGGCCGAAATCGCCCGTGAGACTGCGGCTCGGCTTCTGGTCATAGCAATGCCCTCGGCAACCGCAAACGAAATGCAGCGCGTTGTTGCGGCGTGCGAGCGTTCGGGTTTGCCCTTCCGGATGGTGCCTCGACTGCGCGACACCCTGGAAGGTCGGTCCCTGCCGGGGCAGTTGAAGGAAGTCGCCATTGAGGATCTGCTCGGACGCCAGCAGGTGTTGCCCGACTGGAAAGCGATCCGCAGCTGGCTGGGTGCGCGCGCGGTTCTGGTCACCGGCGCAGGCGGTTCTGTCGGATCGGAGCTGTGCAGGCAGTGCGCGCGTCACGGCGCGCGCCGCATTGCGATGGTGGAGCAGGACGAGTTCGCCCTCATAACCGTCTTGGCCAGCTTGCGCCGTGACTTTCCGGATCTTGAGTACATCCCGGTGCTTGGCGATTGCGGCGATCCCGCGGTTATCCGGCACGCGCTTGAGGCGTCGCAGCCCGAAGCTGTTTTCCACGCAGCAGCCTACAAGCAGGTGCCCCTGCTGGAGACGCAGCTCCGCGAGGCCGTACGCAACAATGTACTGGCGACCGAGACGGTTGCCCGCGCCTGCCGCGAGGCGGATGTCGGCACCTTCGTGTTGATCTCGACCGACAAGGCGGTGGATCCGGGCAACATCCTGGGCGCCACGAAGCGTCTTGGCGAGATGGTCTGTCAGTCGCTGGTGGACCCGCGCAGTACCCGGTTCGTTACGGTGCGCTTCGGCAACGTGCTGGATTCGGCAGGTAGCGTGGTGCCCCTGTTCCGTGAGCAGATCCGCCAGGGTGGGCCGGTGACAGTCACCGATCCCGAAGTGACGCGCTACTTCATGACCATCCCGGAAGCCTGCCAGTTGATCCTCCAGGCATCGGCGATCGGCAGCCAGGAGGCTATCTACACGCTCGACATGGGGGAACCGGTGCCAATCAGGCTGCTGGCCGAACAGATGATCCGGTTGGCCGGCAAGCAGCCGGGACGCGATGTGTCGATCGTCTACACAGGACTGCGGGCGGGCGAGAAGCTGCACGAGACCCTGTTCCACGCCGACGAACGCTATCGCGCCACCGCGCACCCGAAGATCCTGCAGGCTGAACCCCGCGCCGTGGTTGCCAGTGACATCCACCAGGCGCTTGAGCGGCTGCGCGATGCCTCCGGCCGCTATGACCTGTCCGCGCTCGACATCGTCCTGCGACGTACGGTGCCCGAATTCCAGCCGATCGGATCGCATGCGGTTCCGGTCGCCGCTCCCACCACGGTGGTCGCGTTCCCCACCCACGCTTCAAGGAAGAATTGATGTCCTCACGTATTCGCAAAGCGGTGTTCCCGGTCGCAGGGTTGGGAACCCGTTTCCTTCCCGCCACCAAGACCGTGCCCAAGGAGATGTTGCCGATCATCGACCGGCCACTCATCCAGTACGCCGTCGATGAGGCGATCGAGGCCGGTTGCGACACGCTGGTGTTCGTGACCAACCGCTACAAGCATGCCGTCGCCGATTACTTCGACAAGGCCTACGAGCTGGAAGACAAGCTGGAGGCCGCCGGGAAGCTCGAGCAACTCGAGCTCGTGCGCAACCCGCTCCCCCCGGGCGTGCGAGCGGTGTTCGTAACCCAGACTGAGGCGCTCGGCCTGGGTCACGCGGTCTTGTGCGCCAAGCCGGTGATCGGCAATGAACCGTTCGCGGTCATCCTCCCCGACGACCTGATCTGGAACCGCGGTGCGGGTGCGTTGAAGCAGATGGCCGACGCCGCCGAAGCCAGCGGCGCCAGCGTCATCGCGGTGCAGGACGTGGAGCGGGAGAAGACCGGCAGCTATGGGATCGTCGCCACTGACGAATTCAACGGCCGTCAGGGGCGCATCCGCGCAATCGTCGAAAAACCCAGTCCTGCCGATGCGCCCAGCACCCTGGCCGTGGTGGGTCGTTATGTGCTCAGCCCACGCATCTTCGAGCTGCTGGAAGGCACGACCCCGGGGTCTGGCGGCGAGATACAGCTCACCGACGCCATTGCCACGTTGCTGGTGGAGGAGGTCGTTGATGCCTACCGGTTCCAGGGGACGCGTTTCGATTGCGGAACGCACCTTGGATTGATCGGCGCCACCATCCGCTACGCGCTGGACCACGAGAAGCTCAGCGAGGCAGCGCAGGGAATGATGCGCGACGCATTGCATGAAATGGGCCTGCGCGAACTGGAGTAGGGCGTCCGGGTGGTGCGCGGGATTGTCCCGCCCGAGTCAGGGGACAAACGAGTAAAAACGAAGGGAGCCGGGCGTTTTCGCCCGGCTCCCTTCGTTCGTTTCATTTTGCTCGTTTTACTTACAGCGCTTCGAAGATGCCCGCTGCGCCCATGCCGGTGCCGATGCACATGGTCACCAAACCGTACTTCTGCTGACGTCGGCGCATCCCGTGGAGGATCGTGGCGGTACGGACCGCTCCGGTGGCGCCCAGCGGATGGCCAAGAGCAATTGCCCCACCCAGCGGATTCACCTTGGACGGATCCAGCTCGCAGTCACGGATCACGGCCAGGGCCTGCGCCGCAAACGCCTCGTTCAACTCGATCCAGTCGATCTGCTCTTTGGTCAGGCCGCCCTGCTTGAGTGCCTTCGGAATCGCGGCAATCGGGCCGATCCCCATGACTTCCGGTCGCACCCCGGCAACGGAGAAGCTGACGAAGCGGGCCAGCGGCGTGAGGCCGTAATCCTTGATGGCCTGGGCGGACGCGAGCAGGACCGCGCCGGCGCCATCGGACATCTGCGAGCTGTTGCCCGCAGTCACGGTGCCCCCGAACTGCCCGTTGCGGAACACCGGGCGCAACTTGGCCAGCCCTTCGATCGTGGAGCCGGCGCGCGGGCCCTCGTCGGTGTCCACCAGCGTGCGCTTCTCGCGGATGCTGTCGCGCTCAAGGTCGGGCAGGTGGGAGACGACCTCCAGCGGACTGATCTCGTCGCGGAATTCACCGGCTTCGATCGCTGCCAGCGCCTTGAGATGGGATTCCAGTGCGAACGCATCCTGGTCCTCGCGGCTGACCTTCCACTCCTCGGCGACCTTCTCGGCGGTAATTCCCATCCCGTAGGCAATGTTGACGTGGTCGTCCTTGAACACGTTGGGTGAGAGCGCAACCTTGTTGCCCATCATCGGCACCATCGTCATCGACTCGGTGCCGCCGGCCAGCATCAGGTCCGCGTTGCCCAGACGGATCTGGTCGGCCGCCAGCGCTACTGCCTGCAGGCCGGAGGAGCAGAATCGATTGATGGTCTGCGCCGCGATCGTGTTGGGCAGGCCTGCCAGCAACACGCCGATGCGGGCCACGTTCATTCCTTGCTCGCCCTCGGGCATCGCGCAGCCGATGATCGCGTCATCGATCCGGTTCACGTCGATTCCCGGCGCCTGGGCGATGACGGCCTTGAGCACGTGGGCGAGCATGTCGTCGGGTCGGGTATTGCGGAACGCGCCGCGGGCCTTGGCAACCGGCGTCCGGGTGGCGGCGACGATGTAGGCGTCTTGTACTTGCTTGGTCATGGTGTTGTCCTCGTCGTCACTCAGTTGCGCAGGGGTTTGCCCGTCTTGAGCATGTGGGCTACGCGGGCCTGGGTCTTGGGCATCTGCGCCAGCTCGACAAAATGCTCGCGTTCCAGCTTCAGCAGCCACTCCTCGTCCACCAGCGAACCACGGTCAACTTCGCCGCCGCACATGACGGTGGCGATGCGGCTGGCGATCTCATAATCGTGTTCAGAGATGAAGCGGCCCTCGAGCATGTTCACCAGCAACATCTTGAAGGTCGCTACACCCACATCGCCTGCCACCTGGATCCGGCGTGCGGGCAGGGGCGGGCGGTAACCGGACTCAGCCAGCGCCCGAGCCTGCGCCTTGGCGACGTGAAGCAGTTCGAAGGCATTGAAAACGACCACGTCGTCTTCGCGCGCCAGCTCGAGCGATTTGGCCTCCATCGCCGACGTGGCCACCTTGGCCATGGCGATGGTCTCGAACACGTTTTTGAGTTCGGCGAAGACATCACCGTTCGGCCCGGCGGCATCGGAAGCGCGCACCGCGAGCTCCTTCAGGCCACCGCCGGCGGGCAGCAGCCCGACCCCGGCTTCCACCAGCCCCACGTAACTCTCCAGCCCGAACACCGTTCGCGCCGCATGCATCTGGAACTCGCAGCCGCCGCCCAACGCCAGGCCGCGCACGGCGGCAACCACCGGCACCAGCGAGTACTTGATCCGCTGGCTGGTGCGCTGGAAGTTGGCGACCATCGACTCGAAGCCCTTGATGTCGTTGGCCTGCAGCAGTCCCAGCGCTCCCGAAAGATCGGCGCCGGCGGAGAAGGGCTCCTTGGCCTGCCAGATGACCAGCCCGGAGAACTCTCTCTCGGCGCGGGAAATCGCTTCCTGCAGGCCATCGAGTACCTGGTCCGACACGGTGTTCATCTTGGTCTTGAAGCCGACCACGGCGATGTCGTCGCCTTCGTCGGCCCACATGCGCACGCCGTCGTTCTCGAACACGGTGCGTCCCTGCGAGGGCTTCTCGCCCAGCAGCGGGTCCGGGAACCGCTGCCGCGCATATACCGGGTTGGACGAGCGCGGCACGATGGCGTCGCGGCCGGGGCTGTAGCTGCCATCAGCGACGTGGACGCCCTCGCGGCCGTCAAAGACCCAGTCGGGCAGGGTGGCAGTGCTCATCGCATTGCCGGCGACGATGTCCTCGGCAATCCAGTCGGCCACCTGCTTCCATCCCGCGGTCTGCCAGCTCTCGAAAGGACCGACCGACCAGCCATAGCCCCAGCGCATGGCCAGATCGACGTCGCGCGCAGTCTGAGCGATGTCTTTGAGATGGAACGCGCTGTAGTGGAAGGTGTCGCGGAAGCACGCCCACAGGAACTTCGCCTGCGGGTGTTCGCTGGCGCGCAGGGCGGCGAACTTTTTCGCCGGGTCGTGTTCCTTGAGCAGTGCGGCGACTTCGGGATCCGCCTCCGGGACGGACGGGCGGTAGTCCTGCGACTCCAGGTCCAGCACCAGGATGTCCTTGCCCTTGCGGGTGTAGAAACCGGCGCCGGTCTTGGCACCCAGTGCGCCTTTCTCGACCAGCGCCGCGAGCCACTTCGGTGCCTTGAAGTATTTGTGCCACGGATCATCCGGCAGGGTGTCGGCCATGGTCTTGATGACATGCATCATCGTGTCCAGCCCGACCACGTCGGCCGTCCGGTAGGTCGCCGATTTCGGGCGACCGATGGCGGGGCCGGTCAGCGCATCCACGGTATCGAAGCCCAGCCCGAGCTGCTCGGTGTGATGCATCGCGGTCAGCATCGAGAACACGCCGACGCGGTTGCCAATGAAGTTCGGCGTGTCCTTGGCGATGACCACGCCCTTGCCCAGGGTGGTGGTCAGGAAGGTTTCCAGCGACTCGAGCACACCGGCGTCGGTCGTACGCGCCGGAATCAGTTCCGCCAGGTGCATGTAACGCGGCGGATTGAAGAAATGCACGCCGCAGAAGCGATGGCGCAACTGCTCGGGCAATACTTCTGCGAGCTTGTTGATGCCCAGGCCGGACGTATTACTGGCCAGCACCGCGTGATCTGCAACGTGCGGGGCAATCTTGCGATACAGGTCCTGCTTCCAGTCCATGCGCTCTGCGATCGCTTCAATGATCAGGTCGCAGTCGGTGAGCTGCTCCAGGCCGGTCTCATAGTTGGCTGCAGTGATACGGCCGGCAAGACACTTGTCAGCCAGCGGAGCGGGGCTGAGCTTGGCGAGGTTGGCAATCGCCTTGTCGACGATGCCGTTGGGGTTTGCTTCCTTGGCCGGCAAGTCGAACAGCACCGTGTCGACGCCGGCATTGGTCAGGTGCGCAGCAATCTGCGCGCCCATGACGCCGGCGCCCAGAACGGCTGCGCGTCGGACAAGTAGTTTATTAGACATTACTTGTAACTCCTTGATTGGATTGTCTATGTCAAGCATCAATCTTTGAATCCGGCCGCGGCAAAGCGGATCAGTTCACGTGCCGCCCGTTCCGCGTGACTCTTCTCCTGCGCCCCACCGGGGCGCTTGATCAGGCCAAAATCGGCCATCGCGTATGTCAATGCTCCCGCAAGGAAGTCCAGCCGCCAGTACAGCTCCTCCTTGCTCAGGTCCGGCAGACAGCCACCGATGGCGCGCGCGAAATCGCGCAGTACGTGGCCATAGCGCTCGGACATGAATGTGCGCAAGCCATCGTTTTTCTCCGCATAGGCGCGGGCGATGACGCGTACAAACGCGGCGCCGCCGTGGCGGTGCAGGGCAACGGCAAGCGCGGGTTCGATAAAGGCCGCGAGGATTGGTTCCAGTTCGCCGGGATGCTGGTCCAAGGCGGTTTTCAGCGCCTGCAGGCGGTGGGCGCTCATCTCGTCCATGCGTCGCCGGAACACTTCGTTTACGAGGTTTTCCTTGCTGCCGAAGTGGTAGTTCACCGCTGCGATGTTGACGTCGGCGCGCCCCGTGACCTGACGCAGGGAAGTGCCCGAGAAACCGTGTTGGGCGAACAGCTCCTCTGCCGCAGTCAGGATCCGGTCCTTGGTGGAAAACTGGGTGTTGGAAGACATGCAGACATCCCGATTCGGCGCGAATGCGCGAAGTGTGAATCAAACGCTTGTTTGGATGCTAGGCTTCAAGCGGCCTGCGGTCAAATGACACCCGCTCCGGCGCATTGCGCTCACGGTTTTCCGGTAGAATCCGTGGCAGCCATTTCGGCCAAACCCGCGTCAGTACGCGGGTTTTCCTGTTATCCTTTGGCGCGTATCCCTGACATACGGGGTGCCGCCCGCCCAACCGGAGATTTTCCATGGCGCTGGAGCGTACCCTTTCCATCATCAAGCCCGACGCAGTCGCCAAGAATGTGATCGGCGAGATTTACAGCCGTTTCGAGAAGGCGGGCCTTAAGGTCGTCGCCTCGAAGATGAAGCACCTTTCCAAGGCCGAGGCCGAAGGCTTCTACGCGGTCCATCGCGAGCGCCCGTTTTTTGCCGCCCTCGTCGAGTTCATGAGCTCCGGTCCGGTGATGATCCAGGCGTTGCAAGGCGAGGGCGCCGTGCTCAAGCACCGTGACCTGATGGGCGCCACCAACCCGAAGGATGCTGCTCCGGGCACCATCCGCGCCGATTTTGCCGACAGCATCGACGCCAACGCGGTCCACGGATCTGACAGCCTGGAGAACGCCGCGATCGAAATCGCGTATTTCTTCCCGGCCACCGACGTTTACTCGCGCTGACCATCCACTCCCGGACGCCGGGAACGCAACACGCAATCGCAGTACCCATGCCATGACCACCAACCGCGACAACACCATTGACATCCAGTTGACCGGTTCGCCTGAGGCGGAACGCAAGGCTGTGACCGGTGTCGCCCCGGATGCGACGTCACCGGCACTTCCGGGGGCGGCAACCGCTGCTCCGCGGAAGAACATCTTTGACCTGGACCGCACACAGCTGGAGGACTTCTTCGAAGGCGTGCTCGGCGAAAAGCGTTACCGCGCCCACCAGGTCATGAAATGGATCCATCACCGCTACGTCACTGATTTCGACGAGATGACGGACCTGGGCAAGGCGTTGCGCGCGAAGTTGCACGAGCACGCCGAAGTCCGCGCACCGATTGTCCTGACCGAGAAGCCGTCCGTTGACGGCACCCACAAGTGGCTTATCGGGATGGACCCCAAGAACGCCATCGAGGCGGTGTTCATTCCGGAAAAGGGGCGCGGCACGCTGTGCGTGTCCAGCCAGGTGGGTTGCGCGTTGAACTGCTCCTTCTGCTCCACCGGCACCCAGGGGTTCAACCGCAACCTCACCACCGCCGAGATCATCGGTCAGGTGTGGGTCGTGGCCCGTCACCTGGGCAACATGCCCCATCAGCGCCGCCGCCTCACCAACGTGGTGATGATGGGCATGGGCGAGCCGCTGATGAATTTCGACAACGTAGTCCGAGCGATGAGCATCATGCGCGACGACCTCGGCTATGGTCTGGCCAACAAGCGGGTGACACTCTCCACCGCCGGTATGGTTCCTATGATCGACAAGCTCGGCGAGTTGAGCGATGTCTCGCTCGCGGTGTCGCTGCACGCGGCCAACGATGAGCTGCGCACCGAGTTGGTACCGCTGAACAAGAAATACCCGATCGCCCAACTGATGGCGGCCTGCGAGCGCTACGTCATCCGCAAGCCACGCTCGTCCATTACGTTCGAATACACCCTGATGCGCGGCGTCAACGACCAGCCCGAGCATGCGCGCCAGCTCGCCCGTCTGATGAAGCAGTTCGACAATGCCACGCAGATGAAGGACGCGGCCAAGGTCAACCTGATCCCGTTCAACCCTTTCCCGGGGACGCGCTATGAACGCTCCAGCGAGGACGACATCCGAGCGTTCCAACAGCTGTTGCAGCAGGCCCGTGTGCTTACCACCGTGCGCCGCACGCGCGGTGACGACATCGACGCCGCCTGCGGCCAACTCAAGGGACAGGTCATGGACCGCACCCGCCGACAGGCGACCTTCCGAAAAATGCTGGCCGAGCAGGGCGCAGGAGATGCCGGTGTCTGAGGGGCGCAGGTCCAATCGTCTTTCCGTGGGGAAGGCGGTGATCGTGGTGTTGGTCGCCGTGGTCCTTGCGTCCACTGCCTGCAGCCGCTTGAGCTTCGTCAAGCCCAAACTCGCGCGCAGCGGAATGGATCGCAAGGCTCCCGAGGTGCGGATGACCCCGGACAGCTACGATTCTCCGGCCGCGAAATCCCGCGTATTGATCCAGCAGGGGCAGGCGGCACTGTCCCAGGGCGATCTCGGAGGCGCGGCAAAAGCAGCCGATCAGGCGGTCCGCATGGCTCCTGACAACGCTTCGGCTCACACACTGGCCGCCCTCGTCGCCGAGCGTAACGGCGACTCCGCCGCGGCAGGAAAACACTACCGCCGTGCCATTGATCTGGAGCCTCGCCAGGGCGGCATCGCGAACAACTACGGGACCTGGTTGTGCAGCAACGGTCGCGCCCAGGAGTCACTGGAGTGGTTCGATCGCGCGCTGGCGGATCCGGGGTATCGCACACCGGCCATCGCAATGGCGAATTCCGGAGCCTGCGCCGCTGACGCCGGGCAGGATGCCCATTCCGAGCGTTACCTGAGAGGCGCCCTTGAACTGGACCCGGAAAATCCCGTGGCACTGGGTGCCATGGCCGAGCGAACCTTCCGCGCGGGCGACGCGTTCCGTGCGCGCGCGTTCTCGCAGCGGCGCCTTGCGGCCGCTCCGGCGGACAGGCGTTCGCTCGTGCTTGCGTCACAGATTGAAGAAAAGCTAGGCGACAAGGAAGCCGCCGATAGATATGTTCAACGGTTGGGGGCGGAGTTCCCGGCCGTACCGGGTTCCGGAAACGGGGAAATCGGAAATTGATGGGACAGTCGAACGAAAGGCTATCGGATGATGCCGAACGTTGTGGCGCGCGGCTTGCGCGTGCGCGTGAAAACGCCGGAATCACGCTTGAGCAGGCTTCCGCACGCCTGAAGATGCCGGTGCGCGTAGTGCGCTCGCTTGAAAATGACGAGTGGCAGTCCGAGCCCAGTGTTTTTGTCCGCGGCCACCTGCGCAGCTACGCAAAGATGCTCGGCGTCGACATCGAGCAGGATCTTGTCAGGTCGGGAGTCAACGAAGTCCGACCTGCAGAACTCGTCAGCCATACCCATACGCCCAAATACCGTCATATGTTCGAGCAGGCGGCGCGTCGCGGCATCTATATCGCGATCACCGCGTTCATCGTGGTGCCGGTGTGGTTGGCGACCAAACCGCACCTGTCCAGCATGCCGGAAGTGCAGTCACTGGATATCCCGTCCTTTGCCACGGGAATGGGCGATTCGGCCACGCCGGCCGACGCCACGGTTCAAGGGCGCACGCCGGTCATCGCCTCCATGGCAGCCATCCGCGCGCCGGTCGGTGTCTCGGAGCCGCAAGGCTTATCGTTGACGTTTACCGATGACAGCTGGCTGCAGGTGACCACGTCCACGGGCGAGGTACTCGAGCAGGCCGTCATCGGCAGCGGCGAGAAGAGGCAGTGGGACGCCAAGGAAGACCTGCGGATCGTGATCGGGAACATTGCCGCGATCGAAGCCAGGCAGAACGGCAAACCTGTGGATCTGGAGGCATTCAGCCGCGCGAACGTCGCCCGCTTTAAGCTATCCTCTGACGGTTCACTTGTGCCGACCAGCGACTGATACGACTCAACCGCATCGTCGCGCCAATCCGGCACCTCCTCATCGGCCCGCTGCGCGGGCCGTTCGTAATCAATGATCCGGCGATTCTGGCGGATCCGGACAGCATGGCGACCCCAGATGGCAATTGACGATCCACTAGACGAACACGAGCAAAGCGAACGCGTATTGGCGTGGTTGCGACAAAACGGCGTCGCCCTGGTGGGCGGCATCGTGCTCGGACTTGCCGCGATCGGTGGCTGGAAATGGTGGGGTCACCACCAGCATGCTGAAGCGCTGGCGGACGCGGATCGCTACCAGAAGGTCATCAGCGCCATCGAAGCCGGCGACGCTGATGTCGTGTCCCGTATCGACGGCCTGCAAAGCAATGTGTACGCCGAGCTTGCCGGTCTCGAGCTTGCCGCCAAGCAGGTTCGTGATGGCGACAATGAAGCGGCCGTCGCCACCTTGCGGTCGATCAAGCCGGGCGACTCGCGCATGGCCGCGGTGGTCGACCAGCGCCTGGCCCGTTTGCTGGTGGACGCGGGCAAGGGCGAGGAGGCGATCGGGCTGCTGCAAGGCGCCGATACCGCCATGGCGTTGGAAGTGCGCGGCGACGCGCAATATGCCTTGGGCAAGATGGACGACGCACGCAGTGCCTATATGCAGGCTCTGACCAAGATGGATGTCGCGTCGCCGCGCCGCAAGCTGCTCGAACTCAAATTGATGGAAGTCGGCGGCAAGCCCGACGACTCCGAGGTACGGTCCTGATGAATCCTGCAACGACGCTTTCCAATAGTCACCGACCGGCGAGCCAGCTGGTCGTGCGCGTTTCCGTAGTGCTGTTGTGCGCGACTGCGCTCGTGGGCTGCAGCACGATGAAAGGCTGGTTCAGCAGCGACAAGAAGAAGGCCGCAGCGCCGGCGGCACTGGTTGAATTCCAGCCGTCCGCCCAGCCCTCGCGCATCTGGTCGGCAAACGTCGGCAAGGGTGAAGGCAAGATTGGCGCGCGCCAGGGTCCGGTCATCGCCGATGGCAAAGTGTTCGCAGCCGCCGTGAAGGGTGGCGTCCACGCCTACGACCTGCAATCCGGCGCCAAGGTCTGGAGCTATCCCAGCAAGCTGCGTCTAACCGGCGGACCCGGCGTGGGCGAGGGCGTGGTGGCCGTTGGCAGCCTGGACGGTGATGTGATCGCACTGGACGCAGATACCGGCAGTGAGAAGTGGACGGCCAAGCTCAGCAACGAGATCATCGCCGCGCCGGCGGTTGGAATGGGCATGGTGTTCGTGCGCTCCAACGACGGTCGGATCACCGCGTTCGACGCCGCCAGTGGTGACCGGCGCTGGTTCTGGAACCACGACGTGCCGATGCTCTCGGTACGGGGCAACGATACGCCGGTACTGGGCCCGGGCTACCTGTTTGTCGGCAACGACGATGGCACCGTGGTGGCGCTGTCGGCCAACGACGGCCGCCCGTTGTGGGAAGAGAGCGTGGCCCAGCAGGAAGGGCGCACCGAGCTGTCCCGCATGGCCGACGTCGACGGCGCGCCGGTGCTTGACGGCACCACCCTGTACGCCACCAGCTATAAGGGCAAAACCATTGCCATTGACGCCCCCAGCGGCCAGCCGATGTGGATTTCCGACCACGGCGGCCCTGGCCGCATCGGCGTTGGTCCCAGCGTGCTTGTGGTCTCCGACGCCGCCGACAACGTGGTCGGTCTGTACAAGACCGGCGGCAGCGCAATGTGGACGCAGCCTGCGATGACCCGCCGGAACCTCACGGCGCCGGCTATCCAGGGCGACTACGCGGTCGTTGGCGATCTGGACGGCTACCTGCACTGGTTGTCGCTCGATACCGGTGAATTCGCGGCGCGCACGCGCGTCGGCCGTGACCGGCTGTTGTCGGCGCCGCGCGTGGCGGACGGCATCCTCGTGGTGCAGGACGTTGGCGGTAAATTGAGCGCGTACCGGCTGGGACAGTGATCAGCAAGCTCCTCCATTCCTGCCGGATCCGCCAATGTTGCCGCTAGTCGCCCTCGTGGGCCGTCCCAACGTCGGCAAATCGACGCTGTTCAATGCACTCACCCGTACCCGCGACGCGCTCGTCCATGACCAGCCCGGAGTCACCCGGGACCGGAACTACGGACTGTGTCGGCCTGAAGGCCAGCGCGAATTCGCGGTAGTTGATACCGGCGGCATTGGCGGCGAGGACGAGGGCATCGCCGGCGCGACAACGCGCCAGGCCCGTGCCGCTGCTGCCGAAGCCGACCTGGTTCTGTTTATCGTGGACGGCCGCCAGGGTGCTTCACGCCTGGACGACGACATCCTTGCCTGGCTGCGTAAAACCGCGCGTCCGACCTATCTGGTGGTCAACAAGACCGACGGTCTGGAAACCCATGCGGCACTGAGCGAGTTCGCCCATTACGGGTTTACCGATGTGATCGGCATTTCCTCGGCCCATCGCCAGGGTATTGATGACCTGATCGATGTCGTCCTGGAGCGCTTGCCCGAGCTGGGCGATTCGGCGCAGCTGGACAACGATCCTTCGCGGATCAAGGTGGCCTTTATCGGCCGCCCCAACGTCGGCAAGTCGACCCTCGTCAACCGGCTGCTGGGCGAGGAGCGGATGATCGCCTCCGAGGTTGCCGGCACCACCCGCGACTCCGTCGCGGTGGACATGGAGCGCGACGGACGGCTGTACCGACTGGTCGATACGGCCGGACTGCGCCGCAAGTCCCGCGTGGACGAGGTTGTGGAAAAGTTCTCCATCATCAAGACCCTGCATGCGATCGAGCAGTGCCAGGTGGCGGTGGTGATGCTGGACGCCAACGAAGGCGTGACCGATCAGGACGCCAGCGTGCTGGGCTACGCCCTGGATGCCGGGCGTGCCTTGGTGATTGCGGTCAACAAGTGGGACGGCCTGAGCGATTACCAGCGCCAGCAGAACGAGGCGCTGTTGGCGCGCAAGCTGACCTTCGTCGACTGGGCCGAGCGGGTTCGCATCAGCGCTACTCACGGCTCCGGACTACGCGAATTGTTCGCGGCTGTGCATCGTGCGCACGCCTCGGCGACCCGCGAGTTCAGCACCAGCGAAGTGACCCAGGCGATGGAAGCGGCGTATGAGGCCAATCCGCCACCGGTCATCCGCGGTCATGTCGCCAAGCTGCGCTACGCTCATCCTGCGGCCAGCAACCCGCCGACGTTCGTGATTCACGGCACGCGCCTGAAAACGCTGTCCGACAGCTACAAGCGCTATCTGGAGAACTTCTTCCGCAAGCGTTTCAAGCTGGTCGGAACGCCGGTGCGCTTTGTCTTCAAGGACAGCGTCAATCCTTACGAAGGCAAGAAAAACGTGCTCAGCGAGAAGCAGGTGGCCAAGCGCCGCCGTCTGATCCGTCACGTAAAGCGCGGCTGAGCCACGGACAAAAAGATCCCCTCGCAAGGAGGGGATCGGATTGACGCGAGTAGCTCATCAGGTTTCAGCCTGGCTGTTCGTCCCGGAGCTCCCGGCGCAGGATCTTGCCCACGTTGGACTTGGGGAGTTCGCTGCGGAACTCGACTACCTTCGGCCGTTTGTAGCCCGTCAGGTTCTCCCGTGCGAACGCGGTCACCTGTTCAGCGGTCAATGACGGGTCCTTCTTTACCACGACCACCTTGACCACTTCGCCGGAGTGCTCATCGTCCATACCGATTGCTGCAACTTCGAGCACCCCGGGCATCATTGCGATGACGTCCTCGACCTCGTTGGGATAAACGTTGAAGCCCGAGACCAGGATCATGTCCTTCTTGCGATCGACAACGTAGAAGAACCCGTTCTCGTCCATCCTGGCGATGTCGCCGGTGTGCAGCCAGCCGTCGGCATCCATCACCTCGGCGGTTTCCTTGGGCAGTTGCCAGTAGCCCTTCATCACCTGCGGGCCCTTCAGGCAAAGTTCGCCGACCTCGCCGACGGGCAGCAGATTGCCGTCCTCGTCCTGGATGCAGGCATCCGTGGAGGGGATAGGCAGGCCGATGGCGCCGTTGTACTCGGCCAGGTCCATCGGGTTGATGCACGCCGCCGGAGCGGTTTCGGTCAGGCCGTACGCCTCGATCAAGGTGCAGCCGGTGGTCTTCTTCCAGCGCTCGGCGACGGAACGTTGCACCGCCATGCCGCCGCCCAGGGTCAGGCGAAGCTTGGAGAAATCGACCTCATCGAAACCGGGCGTATTCAGCAAGCCGTTGAACAGCGTGTTGACTCCGGTGATGGCGGTGAACGGGACCTTCTTGAGCTCCTTGACGAACCCGGGCATGTCGCGCGGATTGGTGATCATGTGGTTCAGGCCGCCGAACTTCATGAAGACCAGACCGTTCGCGGTCAACGCGAAGATATGGTAAAGCGGCAGCGCGGTGATGATGATTTCCTGACCCAGCGTGACGTTGGTGCCCACCCAGGCCGAAGCCTGCTGCATGTTGGCGACCATGTTGCGGTGGGTCAGCATCGCGCCCTTGGCCACGCCGGTGGTCCCGCCGGTGTACTGCAGGAAGGCAATGTCCTCCGGCCCGACGTCGATTTCCGGCAGTGAGTGTTTGGCTCCGGCTTTCAGGGCCTCATTGAAACGGACCGCACCGTGAATACGGTACTCCGGCACCATCTTCTTGATGTACTTGAGCACAAAGTTCATCACAGTGCCCTTGACCCCGAGCATGTCGCCCAGACCGGTCGTGATGACGTGCTGCACCCTGGTATCCGGGAGCACTTCGGCGGCGGTGTCGCCAAAGTTGTCCAGCACCAGCAGCACCTTGGCCCCGGAATCCACCAGCTGGTGCCGCAGCTCGCGGGCGGTGTACATCGGGTTGGTGTTGACCACCGTGAGGCCTGCGCGGAGCACGCCAAACGTGGCGACCGGATACTGGAGGCAGTTGGGCATCATGATCGCTACGCGATCGCCCTTGCGCAGCTTCAGCACGCCCAGCAGGTAGGCCGCGAAGTGGGCGCTGAGTGTGTCGATCTCAGCGTAGGTCAGAGCCTTGCCGAAGTTCGCAAACGCGGGCCGGTCACGGAAACTGCTGATCGCAGCCTCCATGACGTCGACGATCGAGGTGTACTCGTCAGGATCGATCTGGGCGGGCACGCCCGCCGGGTAATGGTCGAGCCATGGACGTTCAACACTCATCGCGATCCCCTTGATAACTGTGGTGCGTGCGCGACCGGTGGATCGGATCCGCGACGGCGCATGGTTCCAAAGATTTGAGCATAGGCCCCGATGGGTGGCAAGACGACTGCGAGCCGTTTCCGGTCAGGGCTCGACAGAGTCGGGAGCGATAGCGTCGCCGCGTGCCGCTTTGGCGACGATGCTGGTTGCCGCGAGATCGGCGGTGACGTTGCCCAGTGTCGCAAAGACATCCGGGATCGTGTCCACCGCCAACAACAGTCCCAACGGTGCCACGGGCAGCCCCATCGCCTGCGCTACCGGCAGATTGGTGGCCATGTAGCTGACCTGGCCGGGCAGCCCGACGGAACCCAGGCTGATCACCACCGCCAGCGCGCAACCCGCGGCGAGCTGGGCAACGCCCAGGTCGATCCCGTAGGCCCAGGCGATGAAGGCGGCCGCACTGAGGTACTGCACAGGACTGGTGATCCGGAACAACGTCACCGCCATGGGCAGGACCAGTCCGGAAATCTGCCGCGGGTAGCGCAGTCGGTCATTGGCGACCTCCAGCATGGCCGGCAGGGAAGCCAATGACGACTGGGTGCTCGCCGCGACCACCTGGGCGGGGGCAATGGCGGCGGAAAAGCGCCTGATCGACTCTCCCCCCCACACGACAGCGACCAGAACCATGGCCCCGGCTACGGTCAGATAGAGGAAGCATTGAAGCGCGATGTAGATGCCCAGCGCGCTGAGCATGCTCATTCCCGCTCTGGCAGTAACGGCCAGGATGAGTGCGAACACCCCGAGCGGTGCCGCCCAGAGCACCCAGCGAACGATCATGATCATCGCGTCGGCCAAGGCCTGGAAAAACTCGACCATCAGCGCGCGTCGAGGCCCTTCGATCCGGGTCAGGGCGAATCCGAAGAACAGCGCAAACACGACCAGTGGCAACATGGCGCCGTTGGCAGCCGCCTCCACCGCGTTACTGGGAACGATGCCGGTGACCCATTGCGACCAACCGGCCGGAGCGGGCAGGGCAGCGGTCTCGCTCGCGCCACCACCCAGCGCAACGGCAAGGCTCGGGTCATGCGGCAGCATCGACAGCAAGGCAGGTGCGGCGATCGCGGTGAATACCGCCGCCAGGGCCAGCAGGGCGATGAATACCAGGATGGCGTTGCGCGCGATCCGCCCCGACGCGGCGGCGTCGGCCGCGGTACTGACGCCGACCACGACCAGCGCCAGCACCAGCGGTACCACGGTCATCTGCAGCGCGTTCAACCACAACCGGCCGAACGGGTGGACAACGTCGGCGACGCGCGTCGCGATTTCCGGGTCGACCCAGGCCAGGCCCAGGCCGATCAGGGCGCCCAGGGCGAGCGCCAGCAGGACGCGCGAGGTGCCCGTCATGGATGCACACCCTGCTCAAACGGGATCGCTGCGGCAGTTGCGGGCGCGTCGGGATGTGGGTCAAACACGGCAGGTCGTTGCATCTACGGTCTCGTGACAGGCATTGGCGGCCGCGCAGCGCGGCCGGACTGGATCGGGGAAACGAGCGGGTGTCGCCGTTGCACTCAAGGTTCAAGCATCGGTTGCAGGCGCTCGAGGTTCTCACGCAACTGCTGGTCGCGTCCGCCCTCGCAAAGACGGACGAATACGCGGTCCATCAGGTGCTGTGCGGCAGCCTGGTAAAGCAAGGGCTGGATATGCACCTGCTCATCGTGGGCCGATACCAGCAGGGCGATGTCGGCGTACGCGCGCAACGGGTTGGACGTGTGACGGGTGATGGACACAACGGTACCACCACGTTCGCGGAAGCAGCGCGCGATGTAGCAAAGCGGCGGCGGCTTTCCGTGCTCGGAGAACACCATCAGCACGTCGCCCGGACAGGCAGCGCTGACGCTGGCCGCCATGTGCGCCGGATCGAAGTTGTGAACCGTCAGGATGCCAAGCAACGACAGCCGGAGGGCGAGGGCGCGGGCGCGGATGTCGTCATCACCCAGACCGATCAGGAATACCTTGCCGCCCGCGCTGGCGATCGTGATTGCGGCCGCGACCGCAGCGACGGTGCCCGGCGGATTGATCGACCGCGTCTCCTCCTCGGCCGCGGATTTCCGTCTCCACAACTCCGCGGCCATGGCATCGGCGGGATGCTCCGGCGCACTGGTTGCCGGCGGCTCGTCGCCGTTGTCGGCGCGCGCGATATCCTCGCCAACGGAGTACTTGAGGTCGGGGTAACCCTTGAAACCGAGCTTCTGGCAGAACTTCACCACGCTGGACTGGCTGACGCCAAGCGCGTTGGCGAGCTGCTGCGACGAGTAGTCTCGCAGCAGGTTGGCGTTGTCGAGCACGAAGTCGGCGATGCGGCGCTCGATCGCCGACATCTGGTCACGCCGCGAGCGGATGGTCAGCAGCGCCGACATCTCAGGCAGCAGCGTTGCAGTTGCTGATCGGCTCCAGTCCGCGGATCTCGCGGATGCCGAGCCCCGGCGCATCGGTGATCGATATCTCCGACTCGTTGAAGATCACCCCGCCTTCCACCGGGTTGTAGGCGCACAGCGACGGACCGTCGAGGTCGACCTTGGTGATGACATCGGACTTGGCCACCGCCAGATGCACCGCCGCGGCAACACTGATGCTGCTCTCCAGCATGCAGCCGATCATGCACTCCACCTGGTGCATCGCGGCGATGTCGGCAATACGCACGGCGTTGGAAATTCCGCCGGTTTTCATCAGCTTGATGTTGATGATGTCGGCCGCACGCATGTGGATGAGCTTTATCACCTCCATCGGACCGAAAACGCTTTCGTCGGCCATGATCGGCGTATGCACGCGCTCGGTCACGTAGCGCATGCCTTCCAGGTCGCGCGCGCGGACCGGTTGCTCCACCAGCTCCAGCCTGACGCCCGCATCCTCCAGCCCGCGGATGGCGTACACCGCCTCCTTGGCACTCCAGCCCTGGTTGGCGTCCAGCCGCAGCAAGGCGCGGTTCTCCACCGCCGCGTAGATGGCCTTGACCCGCTCGATGTCGACTCCGATGTCCTTGCCGACCTTGATCTTCAGCGAATCGAAACCCCGGTCGACCGCGCTGATCGAGTCGGCGACCATCTTGTCGATCGTGTCCACGCTGATGGTGATGTCGGTAGTGACCAGCGGATCTCCGCCGCCAAGCATCTTGTACAGCGGCGCACCGTAGAGCTGGCCGAACAGGTCATAGATGGCGATTTCGACGGCAGCCTTCGCGCTGGAATTCTTCTCCATCGCGGTCTGGATCAAACGGGTGATGCGGTTGAGGTCGGCGATCTCCTCGCCGATCAGCCGTGGCGAGATGTAGTGACGGATCGCATCGACGATCGAGCCGTGCGTATCGCCGGTAATGACCGCGGTGGCGGGCGCCTCGCCGTAACCGATGTTGCCGCTGTCGGTGTGGACCATCACAACGATGTCCTCTACTTGCTGGACCGTTCGCAGCGCGGTCTTGAACGGGGTTTTCAGCGGCACGCGGAGCATGCCGAATTCGATTCGGGTGATCTTCATTTGTCGCAGGTCCGGTTGCTGTGTGCGTCGTTGGGTCAGTGGGCCGGCAGGCGCAGCGCGCCGTGCGGGCGAACGATGCTGGTCATGCGATCGATGTAGCTCTCATCCTCGTTGAACATCATCGGTTCCAGTGGTGTCACCACCACACCGTTCAGTGCCATCGAGACCAGCTCGCCGTCGGCGCCCCTGTAGCGGCCGCCATGGGTGTCGTGGATCAGGTAGGTCATGCCGCCGTGATGGCCGATCACCATCATCACGTGGCCAGGAATGTAGACCAGGTCGCCCACCTGCAGTTGGGCGACCGCGGCCTTCCGCTTGGTGGCGTCATCGCTGCGCTCGAAGGTGATGTGCTCCAGTGCCGGACTCACTGCCTGCGCGCTTGTGTTGCGGGGAAGCTCGACGCCCATGCTGCGGTAGATCTCCGAGACGAAACCGCTGCAATCGCGTGTGCCGTAGGCGTGTCCCCAGCCATAGCGCTCGCCCAGGAACTTGAAGCCCTGTTCGACCAGGTTCGCCGGAGTCAGCGGCAGGTAATCCGCGGCGCTGTCGGCGCGACGCGGCAGCAGCGCCGGTGCCATGGTCAAGCTGCCGTCCTCGTTGCGTACCGGTATTTCCAGTACGTATGCGGCGTAGGGGTGCTGGCCGTTCACCGGCTTGTTGGGCGGAACGTCCGCCAGCGGCAGACGGATGCCCATGTCGAGCTGCAGCTGCGACACGCGCGGCTCCTCGCGGGTAAACACGGTGCGTTCCACGCCGCCGGTGATGATCCGGTAGGGCGATTCGGTGGCGTATCCGAGTACCTGCGCGCGGCTGCCTTCGGCCACATGGTGCCTGTTGACCCAAGCCGCGTAGCGCGGGCTGACCACGAACAGCCACTTGCCGTCGGCACTCTCGTGAGCAATCACCACCGGAGTTCCCGGAAAGAGGGCGCTCTCCTGGAGCCGGTCGATGTCGGTGTCACCGCGGGTGCTGAAGATGCGCATCGTGGTCGGCAGTCCGCGCATGTCCGTGCGGTGCACCACCAGCCCGAAGCGCGTCGCCTGATCGGCGGGGATGGCTTGGACGGCAGTGTTGGCGAACATTGCGTCGATCGTTTCCGCGGCTACTTCCTTTCCATCCACGTCCCAGCGCGGCGTGGTGGGCCGGGACGACGCGCCGTCCAGCCATTGTCGGACCGGCTTGCCGTCCAGGCGGCCAGGCAGTTTGCTGAGGTCATGCATTGACGAATCAAGCTCAAACAGGCGACCGTTTTGCGCTTCGATCGCCGACGTGTCCAACAGAGTCCGCTCGGGCGCGACCATCGCCGATGTCCAATAGCCAGGCGAGAGCATCGCATCGTCGATGATTCCGACCACGCCGTGCGCTGGGACATGCGGCGTTGCAGCTGCGGGGGGCAGAGTGGTCGCGGGAGGGCGCGCGTGCAGAGGCTGTGAGAGCCCGCCTGCCAACAGCAGGCCCACGGCAATTAGAGTGATACGCATCATTGATCTCGGTTCTTGGGCGCGTGGCACGGCGCGCGCGGAGTTTGTCGTCACGGCGGAATACGTGATTCTTATATCATGCAATCGCGGAATATATTATTGCTTCCCTTCGCGCGGCGTGCTAAACATCGCCTTGAATCATCGGCTTGGGGCAGGCAGTGATGCACGGGGTCACGAACGCGATCGCTACTAACAGCTTGGGGCGACCGGGCCGTTCCACCAGGAACGGCGACGGCTGGCGCGGGGTGCGGCGGTGACTACGTACATTGTTCGCGGCATCGTGCTCGCGGTCGCCTTGGTGATGAGCGCGGATGCCGCAAGCCAGGGACCACAGCCGGCCGCTCAGACCGGCCGCGCAGTCGCGGCTGCAGCGACGCAGGCCCGGACGGGCGAGCTCGATGCAATTGTGGAAATGGTGGATGCGGGGCACTTTGAAAAGGCCGAGTCTGCGATCACTTCCGCCCTTGGCCGGATGGCGGAGACCAGTCCAGCACGTGAGGCGCTGCTGTTCGAACGCGAGCGCATGCGTCGGATACTGATGGATTTCAGTCTTGATGAATCAGACGCGCTTGCGAAGCTGCGCCAACAGGTGCCCGATCTCCGCCAGGAGGAGTTCGATGAGTGGGCGGATGCCGGACTGATCGAGCATCGCGTGATCGATGGCCGGAAGCTGTATTTCAATCGCTCGATTTCCAACCTGTTCCGGCTCAGCCCTCAAGCCGCCCAACGACGAGCGGACCCGAAGCCCTTCCGCGACGGCCCCATGGAATCGTTCAATGCGCACCACATTGCGATCGCCGAGGCAGCGATGTCCAGTGGCGAAAGCAGCGTGCTGCCGCAACGGATCCGTGTCACCCAAACGCTTACCGTCAACGCCGACGCGGTGCCGGCAGGCGAAGCGGTGCAGGCCTGGATCCCGTTCCCGAGGGATATCCCCGGCCAACAGGAAGACATCCGGCTGCTGGACAGCGAGCCGGCAAAGCTCGATCTGGCACCGGTGTCGGTGGCCCAACGCACAGTCCATATGGCAAAGCCGGCGCGTGCCGGGCAGCCCACGAAGTTCAGCATCCAATACGAAATGACTGTCTACGGGCGCTACCACGACATCGACGGTCAACGTGTTCAACCGACGCCGAACGACCCGGCGCTGGGCGAAAGCCTTGCTGAGCGACCACCGCACATCGTCTTCACGCCCGCCTTGCGCGCATTTTCGCGGGACGTGGTGGGCAATGAAACCAACCCGTACCGCATCACGCAGAAGCTGTTTGCAGCCGTTGACCGCATTCCCTGGGCGGGCGCGCGCGAATATTCGACGATCTCGAATATCAGCGAGCACGCGCTGCGTACGGGCTTCGCTGATTGCGGACAGCAAACCCTGCTTTTGATCACTTTGCTCCGGCTCAATGGAATCCCGGCGCGTTGGCAATCCGGGATGGTCTACTCCGACTCGCAGGTCGGTGGCGTCGATCGTGCGAGTTATTGGAACCTCCATGACTGGGGTCAGGTGTACCTCGCGCCTTACGGGTGGGTTCCGATGGACGTCACCACGGGCAGGTTGCCGGGTGCGGTTGACGGGCAGGGCAGGAGCCTTGAGTGGTTCTATCTCGGTGGACTGGATGCCTACCGGATCGCGTTCAACGACGACTTCAGCACCGGGTTTCAGCCGACCAAGCGCCACTTCAGGTCCGAGACCGTCGACTCCCAGCGAGGCGAGGTCGAATGGAGCGGTGGGAATCTGTACTTCGATCAATGGACCTATGACTTCAACACGGAGGTCCTGCTGCCTTAGGGGGTGACTGCAGGATCTGAGTTTTCACAAACCTTTCGGGAGAGGGGACATGCAACAGACAAGATTGCGCAAGAGCGTGCTGAGCCTGGCCACCGGCATTTGCCTGGCAGCCATGGTGCCAACCGTTGTCCACGCACAGGCAGTTACCGGAGCCGTCGCCGGCCGCGCCACCTCGGGCGACCAGGTGGTGGTGACCAGCGCCAACACCGGACTCACGCGTTCGGTGACCGTCGGCGCCGACGGGAGTTACCGGCTGGGCCAGCTTCCTGTCGGCAACTACCGTTTGCAATTGATGCGTGGTGGCCAGCCGACCGGTGAGCCCGTTTCGGTCGATATATCCCTGGGCGGCACCACCACGGTGAACCTGGGCAGCCAAGGCGGCATTTCCGACATGGCTGCGATCACTGTGGTCGGAAGCCGCGTAGTCAACCGGGTGGACGTGCGTTCCACCGAGTCTTCAACCAACGTCACCCGCGAGGAGCTGGCCAAGTTGCCGGTTGACCAGAGTCTGGCTTCCGTCGCGTTGCTCGCGCCGGGCGTTGTGGATTCAGGCGCGACCTTCGGCGGCCTCTCCTTCGGCGGTTCATCGGTGGCGGAAAACGTCGCTTACATCAACGGATTGAACGTCACCGACCCCTATCGTCGGCAGGGCTTTTCCTCCGTCCCATTCGCGTTCTATGACGAATTCCAGATCAAGACCGGCGGCTATTCGGCGGAATTCGGGCGTAGCACTGGTGGTGTCATCAACGCCGTCACCCGCTCCGGCGGCAATGAGTTCCATGCCGGCGCCGAAGTGACGATGGAACCGTCCGCCTTTACCTCTTCCAGGAAGGATCGTTTCCATCGTGACGGAACCCTGGATGAGCGGGATCGTCGCAGCCGCGACGACGGTTCGTTTACCAAGGCGAACGTGTGGGCATCCGGCGCAATCGTCCAGGATCGACTGTTCTTCTTCGGCATGTACGAAAAGCGCGACAGCAATCCACGCGACATCGACACCAATGAGGCCTGGTACACCGACAGCGATAATGACTTCTGGGGCGCGAAGCTGGATTGGCGAGTCAACGACGATCATCTGCTTGAGCTTTTGGCATTCTCCGACAAAAGCGACTCGGTCACCGGAAGCTACGACTACGACTGGGACAAGGCCGAGCGCGGCGCGAAGAACGGCGAGAGTTATTCCGGATCAGGAGGCGACAACTGGTCGCTCACCTACACGGGACATTTCACCGACAACTTCGTCGCCAAGGCGATGTACGGCGTGAACAAGCGCAGCGCAACGGGCGGGAGCCCCTGGGATGCAGGCTGCAGCATCGTTTCTCGGACCGGTGGCTACACCGAAGCATTCGGCCCGGCGACCATGCGGGAAGGTTGCCATCCGAGCAACAGCAGCATCAGCAGCAGGTTTGACAAGCGAGAGGCTGCGCGCCTGGATTTCGAGTGGGCACTGGGTGATCACCTCGTCCGCTTTGGCGTGGATCAGGAGATCATGGATTCCAACAGCGCGCGAGTTTACCCCGGTGACGGCGTGAGCTATCAAGCGCAGGCAGCGACCCCTGGTGGAGTACTTCCAAACGGGGCTGTCATTCCGGTTGGGGTTACCAGCATCGTCGATGCCCGCCGCTACATTACCGGTGCTCCGGTCTCCACAGAGGCGCAGGCGATCTACATCGAAGACAACTGGAGCGTCACCCCGGACCTGCTGCTCAACCTGGGAATCCGGGCGGACAAGTTCCACAACAAGCTTGCGTCGGGCACCAGTTTTGCAAAGGCCGATTTTTCGGACATGATTTCCCCACGTTTCGGCTTCAGCTGGGATGTCAGGGGTGATGGCACCACCAAGGTCTTCGGCAACGCGGGGCGCTACTACACCCCATTGACCAACAAACTCACCGACTATTTCGGCGGTGGAACGACCGATGAGCACACCTACTACGTCCTCGACGGATTTGTGCAGCAGACCGACCCGGTCAACGGTACCGCTTACATGTTTCCCAACATCGGGGCACAGCTCGGGCCGATCAACACCGAAGGCAACGCTCCGGCACCTGACAACGTTGACACAGCGGTCGCCCGTGATCTGAAGCAGGTTTATCAGGACGAGTTCATCCTTGGATTCCAGCAGGCGATCGACAACGCGTGGTCCTATGGCGTCAATGCGACCTACCGCGAGATGACGCGCACGGTTGAGGACGTTCGCATCAACCACGTCGACGGGTGCCCCTGGTACTCAGGCGATTGGCCCATCATCAACCCGGGCGAGAGCACCACCCTGTGGTGCCCGACCACCTCTGACTGGGTCACCTTCGACAACTCCAAGGATGGTTATCAGGCGCTGGGGAGCGACGCAGTCATGGGCTACAAGAAGCCCAAGCGCACCTACAAGGCCGTCGAGTTCCAGCTGGATCGCGCATGGGACGACAAGTGGGCGTTCAACGCCAGTTACCTGTGGTCCAAGTCGGAGGGCAACATGGAAGGCCCGGTCAACTCCGACACGGGCTACAACGACACCAATCTGGTGCAGCACTACGACCACCCGGCCGTCAATGAGCGGTTCGGGGTCTTGTTCAACGACTCACGTCACCAGATCAAGCTGCGCGGGAGCTACAAGCTCAACGAGATGTGGGGCTTTGGCGCCACCGTCTCTGCCCGCTCGGGTGGTCCGATCACGGCGTTTGGCGTGCGTTGGCCCAATGACAACCGAAGCGCCGGCGGTCCAGGCGAGTACAGCGGTGGCGGATCGGGGTGGTTGTGCAACTCCGGCTGCGGCGACTACACGACGCGGGACATGACCTACTCGCCGCGTGGCGCTTTCGGTCGGATGCCGTGGGTGAAGGATGTGGGCCTCAGCGTGACTTGGACGCTGCCCGTCGAGCACATCGACCTGAAGGCTCGTCTGTCCATCTATAACCTGCTCAACAGCCAGACGATGGTCAACGTGCATTCCCGCTACGAAAGCACCCCCGGCAACAAGATGCCGTACTTCGGTGAAGGCACGAACTGGCAGTCGCCGCGCTATGCACAGCTGGTGGTTACCTACGCCTTCTGATGCACGCTTGGCTGTCTTGATATTGGCCAGGGCGTCCCGGAGATCCTCCGGGGCGCTCGAGGTCCGACAAGGAGTTGCAAAGTTGGTGGGTAATTACGTTTACACCTCGGCCGCATTAGCGGCCGCACTCTTTCTGGCTCCCGCGAGCGCCCAGGTATCGTCGCAGGTCGCGCTGCCATCCGCTGCTGTCACTTCCGCGGTCGACGATGCGGTCGCGCGCTACGACCTGCCGGGGATCGCCGTCGGCGTGGTCGTGGGGGGCGAGGTTCGACAGTGGGAAGTACGCGGGGAGACCGTTGCTGGAAGTGGCGAGCGGGTGGGCCGCGATACGCTTTTCAAGGTGGCATCCAATACCAAGGCCATGACCGCGGCGTTGCTCGCGCGCCAGGTCGACGCCGGCCTGCTGGCATGGGACGACCCGGTGGTGAAGCACCTGCCCGGATTCCGAATGTACGAGGATTGGGTGACCCGCGAGATGCAGGTGCGCGACCTGTTGATCCACAACAGCGGCATGGGACCGGGCGCCGGCGACCTGATGCTGTGGCCCGAACCCAACCATTTCACACGCGACGATGTAATGGCCGGTTTGGAACACCTCAAGCCGCGCTGGAGCTTCCGCTCCCGCTACGCCTACGACAACACGCTCTACATCGTCGCCGGCGAAGTCGCCGCCGCCGTGGGTGGTGCCCCCTATGACGTGCTGCTACGGCGCGAAGTCTTCCAGCCGCTGGGAATGGGCGGCTGCCGGATCGGCGAGTGGCGGGTATCGGGGGGGGGGAGCGGCGCCCCCCCCCCCGGCAAGGGGGGGCAACAGGGGGGGGCGAGCGAGGACGGGGGGGGCGGGGGAGGAACGCCGGCGGCGGCAGCTGGGGGGGGGGGGTGGCGGCTGGGCAACAAGCTGCGGTGGGGAAAGGGGGGGGTGGGGGGAGGAGGGGAGGGG
>NZ_JXSS01000068.1 GCF_000855665.1 Lysobacter sp. A03
CATCCTGGTGGCCGTGCCCGAGGGCGCCACCCCGGAGCAGATCGCGACGGCCCAGTCCAAGATTGAAGGCGTGCAGGGGTTGATCCAGCGCGGCGAGATGGACTTCGCGGCTGCCGCGGTGCGTTACTCCGACAGCCCCAACGCCCTGGAAGGCGGCGATCTGGGCTGGCGCAGCAGCGACGAGATCCCATCCGCGTTCGCTGACCTGGTGCGCAATATGAGCCCGGGCCAGGTCACCGAGCCGATCCGCGGGCCGAGCGGGTTCCAGATGCTGCAGGTGGTTGAGAGCCGCGATGCGTCGCAGGCCGCCCCCAGTATGGTTACCCAGTACCAGGCCAGCCACATCCTGATCCGTGTCGATGAGAACACCGGCGCGGCGGAGGCGAAAGCCAAGGCCGACACCCTGCATGCACGTCTGGTGGGCGGTGCGGATTTCGCCGCGCTCGCCCGCGAAGAGTCGCAGGACCCCAGCTCCCAGGCACGCGGCGGTGATCTGGGCTGGTTTGCCCGCGACCAGTTCGGCCCCGACTTTGGCGCCGAAGTGGCCAAGCTCGACGACGGCGCCATCTCCGCTCCGTTCCGCACCCAGGCGGGTTGGCACATCGTCAAGCGCGCCGGCTCGCGCCAGACCGACGTCGGCGACACGTCCCAGCGTGACCAGGTACGCGAGACGATTGGCCGGCGCAAGCTGGAGGACGAATGGAACCGGTTCCTGCGCGAAATGCGCGGTGAGGCCTTCGTGGACTTCCGCAACGTCGCGGGTACCGGCGATGCCGACGGCGACGTCGACGAAACCGCCACGGGCGACACCAGCGGCAACTGATTGAACCAGCTCGGGCTCGCGCTGGTTCCCGGAGAACCGGCCGGCGTTGGTCCGGAGCTATGCGTGCGGCTGGTGCAATCGGCACGCGACCACCGCCTGACCGCCTTCGGCGATCCGGAAACCCTGCGGGCCGCCGCCCGTGCGCTCGATCTCCCGTTGCATCTGGTCGCACCTGAAGACGATCACGGCCGGGCCGGCGAGCTCGCCCTGCATGCCATTCCCAATGCTGTTGGCGTCGCATTCGGCCAGCCCGATCCCGCCAACGCCCGAGCGGTGATCGACGCGCTGGAGACTGCTGCCAACTTCTGCCTGCGAGGCGATTTCCACGGATTGGTGACCGGCCCGGTGCACAAGGCGGTGATCAACCAGGGCGGCATTGCCTATACCGGCACCACCGAGCTGCTGGCAACCCAGGCGCGCTGCAGCGTGGTGATGATGCTGGCCAATGAGACGATGCGGGTCGCGCTGGCCACCACCCACCTGCCGCTGCGCGAGGTGGCCGATGCCATAGCGCCGGACTCGCTGGTCGCCACTCTGCGCACCGTCCACGCCGCACTGCGAACCGACTTCGGTATCGAACACCCGCGCATCGCCGTGCTGGGCCTGAATCCCCACGCCGGTGAAGCCGGTCATCTGGGCCTCGAGGAAATCGAGGTCATCGAGCCGGTTCTTGCCTCGCTGCGCAGCGAGGGAATGGTGCTGGAGGGTCCGCTGCCGGCAGACACCGCCTTCCTGCACGCCCGTCTGCGGGGCTACGAT
>NZ_JXSS01000112.1 GCF_000855665.1 Lysobacter sp. A03
CTGTGGGCCCGCGTGCCCCCCGTGGCCCGGCTTTGGGGCGGCGGCGTGTGGGGGGCATCCGCAGCTACGAAACCGCCGATGGCGGCTCGGCCGTGTTCCGCCTGCCCGAACACATGGAGCGGATGCGCAAGGGCTGTGAGCTGCTGGGGATCGACTTCGACGTCCAGCGCGCCACGGATGCGACCTTGCAGGTGCTGCGCGCAAACCGCCAGAGCGCGGCCTACATCCGGCCCCTGGCCTGGTGCGGTACCGGCTCGATCGGGCTGGACGTGGCGCCGCTGAGCAAGCACCTGATGGTCGCCACCTTCGGCACCGTGGTACACCTGTCAGGCAGCGCGGTGAAGCTGGGCGTGTCGTCGTGGCGGCGCAATCCGGCAACCTCGCTGCCGCCGCTGAAGCTGTGCGGGGCGTACGTCAACTCGATCCTGGCCAAGCACGAGGCCAAGACCCGCGGCTTCGACGAGGCCCTGTTCGTCGACGAGGCGGGCATGGTCGTGGAGTGCACCGGGGCCAACGTGTTCATGCTCAATGGCGACAAGCTGACCGCTGTGGAGCACGCCGACGCCCTGCCCGGCATCACCCGCGACACGGTGATCGCGCTGACCGGTGCGGAGTCGCGTGCGGTCCCGTTGGCCGAGCTGATGCAGGCCGACGAGGTCTTCGTCTGCGGGACCGCGGCGGAAGTGACGCCAATCAACATCCTCAACGAGCACCGCTTCGCATCCGACAAACGCGGCCGGGAAATCGCCCAGCTGTACCGCGACGTGGTCAGTGGCGCGGACAGCAGCCACCGCGCGTGGCTGACGGATGTAGGCCTGTCCCGTGACTGAGGCAATGGCCCTGGCGGGTGTGAACGCGTCGGCCGTGCTGGCCGCGCAGGCGCGCTTGCGGCCCTACCTGGCCGCGACGCCCCTGCACTACGCCGAGCGCTTCGGCTGCTGGTTGAAGCTGGAAAACCTGCAGCGCACGGGTTCCTACAAGGTGCGCGGGGCGATGAACGCGCTGCTGGCGATGCGCGAGCGCGGCGACCAGCGGCCGGTGATCGCCGCGTCGGCCGGCAACCACGCGCAGGGACTCGCCTGGGCCGGTTACCGGCTGCGGATGCCGGTCATCGCCGTCATGCCCAACAACGCGCCGCAGACCAAGATCGCCGGTGTCGCCCACTGGAGCGCCACCGTCCGCCTGCATGGCGACACCTATGACGAGGCCAAGGCCTTCGCCGCCGAACTGGCCGAGCAGAACGACTACCGCCTGCTGTCGGCCTTCGACGATCCCGACGTGATCGCCGGCCAGGGCACCGTTGGCCTGGAGATGGCCGCGCTGGCACCTGACGTCGTGCTGGTGCCGATCGGTGGCGGCGGGCTGGCCTCCGGCGTGGCGCTGGCGCTGAAGTCGCAGGGCGTGCGCATCGTCGGCGCCCAGGTCGAAGGCGTGGACTCGATGGCGCGCGCGCTGCGCGGCGACTTCGAGCTGCGCGAGAGTGCCGCCACCCTCGCCGACGGCGTCCGGGTCAAGGAGCCGGGCCTGCTTACCCCCAACTGTTGGCCGGATGCTGGACGACATCGTCAT
>NZ_JXSS01000004.1 GCF_000855665.1 Lysobacter sp. A03
GTGGGACTTCCTTCGTTAAAGTGGACACCTGATGGTTAGGCGCATTCTCGTTCAAACTCGGCGGGTGATTTATATCCCAGTGCCGAGTGTAAGCGCCGGTGGTTGTAGAAGTCGATGTAGCTGTGGATTGCTTGCCGTAGTGCGTGATCGCTGTCGAAGTTGCAGCGGCGGTACATGTCCGACTTCATCGATTTGTTCCACGATTCCATGTGCGCGTTGTCGTTCATCCGACGGGGCCGGTTCGCCGACTGGACCAGTCCGGCACGCTGTAGTTTCTGTTTGAAGTCGCCCGCCAGGAACTCAATGCCACGGTCCGTATGGAACACCGTATCGGGGTCTGGCTTACGAGTGCGCAACGCGGCCGCCAATGCTCTACGAGTCAACGCCGTCGTCAGCGCCCAGCCCAGCAGTCGGCGTGAGTGGCGATCCATGACGGTGGCCAGATAACGCCAGTGACCGCGCACCTTCAGGTAAGTGACGTCCGCGACCCAGACTTGATTGGGCCGGTTTGGTTCGATCGTATGAGCGCGACTCTCGACGCTGGCCAGAAAGCGTTTCAGCCCGGGCCGCTGGCGATACAGTCGCGTAGAACACGCGCGGACGTTGTGTTCCCGCATCAAACGCTCGACCCGGCGGCGCCCCACCGTCTCGCCGCGCTGGCGCAAGACGGCGTGGATCCTCGGGCTGCCATAGGTCTGGCGGCTGTTGTGGTGAGCGCTGCGTATCTTCTCCAGAAGCTGCGCATCATCGAAGCTGCGCTGGCTCACCGGTCGCTGCAGCCACGCGTAGTAGCCCGAACTGCTGACCCCGTACAGACGGCACATCGTTCTCACCGGGTAGGCTTCTTGGTGGTGCTCGATAAAGGCGAAGACATCGCTTTTCGAGCCGAAGTGAACGCGATGGCTTTTTTTAAAAGGTCATGCTCAACCTTGAGCCGCTTGTACTTGCGCTGCACCTCGCGCAGCGCCTTCAGCTCAGCGGTCACCGCCTTGTCCACCTCAACGCCTTTGGTCACGATCAATCCCTCCCGCGCAAGCCTGCGCCAACGGGAAGCGGCCACCTCGCCGACGGAAACGCCGGGGAGCTGGCTGAGCCTGACTGCTGTGGCTTTGAATTCATCGCTGTAGCGATAGGTGGTTCTGGGGCCTGGTCTTGCCATGAAAGACACTCCTGACTGTTAGATCAGGGTGTCCACTGAACCGAAGGAACTACCGGTTCGGCTTGAACGACCAGTTAGG
>NZ_JXSS01000070.1 GCF_000855665.1 Lysobacter sp. A03
TATAGTGCTCATTGGAGACTTCCCCTTCGTTTGATTGTTGATTCGAACCACAATCATGGCACTCGATGCCGAGCGGCTTGCCGCTGAAGTGGGAAGTCTCCTTTTTACTCATTCAAGCCGAACCCGCGAAGTGCCATTTACAGGCAGACTCGCGGCTCGAGTTCCATCAGCATCCGGCTCACGCGCTGCGGGTCCGCTTAATTCCGGTGTTAGGCGTATGAAAGGCGTTCTGTTTTTCGTATTACTTGCCCCTCTCGCAGCGTGCTCTGAGATCACGGTCTCTGACGCCAAGGACATTGCTTGTGTGCGCCTTGCGGCCCTACAGGACGGCCCTTCGCTGCGCGGCCCTGCTCTTTGTTCCGCACTACAAGTCACCGACCACCGTGATGGCATCTTCCTAGTTGAGCTCCGTGATGAAACGCGCAATCTTCTTTGGGCCGTGACTGTTAACGAAGCATCACAGTCCGAGGTCAGTCGAATGGCAATCGATGGCTAGCTCTAGGCGCCTAACTGGTCATTCAAGCCGAACCCGCGAAGTCCCATTTCCGGGCAGAGTCGTGGTTCGATTTACATCTGCATCCGTCCCATGCGTTGAGGGTCGGCTTAATTCCGGTGTTAGGCATCAAGGAAAGTATCTCGTGACCAAGGATCAATTCGTGAAGCGCCGCGCCGAGTTCTATGCTCACGATAGACGAGTTAACACCGTGTATCTCATCCTGTTTTTCGGAGTTCTTCTGGCCGCCATTCCGCTGGCTTCGCTCGTTCCGGCGCAATACCAAGCTGCCGCCGGCATTTCCTATCTGGTACTGCTCATCGTCAACGCAGCGATCTTCACATTGCGTGGCCGGAATCAGGCCCAACGCGCCGGTTTCGTGTGTCGTTCTTGCAACGGCGGTCTACTTGGCATTCCCGGCGACATAGCAGTTGCCAGTGGCAACTGCCCACATTGCGGACGGTCACCATTCGCGCAATGACGCCGAACAGTTCGTTCAAACCGCAATCGCATAGAACCGCAAGTCCAGTTCATCGGACGCAGGCACGATTTCAGGCGCTACTCCAAGCATGGTCTTTCACAACTGACTTTTCTCGGCTACGGTTGCAACCTAACTGGTCGTTCAAGCCGAACCGGTAGTTCCTTCGGTTCAGTGGACACCCTGATCTAACAGTCAGGAGTGTCTTTCATGGCAAGACCAGGCCCCAGAACCACCTATCGCTACAGCGATGAATTC
>NZ_JXSS01000059.1 GCF_000855665.1 Lysobacter sp. A03
TGTAATGACCCAGCCCTTCCTGCACAGGTCAGATCGCTAAAGCATAAGCCTCGGCGGGGGTCTTCATGCCCAGCGCCTGGTGTGGTCGCCGGTGGTTATAGAACTGGATCCAATCGCCGATCACCCGCATCGCGTGCTGCAGGGTTTCGAAGCGGTGCCGGTGGGCGCATTGCTCCTTCAACGTTCGGATGACCCGCTCGACCATGCCGTTCTGCTGCGGGCAGTGCGGCGTGATGAACTCCTGCTTCAGGCCGTAGCTGCGCACCAGTCGCGTGTAGTGCCGGCTGGTGAACACCAGCCCGTTGTCCGAGCGCAACAGGAACGGCGCGGGCACGCGCCCGAGCGTGCCGTAGCGGGTGATCAGAGCTTGCTCCAAAGCCGCGGCTGCGGTGGTCGCGCGGCCGCTGCGAGAGAGCTGCCAGCCGAGCAACTGGCGGGTGTGGCAGTCGATCACCAAGGCCAGCGTCAGCCAACCGTCGCGACCGCCCCAGATCCGGCACAGGTCGGTCGCCCAACGCTCGTCCGGTGCCTGCGCCACCGACGGCAACGCCTCGATCCGCGGACGCCGGCCCACGGCGCGCTTGCGCACCTGCCAGCCCTTGAGCTGGAAAATGCGCTGTACCGTGTTCTTGTTCATGCCCAACAACCCGGCCACCGTGCGGTAACCGAACGAAGGCTCGGCTTCGATCAACGCCTTGATCGGCTCGGCCAGCTCCGGCCTGACCGTAGATGGCGCCTTCGTCGGCCGGTAGTACACCGTGCGCCGCGCCACGCCGAACCAGCGGCACAGCTTCACCATCGACACATCGAACCCGTCCTCCCGCAGTCCCTGCTGGATCGCGACCATCAGGTCTCGTCCTTGCCCACCAGGGACTGGAATTTTTTTCGGGCTCGCAACTCCAGCATCGCCTCGCCATAGGCTTCCTGGAGGTCCTTCACCTGTCGCTCGTACTGCTCGCGCACGTCCTCGGGCTTGGCCCGCAGCGCGTTCTCCATCCCGCGCTTGCCCTCATCGACCCAGCTCTCGACCTCCGACGGCGTCAGGTCAAACTGCCGACTCGCCTCCGACACCGTGACCTTGCCCTGGATGATCTCCAGTACCAGCGCCGACTTCCGTCGGGCCGTCCAACGCTTGATCTCTTCTTCCATTACTGCACTCATTTGTGTCTCCTTGAAAAGGTTACACCTGAGCAGGAAATCACTGGGTCGCTACA
>NZ_JXSS01000117.1 GCF_000855665.1 Lysobacter sp. A03
GGGTTCTACCCCGTTAACGCGGACACTTCCAAGAAGGCCGATGATCGGCAAAAAGGAGTGTCATGTCCAAGCGAAGAAAGTTCAGCGACGAGTTCAAGCGTGAAGCCGTTGGCCTGACCCGTCAGCCGGGTGCGCAACTCAGTCACGTGGCCCGCGACATTGGTGTCGGGGCAGGTGTTTTGGGCCGGTGGCGGCGTGAGCTGGACACTGGCGGCGCCCAGGCCTTCACTGGCTCAGGCTTCCCACGCGACCAAGAGATGGCGACGCTTAAGCGTGAACTGGCGCGGGTGAAGAAGGAGAGGGATTTTTTGCGCGATGCGGCAGCGTTCTTCGCCAGGGAATCGAGCTGAGATATCAGACGATCCAACGCTGTCGCGGTCTCTACCCGGTCCGGTTGATGTGTCGGTGCCTGAAGGTGTCCACCAGTGGCTTCCACGGCTGGTGCAAGCGGCCAATGAGCTCCCGGGAGGCCGACAATCGGCGCCTGCTGGTGCGGATCCGCGAGTATCACCAAGCCAGTGACGGAGTGATTGGCATGCCCCGGATGCACGAAGAGCTCGGCTATGACGGCGAAACGGCCAGCCGCAATCGGGTGGCGCGGCTGATGTCCCGACACGGGTTGTTTGGCGTGCCACGGCGTCGCGCCACTCACAGCAAACGCTCAGGCATACGGCCCGACCATGTGAGGAACCACCTTGACCGGGACTTCTCGGCACTGGAGCCAAACACCAAATGGGTGACCGATATCACCTACATCCACACCGGCGAAGGTTGGCTGTACCTATGCACGGTGCTTGATCTATACAGCTACAAGATTGTGGGTTGGTCTATGTCGTCTATCCAGGATCGACACATGGTGATCAAAGCGGTGCTGATGGCGTGCTGGCAACGTCCCGATCGCGAGCCACTGGTGTTGCATTCAGATCGTGGTACGCAGTTCACCAGCGGTGAATACCAGCGCTTTTTGGCAGACCACAACATCGTGAGCAGCATGAGCGCTGTGGGCCATTGCGCTGACAACGCAGCGGCCGAGGGCTTCTTTGGGATGATCAAGCGCGAACGCATCCACCGAAAACGCTACTTGACCCGCAACGACGCACGATCCGACATCTTTGACTACATCGAACGCTTCCACAATCCCCGAATGCAACGCAGAATCCATG
>NZ_JXSS01000015.1 GCF_000855665.1 Lysobacter sp. A03
TCGGCTTGAATGAGTAAAAAGGAGACTTCCCACTTCAGCGGCAAGCCGCTCGGCATCGAGTGCCATGATTGTGGTTCGAATCAACAATCAAACGAAGGGGAAGTCTCCAATGAGCACTATAACCATGGGTGTGGATCTGGCAAAGCAGGTGTTCTCGGTGTGCGAGCTCGACGGTGCCGGTCGGGTGCGTCAGCGGAAGGATTTGAAGCGCGATTCCTTTGCCATATGGCTGGTCCAGCTTCCGCCTGGGACCGTGGTGGCGATGGAAGCATGCAGCGGCGCGCACCACTGGGCGCGTCGCTGCATCGAGTACGGACTGGTGCCGCGACTGATGGCGGCGCAGTTCGTCAAACCGTTCCGCAAGTCGCAAGGCAACAAGAACGACCGCAACGATGCCGAGGCGATCGCCACAGCGACGCGTCAAGGCAACATGCGCTTTGTAGCAGTGAAGACGGTGGATCAGCAGGCGCGGCTGAGCTGGCACCGGGTCCGCGAGGGCTACAAGGCGGAAGGCCTGGCGGTCAGCAACCGCATCCGAGGCCTGATGGCCGAGTTTGGCGTAGTGGTGGCACGCAGTGACCACGCACTGCAGCGAGCGCTGGGTGACGACGTGGTGCGCAAGCAGCTGCCGACGATGCTGCACCGACTGCTCGACGACCTTCAGCAACATTGGCAACAGGTTCGCGAACGGGTTGCCGCTTGCGATACCACCATTGCCGCCCATGCCAAGGCGGACACACGAAGCGTTCGTGCCCAGCGACTGATTGGCGTCGGTCCGCTGACCGCCGATGCGCTGGTCGCCTCGATCGGCGATGGCCGCGAGTTCACGCACGGCCGGCAGCTTTCGGCGTGGCTGGGACTGACCCCGACTCAACATTCCAGCGGCGGTAAACAGCGCCTGGGCGAGATCAGCCGACGTGGCGACAGTTACCTGCGTACCTTGTTGATCCAGGGTGCAAGAAGCAGCTTGCAGCGCGCCAATGCGGTTGCCGTGGAGCAGGCCACGGCCGAGCAGATCTGGATCCGCGGCCTGGCGCAGCGCTTGCCCTTCGGCAAGGTGCTGGTCGCGATTGCCAACAAACATGCA
>NZ_JXSS01000086.1 GCF_000855665.1 Lysobacter sp. A03
ACGCTTTGATCACCCGATCACTCTGGCGAGTGGCACTGCAAGACGCACAACAAGAGCAACAGCAACCACCTCAAGCTCAAGGTCAGGACATCATGCACTCGGGGTTGACGGGAAGCTCCTTACGGAATTGTTAGACCGGTGACCATCAAGACTCCGCCTACTAAAAAGATGATAAGACTACGAGCGATACACCACCAGCAAACGCGATGAGGAACGCCCAGCGCAATGCATTGGCTGACATGAACCCAAAGAACTTCAAATGCGCAGCTGAGAACTTGTGACCGCAATTTGGGCAGCGAATCCGTGTGGATACACCCGGAGCGGTAATGAAGTCAAATAGTAATGGAACCCCACCGTAAACGAGAGCATCACGAGCCTCAAACCTAGCTGAGCATTTTTGGCAAATTTCGTAATTGCTCATCTGCGGTCTAACACCGTAGTTAAGCCGACCCCCGACGCGTCGGCTGGCGGTTGGCGGGAGTGGAGCCACAACTCTGCCTGGAAATGAGAATTCGGGGGTTCGGCTTGAACGACCAGTTAGGTCCCGGGAAGACACATCTCATGGGAGCCCTTTTCGAACTGCAAAGCAGCTTCTCCCATCTCTACCTCAGGCGCCAAGGGTGTACAGGTGTGAAGGCAATTGCGCTCGACACCTTTGTAGCAGCCGCTACGGAGGCACGCCAGAGTACAGGCACCAATGGGCTCGCATTCGACTGCCAAGGCGTCCATAACACGCATGTCAAAAGGGGACGACAGATCAATTCCTTCAGTGGAGCACTGGTCTCGCCACGACACTTCCTGATGCGGTGCTTCATGCCGTGAGCAAGCAGCACCACAAAAGAGTATGAAGATTGCCAAGGTCGAGAGCCGCATTCTCATAAAGGGCCTAACACCGTAGGGGTTCTACCCCGTTAACGCGGACACTTCCAAGAAGGCCGATGATCGGCAAAAAGGAGTGTCATGTCCAAGCGAAGAAAGTTCAGCGACGAGTTCAAGCGTGAAGCCGTTGGCCTGACCCGTCAGC
>NZ_JXSS01000079.1 GCF_000855665.1 Lysobacter sp. A03
CGGGTGATCGGCGATTGGATCCAGTTCTATAACCACCGGCGACCACACCAGGCGCTGGGCATGAAGACCCCCGCCGAGGCTTATGCTTTAGCGATCTGACCTGTGCAGGAAGGGCTGGGTCATTACAAAAGAGCATGGCCAAGTCTGAACTTGTCATCTTGCTCAGACTGTCATACGCCGGCTTGGTAGCGGGCTCGGCACCGGTGCCCTCACCGTGTAGCTCAATGCCGCCGTTGCCATCCGGAGCGATATAGAAGACGAAAGGCGCGGCTGGATTTGGCTCGCCGGCGGTTACCACGATTGATCGGCCGTCCGAGCAGCCGTATACAAGCCAATCATTACCGTCGAATTGCTTAACAGCCGGGCCAATGTCGCATTGAAGTGCTGGTGGGTCCGAGGTCGGCAGGTTTGATGTCCCGGCGGCAAGGAGTGCAATGAATAGAGTTGCGATCATGTTTGTTCTGCCGTCTAACACCGGAATTAATCCGACCCGCAACGCGTGGATCGGGTGCTGATTGAAGTGGAACGCCGACTCTGCCTGGAAATAGGACTTCGCGGGTTCGGCTTGAATGAACTGTTAGACGCTGCCGAACAGTCGTGCGACACACCTCTCACAAGCCAGAGTCCCAACAACGATGCCGACTGCCCCAACAAAAACGCCGATACCAACGGCAATATCTTCACCGATGTCCTGGTCGGGCTCCGCGTACCAAGCCATTGCGATGAAAAGCACTATGATAAAAACGGACGATATCAGTAGTAGAGGACGCTTCCAAGATTTAACAGGCATTTCGCCCCAGAAGCAGACCATATTGATCGGCTTGCAGAAATTACACTTGATGGAACCTTGTCTCATCACACCTCTAACACCGGAATTAAGCCGACCCGCAACGCGTTGGGCGGCTGCTGACGGAAACCGAACCGCGACTCTGCCTGGAAATGGGACTTCGCGGGTTCGGCTTGAATGACCAGTTAGCTGCTAGCCCCAGA
>NZ_JXSS01000042.1 GCF_000855665.1 Lysobacter sp. A03
CGGTGTTAGCTGACAAGGATAGCTATGAGATTCATTGTTGGTGGTTTATTTGTCGCTGCTGCACTTGTGATGGGTGGTTGCGCCTCCATCCCAATCTCAACAGCCCTGCAACTCTCCTCGCTCTCTCCAAGCTCGCTCGCGCAAACTGAACCGAGTCAGGTTCGCGTTAAGCTAGCCGTGCCGGAGGGCTATGAGCTCGATGTCGCTAACACCCGCCTAAAATTGGCGCTTACAGGCCCGTCCGGCTCCAGCACTGGCGAAATGGGCCTTTCGGGTCTAGGAACTGTGCGAGAGTCTCGCTCTGCTGGCGTGTTCAGCTCGAATGTTCCGGTCCTAACGTACTCGCTCGCCCTCACCCCTGACGGGATCCAAGAATTGAAACGACTTCAGCGCTTCATGGTCGCGAACAAGCCTGATAAGTTCAACTTTTCCGTGAAAGGGCCACTCTCGAAAGCACCCGCTGGTGCTCGGGAAGTGACATTCTGGGTAGATCTCAAGCTCTCGCTGGCCGAGCCCTTCATGCCGCTCATCAAGGGTGCAAAGATAAAGTTCGAAGGATCTGGGGCTAGCAGCTAACTGGTCATTCAAGCCGAACCCGCGAAGTCCCATTTCCAGGCAGAGTCGCGGTTCGGTTTCCGTCAGCAGCCGCCCAACGCGTTGCGGGTCGGCTTAATTCCGGTGTTAG